>NZ_JANUEU010000002.1:0-905227 GCF_024807715.1 Buttiauxella sp. BIGb0471
AAGATGCTGTGACCGAATATATTGAATACTACAACAGCAGAAGAATTAGCCTGAAATTAAAAGGTCTGAGTCCAATTGAATATCGAACTCAGACCGATGAGCCTTGTGTTTAACTGTCCAACTGAATGGGGTCAGTACACTGCGAAGCGTGGCTGGGGCTTAACCCCGAACCAACAAGTCCCCATAAATTTCAGCCAGCAACCCACCTGCGGCGAACTGTTTTTTAATCCACTGCGTGACCTGCCCGGTGGCGGCGTGTTGGGTTGCTAACAGCATGCGCGAATCCTGGCGCGGGTTGTTAATCTGGCGCGTTACCAGCAGGCCGCTTTCCTGGGCCTCGCGCACCATGTAATCCGGCAAAAAACCGACGCCTTCGCCCAAAATCTGACACTGACATTTGGTGTTGAAATCCGGCACCAGAATCGCTTCCTGCCCGTGCAGCAACCATCCCACTTTTTTATTCAGCGTCAGCGCCGTGTCTTCCACCATGATGTTGGGATACAGGCGCAGTTGGCTCTCGGAAATTGGCTCTGGCATAAACGCCAGTGGGTGCGTTGGGGCGATGGCAAATTCCCAGCGAATCGCGCCAATTTCGGTGTAATCAATACCGCCGCCGTCGAGCAGCGTATCCGGCGCACCAATCGCGATATTGGCCTGGTTATTAATAATGGCGTCCCACACGCCGTTATACACCTCGGTGGTGACGGTTATCAGGCAGGTGGGGAACTGTTTTTTGAGGATTTGCAGGAGCTTCGCGGTATGGCGCGGCGTGTAAAGCAGCTGATTGATACAGATACGTACTTTCACTTCAATGCCTTGCGAGATGGTATCCACGCCTCGTTTAATGGCATGGAAGTCGTTCAGCAGTTCGGTCGCTTTGCGATAGAAGTAGTAGCCAGATTCGGTCAATTCGATGCTGCGTGTGTTGCGCACAAACAGCACCACATCGAGATACGTCTCGATTCTTTTGATGGTGTAGCTAACGGCAGAGGTGGTGATCCCCAGTTCGACAGCAGCCTTACTAAAACTTGAAAGCCGCGCCGTGGTGGTGAAGGCCAGCAGGTTCTCTTCGGTAAAAATAGAATTCATGTGCCGCTCCTGTCTGTCCTTTCGGTGATGTTTTTTGGTGGATGACGCCTGCGGCTTATCCACCCTACAACTCCCATAACCAACCGTAACGCCATTCGACGCTATTGTTGAATGTATTTGTATTCCTTATGATCCCCGACTTTGCCTTGAACCATATTTAACACTACCGTTACAAGTGATTTGAAGAGTATCACACTTCTTGAATCCCATTTCCCCCGCGTTCCGCAAGGCCTCGTGGCATGCTCGCCAGTGGGTACTAAAGTCTGCTGAAAGCGGTTCTATCATAGGTAAAATATTGCGCTGACCCACATTTTTCTCACATTGTTGAATACTATTCAACAATGCTGTCATTAACGATGAATGATTTTTAAACGGATGTTAAAGCGTCGACAGTGTTGCTATTCTCAATTCATCGGAAATAGCAAAGTATGGGAGTATGGATATGTCTCAGAAAGAACTCATTGCAGAATTTCTAAATGCAGCAGAACTTGGGCATCTGGAAAATCTAAAACAATGCCTCAGTGATGGCGCGGATATTAACGCCACCAATCGCCAGGGTCGCACTGCAATTACTCTCGCCAGCCTGCACAAAAAATATGACTGTGTGGAATATTTAATTAAGGCCGGAGCCGACGTTAATAAGCAAGATCAAACCTGTTTTAACCCTTTCTTACTCAGTTGCCTGAATAACGATCTGACATTATTACGCCTGATATTACCGGCAAATCCCGATCTAAATTGTTTATCCCGTTTTGGTGGCGTGGGTATTACTCCGGCGAGCGAAAAAGGCCATGTCGAAATTGTTCGCGAATTGGTGACGCAGACCGATATTAACGTCAACCACACCAATTTCGTTGGCTGGACGCCGCTACTCGAAGCCATCGTGCTGAACGACGGCGGGGCGAAACAGCAGGAGATTGTCAAACTGCTGCTCGACCACGGTGCTAACCCGCATATGACCGATAAATACGGTAAATCGCCGCTGACGCTGGCACGCGAAAAAGGGTATCACGAGATTGCCGAGTTGCTGGTCAAAGCCGGAGCTTAAAACACAGGAGATGCACTATCGCCGGATATCAGCTGCGGCAGTGCCTCCAGGCAAAAACGGCAGACAGCGCGTTTTATGCGCCAGAATTACAAGTCGATACAGTCGGTTATATCGAGCAGGTGTTTTCCAGAGCGGTGAATATTCACCTCCCTGAAAAAGAACAGATTTTAACCCTGCTCAGTGCTGACTGTGATAACGCACCCAACAGCTGCCGTTTAGCCCTTGAGCATTGCCTGACTATTTTTAAGCCTGGTGAACAGGTGAGTTTTAAACACAGTGGCATCGAGATTGGCACCGATAAACGTATTGATTTCTCAAGTTGCATTCGCTGGCAACCTGATGCGCTGGTTATCACGCAACAACAAATAAACCAGACCGACTGGGAAAGCCTTGCCCGAATTATCCAGGCATCGGTCGAGCAAAGTTCGTCATTATTTTATTTTTGCGGTGACAACATTTTTTATCAGGAAATGAGTCGCCAGCTTCAGCACCATCGCCGGGAGCTAATTTCAGCATTACGCGCAGGTAATGGCAGTGCGATTAAAAATGAAATTAATGGTTTATTGGGTTTAGGCATTGGCTTAACCCCTACCGGGGATGATTATCTCGCCGGGTTAAGTGCGGTTTTATTTATAGCCGGGCATCCGGCAGTGAAGTATCGCGAAATATTTAAATCTACGCTGGAAGCGGGTAAGCATAAAACCACATTATTAAGTGCAATTACGCTGCGCGAAGCGATTAATCAGCGTTATCGCGAAAGTATTTATGATTTTATTCATCAGATACTGGTGGGTGATTTAGAAAATATTCATCCATTTATAAATGAAATTAAAAAAATAGGATCAAGTTCGGGGTGCGACATGCTTTGCGGCATGGCGGACGCTTTCGCTTTGACCAAAATTAACGGAGGAAATTATGTCGACCAGGATTGTAATTAAAAAGAACACCTATTTTGATTCGGTCTCACTGATGTCCATTTCAACCAAAGCTAACCAGCTTGACGGCGTTGAACAGGCGTTTGTCGCGATGGCGACCGAAATGAACAAAGGGGTGTTAAAAAACCTCGGGTTGTTAAATGACGAACTGGAACAGGCGAAAAATGGCGACCTGATGATTGTTATCAAAGGCGCGAGCGATACGGCGAACGACGCCACGCTTGAAGCTATTGAAGGTCTGTTCACCCGCAAAGACAGCGGCAATTCACGCCACGAAGCGCGTTACGCAACCCTTGCCAGCGCACATAACAATATCCCGGAAACTAACCTTGCGGTGATTTCCGTCAACGGCGCTTTCGCGGCCCGTGAAGCGCGTCAGGCGTTGGAAAACAACCTGAACGTGATGCTGTTTTCCGACAACGTTTCTCTTGATGACGAACTGGCACTCAAGCAACTCGCCCACAGCAAAGGGTTGCTGATGATGGGCCCGGACTGCGGCACTGCAATTATTAACGGCGCAGCGCTGTGCTTTGGTAACGCGGTACACCGTGGCTCAATTGGAATTGTTGGCGCATCCGGCACCGGTAGCCAGGAATTAAGCGTGCGCATTCACGAATTTGGCGGCGGTATTTCCCAGCTTATCGGGACTGGCGGGCGTGATTTAAGCGAGAAAATCGGCGGCATCATGATGCTCGATGCAATCCAGATGCTGGAAGATGACGCACAAACCGAAGTGATTGTGCTGGTTTCTAAACCGCCTGCTGAAACCGTGGCGCGTAAAGTGCTGGAACGCGCGCAGGCTTGCCGCAAACCCGTCGTGGTTTGCTTCCTCGGTAACGGCGAAATACGTGCCGACGAACCGGGGTTGCAGTTTGCCCGTGCCACTAAAGAAGCGGCGCTGAAAGCCGTGCTGCTGACCGGTATCAAGAAAGAGTCGCTGGATTTGCATCCACTCAACTGGCCGCTAATCGAAGAAGTGCGTGCTCGCCTGAAGCCTGAGCAGAAATACATTCGTGCGCTGTTCTGTGGCGGCACGCTGTGTGACGAAGCGATGTTTGCAGCGCTGGAAAAATACCCGGACGTCTACAGCAATATCCAGCCGAATCCTGAATACCGCCTCAAAGACGTGAATGTCAGCATCGCACACACCTTCCTCGATTTCGGTGACGACGATTTCACCAACGGCAAACCGCACCCAATGATTGACCCGACCAACCGTATCAGCCGCCTGTTGCAGGAAGCGCGTGATCAGGAAGTCGGCGTGATCGTGATGGATTTTGTGCTGGGCTACGGCTCGCACGAAAACCCGGTTGGCGTGATGCTCGACGCCATCAAAGAAGCCAAAGCCATTGCCGCCCGCGACTCGCGCAACCTGGAAATTCTGGGCTACGTGCTCGGCACCGATTTGGACACGCCGTCGCTTGAAGCGCAGTGCCAGATGTTGACCGATGCCGGGGTGATTTGGGCAAGCAGCAGCACCAACACCGGGCTGCTGGCGCGTGAGTTTGTCTGCAAGGAGAAAGCACAATGAGTCTGTTTAACCAACCGCTGAACGTGATTAACGTCGGCATTGCGATGTTTAGCGATGATTTGAAAAAGCAGAGCGTTCCCGTGACGCAACTGGACTGGACGCCGCCGGGGCAGGGCAATCTGGCTGTGGTGAACGCACTGGATGCGATTGCCGCCCCAGAGCTTGCCGAAAAAGTCGCCGCTGCCAATAAACTGGCCGTTGAGCGCATTATTCAATCGCAGCCTGTTCTGGTGGGTTACGACCAGGCGATTAACGTGGTGCCGGGCATGACGCGCAACACCATTCTGCACGCCGGGCCGCCTGTTGCCTGGGAAAATATGTGCGGCGCGATGAAAGGTGCTGTCACCGGGGCGCTGGTGTTTGAAGGGCTGGCGGCGAATATTGACGAAGCCGCACAGCTTGCCGCTTCCGGCGAAATCATCTTCTCGCCATGCCACGAGCACGACTGTGTGGGTTCGATGGCGGGCGTGACATCAGCCTCGATGTTTATGCATATCGTCGAAAACAAAACCTACGGCAACCGCGCCTATACCAACCTCAGCGAGCAGATGGCGAAAATCCTGCGCATGGGCGCTAACGACCAGAGCGTGATCGACCGCCTTGTCTGGATGCGCGATGTGCTCGGCCCAATGCTGCGTGATGCGATGAAGCTCGCAGGCGAAATTGATTTACGTTTGATGCTGGCGCAGGCGCTGCATATGGGCGACGAGTGCCACAACCGCAACAACGCTGGCACCACGTTGCTGATTCAGGCGCTGACGCCGTGGATTATTCAGACCCACTTCACCGTCGCGCAGCAAAAAGAAGTGTTCGATTTTGTCGCCAGCAGCGACTACTTCTCCGGCCCAACGTGGATGGCGATGTGCAAAGCGGCAATGGACGCGGCGCACGGCATCGAATACAGCACCGTCGTTACCACCATGGCGCGTAACGGCGTGGAGTTTGGCCTGCGCGTCAGCGGCCTGCCGGGGCAGTGGTTTACCGGCCCGGCGCAGCAGGTCATCGGCCCGATGTTTGCCGGTTACAAACCGGCAGATTCCGGCCTGGATATTGGCGACAGCGCGATTACGGAAACCTACGGTATTGGCGGTTTTGCGATGGCAACGGCTCCGGCGATTGTCGCGCTGGTGGGCGGTACCGTGGACGAAGCGATTGATTTCTCACGCCAGATGCGCGAAATCACGCTCGGTGAAAACCCGAACGTCACCATTCCGCTGCTGTCGTTTATGGGGATCCCGACCGCCATCGACATCACGCGCGTCGGCGACAGCGGCATTTTGCCGGTGATCAACACCGCCATTGCCCACAAAGATGCGGGCATCGGCATGATTGGCGCCGGGATTGTGCATCCGCCGTTTGAATGTTTTGAGAAGGCTCTGCTCGCCTTTGGTGAGCGTTACTCTTTCTGAGGGATACCCCGATGACAAACGTTAAGCTTGAGTGGAAACGCGGTGACTGGGCGGCATATTTCGGGTTGATGACCAATAACCTGACTAACTTGCTGACCATGATGGGGTTACTCATTTTTGTGGTGGGTATTCCGACGGAGATTGTTTACGGGCGCATTGCGCCAGCCTTCGGGTTGGCGGTGCTGGTGGCGAGTATTTGCTACGCGTGGTTCGGCCTGCAACTGGCAAAAGAGACAGGGCGCAAAGATGTGACCGCACTGCCTTCCGGACCAAGTGCGCCGTCCATCTTTACCGTGACGTTTTTGGTATTGATGCCGGTCTACCAGCAAACCGGCGACGCTGAGTTTGCGATTCAGATTGGCCTGGTGTGGTGTTTTGTTGAAGCGATGATTCTGGTGGGCGGTTCGTTCCTCGGCGAAACCATCCGCAAGATGATCCCGCGCACCGTGCTGCTGTCGTGTTTGTCGGGTTTAGGTTTGTTGCTGCTGGCGATGAACCCGATGCTTCAGGCATTTGAAGCGCCGACGGTTTCCTTCATTGTGCTGCTGCTTATCTTCATCAACTGGTTTGGTAAAAAACCGATGTTTGCGCGCATTCCAACCGGCTTATTGCTGCTGGTTGCGGGTACGGCACTGGCGTGGATTTCTGGACTGCAAAGCCCGGAAGCCATCAAAGCGTCGATGTCCTCGTTCGGTTTTAACCCGCCATCAATTCATGTTGATAGCTTCCTGCAAGGCTTGCCGCACGCGCTGCCTTACCTGGCCTCGGCGGTTCCGTTGGGGTTGGCGAACTACATTTTCGACCTGGAAAACATCGAAAGCGCACACGCAGCGGGTGATGAATACAACACGCGTAAAGTGATGCTGACCAACGGCCTTGCCTCAACGCTCGGTTGCCTGATGGGGAACCCGTTCCCGGTCACGGTGTACGTCGGTCATGCGGGTTGGAAGGCGATGGGCGCGAGTATCGGTTACACGCTGGCGTCTGGCGTCACCATGTTTATCGTGCCGCTGTTTGGCCTTGGGGCGTTCATGCTCGCCATTATTCCGATGACCGCGATTGTGCCGATTCTGGTGTTTATCGGCGTGGTGACGGCAAACCAGGTGGTGCGGGAAACGCCGAAAATAGAGGTGCCGGTTATCTTCATCTGCCTGTTCCCATGGATAGCCAACTGGGCGCTGACCATGGTGAATAGTGTGATGGCCGCAGCGGGCACAACGGCTGCGAAAATCGGCCCGGAAGCGCTGGCGCATAAAGGCGTGTTTTATCAAGGCCTGGTGCATCTGGGGAATGGCGCACCGCTTGCCAGCATGTTGTGGGGTTGCGTGGCAATTTTCGCGATTATCAACAAACCGTTACGCGGTGCAGTTGCAGCCGTAGTCGGTGCGTTGCTGGCGCTGTTTGGCGTGATTCATGCGCCGATGGTCGGCTTTGCGCAGGGCAGTTCGCTGATGTTCGTGACCGCTTATTTGATGATGGGCGCGATGTTTGTGGTGAAGCATGTACTCGACCGTCGTGAAGCGGCTTCTGAGGTTGTGACGTCCGTTTAATACTCCCCCTTACCCTAACCCTCTCCCCAGGGAGAGGGGATTGTCCGGTTTTCTCCCTCTCCTGGGGGAGAGGGCCGGGGTGAGGGCGTCCGTACCCTACAAGGATAAAAACAATGAAACAACTCGTCGTAGTGGCGATTGGCGGCAACAGCATCATCAAAGATAACGCCAGCCAGTCAGTGGAACATCAGCAAATCGCGGTAAAAGAAGTCGCCGAAACGGTGCTGGAAATGCTCTCGTCGGACTACGACATCGTGCTGACTCACGGTAACGGCCCGCAGGTCGGCCTTGATTTACGCCGGGCGGAAATCGCCCATGAGAAAGAGGGCTTGCCGCTCACGCCGCTGGCAAACTGCGTGGCAGATACCCAGGGCGGCATCGGCTATCTGATTCAGCAGGCGCTCAATAACCGCCTCGGAAAATGCGGCGATAAAAAAGCCGTGACCGTGATTACCCAGGTGGAAGTGGATAAAAACGATCCTAACTTTATCCATCCAACCAAGCCGATTGGCGCGTTCTTTAGCGCACAGCAGTGCGAAGCGCTGAAAGTCGCGCACCCGGAATGGCGATTTGTTGAAGACTCCGGGCGCGGATACCGCCGCGTGGTGGCCTCGCCGGAACCTAAACGTATTGTCGAAGCCGATGCCATCAGCGCGTTAATCAAACAAGGTTTTGTGGTGATTGGCGCAGGCGGCGGCGGGATTCCGGTAGTTCGCAGCGAGCAGGGCGACTACCAGAGTGTGGATGCGGTTATCGATAAAGATCTTTCCACCGCGCTGCTGGCTCGCGAAGTGAATGCTGACATTCTGGTGATTACCACTGGTGTGGAGAAAGTGTGTATTCACTTTGGCAAGCCTGAGCAACGTGCGCTCGATGAAGTCACCGTCGAACAAATGGCGCGTTTTAGCGAAGAAGGGCATTTCCCGCCGGGCAGTATGCTGCCAAAAATTACTGCCAGCCTTGCGTTCCTGCGCAACGGCGGCAAACGCGTGATTATCACTACCCCTGAAAAATTACCCGCCGCACTGCGCGGCGAAACTGGCACCCATATTGTTAATGATTAAGAGTGGGAGAACTCGATGAATAATGCAGAAAAAAGCCGCCGTGAATTTCTGAGCGGCGGTGGCAAAGTGGCGGCGGCTTGTGCGCTCTTTGGCGCGACCGGTTCGATGGCGTATGCTGCTAAACCAGCTTCCATCGCCTGTGAAACGGACAATCGTATGAGCGCCATCAAAGAATCCCATTACTATCTCGATAACGTGTTGCTAGAAGCCGGTTTTGCACGCGACGGGCAGACGATTGTCGGCACGCAAACTGAGCTGAAAACGCTGGAAATTAAAGACGGCAAAATTGCGGCATTGCTCGCAAATAAACAACACCCGGACGCCACGCTCGCCCATTACGATGCCTCCGGGAAACTGTTGCTGCCAGCGATGCGCGATATGCATATTCATCTCGATAAAACCTTCTACGGCGGCCCGTGGCGCGTACATAACCGCCCGGCGGGAACCACCATTCTCGACATGATTGCCCTGGAGCAAAAACTGCTGCCAGAGCTGCAACCGGTCACGCAGGAACGTGCCGAAAAGCTGATTGATTTGATTCAGTCGAAAGGCTCGACTATCGCCCGCAGCCATTGCAACGTGGAGCCGGTTTCCGGGCTGAAAAACCTCGAGAATCTGCAAGCAGTTCTGGAACGCCGTAAGTCTGGTTTTAGCTGTGAAATCGTCGCGTTTCCGCAGCACGGTTTGCTGCACTCGAACTCCGTTGCGTTGATGCGCGATGCAATGCAAGCGGGCGCTCACTACGTCGGCGGGCTTGACCCGACGAACGTCGATGGCGCGATGGAAAAATCCTTAGATACCATGTTCCAGATAGCCATCGACTTCAAAAAAGGTGTGGATATTCACCTACATGAAACCAGCCCAGCCGGGATCGCGGCGGTGAACTATATGGTTGAAACGGTGGAGAAAACCCCGGAGCTGAAAGGTAAAGTCACTATCAGTCACGCGTTTGCTCTGGCGATGATGAATGAACAAGAAGTGAATGCCATCGCCACGCGCATGGCGGCACAGCAAATCACCATCGCCTCTACGGTGCCGATTGGCACCCTGCATATGCCGCTCAAACAGTTACAAGACAAAGGTGTGTTTGTGATGACCGGCACCGACAGCGTGATTGACCACTGGTCGCCGTATGGCCTGGGCGACATGCTGGAAAAAGCTAACTTGTATGCGCAACTTTATATGAGGGTGAGCGAGCTGAATCTTTCACGATCCCTTGCGATTGCCACCGGCAACGTGCTGCCGCTGAACGACAAAGGCGAGCGCGTATGGCCAAAAGCGCAGGATGACGCGAGCTTTGTGCTGGTGGATGCTTCATGTTCTGCCGAAGCGGTGGCGCGTATTTCGCCTCGTACCGCCACGTTCCATAAAGGCAATTTGGTGTGGGGTGCGCTTAGCGCGTAGTTTTTTGTTTTAGTAAGAAACATCCTGCATGATGCTCATGCCGTGCAGGTATGTTTTATGTTGAACGAATAAATAGTTGCAATAATTCATCTAATTCAGTATTCATTAATTGCTCTACAGAGTCCTCCTTTTTTGTTCCCCTCTAAATACCTTTGATTAACCAGAGTTTTTCTTGAAGTTTGATTATATCAATATTTTATATAATCAAACCTGGATGATAACTAAAAATAAACAATCATAATCAATTCCTGTAACGCTAATAATAATCTTACCACCCTACAAACCGCACAGAGGATCTCCTCTTATGTCTACAGAACTCGAAACACGGGTACTGCGAAAAATAACGCTTCGCATTATTCCCTTTATCATGCTGCTCTATTTTATTGCTTTTCTGGATAGAGTAAATATTGGCTTTGCGGCATTAACAATGAATCAGGAATTAGGTTTTTCACCCACTGTTTTTGGTATCGGTGCGGGGATATTTTTCCTCGGTTATTTTTTGTTTGAGGTTCCGTCTAATCTAATTCTCAATAAAGTGGGAGCCAGGATCTGGATTGCTCGCGTCATGATTACATGGGGACTGGTTTCTGGGGGAATGGCTTTTGTTCAGGGCACGACAAGTTTCTATATTTTACGATTCTTGTTGGGTGTAGCGGAAGCTGGATTTTTCCCTGGTATTATTCTGTATTTAAGCTTTTGGTTCCCCATGAAACGCCGCGCTCAAGTGACGGCTATCTTCATGGCTGCGGCACCGCTATCGACAGCTCTGGGTTCACCCATTTCCGGAGCATTGCTTGAATTACACGGCTTTCTTGGTTGGTCGGGCTGGAAATGGATGTTTGTGCTGGAGGCGATTCCCGCAGTGATTTTGGGCTGTGTGGTGTTGTTCTGGCTCACCGATCGCCCTGCTAAAGCAAAGTGGTTAACTGATGAAGAACGTGACTGGCTTATGCAGACACTTGCTGCCGAACAAAATACCAAAGCGGGTTCCTCTCACGTGAGCGTCTGGAAAGGGCTGGCAGATAAACGCGTTATTGCCTTATCACTCGTTTATTTCGGGACTTCTGCCGGTTTATATACTCTGGGGATTTGGTCACCACAGATAATAAAAGCATTTGGCATGAGTTCCTTGCAGGTCGGCTTATTAAACGCTATCCCAGCTATTATTGCCGTAGTTGCAATGGTACTTTGGGCAAGGCATTCCGATAAAAAAGTGGAGCGCACCTGGCATATTATCGGTGCTTGTATGCTGGCGGCAGTAGGGTTGATTTATGCTGGTATGGTTACCACCGTAGTGACAGCAATTATCGCCTTAACTCTGGTTAACGTGGGTATCAGTGCCTCCAAGCCGCCACTGTGGAGTATGCCGACGATGTTCTTATCAGGATCTGCGGCAGCGGCGGGGATTGCCACCATAAATTCTATCGGCAATCTGGGTGGGTTTGTTGGGCCGGTAATGATTGGTGTTATAAAAGAACACACTGGAAGTTTTACGGGCGGGCTGCTCTTTGTCGCCGCGTTACTGTGTTTGTCGTCGATTCTTGTATGGTTACTTTCAAAAAGTGCAAACCGACAAAATAGCGCTTACCGGGCTTCTCATTCGAAGTCTTCCTGAAAGTGAAACGGTTACCGATTCAGGTAGCCGTTCTTAGTCATCGAGTAAATGCCTGATATTTGAAGCACATCACAAATACCATTTTCAGTTCCCCACTTAATCTCCATACATTCATACTGGCTTTTAACGCAGTGCCCATGTTCCTTTTGTGTCTAGCCCGCTAGCTACATGATCTGTCACGTTTTTTTAACGAAACTTTTCCCTTGAGAACATTATTGCATTTTTTTATATAATCACGACTTGATGACTCATCCTGAACGACAGCGCATATTTCAATGACTGGCCTGATGCTATTTCGAACGATAACAACAGGCGGCCGATTATTTATTAAAATAATGGAAATATGCTATGACTCATTCAATAGAACATCTTACCCTCAAAAAAATAACCTGGCGAATTGTCCCGTTTGTCATGTTTGCCTATTTCATTGCTTTCTTTGATCGAATTAATATTGGTTTTGCAGCGTTAACCATGAATCAAGATTTGGGATTTTCTTCAACGGTATTTGGTATTGGCGCGGGCATGTTTTTTATAGGTTATTTTCTTACTGATATTCCCTCTAATATTATTTTGCAAAAAGTGGGGCCACGGATTTGGCTGGCTCGTATTATGGTGAGTTGGGGGGCGATTGCTGCCTGTATGATGTTTGTAGAAACCGCAACTGGGTTCTACATTTTGCGTTTTCTGCTGGGCGTTGCAGAGGCGGGCTTTTTCTCAGGGATTATTCTCTATTTAAGTACCTGGTTTCCTGTTAAGCGTCGTGCACAAGTTATCGCATTTTTCATGGCGGCGGCGCCAATATCGGCAATGTTGGGTTCGCCGCTTGCTGGGACTATTTTGAGTTTACATGGCGCATTGGGTTTGAAAGGCTGGCAATTAATGTTCCTGATTGACGCCGTCGCTGCCATTATATTGGGTGTTTTCACCCTTTTTTATTTAAACGATAGGCCTGAAAAGAATCGCTGGCTCTCTCAAAAAGAGACGGAATGGCTTATCACTACGCTTGCGCAAGAACGCAGCGGGCAGGGCCATCAGGCAAAAACCAGCATCTGGAAAGGGCTGACTGATGCGCGCGTGTTAACGCTGGCCGTTGTCTATTTCGGAACCTCGGCAGGTTTGTACTCACTCAATATTTGGTCGCCGCAGTTTATAAAATCGTTTGGCTTAAGCACATTTCAAATTGGTTTTGTGAATGCGATTCCGGCAGCGCTTTCAGTGGTTGCGATGATCCTGTGGGCGAAGCATTCTGATAAAACTAAAGAAAGAACCTGGCACGTCGTTAGCGCCTGTTTATTAGCGTGTGTTGGGTTTATTCTTGCCGGTTCAGTTCATTCGTTGCCGCTGGCTATATTTGCCCTGATTTTGGCGAATATTGGTATCTCCTCTTGCAAGCCACCGCTGTGGAGTATTCCGTCGCTATTCCTTAACGGCCCTGCCGCTGCCGCAGGACTTGCAGCAATAAATTCTATCGGCAACTTAGGTGGTTTTGCTGGGCCAGCGGTGATTGGCTGGTTGAAAGAGACCACGGGCGATTTTTCACTGGCGCTCTATTGTGTTGCGGGGATGCTGGTGGTTTCGGCATTGCTTACGTTATCTATTGAGATTAACCGCAAACGTAGGGAGTTGAAAAACTCTTTGGCGTAAATGTGGGCAAAACAGCGCCTGGTTAATGGCGCTGTTTTAGTATTGCTGAGAAATAACCTCTAATTCCTGCATGACAACTGCCATCATATTATCGCGAGTCTCATCACGTGAATCTTTTACCCATACCGCAGACAAGGGCAGTTTTTGCCTGATATTAATATATTCCTTCGCCAGCGGTATAAATTTTACATTTAACGCAGACATCCTGGTTACCCACTTGGGCATAATGGCTGCACCTAATTCCGCGGCAACCATATTAATAATGGTTTGTTTCTCATCTGCAATTTGAACTAGTCGCGGTTTAAAACTGGCGTTATCAAATAGGTCTAATGTTAAATCATAACTATGTGGCCGAACTCGTCTTTCGGGTACGATCATCGGCACATTTTCTAGATCGCTGACAACTATTTCACCGCATTGAGCAAGGCGATGTTTATCCGATATTGCCAACACAACATCTTCATAAAAAAGGAATTGGTTTTCCAGAACATCATCCATTTGATCTGTCGGGCGGATAAAGATTAAATCCAGACGACCCGACTTTAATTTTGGCAGCAACTTTGATGACTTATCTTCCACAATCTGGATGTCAACTTCAGGCCATCTCTCACGGAAAATATGCAGGACATGCGGGACCAAATTGATAGTTGCACTATCGATAGCACCTATGCGCAAACGCCCAGAGTTTTGCCGCGCCAGCTTCTTAAAACGCTGTTGGAGTTGATCGGCTTTGGCGACAATTTCTTTTGCATCACCAAGGAATAAAGCCCCGTGAGCCGTTAGAGAAACGTTACGTGTAGAGCGCGATAGTAACCGTGTGCCAAGATCTTCTTCCAGCAATTTGATGTATCGACCTAATGCCGAGGGGAGCATATCCAGCTTTTGTGCAGCATGCCCAAAGTGCAGTTCTTCGGCCACGGCAATGAAACATCTCAGCTGATTAAGTTCCACATTTCCCTCTCAGGATTATATCAATTTTTTGCATAAACAGATGCGAGTGATAGTAATGAGTTTCTGTGCATAATGATAGTTGTCCGGCGTTAATAATTAATGGAAATCCACTAGATTGTGACGCACATAAAATAATTAAAATATAAACCTGCGAATTTTTATTTTTTGAATAATAGGTCATTAGAAAACTAATGACGCCAATGAACTGACCAAAAATATAATCATTGTAAGGAGTCTTACCCATGCGTAACTACAAAATTGCTGCAATTCCTGCTGACGGTATTGGTACTGAAGTTATTTCAGCAGGCGTCAGTGTTCTTGAATGTTTGCAAAAGAAAGTGGGCGATGTGACCTTCCAAATTGAACATTTTGACTGGGGATCTGATTATTACAAAAAGAATGGTGTGATGATGCCTGAAAATGGTTTGGAAAAACTGAAATCATTTGATGCTATTTATTTTGGCGCGGTGGGTGCACCAGATGTGCCGGATCATATTACACTTTGGGGGCTGCGTTTGCCTATTTGTCAGGGTTTTGACCAATACGCTAATGTGCGCCCTACAAAAATTATGGCCGGTATTCAGTCGCCGCTGCGTAATGCTGGTCCAGGCGATTTGGATTGGGTGATTGTGCGTGAGAACTCCGAAGGCGAATACTCAGGACACGGCGGGCGGGCGCACCGTGGTTTACCGGAGGAAGTCGGTACTGAAGTGGCTATTTTCACTCGTGCCGGTGTCACTCGCATCATGCGTTATGCTTTCAAGCTAGCACAGTCACGCCCACGTAAACTCTTGACTGTGGTAACAAAATCCAACGCTCAACGCCACGGGATGGTTATGTGGGATGAGATTGCTGCCGAAGTGGCAACTGAGTTTCCTGATGTGAGCTGGGATAAAATGCTGGTTGATGCTATGACGGTGCGCATGACGCTGCATCCAAAATCACTGGATACCATCGTGGCGACTAACCTCCATGCTGACATTCTCTCAGACCTTGCTGGCGCACTCGCCGGGAGCCTGGGTGTCGCGCCTACGGCAAATATCGATCCGGAGCGTCGCTTCCCTTCAATGTTTGAACCTATTCATGGGTCCGCATTTGATATCACAGGTAAAGGTATCGCCAACCCTGTTGCGAGCTTCTGGACGGCGGCACAAATGCTGGATCACCTGGGTGAACATGATGCTTCAGCTTTGCTGATGTCGGCAGTAGAAGAAGTGTGCGCAACCGGTGTCAAAACGCCAGATGTCGGTGGTAGAGCAACAACTCGTGAAGTCACCGATGCAGTTATTGCTGCCATCATGAAGCGCTAAAAATCAGGGGGAATAATGGCTACGTGGACGAACGAAACAGCGAAAAGTGCGTTGCTTGAAATGTTCAGTGCGGCGATTAAAAGTGCAGACCCTCATGCTGCATTGCTTGATGCGTTGCCAGAAAAACCCCCTGGCCGATGTATTGTGGTGGGAGCCGGTAAGGCTTCCGCTGCAATGGCGGCAGCATTGGAAGCCGCATGGCCCGATGTGCCGCTTTCAGGTGTCGTGGTCACTCGCTACGGTCATGCGGTTCCCACTCGGAAAGTACGAATTATTGAGGCGGCGCACCCGGTGTCAGATTCCATGAGCGAAGTGGCATCGATGTTGATTCTGGAATCACTCAAGAACCTGACTCCTGATGATTTAGTGATTGCCCTGATTTCAGGTGGCGGTTCGGCTCTGATGGCATTGCCACGCACCGGCATTACGCTTGCGGATAAGCAAGCCGTGAATAAAGCACTGCTGCGAAGTGGAGCCACGATTCAAGAAATGAATGCCGTTCGGAAGCACTTCTCGGATATTAAAGGTGGCCGCCTGGCACTGGCGGCACTTCCGGCAAAAGTGGTGACGTTAGTTATTAGCGATGTGCCAGGAGACAACCCTGAAGATATTGCTTCAGGGCCAACTCTTCCTGATAACAGTACTATCGAGCAGGTCAGAGAAATACTGCATCGCTATCAAATTGAATTACCTGAACATGTGTCACAAGTGCTTGCTGAAAAAAGAGAAACTGTAAGTGCTAAAGCTATTCAAGTTGATGTACGCATGATTGCCACACCGTCAAAAGCATTACTCAGTGCGGCAGCTGTCGCGGGGAAAATGGGGATAGCCCCTGTGATTCTTGGGGATGCGCTTGAGGGGGAAAGTGCGCAACTTGGGATAGTCATGGCAGGCATTGCGCGTTCCGTTAAGCACCATGGACTGCCAGTCAAAACGCCAGCAGTATTGCTCTCCGGCGGCGAAACCACGGTAACTATCGGGAGCTGTTCTGCAAAACGTGGGGGGCGCAATACTGAGTTTTTGTTAAGCCTGGTGAACGCCCTGGCAGGGGAAACACATATTTGGGGCATGGCGGGAGATAGCGACGGTATCGATGGTACTGAGGATGCTGCTGGGGCATTTATTTGTCCTGATACTCTCAGCCGCGCGCAGGAAAAAGGCGTAAGTGGAAAACAGATGTTGGAAGAGCATGACAGTTATAGCTTCTTTGCGGCGCTAAATGACCTCATTAAAACGGGACCTACGCTGACGAACGTTAATGATATTCGGGCGATTTTAATCGTTTAATAAAGAACGCAATCCCGGCGATTCACCGCCGGGGTATTTGTTTTTAACTCCTCCAGAACGTCCTCGAGAATAAAATCAGCACCGGATAAATCTCAAGTCGCCCCAATAACATCGCGGCGCACATCAAATATTTAGCGCTATCACTTAACGTGCCAAAACCTGCCGCAGTCTCGCCAAAACCTAATCCCATATTGTTAATACAAGCTGCAACGGTGGCGAAAGAGGTTAATAAGTCATAACCCTGCAAGTTGAGCATCCAGATAAAGAAGCAGGTGCACACCACGTAGAGAAAGAAGAAACTCCACACCGAGCGCAGCACTCTGTCGTTTATCGGCGAGTTTCCGACGCGAATACTCATCACGGCACGGGGGTGGGCGAGCTGGTGTACTTCATGGCGCGTTTGTTTAAATAACACCAGGAAACGCAGCGCTTTGATCCCACCACAGGTTGAACCTACGCAGCCGCCAAAGAAGCTGGCTGAAAGCAGCAGTACGATGGTGTGTACCGGCCACGAGGCATAATCGCCGGGAGAAAGCCCGTTGTCGGTAATCATTGAGCTGGTGAGGAAAAAGGCATGCACGAACGAGGCCGGAAGGGCGTACATTCCGGCTCGCCAGACTTCGAGAGTGATGATTAAAATCACCACACTTGCAACCAGCAGGAAGAATCGCAGCTCGGCACTTTTGAGGAAAGGTTTAATGCTACGGCGTGCGAGGGCGACAAAATAGAGCGTGAAGTTAATGGCTGAGAGCAAGGAGAATGCCCCCGCAACCAGCTCTATCGCGTAGCTATCATAAAAGCCGATGCTTTCTGTGCGCGTCGAAAACCCACCTAATGACACAGTAGAAAGGCCGTGGCACAGCGCGTCGAAAAATGGCATTCCTGCGAGCTTGTACGCAAGAGTACATGCCCCGCCCAGCAGCAAATAAGTTAACCACAGGCTTTTGGCGGTATCCGCAAGGCGTGGGGTGAGTCTCTCTTCTTTAAAAGGCCCAGGCATTTCGGACTGATAAAGTTTCATCCCCCCAATACCGAGCAGTGGGAGCACGGCAACCGCGAGCACGATGACACCGAGACCGCCGACGAAATTTAGCTGCGCCCGGTAATAAAGTATCGACTTGGGGAGAAGGGAAACATCATTGAAAACGGTCGCTCCGGTGGTGGTAATCCCTGAAACGCCTTCAAATATCGCATCAGCTAAAGAGACGTTGTAGCTGTCATCAAGCCACAGCGGCATGGCGCTGATCACTGAAAAAAGTAACCAAAACAATACGATGATGATAAAACCATCGCGCGTTTCGAGCTGAATATTCGACCGCCCGGTTAAGGCCCAGCACAGGCTTCCGAGAGTAAAAGTGATGATAAAGGTATAAAGAAACCCAAACAGACTGCGTTCTTTTTCGATTAAAGCCAACAACATTGGCGGGATCATGGTCAAACTGTACAGAACGACCAGAAACGAACAAAGGTGAAGAACAATTCGGAATCGTGTTGATATATACATCAGAGGTACCCAGATACCTGCGTTATTCAGGGTTATCAATCACCCAGGACGACGAAGTATAGGGTATTTATGCCGATCAGAACATGGGAAGGGTTGGAAGAGGGCAGAATGGGCAACGCACAGGTTGCCCATTTTTGATTAACTGATGTGCCGCTTATTTCTTGTTGTAGACATCTGCGGTGCCGTGAATTTTATTCTCGGTATCAGCAGAGGTTACAACGTAAAACTTGCCGCCAAGCTCATCGGCTTTCTTAGAGAGTTCTTCTTTGGCATCACTCGGTGACGTTTCGCCACTGGTGGTGATAGTGCCGACTTTCACATATTCATCTTTGTGGTCGTTGTAAGCTTCCTTCGTCAACAGCTCAGCTGAGAACGCACCAAACGATACTGCACCCAACGTTAATGCTACCAACATGCCCTTAACTATCTTCATGACGAACCTCATCTTTGATTATGGAAGATAAATGTTTTCCTTACCCATAGACTATGGTTCAAAGAACTGTTTCTTGCCACTTTAGGGAAGGGACCATTTGTGCTTTTTTTTGTCATTAATCAGTCACAAACAATAAGGCTGCACCCGTTCTGCTCTTGTAAGTTGGCATGGCTATATAAAAATTATGTTTTTTTATAAATAAAAAATAAATTGCGTTGATATAGGCTACGCATGGAATATGCGCTGCGATTTCTGTTGCTATCTGTTTATTGAATCGGTTTTTTAGCTTTATGGTGAATATTTAACTGTTGATCGTTATTGCCGTAAGTTGCACGTATTGCAATAACTCTTGTTTATTCTATCCTCAAATAACGGATGGCATTCAATAAACATCTAATACTTTTATATTACTGAAGTTGTTGGAACTTATTCTAACGGAGTACGAGTTAATTCGCGGGCTTAGTATTTATGCTGCCCACGGATACTTGCGATTGTCACCATCACCTGGAATAACGTCATCATGGAAATTAATGATACCTCGAATGCCGAGAAAAGGCTGGTTGCCCGATTTCTCGATATGTTCATCAAGTTTGGATTAATCCTCGCCCTGGGATCTTTCTGTTTTACCGTCATCTCGCCTTTTATGAATATGCTGCTGTGGGCGCTTATTCTGGCGGTAACGTTATACCCATTGCATCAACGTTTTGCTTCACGCATGGGGAATAAGCAGGGGCTGGCGGCAACAGTGCTGGTGCTGCTGGGCGTGCTCCTTATCGTAGTCCCGACCATCGCTATGATCACCTCGCTGGGAGATAGCGTGAGCGCGCTCGTTACCCGGGTGAGCAGCGATAGCCTGGTTATTCCGCCGCCTTCAAATCGCGTGATGGTTATTCCTGTTGTCGGTGAAAAAATATACGTCGTGTGGATGAAAGCCTCGACGGATTTACCCGGCTTGGTGAAAAGCTACGGCCCACAATTAGGGGAAATCACTCGCCACGTGCTGACCATTCTCGCCAGTATGAGCGGCGGCCTGATTGGCTTTGTGTTCTCGTTCATTGTGGCGGGAATTATGATGGCCTGGGGCGCTGCCGGTGCGGTGAGTGCTACCAATATTGCCACACGTATTACTGATGAAAGAAAAGGCCCGGCGTTAACTCGCCTGTGCACCAATACGATTCGGGCGGTGGCGATGGGCGTAATCGGCGTTGCGTTCATTCAGGCATTGTTAGCGGGTATCGTGATGGCGATTGCGGGCATTCCTGCGGTGGGGATTTTCTTCGTCCTCGCGCTGATTCTGGGGATTGCCCAGGTGCCGGTGATTCTCGTCACCGCGCCAGCTATCGTTATTATGTGGATGACGGGCGACCACGGAACGGCGATGAACATCGTCTTCACCATTTTGCTGGTTATCGCGGGTATGGCGGACAACGTGCTCAAGCCGCTGTTGCTCGGACGTGGCGTGGATGTGCCAATGCCTGTGGTGCTGCTGGGTGCGCTGGGCGGTATGGCGACCAACGGCATTCTCGGTATGTTTATCGGCGCGACGCTGCTTTCGATCGGTTATCGAATCTTCATGGCCTGGGTCAATCAGGGTCCATCCGGCCCAACGTTGAGCGGACAAGATGCTCTGTGAGGAGAGAATCAGGCGTCTTCTGTTAACAGGAGGCGCCAGTCTGGTGTTAACCGCTTGTACCACTCTGGGGCCAGACTACAAAACGCCGCAAGTTCCTGAAATCACTCAATGGCAGCCGACGACGAAAACCATGTCTGCCCAGGTTTCTGCGCAAAATTATGACCAGTGGTGGAGGCAACTTAACGATCCGACATTAACGATGCTGATCAATGAAGCCTTGCGCAAAAATCCCGACGTCAAAATTGCCGGGCTGCGTCTGCTGGAGTCGCGGGCGCAATTAGGCATTGCGGAGAGTTTACGCAGCCCGCAGGCCACCATCGGGGATGGCGAAGTGCTCACCGGCGGGCAGCAGCGCAACGGCAAATATATCGCCAGCACCACTTATGGCGCGGGTTTCAATCTGGGGTGGGAAATTGATTTCTGGGGTAAATTCGAGCGTGGCGTGGAGTCGGCAGATGCGAGCTATTTCGCAACGCTTGCACAGTACGACGATATTCAGGTGTTGATGGCGGCACAAGTCGCGCAAATTTATATGAACATCCGCACCCTGGAAGCCCGGCTGGCGATCACCGACAGCAACGCCAAAATCCAGCGCCGGAGCCTGCAAATCACGGAACGCCTGTTCCTGAGTGGCAACAGCGCGGAGCTGGATGTGCAGCAGGCGAAAACACAATATCTTTCAACCCTTTCCAGTATTCCACAGCTCGAAACCACGCTGCGGCAAAACCAAAACGCACTTAGCGTGATACTGGCGCGAAAACCAGGCCCGTTGCCAGAAATGGCAGGCAATACCGGCGTGCTGCCGAAAGCGAACCTCGCCCTGGTGTCTGAATTGCCTGCGGATTTGCTACGCCGTCGGCCTGACGTGCGGGTCGCCGAGCGGCAACTGGCTGCTCAGTCAGCGCTGATCGGTGTGGCGGAAAGTGAGCTTTATCCTTCTATCTCGCTTATTGGCAGCGTTGGCATCAGCGGGCGCAATGGCGACAGCAGCACGTTGTCCTGGGTTGCAGGGCCAACGTTTAGCTGGAATTTGCTCGACCAGGGGCGTCTTGGGAACCAGGTGTTAGTGCAGGATGCGCGTTTCCTGCAACTGCATGAACGCTATCGCGACACGGTGTTTCAGGCCGCTCGCGATGTTGATGACGCCGCCGTCGCTTATGCCAATGATAAGCAGGAAATCGAGCTGCTGACGCAAACCGGCGAGGCCGCGAGCCGCTCACTTGAGATTGCCAACACGCAATATCGCGAAGGTATGGCCGATTTTCAGCGCGTGCTGGACTCACAACGGGCTTTGTTTAACCAGCAGGAAAGGCTGGTTAACAGCCAGGGTGCGTTGATGCGTGATTTGATCACCCTCTACAAAGCCCTCGGCGGCGGCTGGGAGAAAGGGCGCGAGCGCCCACTGGTTGACCCGCAAACCGAGGCTCATTTACGCCAGCGAGAAGACTGGGTGCCTTTGCTGGACGAACCTTTGCCGCCTGCAACGCGTCCACCAGAAACGCATCCCCCAAAAACCATGCCTACAGAAGGTAAACAGCAATGACCGAATCCTCATCCCCGGCAGGGCAAACTAGCCGTCGTGGCGTGATCACTCTGCTGGTGGCGATTGTGGTGTTGTTCTGCTGGTATTTAGCGGCGGACCGGCTCACGCCCTACACTTCGCAGGCCAGAATCCAGGCATTTGTCATCCCGATTTCTGCTGAGGTGGCGGGGCAAATTCAGAAGGTCTACGTGGTTGATAATCAGGAAGTCGCTCCGGGCGACCCGCTGTTTGAACTCGACCCGGAACCGTACGACATCGCGCTGGCAAAAGCGCGGTCGGATTATGAAACGGTGCTCAGCTCCGTCAACGCGAATAAAGAGACGATTACGGCGGCTAAAGCCGGGCTACAGGCCGCCACCGCCGCCTACCAAAATGCCGCGAAAGATGCTGAACGCCAGGAGCGTTTGTATCGTGAAGATCCCGGCACCATTTCCGTTCGCCGTCTCGAGGTGGCACAAGCGACACGCGAAACCGCACGTAGCCAAATGGCGGCGGCAGCGGCAGATGTGCGTCGGGCGACTGAAGCGGCGGGCGTTGCCGGAGACAATAACTCGCAGTTGCTGAGTGCGCGTTCTGCGGTACATAAAGCGGAACTCGACCGTAAAAATACCGTCGTGGTGGCGACCAACCGCGGCCTGGTCACGGATTTAAACACCGATATCGGCCAGTTTCTTGGGGCTGGAGCGCCAGTGATGACGCTGGTTGCGATGAGCGATGTCTGGATTAGCGCGGATATGACGGAAAATAACATCGGCAATATTAATGCCGGTGATGAAGTGGCGATTTTGCTCGACAGCCTACCCGGTCATATTTTCAAAGGACAGGTGCGAAGTATCGGCTATGGCGTGAGTACGGCTCCCGGCCAGCCCGCAGGCGTTTTACCGACGGTGGACAATAACCGTGACTGGCTGCGTCAGGCCCAGCGTTTCCCGGTCAAGATTGCCTTTGTGAAAGACGATTTCCCTCCGGTCAAAAACCTACGCGTCGGCGGACAGGCTGATGTGCTGGTTTACGCCAATGGCGGCGGTTTGATGAGCTTCTTCGGTAGCATTTACATACGGTTAATGAGCTGGTTCTCGTATATCTACTGAGGTGGACCATGCATAACGCAGACCGTGCGGTACTGAGAATTGGGTTTGGCATCGGCGTCACCACGTTTGCGTGTTACGGCCTTGCTCTGCCCATGCCCCATCTGGGCTGCATCATGGCGTGGATTGTGCTCTGCCAGGGTAAACCGTTACCGATCAAAAAAGGGGTCATCGTCGGCTTAATGCTGATGGCGACCATGATTGGCGGGGTATTGATGGTGCCGCTGCTGACTCATTACCCGTTACCCGCAATGTTGTTTACGGCGCTGCTGCTCTATTGGCTGATGCTGATGGGGCTGCGTGGGAAGTCAACGCAGGCCATGCTTTTGATTGTCGCCGTGACCATTATTCCGATTGCCGGGCTTATCGAGCAGTCGCTGGCGATAGGCATCGCCCAAATGATGGGACTGGGAATTATTATCGGCTCCGTCGTTAATCGCCTGGCGCTGGTGTTATTCCCGCCGCAAGCCACGCCTGCCGGGGGCGCGAAAGTGGCTCTTGCGCCTGAGTCGCCGCACAGGTTAGCCCTGCGCGCGGTGGTTATTGTGTTGCCGGTGTGGCTGCTGGCACTCAGCAACCCGGCGTTTTATATCCCGGCGGTGATGAAAACCGTGATGCTGGCTCAACAGGCCAACACGCTGGTGGCAAAGCAAGCGGGGCGAGAGTTGGTGTTTTCGACGGTGATGGGCGCGTTACTCGCGGCGGTGCTCTGGCTGGCGCTGAGTATCTGGCCTTCGCTATTAATGCTGGTATTACTGACGGCGCTGATGACTCTGTGGGTGGCGCGGCGCCTGGTGCGGCTGGTTATCAGTCGATTCACACCTTCTTTCTGGAGTAACGCCTGGATTACCTGCCTGATTCTGTTTGGCCCCGCCATTCAGGACAGCGCTTCGGGTAAAGATGTCTGGCTGGCGTCGGCGATGCGTTGCTCTTTATACATTGCGGTTGCCCTCTACGGTTGGGCGTGTGTGGTGGTTCTTGAACGCTGGCACCGGAGTGGTCGTCCAGCCGTCGAAACCTGGTCTGGAGAATAAAATGTTACTGGTTTTGCTCACGGGAATGCCGGTCATTCTGTGTAATATGCTGCTGCAATCGTTGGTGTCAGTTTGGTGTATTCGTTTTTATATCAAACACTTTCACCAGCGCGAAGGCATGCTGGTGGGGGTATTGGCGCTCTTCGGAATTATCATTATCGTGCTGATGGGCAATCTGCTGCAAATCATGCTCTGGGGAATATTGTTCCTCTGGCTGGGTGAATTTTCCAATCTGCAAGAGGCGGTTTATCACTCGGGCGTCAACTTTGCCACGCTGGGTTACGGCGATATCGTGATGAGCGCGAAATGGAAACTGCTTGGCCCGCTGGAAGCCGTTAATGGCGCATTGATGATTGGTTTGTCCGGGGCGAGTATGCTGGCGGTGTTACAGCACCATATTCGTAAGCAGGTAGGGAAAATCAATTAGCATTTTCCCTGTGCGAACCAACTGAATATATTGACTTTTGTGCTGACAATGCTATTTACCGGGCGCGCTAATTTCATTATTTCTCTAAATGTGATTAAAC
Organism: Buttiauxella sp. BIGb0471; assembly: GCF_024807715.1. Classification (NCBI taxonomy): domain Bacteria; kingdom Pseudomonadati; phylum Pseudomonadota; class Gammaproteobacteria; order Enterobacterales; family Enterobacteriaceae; genus Buttiauxella; species Buttiauxella sp. BIGb0471. The sequence continues at coordinate 24,600 of NZ_JANUEU010000002.1, forward strand.
AACCTCACCAACCTGTGAGGAATTTTTGATGCGCGCATTTAACAAAATGGTCAGCGGTGAAAGCTACAATATTAATGACCCGGAATTAATTGAAATTCGCTACCGAACCCGCGATAACGTGGATGAATTCAATGCGTTGAGTGCTCGCGCCGTAACGGAAAAAGATCGCCTGGTTCGCACGATATTTGGCCGCGTCGGCGAAAATGTGCATTTCGAAAAAGGGATGCGCATTGATTACGGATGCAACACGCATATCGGCAATAACGTGTTTATCAATTTCAATTTTGTTTTACTCGACTGCGCTCGCGTGACTATCGGTAATAACGTCTTTATTGCCCCGGATGTACAAATTTATACCGCACAACATCCGCTTGACCCTGAAACCCGCAATCGACATATCGGCAGCGCCCGTCCGGTCACGATTGGGAATGATGTCTGGATTGGTGGGGGCTGCATGATTTTGCCCGGTGTGACCATTGGCGATGGCTCAACGATTGGTGCGGGCAGCGTGGTGAAGCATGATATTCCCGCAGGCGTCATCGCGGCAGGGAATCCATGCCGGGTAAAACGACTTTGTGCCGCAGATAAGTTGCCAGAAATCATCGAGTGAACCTAATCTCAAAGTAGGAATTTGTGGGATAAAAGGGTGAGGATTGATGAGAAAGGTTGCCATTATCGGTGCAGGACCAACGGGGATTTATACCTTTTACTCCCTTCTTAAACATAATGAACCGCTGTCTATTGCTGTCTACGAACAGGCACGTGAAGCAGGTGTGGGCATGCCTTACAGCGATGAAGAGAATTCGCGAATGATGCTGGCCAATATCGCCAGTATCGAAATCCCGCCCATTTTTTCGAGCTACATTGACTGGCTCAGAAGCAGAAGTGAAAGCTATCTGGCTCGATATGGCGTGGAGCATTCTTCCCTGCATATCCGGCAATTTCTGCCGCGTATTTTGCTGGGGGAATATTTCCGCGACCAGTTTTTGCAGTTGGTCGAGCAAGCCAGAAAGCAGGGTTTTGATATCCAGGTGCATGAGTCTTGCCAGGTCACGGACCTTGAAGTGGCGGCAGATGGCGTCAGGTTGTGGGCGCAAAACAGCCCGGAATCAGCACTCTTTGAACATGTCGTGATTGCCACTGGCCACGTCTGGCCTGAAGAAGACCCGACGGTGCGTACTTTCTTCCCCAGTCCGTGGTCCGGGCTGATGGAAGCCAAAATCCCGGCGTGCAAAGTGGGCATTATGGGCACCTCTCTTAGCGGCATTGATGCGGCAATGGCGGTGGTGATTCAGCATGGTGATTTCATCGAAACCGACGACGAACAGATTGAATTCAGGCCAGACCAGGGATGCGAGGGGCTTAAGATTGTATTGATGTCGCGCTCGGGCATTCTGCCGGAGGCTGATTTCTACTGTCCAATTCCTTATGAACCGCTCGCTATTGTGACTGAACAGGCGATTAAACAAGAAATTGCCAACGGCGAAAATGGCCTGCTCGACCGGGTTTTTGAGCTGGTGAAGAAGGAAATTGAACACGCCGACCCTGCATGGAGTGCGCATATTTCGCTGGAAACGCTTGATGCGGATAGTTTTACCGAGGCCTGGTTTGCCGATCGCCATGAGAACGGCCCGTTTCGCTGGGCGGAGTCCAATCTGCAAGAAGTTGAACGCAACAAACGCGACCGCAAGACTGTGCCCTGGCGGTACGCCATCCTGCGTTTGCATGAAGCCGTTCAGGAAATTGTGCCGCATCTTAATGAGCGGGATAGCGAAAGATTTAATGCCGGGCTGGCACGCGTGTTTATCGATAATTATGCGGCGATCCCCTCGCAATCTATTCGCCGATTACTGGCATTGCGCGAAGCCGGAATTATCAGCATTCTCGCTCTCGGGCAGGATTATAAGCTGGACATTCAAGAGCGCCAGACGGTGATTTCGACCGATGAAAGTGTGTATGAGTTTGACGTTTTTATCGACGCGCGCGGACAGAAAGCATTAAAAACGAAAGACCTGCCGTTTCCCTCGCTACGCAAGCAACTCGAAACCACTGGCGATGACATTCCTGAGGTCGGGGACGACTACACGTTACTGGAACCTGCCAGTGTGCGGGGGCGCATTGCGTTTGGCGCGTTGCCTTATCTTATGCACGACAAGCCTTTCGTTCAGGGGCTGACGGTATCGGCAGAAATGGGGCAGGCGATGGCGAAGGCAATTTTAAAGCCCGTGAGACAGCCCACGAGCTTTTAGTAGGTCGGATAAGCGTAGCGTCATCCGGCAGCTGGCACATCTTTGGTGGCTGACGCTGTCGCTTATCCCCCCTACGAAACTATTTTACTAAGACGTAATCTGCTCAGTAACCGGCGTAACCGCCGCTTCTTTCTGTGATTTACTCGCCTGCTCTTCGCGGTATTTCAGGTTATCCCAGATGCGGAAGAACGGGTAATACATCACCAGCGAAATCCCGAGGTTCACAATTTGCAGTATCGAACCTGAAATATGCCCGCCGGTTGCAAGGTATCCGCTGACCACAATTGGCGTGGTAAACGGCAGGGCGATCCCCGCAGGTTTTGCCACCAGCCCAGTGGTCATCGCGAGGTAAGAAACAATCACCAATACCACTGGCGTCAGAATAAACGGCACCACCAGATACGGGTTCATGACGATTGGAATGCCAAACACCATCGGTTCGCTGATGTTAAACAGGCTGCCAGGGGCTGCGATTTTACCGAGCTGTTTCATCTGCGCACTGCGGCTGCGGATAAGCATAAATATCACCAGACCTAACAACGCGCCGGTGCCGCCAGGGGCAATCCACAAGTCGTAAAATTGCTGCGTGATAATGTGCGGAATCGGCAGGCCATTCTGAAACGCTTCCAGGTTTTCAGACATATTGCTCAACCAGACTGGGCGGATAAAGACCAGCACGATGGTGTCGCCGTGCAGGCCCAGCATCCACAAAATCCCAATCAGCAATACCGAGATAATCATGCCTGGCAAGGAGCCGCCGACATGGCTCATTGGAATGCCGACCAGATCGGTAATCATGGTGTTGATGTCGCCAAACGGCGTGGCTTCAACCAACAGGCGCAGCGCCAGAACCACCGCCAAAACGCAGAAACCCGGAATCAGAGCCAGGAAAGATTTTGCCACCGCAGGCGGCACGCCTTCTGGCATACGGATAACCAGGTTGCGATTGTGAATGAAGCGATAAATTTCGGTGGAGAGCAGGGCGATAATAATCGCGACGAACAGCCCCTGGCTGCCAATTTGGCCCATAGGCATCACGCCTTTCACCAGTTGTGCTGCGCCACCCGCTGCCGGAGTAAACATAATATGCTGCGGAATGGTCATCACAAACGCCACCAGCGACACGGCGCCTGCCGTTAGCGGGTCGATAGTGCGATATTTTTCTGCCAGGCGATACGCGATACCAAAGGCGGAGATAAGCGCCATGATGTCGTATGTCGCTTTAACCGGGTAGAGCACCTTTTCCTGCCACGTTGGGCCGAACAGGTTGGTCATCATCTGCCCATATCCGGGCACCGGAAGATAGGCAAAAATCAGGAAAAACGAGCCGATAAGCATAAACGGCATATTCAGAATGATACCGTCACGCACCGACAGCACGTGCTTTTGCCCGGCGATTTTAAGCGCGGTTGGCAGCACGTATTTTTCGATAATAGATTTACTCACAGACACAGACACCCCCTTTCCGGCGCAGGATTTAGCGCCGGGTATTGTTTTTATATTTGGTGAAAAGCCATTACTGATTGAACTGCGGTAACCACGCTTTGTTAATGCTTAATACTTCTTCGACCAACGTTTGTGCCAGATTGACATCAGCTACCAGCGGGTTTGCGACCAACGCCAGCAACGCTTTTTGCTTATCGCCGTGAACCGCGGCTTCTATGGTCAGGCGTTCAAAATCTTTCACTTGCTGCGTCAGGCCATTCATCAGCAGCGGCAATTTGCCAAAGGCCAGCGGATGCGCGCCCAGGGCATCAATCAGGCAATTGGTTTCGATGACTACGTCGTCCGGCAAGCCCTGAATCGCCCCGTTGTTGGCGGTGTTGACCACCATTTCAACGCCGAGATTGTTGTGCAGTGCATTGATCAATTGCACCGCGACTTCGGAATAGAACGACCCGCCGCGCTGGCTGAGTTCTTCTGGCTTTTTATCCAGATTCGGGTCGGCGTACAGCTTAAACAGCGACTCTTCTACTTTCATCACCAGCTCGGCACGCGTGCCTTTGGTGTCTGCATCTGCCAGTTCATCTTCGAGCATGGTGCGGGTTTGCCAGAAATAGCGGTGATACGGGCAGGGAATAGCCCGCAGGGCGCGCAGCAAATCCGCAGGCCACGGAATCGCTTTAATATTGTTCATGGAAAGCTGTTCGCCGTCGCACAGCATTTCGATCACTTCGTCGGTGGCATCGCGTCCGTCGGCCAACACTTTATGTACCCAAACCATATGATTCAGGCCCGCAAAACGTAGCGACACTTTGTCGTGGGGGAGTTTCAGCATATCGGCAATCATGTGATGCATAGTGACGGGCACATTACACAGGCCGATAATTTTGGCCTTGCTGTAGCGCGAAACCGCTTCGGTCACAATGCCAGCCGGATTGGTGAAGTTGATAATCCACGCGTCGGGAGCCAGGCGCTCCACGCGTTTCGCAATATCCATCATCACTGGAATGGTACGCAGTGCTTTGGCAAAACCGCCCACGCCCGTGGTTTCCTGGCCCAGCAGCTTGTGGCTTAAACCGAGGCGTTCATCGGCGGCGCGCGCGGGAAGTTGCCCGACGCGCAATTGCGTTAAGACAAAACTGGAGCCTTTTATCGCCTCGTCAGCATCAAAATGCACCGAGACTTTTACCGATTCCAGGCCATTACGATCCAGCATACGGCGGGCGAGGGCGGCGATAATATCAACTTTCTGGCGACCGGCTTCGACATCCACCAGTGCCAGTTCCGCCATTGGCAGTGAAGCATGGCGCTCAATCAAACCTTCAATCAATTCCGGGGTGTAACTGCTTCCCCCGCCAACAACGGTAATTTTCATGCTGCTCTCCGCGGGCCTCAGGCCATCAGTTGAATGGCTTTATCCAGCACGCGATCGCCGCGCATGGTGCCGTAATCCATCATGTCTATCACCGCCACAGGCAAGCCTCGCGGGGTGGAAAGTTCGGTCAGACGTTGTAATTCAAACTGCACTTGCGGGCCAAGCAGCACCACATCGGCGTGGTGAAGTTGGTTTTCAATTTCTGCCACCGGAAACGCTTCAATTTCGACGTCCATTGAACGCTTTGCCGCTTCGGCACGCATTTTCTGCACCAGCATGCTGGTGGACATTCCCGCAGCGCAACACAACATGATTTTTTTCATTACAACAATCCTCTCGTTTGAAAACATATTTCATACATTAGCCGTTTTAATTAGCATGTATGAAAATTATTTTCATGAGTGTGATCGCAGTTGGATAATTGCTCAGGCAAGGCACAGCAATGTGAAAATGTGATCTGTATAAGAAAAATGGAACTCACTGATAATTAAAACGATGAAAAGAAGCTCATCTGGCTGGATGGATTGAAAAATAATTTCAATAATTTATGATGCCTTTAACGAGCAGAAAATGCCGACATTAGGACACCTCCTGTTATGGATATTGTTTACCAACTGGTGCATGGGTTATCGGGTCTGCCCGCGCAAGAATCACGCCTTGCGCGCTTTTTCCTCGACAATTTCGCGCAGATCCCAGACGCGACGATGGAAGAGCTGGCGGCCAAAGCGGGTGTCAGCCCAGCAACATTGCAGCACTTCGCCCGGAGCATTGGCTGTGACGATATCAATGATTTTATCGGCCAGGTGCGCCACCAACAGCAGGAGAGCAGCCAGCAAACGCCAGCCGCGCCGATGCTGGGTGATGCGGCCTGGATGGATCCCAGCACTCTGCAAGCGCTGGCTAAAAATGCCGGAGTGGGTAGCGAAATACTTGAGCGTTTTTCGCACTCCATCGGGCGCGAAAGTAGCAGCGATATTCTTGGCCAGATCCGCCATCGCCTGAATGACTTCAGCCAGCAGGAATCGCGCGTCGCGCAGACCATTCTTGAAGATGTCTCGTTTGCGGCTTCTGCAACCATCGATCAACTCGCGACGGCGGCAGGCGTCAGCCCAGCTACTATCACCCGCTTTGCCCGCGCCGCTGGCTGCGACGATATTCGTGATTTGCGCATGAAACTGGCGCAGGCCAGCACGCCGGTTTCTGCGGGCGATATGCCAGCTCCGTGGCGCGAAAAACTGGGCAATGTGCAACATGCGTTAAATTCCCAGTTGTGCGAACTGCTGCCCTCGGCAATGAATCAGGCGATTGCACGGTTAAAACAGGCGAAGGCGGTGCATATTTTTAGCGCCAGCGCGGCCGATACGCCCTTTGCCAGCCTGTTGCAATATCGTCTGCTAACTCAGGGTTATCCGGCCAATATTTGCCAGGATGGAGCGATGATGAGTATCACTGCTTCGATGCTGGGGAAAGGGCAGGTGTTGGTTATTTTCGCCGGAAGTGCGCCAGAAAACTCGCTGATTGCGGCGTCGCATCAGGCGCGTCGGCTGGGGGCTGAGTTAGTGATTATCGGCCAGGAAGTGGGTGCGTTTATCCATCGCGAAGATATTCATCTGCCGCTTAAAGACACGCGCTACGGCGCGTTGTTAGTGATTGATTTGCTGTGCGAAGGGATTGATAGCTGAGTTATTGGCGCTAATCCGACCTACAAAACCAATGGCATTGTAGGTCGGATAAGCTGGCGCCATCCGACCTTTGTTCTGGCGGGTCAGAACGCCGTTTCTAAGGTTTCCAGAACCTGATAGCCATCATCCACCAGATACAGCGCTTTCCATTTGTCGAATGTCAGACACGGATGCGAGGTGCTGAAGACCAGAATATCCCCCACCTTTACATCGGCACCCGGTTTGAGTTTCAGCATCGCGTGCTGGTCCATAATTCCGGTGGTTTCGATAGTTTCAGCCGTATTTTCCAACGTTTTACCGGCACGATAATGGGCGATGGGTTGCGGTAATCCCGCATCAAAGGCGCTGTCGCGCTTGCCGAAATTCACAATCGCGCGGTCGCTCTCCGGCACCGATTGCACCATGGCGACCAGTTCCAGCGCAGAGGTTAAATCCCCACCTAAATCGCAGGCGACCCTATCGCGCGCCATTAGCTCGTCCTGCGCTTGCTGGTAAATTCCGGCATCGTGCGTGATGTAACAGCCAGGGCGAATTACCACACGGCAGTTCGCTGGTTTATCCGCTTCCAGCCAGACATTGCAGACCACGTCATACCAGACGGAACCCGCGCCGGTGAGGATAAATTCCCCGTCGACATAGTGCTCGAGTTTGCAGGCGAGCGCTGCGGCTTCGCGCAGCAGTGCTTCGACTTTTGGCTGTGGGTTTTCGCCATGCAGCACGCCTTCGTACAGCTCCAGACCGCGTAAACGTAGCGCCGGAAGGGCTGAGATTTCTTCGGCTAACGCCAGCGCTTGTTCCGCCGTGCGGCAACCGCAGCGCCCACCGGGCACGCCCAGTTCCAGCAAAATATCGAGCCGTTGGTTTTGTGCGGCAAAGAAGGCGGAAAGAGTTTTTGCGTTCTCAATGCTATCAACACAACACAGATAATCGACGTCGGGATAGTGTGCTTTGAGCTGCGAAACCAACTGCATATTCGCTTTGCCAACCAGTTGGTTAACCATCAATACGCGCTTGATTCCGCTGACCATTGCAATGCTCGCTTGCCAGGCGCTACCCACGCCAATCGCCCAGGCTCCCGCTTGCTGCTGTTGCTGGAAAATCCACGGCGTCATGGTGGTTTTGCCGTGCGGGGCCAGGGAAACGCCGCGGGTATCAGCGTAACGCTGCATCCACTGAATATTGTTCTCAAGAGCCGTTTTTTTGACAATCGCAGCGGGCAGGCAAACGTCTTCATTAAGGATGTTCGCCGGGGAAAATAGCGTGGCAGATTTGTGTGGGACGATGTTACTTTTCTGGTATTTCATAACATTATTCCTTAAGGGTTAACTTTTCTTTCAGACTTGGTATCAATTTTAAGTTGTTGATAAATTTATTAATTAACTTGATGGTGTGTTTGTGTTGAATAAAAGTATCATAAATTCATATGCATTTTGCGTAGTCTTCCACTGTTTTTTACGCTTGTAAATGGTTAACTTTAATCCAGAACACAACGGGGGTCAGGAAGCCATGAAGTTCGACTATTTGTTTAGAAATGTCACGGTCATCGACGGCAGCGGGGGCGCGCAATATCGCGCTGATGTGGCGGTGCAGGGCGAAAGGATTGCACAAATAGCGCCGTCGATTAGCGAATCGGCGCATCATGAAATCGACGGCACAGGCCGCGTGTTGGCTCCCGGTTTTATCGACGTCCACACTCACGATGACATCAACGTGATTCGTATGCCGGAGTACTTGCCGAAGATCAGCCAGGGCATCACCACGGTGATTGTCGGCAACTGCGGAATCAGCGCGGCGACGGCGACCATGAAAGGCAGTGTGCCGGACCCGATGAACTTACTCGGTGACGCGGCACAATTTATATACCCCACGGTTGCCGCCTACGCCGAGGCGGTGGAGCAGGCGAAACCCGCTGTTAACGTCGGCACGCTGATTGGTCACACCGCACTGCGCAATAACCATATGGACGATTTGTTCCGCGAAGCCACGCGTGAAGAAATTAGCGCGATGCGAGAACAGCTCCGTCTGGCCTTGCAACAAGGCGGGCTGGGATTGAGCACCGGCCTTGCCTACGCCAGCGCATTCCATTCCACTACTGAAGAAGTGATGGCGCTGGCGGAAGAACTGGCCGCGGGCAATGGGATTTACACCACTCACTTGCGCTCTGAGTTTGAACCGATTCTCGAGGCGCTCGACGAGGCGTTCCGCATTGGCCGCCACGGGAAAGTGCCGGTGGTGGTTTCGCACCATAAATGTGCCGGGGCGAAGAACTGGGGGCGCACAGTCGAAACGCTCAAATTATTCGATAAAGTTCGCCAGCAGCAGGATGTTTCCTGTGATTGTTACCCGTATTCCGCCAGCTCATCAACGCTGGATTTGAAACAAATTACCGAAGATTTCGACATCATCATTACCTGGTCGGAACCGCATCCCGAAGTCGCCGGACAGTCGCTTAAGCAAATCGCGGAAAGCTGGGAGATGACGCTGGTTGAGGCAGGGAAACGGCTGATGCCCGCCGGGGCGATTTACTACAACATGGACGAGCAGGACGTGCGACGCGTGTTGAGTTACCCGGTGACGATGGTCGGTTCTGATGGATTGCCAAACGATCCGATGCCGCATCCGCGCCTGTGGGGCGCATTCCCTCGCGTGCTCGGCCATTACAGCCGTGACGAGAAATTATTCCCATTGACGGTGGCGGTGCATAAGATGACGGGCATGTCCGCGGCACGTTTCCAGCTTGCCGAGCGCGGCCTGGTAAAATGCGGCTATTATGCTGATTTAGTGATGTTTGATCCTGATACCGTGCGCGATGTGGCGAGCTTTAGCCATCCACAGCAGCCAGCAGCAGGTATTGAAGCCGTGATGGTTAACGGTGTCATGAGCTATGGTCGGGATAAGAAAGTGATTGGGCGTGCCGGGCGTTTTTTACGTCGGTAAACAATTAAGGAGCAACAATGAGCATTAAACGTTATGGCGTCGGCGGCAGTACCGGGACGGGCGGGCAGAAACTGCCTTTTGCGAAAGCCGTAGAGGCGGGCGGGTGGCTGTATGTTTCCGGCCAGACGCCGATGAAAGATGGCGAGGTTGTCGAGGGCGGGATTATCGAGCAGTCGCGTCTGGCGATTCAGAACTGTGTAGACATCATGCAGGACGCGGGTTACACCCTCGCCGATGTGGTGCACGTAAAAGTTTTCCTCACCGATGCGCGTTATTTCCAGTCATTTAACAAAGTGTTCGCTGAATTCTTTTCTGATCATCCGCCAGCACGTGTGTGTTGCGTGGCGGATTTGGTAGTGGACTGCAAAGTGGAAGTGGATTTGACCTGTTATCGGGCGGATCGTTAAGGCCACTCTCACCCCGACCCTCTCCCCAGGAGCGGGTTAGGATGAGGGCGATAATTCCGCATCTAAAAAACTAAATTAAAAATAACGCGGCATGTTCTCAGAAACATGCCAACGGGTTTCCTGTGTCTTTTTTCAGGCGGCTAATTTCATCTTTATTATTAACCTGGAAGTGAGCCATGAATAATATGTCTTTTCTGATTTGGTTTGCGATATATGCCTGCGCGATGATTACTCTCGGCTGGTATGTCTCCCGTCACCAAAAAAATGGTGACGACTTTTTATTAGGTGGCCGTTCAATGCCATTGATTTTAACCCTCGGCTCAACCGTTGGCACCATGGTAGGCACCGGTTCAAGCGTGGGTGCGGTGGGTTTTGGCTACACCAACGGTTGGGCGGGTATGCTATATGGCCTTGGTGGCGCAGTGGGTATTTTGCTGGTGGCCTGGTTATTTGCGCCGGTGCGTAAAATGCGCTTTATGACCATGAGCGAAGAAATATCTTATTATACCGGTGGCAGTAAAATTATTAAAAATGTGGTGGCAATATTAATTTTTATTGCGTCCATTGGCTGGCTCGGTGCGCATATTTTAGGTGGCGGTTTATATCTGGCATGGGCGAGTGGTATTGATATTAATACCGCGAAAATTATTATTGCTGCGGCTTTTATTGTGTATGTCGGCATTGGTGGATATTCCGCTGTGGTGTGGATTGACACCGTTCAGTCATTAATTCTATTTATTGGCTTTATCCTGATGGCTGTTCTGGCGGTGCACCATGTTGGCGGCTGGAGCCATATTCAGCAGGCCGTTGACCCGGCAGCACAAAGTCTGTTTGCCGTTGATAAGTTAGGTATTTTACCGGCGTTCTCGCTGGCTATGGTGATTGGCGTCGGCGTGCTGGCTACCCCTTCATATCGCCAACGTATTTACTCGGCAAAATCCGTGGCAACTGTGCGCAAATCCTTTGTTATTACCGGTCTTTTATACCTCGGCTTCTCCTTCCTGCCCGCTATTATTGGTATGGCGGCGTACACCATGAACCCAGGGCTGGATAACAGTGGCTTTGCTTTCCTGTTTGCTACACAAGTGCTACCGCCATTCCTTGCGATGCTGGTGCTGATTGCCGGTATGTCAGCGAACATGTCGTCTGGCAGTTCCGACGCCATCGCCGCGGTTTCTATTATGCTGCGCGATTTGTACACCCTCATCACCGGGCATATGCCTGCACCAGACAAAGCAATCCGTATGTCACGCATCTTCCTGGTGCTGGTGATTGCCCTGGCGCTGCTGTTCGCCCTGACGTCCAACGACATCATCAGTTACATCACCAAAATGATCTCAATGATTATGTCCGGGATGTTCATCTGCTCGATTCTGGGGCGTTTCTGGACGCGCTTTAACTGGCAGGGGGCGCTGGCAGCACTGATTGGCGGGGCAGGTACCTCCATGATTTTGCTGGCAAACGAAAGCTGGATGAGTTTCTGGGGCAACCCGTGCGTGCCTTCCGTGTTGGCAAGCCTGGTGTTGTCCGTGGCGGTCACGCTGGTGACACCAGCCAGCAAAATGAGCCGCGAAGAAGCGCTGGAAATGATCACCCGCGAACGTGAAAACCAGCCGGAAGCCGTACCCGTACCATTGGGCAAACGTGCAACGGGGAACGCACGATGAATGCCGGTTATATCGCTATTGATTGGGGCTCCACGCATTTGCGCGCCTGGTTGTATCGCGATGGGCAATGCGTGGACAGCCTGCAACAGCCGCTAGGTGTGAGCCGGTTAACCGAGCAAACGCCGCGCCAGGTGTTTGAAAAGTACATTCAGCCGTGGCGCGGTGCGCAGGATATTCCTGTGATTATGGCAGGAATGATTGGCAGCGATGCGGGCTGGCAGCCCGTGCCCTATCTGGCTTGCCCGGTTTCACTGTATCAACTCAGCGCGCAGCTTTGCGAAGTGGCTGAAAACGTATGGATTGTGCCAGGGCTGAAAACCGAGCAAAACGTGATGCGCGGCGAAGAAACGCAGCTGCTGGGTGCGATGCAACTCGCTCCCGCTGATTGTTACGTGATGCCTGGCACGCACAGCAAATGGGTGCAGATTCACGAAGGTTCAGTGAGCGGTTTTACCACGGCGATGACCGGGGAATTACATCATCTGCTGATGAATCATTCGCTTATCGGCAAAGGCCTGCCAGAACAGCATGATAATGACGCTGCGTTTAATTCTGGCCTGCAATGCGGGCTGGATTCGCCATCGCTGGTGAGCCGTTTATTCGAGGCCCGCGCGTCGCGCGTCCTGGGCGATTTGCCGCCAGAGTGCGTGAGTGAATGGCTTTCGGGTTTGCTGATCGGCGCGGAAGTCGCCGCGATGAGCCATGAACTCGCCGTTAAACATGTCACGTTGGTCGGCAACGAATCGCTGTGTCGCCGCTATCACCAGGTGCTGGCGCAAGCCGGGATCACCGCTGATGAAATTGCAGGCGATGCTGCATTCCAGCAAGGCATAAGGAGCATTTTAGATGCAAGACGCTAAACTTTTGGTCGCCATTCTACGGGGCATTCACCCGCATGAAACCAGCGCCCACGTCGGCGCGCTGATTGAGGAAGGGTTCCGCTATATCGAAATCCCGCTTAACTCACCCGACTGGCAACAGAGCATTCCGCAAATGGTCAGCCTTTATGGCGAACAAGCCTGTATCGGCGCGGGAACGGTGCTGAATGTGGAGCAGGTCGATTTCCTGGCGCAAGCGGGAGCCAAACTGGTGGTTACGCCGAATACCAACCCGACGGTGATACGCCGGGCAGTCGATGCCGGAATGCTGGTGTGCGCAGGTTGCGCCACGGCAAGTGAAGCGTTTAGCGCGCTGGACGCGGGCGCTCAGTGCCTGAAAATATTCCCGTCATCGGCATTTGGCCCTGCTTATATTTCGGCGTTAAAAGCCGTGTTGCCCCCAACCGTGCCGGTGCTGGCGGTTGGCGGCGTGACGCCAGAAAATATTGGGGAATATTTACAGGCCGGTTGCGCGGGGGCAGGGCTGGGCGGAGATTTATACCGCGCCGGGCAAAGTGTTGAAACCACACGCGTTCAGGCGAAACGATTTATGGCGGCGTTTATGCTGTAACTTAATCACCTAAAGGTTGCCTGTCAGCGCCACCCCGGTGGCTATCAAGTGCCAGCTTGATACGACGCAGGCGGTCTTTTGCCTGGCTTTTATTCGCCATCGCCAGCTCAGTCGCCAGCACATCAACCATCGCTAACATCGCGTAGCGCGAGGTGCTCGGCTTAAAGATGTAGTCGTTTTCCCGCACAATCAGCGGCAGCACGATATCGGCCGTTTGCGCCAGCGGTGTTTCAGCGGGCGTGATGGCGATAACCTTTGCCCCGTACTGGCGGGCAATCGCCGCGCTTTCAATAATTTCAGGCGTATAACCCCCCAGTGAAAGCGCCAGCACGGCGTCGCCTGGGACCACGGCAGAACACATCATTCTCACCAGCAACCCATCGCTCTGGCTGACCACGGGCAGGCCTAATCGAAACAAGCGAAACTGGACTTCCTGGGCGCAAATCGTTGACCCACCGCCCATGCCTATGGCGAGGATCTGCCGGGAATTACTCAACCATTCCACTGCTTTTTTCAGCGACTCAGGATTGAGTGCGCGACGGTTAATATCCAGCACATTAATGATAGTTTCATAAATCCCCTGCACGCCTTCGAGGTCTGGCACATCCAGAATAAAGCGCTGCCCAACCGCCAGGGACTGGGCCAGTTTCACCTTCAGTTCACGCACATCCTTACAGCCAATCGCGCGCGCAAAGCGAGTAATCGACGCCTGGCTGGTCTCGGTAAGTCTTGCCATCTCTGCAATGGGCAAGGTTGCGGCGGATTGCACGTCATCAAGAATGAACTGCGCAATACGTTTTTCTGTGGCGGTCAGTTCCACAAAACGGTCAGTGATACAGGAGATAATGTCGATGGAAACAGGCATGCGCGTCCCTGAAAATGGTAAATAAATGGCTGGTACTTTGTACCATAGAACGCGTTATTTGTGGCAGACAATAGCCAGGTGTTTTTGAGTTAAACGGTCGTGAATTCCAGCGCCAGGCCAAGGAGAGTCATATTTTGCACCGAAGGCTCTCCGGTCGCTGCTATCAATGTCCCTTGAAATTTCAGCTTCTTAAATGGCCCATTGATAATGAGCCTTGCGCGCAAACTTGGCATGCTCAGAGAACTGACGGGATAGACAATTCGCCCTTTGATGGCGACAGGGATTTTTCGCAGATCGATGCGCTGGCGCACGCCAACCGTGGAGTAGAGCACGGCAACCGGTGTGACAGAGGCCAGAGGCTCTTTGCATACGCTGATAAAATCCAATAGCAGCTCAGGTTGCAGAAAATGCAGACCACCATGCGGCACGGTGACGCCAGGGATTTCAGGCATTGCAAAAGTGCGCGGGGTAAGGTTTGCATCAGTCATTTTTTCATCATCCATTAAAAGGAAAATTCAGCGAACTCGCCCACGTTCTGCCCTGGTACATCAGATAAAGGTAGACCAGTTTAATGGTATGCTCGTGCTGGTTTTGGGTTGTTGTTCACGAAGAATAAATGTTCCTTTTCTCGATATAGTGAATTTATGGCGACAATGAAAGAGGTGGCGCAGTTGGCGGGTGTGTCAACGGCGACGGTATCCCGAGTAATTAATCAAACTTCATACGTTGAACCTGTTACGCAGGAACGTGTGGAAAAAGCGATGCGTGAGCTGAACTATCGGCGCAATGCTGCGGCGTTGGCTCTCGCCAAACGCAGCGGCAACATGCTGGGGTTGCTAACCGGCAATCTTGCCGACCCATTCTTTGCAAGGCTTGCCAGAGGTGTTGAAGAAATTGCCCGACATCAGGGTTTTCGCTTGATGGTGTGCAGTGGCGGGCATCAGGCAGAACTTGAAAAGTCTGGCCTGGACTTTTTGATTAACCAGGGATGCGAAGCCATTGTTGTTCACGCCACCCGTTTGCCCGATCAAGATTTGATTCGCTACAGCGCTCATACTCCGGCCATGATTATTGTTAACCGCTACATTCCTTCGATAGCGCCACGCTGCGTATGGCTCGATAACCAAAGTGCTGCGTACAAAGCGACGCGGCATTTGTTGGAAAATGGTCATCGTTGCATTGCCTGTATTACCTCCGATTTACCGATTGATGATCGCCGGCAGCGACTGGACGGTTATCGTTCAGCACTGGCTGAATATGGAATTACGCCTGAGAAAAGCTGGGTTATTAGCGTGCCGTTTAACGAAGAAGGCGGGGAAAGCGCCGCGCGAAAGTTGCTCGACAGTGGTATTCCTTTTACTGCGGCATTTACCTTCAATGATGTGATGGCGGCCGGTATGATGCGCGCCCTTCATCAGCGTGGGATTAAGCTCCCTGAGCAATTGTCGCTGGTGGGGTTTGATGATGTCGTTCTTGCGCGTTACCTGTTCCCGGCGTTAACCACCATGCACTATCCCATTGAACGGATGGCCCGGCGTGCAGCACTGCTCGCTATTCAGTTGTATCAGCAACATACGCCGCCGCCGCGCTCATTACGCTTTGATGCCGAACTTATCGAACGAGATTCAGTGATTAAGAATCGGAAGTGAAATCAGGCCGTCAACGGCATTTTTGTGATGTATGTCGTAATTACATATGCCATGTATGCGGTTACATGGCAGCATCCCGCCCGTCACATTTGCCTCGCACTGTTCCCCCTATTCTGAGCGTACCAACAATACCTGGAACACAATCATGAAAGCGAATGAACGACACAGCGATAAAAAAACGCTCTCTTTTGGACTGGCTTTGCTTCCCATCGTCATGATGCTGGGTTTGCTTATCGTCGGCTACGGCGTGATGGGCTTACGCATTGAACCGCTGCTGCTTTGTTCTGCGGCCATTGCCGCAGGTCTTGCCTGGTGGCAGGGATACAGCTGGGACGATGTGATCACGTCCATCGTGGCAAAACTGGCTAAAGCGATGCCCGTCATTATGATTTTGATTTGCGTCGGTGGGCTTATCAGCACCTGGATGTTCAGTGGCACCATTCCTTATATGGTGTATTGGGGGCTTAAGCTGATAAGTCCCCAATACATTCTGATTGCGGCGTTTTTCCTGACAAGCGTGGTTTCAGTGTGTACCGGAACGTCATGGGGATCGGCCGGAACGGTAGGGGTGGCGCTGATGGGTGTTGCTGCAGGGCTTGATGTTCCGCTGGCTGCTGCCGCAGGTGCCGTGGTTTCTGGTGCTTACTTCGGAGATAAAATATCCCCACTTTCAGACTCAACCAACTTTGCAGCGATTGTTGCGGATACGACGCTGTTCGAGCATATCCAGCATTTGATGTACACCACCATCCCGAGTTTCATTCTGGCCACGATTGTTTACCTGGTGGCAGGACACAGCAGCATGATGGGTGAAGTTGCCACTCCGCAGCGTGTAACAGATATCATCAGCGCGTTAGATGGCCTCTATAATTTCAATATCGTCCTGATTTTGCCGCCGATTATTGTGCTTTGGGGGGCTATCAGCAAAAAGCCAGTGATCCCATTGATGCTGATTGCCTGCGTCTTAGCCATTATTTTGGGCATTTTGTTGCAGGGTTTAAGCCTGAAGCAAGGGCTGGATGCGTTTATGGACGGCTTTAACATCAGCATGTTCCCACAAGGGAGTGAGGGGATTATCGCGGATGTTCCACGTCTGCTTAATCGCGGTGGCTTGTTCTCGATGATGAGCACAATCTTGCTGGTTTTCTGTGCCTTCTCTTTTGCCGGAGCGCTCACGCTCACGGGCGCACTCACCATTATTATCAACCGCTTATTGACGGTGATTCATAGTGTAGGGCAACTGATCGCGGCCACTATCGGCACGACGATTCTGGTTACAGCGGCAACGAGCGATGGCAAACTGGCGCTGTTGGTTCCTGCTGAGCTTTATCAAGATGCTTATCGCCGCATGGGGTTAGATACCAAAAACTTGTCCCGTACCATCGAGGATGCCGGCACCGTTATTGAACCACTGATTCCGTGGACAGCGGCTGGTGTCTATATGGCATCCACGCTTGGCGTGAGCACTCTGGATTTTTTACCGTGGGCTGTTCAGTGCTACTCCGCCATTTTCTTTGCGCTGATTTACGGTTTTACCGGATTTGGAATCGCAAAAGCACCGGTCTTGGCAACCGCGCCAGTAGAGAGTTCTGAGCAGGGAGTCGCACGATGAAAACAAACTTTGACCAGGTAATTAACCGCCATGCAACCGGCTCGGTAAAATGGGATTTCATCGACAGATATCAGAACATGGACACTGAAAATTTACTCCCGATGTGGGTTTCTGATTACGATTTCGCATGTCCACCAAACGTACTGGAAGCCCTTCACAAACGTGTTGAGCACGGTGTGTTTGGTTACAGCGAGCGTGACGAAAAATACTTCACCGCGCTAACAAACTGGTTTGAACGCCGCCATCAACTGGTGATTCGCCCGGAATGGATTTGCAGTATTGAGGGCGTGGTGCCTGGGCTTTCGCTGCTAGTGCAGATGCTCAGTCAGGCGGGTGATAACGTCGTTGTTCAGGGGCCGTATTACGGCTCATTTGCAAAAATAACCCAGCTCAATCAGCGCAAACTGCTCGAAAACCCGCTGCAAGAAGATTCAGATGCCGGATACGTGATGGATCTCGTGCAACTGGAAATGTTGTTTAGTGAATATCGCCCGCCGCTGTTTATATTGTGTAATCCACACAACCCGACAGGGCGCTGCTGGAGTAAAGAAGAGCTAACCCAGCTTTTGGCATTGTGCGAAAAGTACGATGTCATGGTGCTTTCAGACGAGATTTGGGCGGATTTACTGTTACCTGGCTCGACGTTTACATCGGTGCTGCATCTTGACGCTCGCTGGCATTCAAGAGTGATTGCCGCAACATCAGCCAGTAAAACCTTTGGCCTTTCATCGCTGCGGATTTCAAACTTCTTGATTCCTGACTCAGGTTTAAAAGGACAATTTGTTGATCGTTTAAATGCCCATGGCCTGGATGTATTTAATGCGCTGTCAATGGAGGCGGCAACTGCGGCATATAACGGGGCAGAACAATGGCTGGATGAATTACTGGCTTATCTGGCCGCGAACCGTGACTGGTTTGTTTCCGAGGTAGAAAGTTATTTACCCTGGCTGCGGATTGTTCCCGCGCAAGGCACATATTTAGTTTGGATAGATTGCCGGGCGCTGGGGTTAGACGATGAACAATTAAAACATGTCATGACTGATATCGCCGGAATCGCGCCTTCCATGGGTTGTGGATTTGGTCCGGGTGGGTCAGGTTTTATTCGCATCAACTTAGGTTGCCCACGTAGCTATTTGGAACAAGCGATTAAAGGGTTGCTGCGAATTGGTGCGCAATAACGCGTGAGGGTTATCCTGTGACCAGTCCTGATATAGGTTGACACTTTTCAGCCTTACAACACCCGATGAACTTCATCGGGTGTTTTGTATTTTAGCGACTGTAGTGATGTTATGAACGGAAGTTCGCTTCCAGGGTAGCTCAATCCACATGCCAGAAGATCTCGAAAAGAGAATGGTGCGTTTTGCAGGGATGCTTACACGGTGTCATGGAAGCATCTGATATTAAAAAGATAAAATACCTTGAGGATGAAAATCGACGTCTTAAGCAGATGTTTGCTGACCTGAGTCTGGAATGTCGTTCACTGAAAGATGTCATCGGAAAAAAGCTTTAAAACCAACCTTTAATCGTGAGGCGTTGTCGATCGAAATAGATCTGAATCTGCCAACTCAGAATGCATTCATTGAACGCTTTAATCGTACGTACCGTACAGAAATACTCGATTTTTATCTGTTCAGGACACTGAATGAAGTACGGGAAATCACGGAGCGGTGGCTGTCAGAATATAACTGTGAACGTACGCATGAATCACTGAACAATCTGACACCAGAGAAATACCGACTTCAACATGAATTGGCCGGGGTCTCAAAAAGTGTATGGAACTAAAGCGGGTCTATTTACAAGGTCACGAGTATAGATTTCTATACTCGTATTTATAGATTGGAGCCTATAATTAAAAAGAACTTTTCAATATTTACTGGGTAATTTATTGATTTTAATTAATAACCCTCTTTTGATAACTATATATCCACCTGCGTTAAGCTCTGACAGAGTTTTCAAAACCCCACTGCGGGACAACTGTGTTCTCTCCATGATGTATTGAACCGCTGGCACCGTGGCCCGTCTTTCAAAATCTTCATCAATCAATGCGCGCAGGCAGTTGCATATAAGCTCATAGCTTGAAAGTGCTGTATTCAACTGCGTATAGTCATGGGAGCGAGCACTCATATACATCAATGTATGAGTGAGCGGTTTCCACAGGCTGTAGGTATCAATATGTGACAAGAAATCGTCCAGAGGCAGATGCATATACTCGACGGGGGTGATGGCTTGAATGAGAATGTTTTCATGGTCAATCACCTGGTCACTGATACCAATTATCAGCGGAGCTCTTAATATGCCGAACAGTAGCGAGTCCGTACTGCGTTTAAACTCACACTCACCCTGGACGAGTGAGAAGCACATTTTTTTATCGTTTACCATCAGCGGGAAGCGTTGTCCCGGTTTGCTCTTGCGTATGCTGAAAACGTTCAACAGGGAATTCTGTAATGTTTGAATATGTGTAATGGGTTTAGTCTGGGTGAATATTTTGCTGTTGCTCATGAGCGACCATTAAAAAAACACGTATTACGGTAATTATAGGTGAAATCGGTAACTACGATAAGCCAGTTTTAGTGTTGTGATGGACGGCCATCACATCGCTACACTTCACCTGAGCGTTGAGTCACGGGCTGATAAGGAGATTGGGTGATTTTTTTAGCGGCTCGCCGTTCAGTGGATGAATAACAGATTTAGTCCATTTTTGGACTTTCAGGACATAAATGAATCACAAAGCCTTTGAGAGTATGTGGTGACTATATGATAATGCTTAGGAAGTAGAGGCACTGAGCGTAGCATCAGGAGTAATGTTTTACTTTATCAGCGAAGGTGACGAAGTTACCTATCTTGTTACCATAATAACCTTTAACAGGTTTATTAATTTTATCGAAAGTATTAATTGGTTGATGATTTTATAGATTTACTTCCGTTTATCATCAAACGTACCTGGTCGGTATTATTGGTATTATCACCCTGCGCTAATTTTTAATATCAATAACGGTATCCTATAGTTCATTCGAGCAAATAGTATGTATGACTTAAGTAAAGTGACAGAGCGAACAACGGCGCTAGCTGCAGTTGAAGAGATTTTAACGTCGATAAAACCCTTGGTTCAAATAAAGCAAGGGCGTATTGGGCAACGTTTTTATCTCGAACAGAATGATCAAAGAGTCTGTTTTCTGCTATACAGCGGAACATGTGTAGCTAAAAGAATCCAGGACTCACTGGTGTTATCAACGATAAGAACACCCAGTATTGTCGGATTGCATGATATTTTTCTTGCGAAATCGTATATGCACCTGTTGGCGAGAGGCGATGTTGAGTATGGTATATTGTCGGTGGATGAATTTTTTTGCCATGTAGAGTCCAAAAACCTGTGGAAAAACGTTTGCCGTATGTTAATGCTTTCCGCAACGAGGTTTTGCGAATATCAGCGGGAAATGGTCGGCATTAGTAATTATGAGTTGATTTGTAATTTCTTGACTTCGTTGAGCATGGAAAACTTTGACGTCAGGGCCACTACGACCGCGCTGGAATATATTCAAGAGCGGAGCCTGCTTTCACGTAGCGGAATAATGAAAACCCTTTCATCATTGAAAATGGGAGGCTATATAGATATTAGAAATGGATTGCTTATAAAAATCAACTCTTTACCAAAAAAGTTTTAACGTTCTGCTAAATGCAATATATTGAATAGTGCCCTTTTTATGCTCTCATTAATTGAGTGGTGAACCACCCAATTATTACACATCGCTAAATGTTTGCCTGACAAGAGTTAATAAGGAAGTTCTAAAGAGTAAAATACCTTCTTGTTTGTCGGCAATAATTAACGATATGCATAATTATATAAGAGGCATTATGATTTGTATATTATAACAATGCAGGCATGGGTAGGGGGTAAAATAATACCTTCAGTGTAAAAAAAGACTTTTGATGCATATTTGAACTCAAAGCATGTTGAACAACTCAGACCACTGTGGATAATACACTCCAGAAGATATTACAAAGACTTCTATTCTGATGTGAATTGCCAATAAGATGTTTTTCTCTTGAAAGTATAGGATTAGATTTTAGGTAATATTCCTGAGGATGAAGTGTGGGCTGTATTAATTATAAATTACAAGCTCATAAGCATGGAAGTTTTTGACTTAATTCACGAGCGTATCTTCAGAACGTGTTTAACACTCATGAAGAAATTGGCTCACCTCATTCAGTAAGCGAATGGATCGTTTCGCTGAATAATAAGTTGTATTTCATTTAAACAAAGGATTATTTCCATGAAAAAATTAATTATTGCTGCATCTATCATTGCTTCTGTGTCTACTGCTGCATTTGCTGATGACGGTAAAATCAACTTTATTGGTGCTATTACCGATGACGCATGTACTGTCGTCAACGACGTGTCTAGCCCGCTGAAAGTAACTCTGGGTACCGTGTCCAGCAAAGCATTCAAGGGAGCTGGTTCTACTGCAGCGGCGATCAATTTCACCATTGCACTGAAAAATTGCCCGCTTACCATGACTTCCGCAAAGGTAAGATTTGACGGTACAGCAGACAGCAACGTTAACACACTTCTGGCTTTGACTCAGGAAACTGGTGTGGCGACTGGCGTGGGTATTCAGTTGAAGGATAAGAACAATCTTGTCGTGCCAATGAAGACAGATTCTTCATCTTACGCGCTGACCGTTGGTGACAATAACCTGGACTTCGAAGCTAGTTACTATGCAACTGCTGCAACAGTGACTGCAGGCCCAGCTAACGCTACCAGTAACTTCACCATCATTTACAACTAATCAGAACTGCCTTCTCATCCTTATCCCGTATTGGGAAGGCATTTCCGCGGGTCGACTTTGGTTGGCCCGCCTTCTTTGGAGTATTGCATTGTTATGAATACCTGGTTTAAAGCCCTCTGCCTTCCCTTATTACTGAGCGGTGCGCTGGCGCAGGCGGCTGAGGTTGGTGGTGTAACCATCGGCGGCACTCGTCTGATTTACAACGGCGGAAAGAAGGAGGCTTCACTGAACGTCACTAACACTGACACCAACCCCTATCTCATCCAGTCCTGGGCGGAAACCCAAAATGGTGGCGCTGAGAAAGCCCCCTTTATTGTGACCCCGCCATTATTCCGTCTGGAAGGGAATCAGCAAAACCTGTTACGTATTGTTCGTACCGGCGCTAGTTTGCCCGAAGATCGCGAGTCTTTTTACTGGTTAAACATCAAATCCATCCCGGCGGGTAGCAAAAATGAAGGGACCAATACCCTACAGATTGCGGTTAAGACCCGCATCAAACTGCTGTATCGCCCTGAGGGTTTAAAAGGCACACCAGAGGAGGTGACCAACAAACTGACCTGGTCACAGAGTGGTACTCGCCTGACCGTTAATAACCCGACTCCATTCGTGATGAATTTCCAGCAGGTAAAAGTGGGGGGGCGTGAAATCAAAGACATTACTTACGTACTGCCGATGGCCCAGGCCACCTTTACTGCACCCGCTAACGTGAGTGGGCCGGTGAGCTGGAAGCTTATCAGTGACTACGGTGGTACCGGTGCTGAGCATACAACAGGGCACTAGCAGAACATTAATACTGAGCATGCGTATTCATGAGTGAAAAGAATCAAAGGCTTACGTGGAAATGGAGTGTTAAGGATGAACAATAATAAAGGCCGCATATGGCCACGTTTAAGCCGGGTAGCCTGTTTTGTGGCGGCTCAGGTAGCGCTGCTTACCGGGACAATGATGACTGCGCAGGCGCGAGATTACTTTGACCCCGCACTGTTGGAACTGGGGGCACCAGGGCAAAAAGCCATTGACCTTTCATCTTTTGAAGATAAAGGGGGTCAGATGCCTGGCACCTATCGTGTTGATGTGTTTCTCAACAACGAAAAGATGGAAACGCGTAACGTTGAATTTCGTATGGCCAGGGACGCCAAGGGTAGCGATGCACTGCAACCCTGTATCCCGGTTGATGATTTAGCGAATTGGGGAGTGTTAGTTAAAAAATACCCGGAGCTTGGCGCGCCGGGAAATACCTGCGCCAATCTGACCGCGATCCCCCAGGCGAATAGTGAATTTCGTTTTGAACGCCTGCAATTGTTGTTGAGCTTGCCACAAACGGCTGTCAGCAACTCGGCCCGTGGTTGGGTTGACCCAAAGCTCTGGGATCAGGGTATCCCGGCAGTATTGCTGAACTACAGCGTGAGTGGTGCTAATAACTACGCTAAGAGTGGCCAGGGCAACGATAGCAACAGCCAATACGTCAACCTGCGCCCCGGTATCAATATCGGCGCCTGGCGTCTGCGCAACTACACCACCTGGAGTCGGTCCGACAACGGCGGTGTCAATGGCAAAGCCGAGAATCACTGGGACACGGTTTATACCTACGCACAGCGCGATATTATCGCCCTGAAAAGCCAGTTCACCGTCGGGGACAGTTCCACTGCGGCGGACGTGTTTGACAGTATCTCTTTTCGTGGTGCTCAACTGGCGTCTGACGACGACATGTTGCCGGAGAGCCTGCGCGGCTATGCGCCGATGGTACGCGGGATTGCCCGT
The DNA here is from genome assembly GCF_024807715.1 of Buttiauxella sp. BIGb0471. Taxonomy (NCBI): domain Bacteria; kingdom Pseudomonadati; phylum Pseudomonadota; class Gammaproteobacteria; order Enterobacterales; family Enterobacteriaceae; genus Buttiauxella; species Buttiauxella sp. BIGb0471. Next base: position 48,483 of record NZ_JANUEU010000002.1, read on the forward strand.
ACCAATGCACAGGTCACTGTTCGCCAGAACGGCTATATGATTTACCAGACCTATGTGGCACCGGGCAGCTTTGAGATTACCGATATGTACCCCACCGGCGGTGCGGGTGATCTGTATGTGACGATCAAGGAATCTGACGGCAGCGAGCAGCAACTGGTGATCCCTTATGCTTCCCTGCCAGTCATGCAGCGTGAAGGGCGCCTGAAATATGCCGTCACTAGCGGCGTATACCGCTCCTATGACAACAGCGTGGATCAGACTCCGCTGAGCGAAGGAACTGTGATTTACGGCTTGCCTTGGGGATACACCGTCTATGGCGGGGGGCAATTTGCCAGTAAATACCAGTCACTGGCGATGGGGCTGGGCAAAAACCTCGGGGAATTAGGGGCGTTGTCTGTAGATGTTACCCAGTCCTGGGCGAAGCAAAAAAATCAGGATAAAGAGAACGGTCAGTCCTGGCGCGTACGTTACAGCAAAAACTTCGTTCAGACCGGCACCAACTTTGCCATTGCCGGCTACCGCTATGCGACGGACGGCTATTGGGGCATGCAGGAAGTGCTGGATACCTACACTGATGGCAACACGTATCAGTTGCAGGAACGCCGAAGAAACCGTGCCGAACTCACTGTGTCACAGAATTTATGGGAAGGTGGCGGCAACCTCGGCCTGACAGCGGCGCGAGAAGATTACTGGAATACTGACCGACGTATGGAGTCGTACACCGCCAGTTATAACAACTCCCGGAACGGTATCAGTTATGGGCTGAGCTATACCTATAACCTTAATTCGACGGTGAACTACGGTTCCGGTTCGCACAGAAGTGGACGTATTTACGATAAAGATCAGCTCTTTGCCTTTAATGTGAGTATTCCGTTGAGCAAGCTGTTTGGCGATAAGACCTCAACCACCTACGCCAACTACATGCTCAATACCAGCAAGGACGGTAATACCAACAATAGTGTGAGTGTCGGCGGGACTACGCTGCAAGACAACAACCTGAGCTGGAATGTGCAGCAGGGTTATGGTTCACAGGGGCAAGGTAACAACGGGGCTGTGAATACCGACTGGCGTGCGACCTACGGTGAAATCAATGGCGGCTACACCTATGACCATAACAGCCAGCGCCTGAACTACGGTGCGCAGGGCGGGATTATCGCCCATGAGAACGGCGTGACATTTGGCCAGCCAATGAGTGAAACCGTGGCTCTGGTGGTTGCCCCGGAAGCAAAAGGTGTCAGCGTACAAGGCCAGACTGGGGTGAAGACGGATTTCCGTGGCTATGCCGTGGTGCCGTATGCCAGCCCATATCGTAAGAATGATCTCACGCTCAATACCCAGACTTTCGGTGACGATACAGAAGTGGCCATCACGACTCAAACCGTTATACCAACGCGGGGTGCCGTGGTGAAAGCAACGTATCAGACCAGCGTCGGTTACCGGGTACTGATGACGTTGCTCCGCACAAACGGCCAGCCAGTACCTTTCGGCGCCATTGTGACCAGCCAGGACACCCGGGGTGCAGAGGGCTTTATTGTGGGGGATGCAGGGCAGGCGTATCTCACTGGGCTGGCGCAAAACGGCCAGTTGAACGTGAAATGGGGTGCTGGAACCGATGAACATTGTACCGTCTTGTACAGTCTGCCAAAAGCAATTAGCGGCATAGCAAATTTAAATGGTCAGTGCCGATGATCTGTCGCCATTGATTATGAGGAATAAATATGAAGAAATTTATTTGTATCACCGCTTTTCTTAAAAAGAAAAAAGCATTAGGGCTGTTCATGACGGCAGTGATGGCGGGTGTGGTGAATATGTCAGTGGTGACGTCGGCAGAGGCTTGTACACCTTTTCGTCAAACCATGAGTGCTCCTACACAAATTAATTTAAACCCCACGCTGGCAATAGGAAGTGTGGTGGCAACTGCCAACTTGACCTGGCCTCCGTTTTCATCCCTCGGTGATTGCCCCGTTGCGTATAATACAGCATGGGGAACATTTATCCTTTTGGGGGATGGGGTGCCTGATGGGAGACTTTATCCCACGACCATTCCGGGGATAGCCTATCGAGGGCGGATAACTGATGGATGGGCCCCTAAATTGCAAAACCCATGGCCGCTAACAACAGCAATGCCAGTTGGTGATCCAGGAGTAGCCGGAGGGACGGCAACTCTAGAGTTTATAAAAACAGGTCCAATAGAACCAGGAACTTTTGGTCCACAGCTCGTTATGAGTGCCTCAATTAATAACGTACCGTGGTTTGAATTGTATCTGGGGACCCCTATTATTGTTGTACCCACGGTACCGGCATGCACCATTACTCAGTCGGCAATTACGGTAAATCTTGAAGATACTAATACATCCCAGTTGGCCGCTCTGGGAAATACCAGTAAAGATAAAGCCTTCTATATTCCATTGACGTGCTCATCTGCCAGTAATATAGCCCTGGCTTTCAGCGGTGATATTGCGGATGACGCTAATGCGGTATTCCGTAATCTCAGTGGCGATGCCAATGCGGCCAGTGTTGGAGTGCAGATATTAAAAGATAATACGCCGGTACCCACAACGCCGGGCAATTTTCTCAATCTGGGAACGATTAATGGCAGCGTTACCGTACCGATGACGGCCCGATATTATGCCTTAACCGATAATGTTGAAGTAGGGGCTGTTAATTCGATTGCCTATGCAACCATTGTTTATAACTAATTTCATTAGAAGTGACCCTTGCCTTTCAGGCAGTTAATTATATAAAGGAGTTTTAAAATGAATAAGTTTGCTAAAGGACTGATTGCTGCTCTGGTGGTAGGTTCCTGTTCTCTGGCCGCGCATGCGGCTGATACCACCATTACTATTAACGGTAAAGTTATCGCGGCGGCCTGTACTATTAACAACAGCGGTGCCTACACGGTCACAATGCCTGATGTTACTGCTGCAACCCTGAACCCCGCCAACTCTTTTGGTGGCTGGAAAACGTTTGACGTGACCCTGAGCAACTGTCCGCTGGGAACCTCTTCTGTCACCGCGACATTTGACGGCACGGCAGATGTATCTGATGCGGCCAAATATGCCAACACCACCGGTACGGGTTATGCAACCAACGTGTCTGTGCAGGTACAAAACCGCTCTGGCACCGTGGCCGACAAAGGCAAAAACAGCACGATGACAGTGAATGTGGACGGTAGCAAAAATGCCACTTTCGACCTGCAGGCGCGTCCTTATAGTACGCCTGGGAATGGTAGCGTAGGGGATATCAATACTGTCGTACTGATGAACTTCACCTACAACTGATTTGCCATGACCTGGCAGGAGAGCTGCTCATGTTAAAACGTGTGTTTTTTCTCAACATGCTACTTCCCGCCCTCGCTGCCCTGCCGGGCACAGCAGCAAAAGCTGCTGATGTGACAATCACCGGTAGGGTTATTGCGGCATCCTGTACTGTTAACCCGATGCTGGCTGGGGGGCAGGAAGTTGATCTTGGCACGCTGGGAAGAACTCATTTTCAGAATGCTGGCGATACCGGAGACTGGAAAAGCTTCAGTCTCAATCTGACAAATTGTCCGGCTGGAACCAGCCAAAGTACCGTTACGTTTTCCGGTACACCGACGGGTACCGGTGGTTCGTTGTTCGCTAATACTGAGCCGGTCTCGACCGCCGCAGTTAATATGGCGATTCAAATGGCAAAAGATGCCGACCACAACGCGGTGTTGTCAAATGGCAACAGCATGACGGTCGATGTTGATGACGTGGCCAGGACCGCAACCTTCCCGTTGGCGGCTCGCCTGTATACCGACGTCGGCAGTGTTGGCGCGGGACGGGTATCCAGCAGTGTGTTGGTGAACTTTACCTATCAATAATCGGACTCAACCCACACGGCGGTGAAGATTCCACTGCGTGGGTTGAGCGATATGCCCAGGGGTTGGGAAATAATGATGACAGCAGTAGGAATTGTAGGCTTTAGCCTCATGATACTCGCTGATAAAACAATTTTAATAGTTAACAGCCCATTTTAAATATGGACTAAGAATTTAATTGATTCTGAAATAAGAACCCAATATTCCAATAAGAGAGTATGCATTTACCCTTGCAATGGTGACGGCCCTTACAGACATATCTTCAACAAATATAACTTTATAACACCACCAGGACTGATCATGTTAAAAATTGTCATTGAGGACTCAAACACACTGTATAGGAATGGTTTTGAGTTGTTTCTTGAGAATTTATTCTACCATGTAGAAAACTCTTCGATTGAAGTTGAAAGCTTAACAAAACAAAATGTTCTGCAAGCGGACATAATCGTAAAGGAGTTTAATGCGGGCGCACAATTTATCTGTCACCCTGCATTAAAATTTCGCAGAAGGCCAGGTCTGATAATTGGTATTTACGATGACAAAAAAAACCCGCACCACAATGGATTGCCGCTGTGCATTAAGGATACTATCTTTATTTCACGGTCTGAGTCATTGCATAGCGTCAGTGAAAAAATCAGTATTGCATGGAAGGATGTTAAAGCTAACCCTGTAATATCTACTGGCAGCAAATGCTTACAATGCAAATATCGTACTCTGACACCTCAACAGATTTTAATTGCGAAATCTCTGTTGCGAGGTAGTGATATTTTTAGTATATCAAAGCAGTTAAGTATTAACATAAAAACAGCTAGTTCACATAAAAGATTGATTATGAATAAGTTTGGCCTCAAAAATGATTGTGAATTATTAATGTTCTTGAAGGATTTTAAGAAAAGTAACAATCCAATATATTTATTTGATAATTGACAATGTAAATGCTAAATCGTTTTTAACAGTAAGAATCTGCGTGTCACATTTGAAAAACCGCTGGCGCGTTAGCTCTTATTTTCGGGTTTTGCGATCAATTACTGTGGAAATCGTTACCCTGTGCGGCGATACGTGCGTTTAATAAGTACTGATACGGGCCACAGAAGTAAAGTCAATGAAGGCAGCCACCCTCACTGTTTTCACGGGGCTGTCTCAGTCTGTATACCGGTATTCACCCCGGTAAAGTCATTAGGTGTCCATTCCTGGTTCAGCCCACTGAGTCTCTACGCCATCATTGCAGCCCAGCGAACCGGCAAGTTGCAGCGTAGTCCTGCTCCCTGCCGCCCGTTGCCCCTTATTATTAATCCTGCAGTCGTACCAGCATGTTGATCCTGCAGGCGTAAATAATCACGCACAACAGCAGGCTGAGCAAAGCAGTGCCGATAAATACCCCCGCCCCGGTCATCGCCAGCATCACACCACCGATTAACGGCCCGACAGCGAGCCCAAGCGTCGACAGCGTTGATGCACCAAGGTAGGCTCCGCGATGCTCTGCCGGGGCCAACTGATCGAGCAAAATGTTCAGGTTCGGCATCAGAATCGCTTCCCCCATACTGAATACGCCGGTTACCGTCAGCCATACCCAAATATCCGTCGAGCGTATGGCAAAAAAGCATAGCTGCGAGAATGCGAAAATTGCGCCCCCCAGAAGAATGCGTTTTGGCAGGCTGATTTGGGCCAGAAAGCGCATGATAAAAGTCTGAAACACCAAAACCGTGCAGGCATTAGTGACCAGTATCAGGGTAATGAGCTTAACCGCCGCATTGCTGTCCAGTAGCAGTAGGTACTGGGGCAATACTGCTTCGTAATGGATAAATACCACACTGCACAAAATGCTGCACAGCAGAGCCGCAATGTAGATTCTATCCCTGGCGATTATACTCATCACCTGATGCAGCTTAATCGCTGGACCGCTGCCACTTTGCTTCTCGCTCAGCAATTTACCCGCAGGGATAAACAGCAGCACGTAGACGAAAAAAGGCAGATAGGTCAGCCCGGTTATCAGGAACGTCCCCTTCTGAGATGTCAGGCCAAAGACTATCCCCACCAGCGGGCCAAACACCGCTGCGACGTTGATCAGGTAGTAGCGCATTTGAAGGGCAAGTGCACGACGACGACGGTCACCAAGCAAATCACTCATCAGTGCACGCACCGGGGGATCAACCCAGGCAAAGCAAACGCCGATGATCATCAGGCCAGTGATAAACAACCCCATCCCGGTAGCCAGCGCCAGGGTCATATATCCCACAGCAGAAAACCCACAGCCCAGCAGAAGAATAACCCGTCGTCCCAGCCTGTCCGAAATCTGCCCGCCATACATACCGAGCACGACGGAGAAAAGCGCGCTGCTGGTCATTGCCACGCCAATGGCAATAGGTGACATGTGGTAATTCTGCGTCATGATCACCGCAATAAACGGCCATGCCATAAAATAGCTAAACCGTATAATGAGCGTAAAAAAGAGCAATGCATGGACTGTTGCAGGGAAAGTTTTTAGCGTCTGGAATAGACCCGGTGTCGCACAGATTTCAGCGGCGGGCTTAGTCGTCATAAGTCATCCTGTTCATTATTTTTATTAACATCCTGAATCGCATGAGCTGAATGTTAAAAGCACCTGTAAGCAGGTGCTTTTGCCTAAATAAAATGAATCAAACTCTGCCAAGAAGAATATTCAACATGCGACGCAAAGGTTCCGCCGCTCCCCACAATAGCTGATCGCCTACAGTCAGAACTGAATAGACTGGCTCATTGTTGAGCGCCATTTTCTTGTAGCGACCGATACCCACCTGGAGAGAACCGCTAATGAATGCAGGGGTTAATTTACTGACACTCTCTTCCTTGTTATTTGGCACATAGTTAACCCAGGGGTGGGAATGCGTCACTAGCTCCGCAAATTCTGCTTCACTGACTTCACGTTTGAGCTTCAGGGTTATTGCAGCACTATGGCACCGGATCACGCCGACCCGTATACACAAACCATTTACCGGGATCGTACCGGGAGAAAGACCAAGAATTTTGTTCGTTTCTGCCTCACCTTTCCATTCTTCGCGACTATTTCCATCCCCTAAATCGCTGTCAATCCATGGAATGATGCTGCCCATTAAAGGCGCGCCGAAATTCTGAATTGGCATGTCAGCACTGTTAATTAGCTCACTGACTTTATTGACTAAAGGAAGCACTGAACCTGATGATGCCAGCTCATCGGAGGACAAATGTTGGCTTATATAAGCGCTTTGAGCGATTAATTCCCGAACATATTTAGCACCCGCACCGGATGCCGACTGATAGGTCATCACACTCATCCATTCGATCAAATCAGCCTTTATTAGCCCGGCCAGCCCCATAAGACTTAGCGTTATCGAACAGTTGCCACCGACAAAAAGTTTAATTCCATCTTTGACTGCACAGTCAATATTTGTGCGATTGACGGGATCGAGAATAATGCAGGCTTTTTCATCCATCCGCAGCGCTGAGGCCGCATCAATCCAGTAGCCTTTCCAGCCATGGTTAATCAAAGCAGGATATATCGCTTTGGTATAATCCCCGCCCTGACAGGTTATGATGATGTCCATTTCGGCCAGCGCACTAATGGAATTAGCATCTTTGAGTGTATAGCTGACGCCACCAATGACAGGACCGGCTGAACCTGCACTGGAAGTGCTGAAAAAATGCGCAGAAATATCGTCAAAGTCGCTCTCTTCGACCATGCGCTGTAGCAAAACAGAACCTACCATTCCTCGCCAACCGACAATGCCAACTTGCTTCATTTGCTTAACCTTAACAACGTTATGAGAATGTTAATTTTTTTCGAAGCACGTTATATCTCATCCCTAAATAAAGGTCATTACGAATTGCATCACATTTGGTCATTATTAAAATGTTTCATATGGTTATCAGCATTTTTTATCGATTCTACAGACAAAAAAATCAACCAGGCATTAAGGAGATTTGATATGGAGAAACACCAGCATGCCCATGAAACGCGCCCTGTACTTTAATGCGGCGGCAGGCAAATATTCTCATTCGCCGAACATGGTCCTCTTTAACAGGAATAAAATGATGAATAAAGACGCGACTTAAAGCAGGGGACTTAAACGAGATACCACACCGTTCTTAGTACCTTTGAGCGTGGCATTTTGACGTTTAAACGCCTGGAATTGATTGAAAGGATGAATCACATCATCGCTAAGTACTATCCGGGAATGCTGGCTAAGCCACGCTAATGTTGATGGGCGTTGAGAAAATTTACTTACACCAGCCGTTACATAAACTATTTGGATGCGTGGTTTTTAGTGAGGGGTTTTGCGAAGTTCATTGATTTTAAATGGTACGCCCTACAGGGCTCGAACCTGTGACCTACGGCTTAGAAGGCCGTTGCTCTATCCAACTGAGCTAAGGGCGCACTGTATTCCTTTCGGAAGCATTGCGGACTCGGATTATACGGTCAGTACCTTCTGAGTCAATGGCTTTTCAATCACCTGCCGGACATTTGAGCATAAAGGCTTAACAATGCCTGACAGCGAGCCTGGCTTCTGACAAAATAGAAACAATCCCCCTCCTTTTTGATTACAGACGGAATCCTCTGACTGATGGCAGCAAAGATTATTGACGGTAAAACGATTGCGCAGCAGGTACGGCTTGAAGTTGCTGAAAAAGTAAAAGCCCGAATTGCCGCTGGAAAACGTGCTCCTGGACTCGCTGTTGTACTGGTTGGCGAGAACCCTGCATCGCAAATTTATGTGGGCAGCAAACGTAAGGCTTGTGAAGAAGTGGGCTTTATTTCCCGCTCTTACGATTTGCCGGATTCCACTTCCGAAGCAGAACTTCTTGAATTGATTGATACGCTCAACGCGGATAACGAAATCGACGGCATTCTGGTGCAGTTACCGTTGCCTGCAGGAATCGACAACGTAAAAGTGCTGGAGCGTATTGACCCGGATAAAGACGTGGATGGTTTCCATCCCTACAACGTAGGCCGCCTGTGCCAGCGTGCGCCGCGTCTGCGTCCTTGTACGCCGCGCGGTATCGTGACGCTGCTTGAGCGTTACGGCATTGATACTTACGGCCTGAACGCCGTGGTGATTGGCGCATCCAACATTGTAGGTCGCCCGATGAGTATGGAACTGCTGCTGGCGGGTTGCACCACAACCGTCACGCACCGCTTCACCAAAAACCTGCGTCAACACGTCGAGAACGCCGATTTAGTTATCGTCGCGGTTGGCAAGCCTGGCTTTATTCCGGGTGAGTGGATCAAGGAAGGGGCGATTGTCGTGGACGTTGGTATTAACCGTCTGGAGAGCGGCAAAGTGGTTGGCGACGTAAATTATGATGAAGCCGCCGTCAAAGCCTCGTATATTACGCCGGTTCCGGGTGGCGTTGGCCCAATGACCGTCGCCACTCTTATCCAGAATACCTTGCAGGCTTGCGAGGAATATCATGATGTCGATGGAGAGTAATATGACGACCTTCTCATTAGGTAAACACCCACACGTTGAATTATGCGATTTGCTGAAGCTGGAAGGCTGGTGTGAAAGCGGCGCACAGGCGAAAGCGGTGATTGCCGAAGGTCTGGTGAAAGTTGACGGTGTTGTTGAAACCCGCAAACGCTGCAAAATCGTTGCAGGTCAGACGGTGGTTTTTGAAAGTCTGAGCATTACGGTTCAAGCGTAATTTCTCACCGAAACCGGCCCTTCACGGGCCGTTTCTTTTTGGCCAATCTGGTCTATTCTGCATTTCTCACTCATAAACCTACGCAACTTATGCCAACCATAATTACTCACGCAGCCGTTCCCATTTGTTTAGGATTGGGGCTTGGCAAAAAAATTATTCCACCGCGTTTGTTGCTTGGCGGCATTGTGCTGGCGATGTTGCCTGATGCTGACGTACTGGCGTTCAAATTTGGCGTGACATATGGCAATGCGTTTGGGCATCGAGGTTTCACTCACTCATTATTGTTTGCGTTCGTGGTGCCTTTGCTGTGTTTATTCGGTTATCGCTGGTTCCGGGCGGGCATCGTGCGGGTCTGGTTATTCCTGACCGTTTCGCTGCTCTCGCATAGTTTGCTGGACTCGGTAACGACCGGTGGCAAAGGTGTTGGCTGGTTGTGGCCGTGGTCAGATGAACGCTTTTTTGCCCCCTGGCAGGTAATTCGTGTCGCACCTTTTGCGCTTTCACGCTATCTCCAGCCGAGCGGGCAGGCCGTCATCTGGTCAGAAATTCAGTGGGTCTGGCTGCCGGGTTTGTTGATGGCATTTTTAATTTTCGTTCTGCGTAAAAATCTTCGCTAAATCCCCACAGTTGCGCAGGTTAAAACCTGCGCAACTTCAAATATTCGATAACAGTATGGCTACAACTCAGATTTTAGTTGCCGGACAAAAAACGTTTCGCCAGTATAGGTAGAACGTTCTACTAGAACGTTCTACCTAGCATAAAAACGCGTAAATTCAGAAAACGCGATAGCGGCGTCAACACCGGGGGATTGTCTATGAGTTTGTTATCCAGCATTACAAAATCGTTATCTAAGTTGTCGATGATAGGCCGCGCATTAATGTTGCCTATCTCATTGCTACCGGCTGCGGGTCTGTTGCTGGCCTTTGGCGATAAATTCCATTTACCGTTAATGATGAACGCGGGCGGGGTGATTTTCGACAACCTGCCGATGCTGTTTGCCATTGGTTCGGCGGTCGGCCTGGCGGCGGAATCTGGTATTGCTGCGCTTTCGGCGGCGGTGTCGGTGTTTATCATTAACGTTACCATCGGCACCGTTTTACACATCACGTCGGAAATGGCGGCAGCGGGTGGAAAATACGCCATGGTGGTCGGTATTCCGACCCTGCAGATGGGGGTATTTGGCGGCCTGATTTCCGGCATTCTGGCGGCGTGGTGCTACAACAAATTCCACACCATGCAGTTGCCTGAATTCCTCGGCTTCTTCTCGGGTAAGCGCTTTGTGGCTATCGCGACCGCTTTCCTGTCGTTCCTGCTGGGTATGGCGCTGCCGTGGGTCTGGTCATACATTCAGTCGGGGATTGATTCGCTGTCGGTAATTGTCAACGGAGACAATCAGGCACTTTCCACGTTTATCTTTGGGCTGGTTGAACGCGCGCTGATCCCGCTGGGTTTGCACCATATCTGGTATCCGTCATTCTGGTATTCGTTTGGTGAATACACCACAAACGCAGGCCAGGTCATTCACGGCGATCAGACAATCTGGTTCAAAATGTTGGAGGAGGGTGTGAAATCCTTTAGCAGCGATAGCTACCACAACGCCGGTAAATTCATGCAAGGTGAGTTCCCGTTGATGTTGTTCGCGCTGCCGGCGGCATGTCTGGCGATGTACCATGAAGCGAACACCAAAAATAAGAAAATTGCCTCCGGTATTTTGTTCTCTGCGGCGCTGACCTGTTTCCTGACGGGCATCACCGAACCGGTAGAATTTACCTTTATCTTCGTTGCGCCAATTCTGTATGTGTTCAACGCGATTATGGCCGGACTGTCTTATATGTGTATGTATTTGCTGCATGCGCATATCGCCAAGTCGTTCTCCGCAGGGATGATTGACTACATTTCCTTTGGTATTTTGCCTTCGTTCAACGGTTATCAGACTAACTTCCTGTCGGCTGTGATTGTCGGTATCCCAATGGCGTTGATTTACTACTTCACATTCCGCTACGTGATTCGCCGTTTCGACGTGAAAACGCCGGGCCGTGCGGATGTTACCGCTAACGCGAATGACAAAACGGACACCGAACTGGCGGGGGATATTATCGGCCTGCTGGGGGGCGCGGAGAACATTAACTCCGTCGGTTCTTGCATCACGCGTCTGCGTCTGGAAGTGGAAAAAAGCGAGCGTGTCGACAAAGACGGCCTGAATAGTCTCGGTGCGCGCGGCGTGGTGTTTGTCGGTGATTCAGGGATTCAGGTGATATTCGGTGCACGAGCGCAGTTTATCGCACAGACGATGTCCACAATGATTGGCAAATAATTTCCCCGTCATCCTTAAAGCCGCCGATATGTTTATCGGCGGCTTTATGGTATTGATAACAAGGATATTTGGTGCAAAGGAACGGGATGAAAAAGGTCAATATTATTGATGTGGCACAACTAGCTGGAGTTTCTGTCTCCACCGTTTCTTTAGTGCTGCGCCAAAAAGGGAAGATCTCCGAGGCGACCATCGAAAAGGTCAATGCTGCGATTAAACAGCTTGGCTACGTCCACAACGTGGCGGCGGCGAATCTGCGTTCCAGCACCTCCAATCTCATCGGCCTGATCATCCGCGATTTTAACGATTCTTTCTGCGTTAATGTGATGGCGAGTGTGGTTCATTACCTTGAGAAACAAGGGTATATGGTGTTTCTCGGCCATCCGCAGGATGACACGCAACAGCTACAACAATGCTTAACGTCGTTCACGCAACAAGGTGTGGCTGGGGTGATTTACCTGGATGCCAACCACCGTTTAGCCTCGATTCCGTCACTTATTTCTGAATGCCCGTTGCCGACGGTGATTATCGCGGAGTCCACGGTGAGCAGCCATCGCGACGTGATTGGGCGAGACAATCGCCAGGCCGGGAACCAGGCGACGCGCTATCTGCTCGATCGCGGCCACCGCAATATCGCTTATCTGGGCGGTACGGCGGCAAATCTCATGCGCGAGGAACGCTTGCTCGGTTATCGCAACGCGCTGGCGCAGTACGATTTACCGTTCCGTGAAGAGTGGGCGCCAGTTTGTGAAAATGATACGGAAGCAGCGGCCCGTTTAACGCGCCAGTTGCTTGAGAAAAACAGCAAAATCACCGCCATGCTTTGCCATTCCCCCTCGGCCATTATTGGCTGCCTGAATGGGATTGCGCAGGTTGGGCGAACCGTCGGTAAAGATGTGTTTTTGACGCAGCAGGTTTCGTTAATTGGTTTTGAAGACATGATGAACATTAATCTTACTTCGCCACGGTTTACCTATGTTTCGGCATCCAGTGAAGAAGCGGGAAGACAAGCCGCAACGCTGATTGTGAACAAGATTAAAGAGCCGACGTTACCGCCGCAGAAGATTATTATTTCCGGGGAGTTGGTACAACGCGATTCAGCATAACGCTTCCCCCTCCAGCACGAAGGGGGATACATCATTAGCGGTGATATTCACCCGCCGCTTCTGGCTGGTACTGCACCTCTAGCACTTCGAGATGTGTCTGGTTGCCGTTTGGCAACGTCCAGTTAATCGTCGCACCTGCACGTAAACCCAAAAGCGCTGCTCCAACAGGCGCCATCACAGAAAGCTGGTTATCGCTGTCTGTCAGGTTTGCCGGGTAAACCAGGGTGCGCACATGCTCTTCTTTCGAGGACAAATCGCGGAATTTCACGCGGCTGTTCATCGTCACAACATCAGCCGGAATATCTTCAGGCTTACGCATTTCCGCTCTGTCCAGTTCGGCATTCAGCACGGTTGCTACCGGCTGGTTGGCAAATTGTGGCTGCTCCAGCAAACGGTCAATACGCTCGGCATCGAGTTCATTAATGATAATGGCTGGTCTGGACATAATTCTCGTTTCTCTCCGTGTAAATAGCAGGCAGTCATATGCCTGATGAGGACCTTACAAAAGAAAACCCTCACCGGTAAGAGTGAGGGTTTGGTCTGTAGTGATGATACTGAGCTTAGCCCATAGTTTAAAGTGACATCAGTCACAAACTACCGTTTACAGAATAATGCTGCCGACCAAAGCGAACAGGAAGGCGATAGTCCCGATAAGCGTTTCCATCACGGTCCAGGTCTTCAGCGTGGTTTTCTCGTCCATTTCAAGGAAACGACCGACCAGCCAGAAACCGGAGTCGTTCACGTGAGACAACACGGTTGCGCCGCCGGCAATCGCCACCACGATAAAGCACAGGTCGAACTGGCTAAGGCCAGGAGTTGCTGCGACCATCGGGGAAATCAGTGCCGCAGTGGTGGTCAGCGCAACCGTTGCCGAACCTTGCGCCACACGCAGAGCGGTAGAGATAACGAACGCGGCAACAATCACCGGCATACCGGTATCAGACAAAATACCTGCCAGCGCATCGCCAATGCCGCTTGCACGCAGAACGCCGCCGAACATACCACCCGCACCGGTCACCAGAATGATGCCGCAGATTGGGCCAAGCGCGCCATCACACACTTTTTCCAGATGCTGGCGGCTATGGCGGCCGCTAAATACTGCCAGAGAGAAGAACACGGTAATCAGCAAGGCGATAGGGGTTTTACCCAACATTCGCAGGAACTGAACCACAATGTTATCGGCGCTGACCCAACCGAGCACGGTCGCGGTGTTCAGGCCGGTATCGAGGAAGATCAGAACCAGTGGCAGTAACAGGATGGATAAAACGGTACCAAACGCTGGCGGCTGGTGGTTAGGATCGGCTTCCACGCTTCCGAGGAAAGAAGAAGGCAAAGGTACTTCGAATTTTTTACCCGCGTACAGGCCAAACAGGTAAGCACCGAGATACCAGGTTGGGAGCGCGATCACCAGACCGACAATCACCAGCAGGCCGATGTTTGCACCCAGTAATTCACTGGCAGCAACCGGACCCGGATGCGGTGGCAGCAAGGCGTGCATGACGGCAAACGCACCCGCAGCAGGCAGCGCATATTTAAGCGTGGAACCACCAAACTGTTTTGCCACACTGAAGATAATCGGCAGCATGACGACCAGACCCGCATCGAAGAAGATTGGGAAGCCAAACAGCAATGAAGCCACGCCGAGCGCCAACGGAGCGCGGTGCGAACCAAATTTACCGACCAGCGTGTCAGCCAGTACTTTTGCGCCGCCGGAAATTTCCAGCAGACGGCCAATCATTGCTCCGAGGCCAACCAGCAGTGCAACGCCCGCCAGTGTGCTACCAAAACCGCCCAAAATAGTCGGGACAATTTTGTCGAATGGCACGCCAGTGACCAGGGCTACGACAACGCTCACCAGTGTTAATGCTAAGAATGCATGCACCTTAAAGCGCATGATGAGAATAAGCAGGAGTAGAACTGCACAGGCTGCGATCCCTAGCAGGGTTCCTGCACCGTAATGGGCTGTAAGTTCGGTCATATGTTTTCCTCTGCGCCGACTTTATAAGTGAAAAAGGCTTTAAGCATAATTCACCAGATTGCTGATACCGGTAACATGATATCGGTAACATAACGCTGTCGGGAATGGACCACCTCATGTTTATTAACATTTTGGGAGCAAGGTCAAACTATCGAAATAAACCCTCACAAGCCGCAGTAGAACAATTGCTGACCGTAAATAAACCTGCCTGGTGAGAAAATTGAATTACGCTGTATATGCACCTTTCAATTGGGCACATCGTACGACCATCACCTGAACAGGAGATATCATGAGCCATTTCGACAAACTCAAGTTAAAGGACGGCAGTTCTCTTTATTTTAAGGATTGGGGAGAAGGGCAACCGGTAGTATTCAGTCACGGCTGGCCATTAACGGCGGATGCGTTTGAAGATCAGATGTTTTTCCTTGGGCAGAAAGGATTTCGGGTCATCGCTCATGACCGGCGTGGGCATGGTCGCTCATCGCAAACCTGGGACGGTAATCATATGGATCAATATGCTGACGACCTGGCCGAACTGACGGCGCACTTAAATTTGAAAGATGCGATTCATGTCGGGCATTCAACCGGCGGCGGTGAAGTTGCCCGTTACATTGGGCGTCACGGTACGAGTCGCGTGGCGAAAGCGGTTTTGATCAGCGCCGTTCCGCCGATTATGGTGAAAACCGATTTCAATCCCAACGGTGTGCCCATTGACGTGTTTGATGGTATCCGCGAAGGCGTGCGTGCCAACCGCGCAGATTTCTTCAAAGAGCTGACGCTGCCGTTTTATGGTTACAACCGTTCAGGTGCAGAAATCTCGGAAGGGGTCAGAGAGAGTTTTGTAGAACAAGGCATGCAGGGCGGGATTAAAGCGCTTTACGACTGCATTAAAGCGTTTTCTGAAACCGACCTGCGCGAAGATTTAAAGAAAATGACCATCCCGACGCTGGTGATTCATGGTGATGACGATCAAATAGTGCCGTTTGAGACCTGCGGCAAAGTCACAGCGGCGACATTGCCAGACTCTATCTTCAAGGTTTATGAAGGCGGTTCGCACGGTATTTGCACCACGGAGAAAGACCGGGTCAATGCGGATTTGCTGGAGTTTCTGAAAGGCTAGCGTCATACGGCGGGTAAATCAGTTTTACCCGCCGTTCAGTTATTTTCATTTCGCCGCGACCGGCAACATAATTTCTTTCAAAATTTCATAACGTTGCTGTGGTGAAAGCCAAATCAAACCTAACAATTTGTGCGCCTGGTCTTCGCGTTCGAACTGCGTTTTTAACTGCATTAAAAAACGTTTTGTTGTGTTCATAGTCACCTCCACTTTTGATAAACAAAGCATATGACTACAAACCCGGAACTAATAGTGAACTGATTGTTTTTTGTGTTCAGTGTTTGTTGGTACCGTTACGTCATTATTCATCGGCGCTAAACTTAATGTTAAGTTGTTGATTTTGTGAGATTGATCGGAATTAGGGAAAAAATAGAGGAGTAAGATTTTGTCCGGAATCGAACATAAAATCTTATTTTCAAGGATCTTCTTGCATGAAATGGAATGCATTTTTTGGTTTGATCATGGCAGTGGCTATGGCATTTGGCATGGTGACTTCCGTCAATGCCAGCCAAAACAAAGACGACATCAAACAGCAAATTATCGACGCTTCAATAGAAGGCTATCCCGGCAATTGCCCTTGCCCTTACAACAGCATGAGAAATGGTCGCCAGTGCGGAGGCCGTAGCGCATGGAGCAAAGAGGGCGGTTATTCTCCGATTTGCTACAAAAAAGAGGTGACGGATGAAATGGTAAAAGAGTGGGAGGCTGGGCATTCTTGAATGTCGGATAGCGCTGGCGCTTATCCGACCTACGAAAGGCACCAATGAGTTACGTAGGGTGGATAAGCCGCAGGCGTCATCCACCGCTTTGGTGATTAATAACCCACCGCATCCAGGCGGAATTGCTTCGCGCAGTTGCCTGGGTTTTTCTGTTTAGCGAATGAATCTTCGTTTAAAGGGCCGTTAATTTTTGCTGCATCCAGAGAGATTTGCATTTCAGTCAGGTAAGCCGGATTCCCGTTGCAGGTCAGTTTTACCGCTTTTACCGCATCGTCTCCCCAGCTTTTTTCCAGCGCTTTATTGAAGGCTTTTCGCGTCACGATTTTGCCGTAGTTTTCAGCCAAAAAGTTTCCAAAAGCGCTTTGTTTAAATTCACTATTCAGACGCACCATGGTGCCGAAATAGGCATTAGGGTTGAAGCCAAAACAGACGCCATGTTTGGCAAATTCATAACGATCCAGGCACGACTGGCCGCCTGCGCCCGGCATGACTCCGGCGAGCTGGCTGGCGATATCTGGGGTTAATGCAGGCACAGCTGCCTGGCATTTTTGCGAGCCGCGAACCTCGGCCATGTTAGGAACCGGGCGTGTTGAACAGCCATAACGCATCCAGCGCTTTTCATCTACACCTCTTGCTGCCACTGATTTTGGCAAACCAGGCCACAGACCATGCACCGTCAAAAAGGCACGTTTATCATTTTGTTCCTGCTGAGTTTTACACTCGGCAGGCTCATTGCGATTGCGTTCATGCATGCTTTGGCAAAAGCCCGTTTGCCAGGATAGCGCCAGGACATAACGATCAAAATCGCCATATTGCCTGGCGGTCAGCGGCTGCGCTTGCAGCAGGGAGCTGGTGGTCAGTAAAGAGGTCAGAATTAGCGTGTTTTGCCACGTCATTTTCATGCGTTTTCTCGCTCGGGCTTCCAGAAGTCATCATATTTAAACATAAAAAAAGCGCCTCACAGAGACGCTTGTTTCCAGAATGACTTACCGTTAGCTCCAGAGGGCCAGAATCGGCCAGCCGACGCACAACAACAGGCTGATATAGATCACGCCAAAAATGGCACCTAATCGCCAGTAATCTTTGGATTTCACATAGCCGCAGCCATAGATAATCACGCCAGGGCCGGTGGCATAAGGCGTCAGGCAGCCCATTATACCGATGGACAGCACCAGCAGGATGCACAAGTGCTCCATGGGTACGCCCGGAATACCTTTACCGACGGCGAGGATCATCGGCAGCATAGTAGCCGTGTGGGCCGAAAGGCTGGCGAACAGATAGTGCGCAAAGTAGAACACCAGAACCAGCACGATCACCGTGGCGTTAGGCGAGAATCCTTCAAGGTGAGAGCTCATGGTATTAGCAAACCAGTCGATGAAACCGGATCGGCTCAGGCCGCTTGCCATAACGACCAGCGTGGCGAGGTTCACCAGCGTGTTCCAGGCACTGTGATATTTGGTGATGTCTTTCCACGGCACGACGTGCAGCGCCAGCATCAGCGATACCGCCAGTAAACCCACCGCGGTGGCATCAATGATTTCACCGCCGAACACCCATAACCCGAGGCTCAGTAACACTAAACAGATCAAAATCATCTCTTTGCGTGTTAACGCGCCCATCTCTTTTAATGCGCCGCTGGCCCAGCCAGACACCTCCGCGCTGTGCGTCACTTCTGGTTTATACAGCACATAAGAAAGCCATGGGGCGACGATCAGCAAGATGATTCCCACGGGCAGGAAACTTAAAAACCACTGCATCCAGCTTATCTGGATACCGGCAATTTTGCTGACGAACTCCAGCCCCAGCACGTTAGGTGCCGCCCCGGTGATAAACATCGAGGAGCTAAGACTGGTACTGATCACCATCATCCACATCAGATAACTCCCGATGCGGCGCGATGAAGGATCGTTTGGGAAGGACTGGAACAGCGGCGGCAGGTTTTTGATTACCGGGAATACGGTGCCGCCGGTTCGTGCGGTGTTTGACGGGGTAAACGGTGCCAGTAGCACATCGATGATGACAATCGCGTAGCCGAGCGTCAGCGTCCGCTTGCCCATGAATTTCACCATAAACAGCGCGATACGGCGACCCAGCCCGGTGACTTCATAACCCAGCGCGAAAATAAACGCCCCGAATACCAGCCAGACCGTGGTGCTTGAGAAGCCCGCCAGCCCCCATTTCAGCGCCTGTTTCCCGGCGTCAAATGCAGGGTCTGCCAGTTCTTTAGCGTCGAACAGCAGGTAATTGCTACCGATAACGCAGATTGTCACGGCGATAAAGCTGATTGCCGTTGCTGGAATCGGCTCCAGAATCATGCCGACAATCATGGCGACAAAGATTGCAAAGTAGTGCCACGCCTGCGGAGGCATGCCGTCGGGCACTGGAATAAGCAGCATCACGGCCATCACCACTAGCGGGGCCAGTAACTTCCATATTTTATCTTTTGAAACAGACATAACTGATTCTCCAGTAAGGATTTTTATTAATTTGTGTTGAGTGTGTAAGGCATTAGTTCGCTTAAAAAATGGGTGACGATCAGCAGATCAGCGCTACCGCCAGGGCTGAGATTGCGTTCGATACATTGCTGGTTAAATTCATGCAGGTGGCTCAGATCGGCGGGTTGACGAATACCACCCCGGCGTAACAGTGTTTGGGCGTGTTGTTGCAACCATTGAAGGCCAGCGCTTCCGCCGCGCGAGGCGACGTTGGTGTCGTTGTTGACGGACATCAGCACCAGCAAAGTGTCGAGCAACGCGAGTTCGGGGTCACTTCCTGCCGCCAGGCGTGTGCGGTAATGGGGAAGGGCGAGTGTGAGCACCAGCGGATAGCCCGCCTCGGCTTCTCCGCGTGCGCCTGTTAGCCCCATCTGCCGGTAAAGGCGTTGCCCGGCGGTTTGTTGGATGTTGCCGTTTTGCAGTTCGCGACCGGTTAAACCCTGGCAATAATCAGCGACGGTTTTACCGACAGCAGCTGGCGAAATAACTTGCCGCTGCTGATACAAGCGCCCGATGGCGGCACACAGCAATCCCAGGGAAAAAATGGTGCCTTTATGGGTGTTGACGCCAGCCGTTGCGCGGAACATATCGGCTTCACAGCCCATGCCAATCACGCGCAGGTCCGCGAGGGATTCATGTGCTGGACGGTTGGCGTGACGGGCACCTGATTCCATAAAACGCGGCAACCAGTGGCGGATGGCTTCGGCGCTGCGATGAAAATCCTCAAGCGCCATGTCTTTGTGCGCTCCGCAGTTAAAGCTGTCGACCAGGCCCGGTTTTGGGGAGAGGTTGACTTCAGTCAGCATCGCGCGCCATGCGAGGTCACAGCAGCCCGCCACGATATCGGCATCAAGCGTGGGCAGCGTTTTCGGCAGCATCTAACAGTGCCTCCATGCGGGCGTGCAGCTCAGAAAGCGAGTGAGTTTGCTCACGGGTACACAGGCTGGCAGCACGCTGGCAAATCAGGCAATCGCGTGGTGGCTGGTCAAAGTCGCTACGCGAAAGAATTATCCCCTGCGTAGTGAGCACATCCAGATCCCAAAGCCTGCCCAGTGGGTGCGACTGCTCAAGCCCGATGGTAGCCAGTTTCACACTCATGGCTGGCGCATCTATTGCCAGTAATCCTTCCGGCCCGGTGGCTAAAGACAGGCAAGTCTGTTTTTTGATTTCCCAGCCGGAAAGCTCTGCCAGGCGGCGTAATTCCCTGAGACCATGATTAAAGATACGTCGCGTCAGTTCGGTGTCTTTTACAGGCCCAGGCGCAACGATGGTAAACGAAACCAGCGTTACACCATGGCGGTCCAGCCAGGACTGTTGGCGGGTCTGGCGTGCATCACGGCTGGCGATAATTTCCGGCACCGTAACAACGGCGTGGGTTGCAGAGGTAAGATACAGCGGCATCGTTTACTCCTTCACCTGGTGAACGACGTCGATAACCGAGCCGTCGCGGTAGCGCACCACCGCAATCACGCGGTCGGTAAATTCAATCGGCTGCGGTTTTCCGGTGAGGAGTCCGGCGCGTTCACGTAACCATTCGATGGAGACGACTTTCATCCCGGCTTCTTTGAGGGTTTCCGCCAGTTCCGGGCGCGCCGGGTTGACGGCGATACCGTGGTCTGTGACCAGAATATCGACGCTTGAGCCAGGCGTGACGCAGGTTGTCACTTCATCTACCAGCGTAGGAATGCGTCCGCGAACCAGCGGCGCGACGATAATTGACAGCGCGGCGGCCACGGCAGTGTCGCAGTGGCCGCCTGAGGCGCCGCGTAGCACGCCGTCCGAACCGGTCAGCACGTTGACGTTAAAACGCGTGTCCACTTCCAGTGCGCTGAGCACGACGACATCCAATCGGTCTACAGATGCGCCTTTCGAACCCCAGTTGGCATACTGATTGGCGCTAATTTCGATATGGTTCGGGTTGTGCGCCAGCGATTCGGCTGCGATGCGGTCAAAGCTCTGCACGTCGAGTAACTTTTTGATTAACCCTTTTTCATGCAGATCAACCATCGTGGAGGTGATGCCCCCCAGCGCGTAAGCCGCGTGAATGCCACGGCTGCGCATTTTGTCTTCCAGAAAACGGGTGACGGCAAGGGATGCGCCGCCGGTGCCGGTTTGCAGGGAAAAGCCTTCTTTGAAATAACCGGAGTTCACCACCACATCGGCCGCACTTCGGGCAATCAACAACTCGCGAGGATTGGAGGTCATGCGGGTGGCGTCTGCGCCGATCTTGTCGGCATCGCCGACGCGGTCGATCTGAACGATCAAATCCACATGATCCTGCGGGATGCTGGCGGGATTGTGCGGGTAGGGCTGCAGGGTTTCGGTCAGCAAAACCACCTGGCGGGCATTTTCTGCGTCTACTTTCGCGTAACCCAGCGAGCCGCAGCAGGCTTTGCCGGTGTAGCCGTTGGCGTTACCGAAGGGATCGCAGGAAGGGACACCCAGAAATGCGACGTCAATTTTCAGCTCGCCGCTTTTGATCAGTTGCACACGGCCACCGTGGGAGTGGATTTGCACCGGTTCGGCCAACAATCCGCGAGAGATCTCTTCAGCAAGCTCGCCTCGTAGCCCGGAGGTATAAATACGGCTGACGACGTTGTTGCGGATATGCTCGACCAGCGGCGCATGGCAATCGGTTAATGAGCTGGAAGCCAGCGTCAGATTTTTAAAGCCCATCCGGCCGATAGCTTCCATCACGGTGTTTAGCGTCAGATCGCCGCCGCGAAACGCGTGGTGAAAGGAGATGGTCATCCCGTCGTGTAGCCCGGAACGGCGAATGGCTTCATCAAGCGAGGCGCACAGTTTTTTGTCGCGTGGCTTTTGCGTTTGCTGGTTCAGTTTGGACGCGTTCTGGAAAGCCTGGATATCGCTTTCGCTGCGGCGTTGCCAGGCGTTGAGGCGTTCCTGTCGTTGAGTGTGAGTCATTGTGATTCCTTATTCTTCACGAAGGCCAGAAAGCGCTGCCCGGGCGAGTACCAGACGTGCGCGTTCGATTACCGGGCTGTCTACCATTTTGCCGTTGAGCGAAACGACGCCGCGCCCTTCGCGAGCGGAGGCTTCGGCGGCTTCCACGACGCGTTGTGCATGGTCAACCTCTTTGCGCGTCGGGGCATAAAGGTTGTGCAGTAGCTCAATCTGGCGCGGGTTGATCAGTGATTTGCCGTCAAATCCCAACTGTTTGATGTGGGCCGCTTCATGTAAAAATCCGGCTTCGTTATTGGCATCGGAATAGACGGTATCGAACGCCTGAATCCCTGCCGCGCGCGCAGCCTGAAGGATTGAGCAGCGAGCGAACAGCAGTTCCACGCCTTCCGGCGAACGTTCGGTGCGCAGGTTGCGCACATAGTCTTCTGCGCCTAACGCAATACCGATAAGCCGGGGTGAGGAATGGGCAATGGCCACCGCCTGCGTAATGCCCTGTGCGGATTCGATTGCCGCCAGCAGGCCCGTGCTTCCGGCTTCGCGACCGCACTGGGTTTCAATGCGCGCAATTTCAGTTTCGATGTCGATAACATCCTGAGCAGAGTCGGTTTTCGGCAGACGAACAATATCGGCACCACCGCGCACCACCGCTTCCAGGTCAGCCAGACCGTATTCAGAGTCCAGCGCGTTAACGCGCACGATGGTTTCGATTTCCTGATACAGCGGGTGCTGTAGGGCGTGGTAGACGAGGCGGCGCGCCGCGTCTTTCTCGCGCAAAATCACCGAGTCTTCGAGATCAAACATCAGCGCGTCGGCGCGGTAGATAAAGGCGTTGCTGACCATGGCAGCATTTGCGCCGGGGACGAACAACATGCTGCGGCGGGTGCGGGTTTTCCGCTGCTGGGCGATAGGGGCAATCACTGGCATTCCTCCCACGGCAGAGCACCAACGTCGCTGGCACGAACCAGTAACGTTTCAAGACGTGCGCGAAGAATGCAGTCCAGCGCGCCTTTATCATCCACGTTCAGTTGAATGCCACGCACGTCATAGCGCGTGAGAGTTTCCATCAGCGTGGCGCGGATCGCGGCGCCAAACTGCTTTTCAACGCTGCTGTTGATTTGCAGGTCAATTTCCTGGGTATCGAGCGGGATAATGCGAATCATCACATCTCCCGATTCAAGCGTGCCGGCGACGGCGGGGCGGGTAATTTTCATTTTTCACCTGTTTGTAATGCGGGTTCCGGTTGCCTGTCAGCGGTGCTTTCTGATCGCGTGGCAAGCAGGTTTTGCAAATATTCTCGGGTCGCTTCCGGGACGAGGTGCTCAATGGCTGCGAAATCTTTTTTCACCAGCAATTGCCGCACGAGGGAGGCGGAAATGGATACCCCGCGATAGCGCAGGCGTTCAATTTCCACCAGTTCAATGGGCGGGGAGCTATCGGCTGGCGAGGCCAGGCGTTGGTACATATCGGCGTTGTATCCGGCGGTGACTTTACAGAAGGGTTCGGTGCCAACAAATCGGTGCGTGATACCAAGTGCGGGAGCGAGGTGTTGGCGGAAAATCTGTAAGTCGATTTCGGTGTAACAGTGGTTAATCACGCTCTGCTCTTTGATGAAGTAGCAGGGGAAAGTGGCGCGAGAAATCATGTACTCCGAGCCACGATGAACGGTGATTTTGGCGATGTCGGCGGTGCCAGCTCGCACCAGAGCGAGGCGGTCTTCGTAAGGGAAGCGCGAGGTGTCTTCTTTCACCATAAACACATGCAGCCAGTCGCATTGTGCGGCCGCTTTTTGAATCAGATAGCGGTGGCCGAGAGTGAACGGGTTGGCGTTCATCACGATGCAGCCGATTTTATTGCCGTCATGGCGCAGTGTGGTGAGGTAACTGGCGTAACGTTGCAGGCGCGTGGCGCTATTTTCCATCAGCACCATTACGCCAGGCACGCTGGCGAGAGTATAAAAGCCGCACTGTTTAAACAGCGCTTCGTTGTGACTTTTGGTGTAGATAAAAAGATGGGTGCTTTGTCGCTCAAAGGCTAAATTGATTAATTCAGTGGCGAGCGTCAGGGCTAAACCTTCACCGCGGGCAGATTCACTGATGGCGACACACTTAATGATATTTCCGGCAATTCCCCCGCAGGCAATAAGCTGTTCATCACGGGTTAGGGTAATAAAGATTTCTACCGTGGTATCGATGCTCAGCGAGTTGGCACGGAGAAAACGCGTAATCTCAGCCATCTTTTTATTTTCTGCGCGTTTAACCCGGGCTAATACGGTATTACTGAACATGAAAATCCTTTTGCCACGCGAATAATTGCGTGGGTGGAAACTTGTTGAAATAAATGTGTTGCCGATTGTCGCAAATGAATAACATTTTGTTTTCAATCATTCCCATCGCTACATTGTTAAGGCTGTTGCGCGAATTTAACGATCGTACGGAGAAAATGATTTTTTAATTTTGATATATTTCACAAAGGGTTAAGTGGTTTAAATAGACTTAATGGTTTTTATTTTCTTAATTATTTTCAGTGTGAGTTGAGTGGCGGTTTTTATTTGTTTAATTGATTTAATGTACGGAATCTGTAACGATTCGAGCCGTTTTGATGGGCACGTTTGAAAACAAATTGATTACATTCGCCTGGTATTTAAGGTGCTAATAAGGGAATGGCAATGTTTGGCAAAATCCCCGCGAAAGAGTTTCGATTTCTACGTCGTATTGCCTTTCCGCTACGCATTTTTTTATTACTCCTCCTGATTTCCCTCCTGTTGATGGCGGCACTTGGCCAATATTTATCAGCCAGTTTTGAAGATTATCTGACCAACCATGTGCGTGATATGGCGATGCATCAGGCGAAAATTATTGCGTCTAATGACAGCCTGGTTGAGGCGGTAAAAAACAGAGACAGTCAGCGTCTGTCCGAAATTGTCGGCAAGATGGCAACGGGTTCTGATTTCGATTATGTGGTCATTGGCGACCGCAACTCCATCCGGCTTTATCATCCCAATCCTCAACAAATCGGCCGGCCGATGCAGTGGACAAAACCCGGCGCGCTGGAAAAGGGTGAAAGCTACTTTATTACCGGCAAAGGCTCGATTGGCCTGGCGATGCGCGCCAAAACGCCAATTTTTGACGAGCAGGGGAAAGTCATCGGGGTGGTGTCGCTGGGGTATCTGGTCAGCAAAATAGATAGCTGGCGACTCGACTTTTTATTGCCGCTGGCGGGAGTGTTTGTGCTGATTCTGGTTATTTTGCTGCTGCTGTCGTGGTTTTTTGCCGCCCATATTCGTCGCCAGATGTTGGGCATGGAACCGCAGCAAATTGCCCGCGTCGTCCGCCAGCAGGAGGCGCTTTTTGGCTCGGTATTCGAAGGGCTGATTGCTGTTGACCCCAAAGGGCTTATCACGGCAATTAACCGCAATGCCCGCAAAATGCTTGGCCTTAGCTCTCCGGGGCGACAGTGGCTGGGTAAACCTATCGCTGACATCGTGAATCCCGCCGCTTTTTTCACCGAACACATCGAACAAGAACGGCAGGATGTGCTGTGTACTTTTAACGGTTTGAACGTGATTGCCAATCGTGGGGTGATTTGGTCTGGCGATGAACTGTTAGGCGCGATTATCAGCTTTCGTAGTAAAGATGAAATCAGCGCGCTCAATGCGCAATTGACGCAGGTTAAACAGTACGTTGATAGCTTGCGCGCCCTAAGGCACGAACACCTTAACTGGATGTCTACGCTCAGTGGTCTGCTGCAAATGAAAGAGTACGACCAGGTGCTGGCGATGGTGAAAGGCGAGTCGCAGGCACAGCAGGATTTAATTGATTTCCTGCGCGGTTCCTTTGATGACCGACAGGTCGCGGGGCTGCTGTTCGGTAAGTGGCAGCGTGCCAGGGAGTTGGGACTGATCCTCAACATTACCCCAGGCAGCCAGCTTCGCCATTTGCCGGAAGGGCTGGACAGCACCGAGTTTGCCGCCGTAGTGGGTAATCTGCTGGATAACGCTTTTGAAGCCTGCCTGAATTATCCCGAGAGTGATAAGAGCGTTGAGCTTTGGTTAAGTGATGAAGGCAATGAAGTGATTATTGAGGTGGCCGATAGCGGTTGCGGGGTGCCTGACGCTTTGCGCGAAGTGATTTTTGACCAGGGCGTCAGCACCAAAAGTGATGCGCCCGGAGAACACGGCATCGGGCTGTATCTTATTGCCAGCTATGTGGAGCGGTGCGGCGGTATTATTACGATTGAAGATAATGAACCGTCCGGCTCTTTATTTACTGTTTTTATTCCGAAAGTGAAGATCATTTATGGCTCAAGCTCTAACGATTCTGATTGTTGAAGATGAAACTCCGCTGGCAGAAATGCATGCCGAGTTTATTCGTCGATTCCACGGTTGTGGGCAGGTGTGGCTGGCGGGGAATTTAGCGCAGGCACGAATGATGATTGAGCGTTTTAAACCTGCACTGATTCTGCTGGATAATTATTTACCCGATGGCAAAGGCATCACGCTTTTGCACGAGCTGACCCAGGCGCGTTTTGCTGGTGGCGTGGTGTTTACCACGGCCGCAAGCGATATGGAAACTGTCGCGGAGGCGGTGCGTGGGGGTGTCTTTGACTATCTTGTGAAGCCGATTGCTTATGAGCGCCTGAGCCAAACGCTCGAACGTTATCAGCAGCGGATGCAATTGCTCGTCAGTCACGACAGCGCCAGCCAACGTCAGATTGACGACATGTTTAATGCTTATGCGCGTGGCGAGCGCAAAGAGGAATTGCCCGCGGGTATTGATGCCTTAACTCTGGCCAAAGTGCAGCTGTTATTTGCTGACCCGGATGCGCGGCATACCGCAGAAACCGTGGCGCAGGAGTTGAAACTGAGTCGTACTACGGCGAGGCGTTATCTTGAGTTTGCCGCAGGGCGACAGCAGATTATGGCGGAGATTGTTTATGGAAAAGTAGGACGCCCACAGCGAACTTATAGATCGCTGTGAGCGGGTATGCGAACGGGTTTAACCGCTAATAATGGCGGCAGCTGGTACCAGGATTTCGGTGGCAATAATCACCACAATCAGCCCGACAGCAACCGGCACTGACGTGCGTTTCACGACTTCAAACGGTGAGATTTTTGCCATACCTGCCACTGCGACGACCACACCCGATACCGGAGAGATGGTACGGCCAAGGTTTGAGGCTTGCAGCATGGGAATCGCCAGATACGCCGGGTTAATGCCGGAGGAATGAGCCAGTTTCGGGATCATCTCAACAAAGGCATAGAACGGCGCGTTACCGGAACCGGTGGTCATTGCAGCCAGCATGGTCAGCACGACCAGCACCAGCATCAGAATGATGCTTGCGGAACCGAACGACGTCGCGATGGAAATCAGGCTCTGGATAAAGCCAATGGTGCTCAGACCTTGTGCGAATACGCCTGCGGCAACCAACAGCATGACCACGTTGGCAAAGGCATCAGCCATGCCGCGGTAGCAGACTTCCAGACCGGAGAAGACGGTTTGTGCTTTGAAACTGCGGAAGAACTCAATGACCGCAGCAATCAGAATACAGATAACCAAAATGGCGATGATATGCAGCTGTGGGCCCCATTTACCGTCGAAAATCAGCACGCCAATAATTGGCGTAAACGGCAGAATGGCATAGAAAGAGGGTGCGGTAGTCTGGATTTCGCTGACATCGAGCATTTCATGGCTGACGTTTTCTTTTTTATCCAGGTAGCGTTGCCAGAAGAAGTGGGCAATCGCCATGGCAATAATGGCAGCGATAGAAATTGGCACGGTGGTTTTAAAGGCAAAATCAACCAATGACATTTCCGCAGCTTTTGCGGCTAATACCACGTCGCCTGAAGTCGGGGAGAGGATGATTGCAGCAGGGGAGGCGCAAATTGCAGCCGCCGCACCACGACTAATACCCACGTTCACCATGACCGGGAACAGGGTCGCCATCAACAACACGCCCAGGCCAGTCGCTGAGGAAACTGCCAGTGACATCAGACACGCCACAAAATAGGCGGCAATCATCAGAATGTACGGTGAGTTAATTAACTTCAGTGGTTTAGAGGCAAGCTTAACCACCATATCGTTAGCGCCGATATGCGTCATGTATGATGCGAAACCGCAAAGCATCATGATCATCATGCCGAGATCGCCACCGCGGCTCATCAGCAGGATTTTGACATATTCGACGATGTCAGTTGCGGTATAGCCGGTGCTTTCAGCGCTGGCAGGTAAAACTTTGTGGCCCATCAAGGCACTAATAATCAGTAACGTTAAGCCGCCGACGAATAATACGCCGGTAGCGGAGTAGCCTTTGATGATGTAGCGAGCTACACCAACAATAACCACAACCCCAATAAGTAATTCAATAGTTGTCAGCATTAAAGCCCCCTGTTGCGTTCAGGTATCTCAACGCAACGCCATGCCAGAAAATAAAATAATAAGACGCTTTGCAGTCGTCAGCGAAAACGGTGCCAATCTGCCTGAATCATTGGTGCAGATTTCTGATGAGCATCAAATTTAGTCAGCTTCGTACTGCCGTCATGACACTTTTGTCGACAGCATTGCAATTATGACATTTACTTATTGATTAGCGGTATATATTTATATCGCTTATTGCTTTGTTAATAATCATTTGGAGGGTGTTTAATTAAGATTATATTACGTAATTGTTAATTATTTAGCTAAATGTAAAACAACTAAAAATCCCTTTAAATTAAAAAGCTCTGATGCTTATACTGCCGCCTCGCATATTTCAGGGGCAATACCTTGCAATCCACTTTCTGGTCGACAAGCCGTTTACGCTTTTTCAGGAAGCATCTTTTGATGCTGCTGTTGGCGTTTGGCTGGCTGTTTGTCAACAGCCAGGTCGCGGTGGCATCGCACGACTGCCCGGTAGAAATTAGCGCGTCCTCACTTTCTGTTCAGCATAGCGAACATGTGCTGATGAAAAACCAGTGGGATAGGGTGAAAGCAAAAGGAACACTGTGTGATAAGCACTGTATTCCGGACGTGATGCAAAAAGATAATGGCTATAGTTCGTTGGCCGCATTGCCTGTCACTGACACTCTGGCCTTAGTCATCCCTGAATGTCAGGAAGTGGTCACTTCCGTTGCGCTATTAACCCCACCTGCAACCGGCCCTCCCGCCACAATACGGTTTTGTCGTTTTAGAGAATAACTCCAGCACTGTCTTGGTTCATCCCTTACGGATTTCATCCTTTGACTTTGGTTCTGGAGATTTTTTATGTCTGCTATTTTTGCACGCTCCCTTGCAGCCGCTGCGCTGTCCGTTTTTGCTTTCTTTACCGTGGCTCATGCCGATTCCCATGAGATGTCTCATGAGATGTCGATGACTCAGCCTGGGGCCGCCGAAATTTATCACGGTCACGGTGTGATAAAGAAAGTGACCGCCGATTCTATTTCTATCGCCCACAAACCTATCGCTGCTCTTAACTGGCCCGCAATGACGATGACCTTCAGCCTGCCTGACGCGGGTTCATTGCCGACGGTGAAAGCAGGTGACACGGTTGATTTCACCTTTAGCCAGCAGGCTGAAGGGTACCAACTCGCCTCCGTTACGCCGACTAAGTAACCGAGGCCGCCATGAAACAACATTCCCTGAGCTTATGGCTCGGCGGGGTGCTGGTTGCTGCGTCTGTCTCTGCCGCTCATGCGGCAGAGTTCAGCCTGCAACAGACCCTGGCCGCGGCCGTTCACTATTCCGCAGAACTTTCTGCTAACCGTAATCAGAGCAATGCCCTGAATGCGATGGCAGATTCTGCTCGCCAGTTACCCGACCCAAAACTGAAATTTGGCATTGAAAACGTCCCGGTACAGGGCAGCAACAGCCACCGTTTTACCCGAGAAGGCATGACCATGCAGCGCATCGGTATCATGCAAGATTACGTCAGCGAGGATAAACGCGACCGCAAAGCAGAAACGATTCTGGCTCAGTCAGCCAGCAGTGTCGCAAAAGCTGAAGTGATTCGCGCGACGCTACAAAGATCGGCCGCCCAGGCGTGGCTGGATTTAGCGTTATCACAAAAGGTCCTGACGGCTGCACAAAAACTGGTCGCAGAAACCGAGCGCCAGATAGGTGTGCAAAAAGCCACGGTGGCCAGCGGCAGCTCACCGGCATCCAGCGTCATAGATATTCGTATGACGCTTTTAGGCATGCAGGACAAAGTGACCCTCGCACAGCGCGATGTGACGCTGGCTCAGACGCGTTTACTGCAATTAACCGGCGAACAAATTGATAACGCACGTGGCTCGTTACCCCGTTATCAGCGTCTGCCTGCGGACCCTGCTGTTCTTGAGCAAAGCGTCGGGCTGCATCCTGAAGTGATTGAAGCGGCGCGCGAGGCTGATGTTGCCAAAGCGCGTTCGGCTCAGTCTGCGGTAGCCGCGAAGCCGAATGTTGGCGTTGAGGTGTACTACGCTCATCGCGCTGATGATTACGACGACATGGCGGGCGTGATGTTTACCGTTGATTTACCGATGTTTAAATCTCAACGCCAGGACAAAGATCTGGCGGCTGATATGTCGCGATCAATGGAGGCTAACGATCAATTGGCTTTAGCGAAACGCGAGCGCGTGGCTCTGGTTCGTACGCTGGTGGCGCAATATCAGGCCGCTCAAACCCTCTGGCAGCGCCAGCAAGAAGAAATTCTACCCCTGCAACGCCAGCGCATTTCACTGATTGAGGCGCAATACCGCTCCGGGCAATCCACGCTTTCCGATTTGCTCAATGCCCGCCGCACGCTGCTTGATACCGAACTGACCGCGAATAGCGCGGAGAAATCTGTGGCTGAAACCTGGGCCGCTATTCGCTATCTGACGCCACAGGATGAAAACCAATAATGAAAACAATAACGAAGCTCTCTTTAGTCGCACTCGCCATTGCGGGCGCACTCGGCGCGGGGTATTACGCGGGCAAGCAAAGCCACAGCACCCTCGCTCCAGCGGCTCAATCTGAACGGAAAGTTCTCTATTGGTATGACCCGATGACGCCCGGTCAGCGTTTTGATAAACCCGGAAAATCACCGTTTATGGATATGGACCTGGTGCCGCGTTACGCGGATGAAGCCACGGAAGATGGCGGGGTGACAGTAAGCGCTCGCCAACAGCAGAATCTGGGTATCAAAACGGCACAGGTTGAGAAGAAAGTTCTGGATTATCAGTTTGATGCATTTGCCACGGTTTCAACGGACGAACGCAGCGTGCAGATAATCCCGGCCAGCGCTAATGGCGTGGTTGAGAAGCTGTTTGTCAATGCGCCGCAGCAATTCGTTAAGGCGGGTGAGCCGTTGGCTCAATTATGGATACCAGAATGGACGGCGGCTCAACAAGAATATCTGGCCGTGCGCCAGTTGGGCGACAGCGCGTTAACGTCTGCCGCGCGTGAACGCCTGCAACTCCAGTTTATGCCTGCGGAGATTATTCGCCTGGTGGAGAAAACGGGAAGGCCGCAGACGCGTGTTACCGTGCGGGCAAAGCAGACGGGTTATATCAATAAGCTGGATACGCGAGAAGGCGCGCAAGTTGCGGCTACTGCGCCGCTATTTGAAATTGCCAGCCTCAAGTCGGTGTGGATTGTGATTGATTACCCACAAACTCAGGCACAGGTGCTGCAAGTGGGAAGCGAAATTCTGGCTTCATCGGATAGCTGGCCGGGAGAGGCTTTCCACGGGCGGGTGAGTGAATTGCTCCCCAATATGGAAACCACCACGCGCACGCTGAAAGCGCGCATTGTGTTGGAAAATTCGCAAATGAAACTCAAGCCGGGCATGTACCTCAATGTCACGCTGGCGAACTCGCCTGTCCTGCCGCCGGTATTGGCGATTCCTGAAGAAGCACTGATTGAAACCGGAAGTGCCAGCCGGGTATTAGTGACACAGAATGACGGTCATTTTAACCC
The DNA here is from genome assembly GCF_024807715.1 of Buttiauxella sp. BIGb0471. Lineage (NCBI taxonomy): Bacteria > Pseudomonadati > Pseudomonadota > Gammaproteobacteria > Enterobacterales > Enterobacteriaceae > Buttiauxella > Buttiauxella sp. BIGb0471. The sequence goes on from NZ_JANUEU010000002.1 coordinate 80,547, forward strand.
GGTTAACGTGGTGGTGGGTACGGCTCAAAATGGCTGGGTGGAGATTAAACAGGGCCTGAAAGAGGGCGACAAAGTTGTGACTTCCGGACAGTTCCTGATTGATTCCGAAGCCAGCTTGCGCAGTGCTTTACCAGAGGAAAAAGCGGCATCCTCTATCGCACCGGAATACGAGGGAGAGGCTGTGGTGAAAGGGATCGCTGATGATGCAATCACGCTTTCGCATAAGCCTATTCCAGCGCTCAAATGGAGTGCAATGACGATGGATTTTGCGTTGAAATCCGCAGCGGATGCTAAGGGCATTAAAGTCGGCGAGAACGTGATGTTTAGTTTCACCATGGATGACGTAAATGGTGCAGTTATCACTCATCTGATGCCAATGGCGGGGGCGATGAAATGATTGCCACCGTGATTCGTTGGTCACTCAAAAACCGGCTGCTGGTTTTACTGGCGGCAATCATGATGGCGGCGTGGGGGATTTGGTCACTGCAACGCGCGCCGCTTGATGCGCTGCCCGATCTCTCTGATGTGCAAGTGATTATTCGTATCAACTACCCTGGTAAAGCGCCACAAGTCGTTGAAGATCAGGTCACTTATCCGCTCACTACTACCATGCTCTCCGTTCCTGGGGCTAAAACGGTACGTGGTTTTTCGATGTTTGGGGATTCGTATGTCTACATTTTATTTGAAGATGGCACCGACCCTTACTGGGCGCGTTCAAGGGTGCTCGAATATTTAAGCCAGGTGCAATCGCAGCTTCCCGCAGAAGCCAAAGCGTCGTTGGGGCCAGATGCTACGGGCGTTGGCTGGGTGTATGAATACGCACTGGTGGACCGAAGCGGGAAACACAGTTTGGCAGATTTACGGGCGCTGCAAGACTGGACGCTTAAGTTCGAGCTAAAAACGGTGCCGAACGTGTCGGAGGTCGCAAGTGTTGGCGGCATGGTGCGGCAATACCAGATAGTGCTCGACCCACAACGGATGCGGGCGCTGAATATCACGCATCAACAGGTGATAGATGCGGTGCAAAGTGCCAACCAGGAAGGGGGCGGTTCGGTCATCGAAATGGGCGAAGCTGAATACATGGTTCGCACCGCAGGAGATTTAAAAAACCTCAATGACTTCAAACAAGTCGTTATTACCACACGTGAAGGCATCCCTGTGTTACTGAGCGATGTGGCCACGTTGCGTATGGGGCCGGAAATACGCCGGGGTGTAGCTGAGTTTAACGGTGAAGGTGAAGTCGCTGGCGGCATTATTGTCATGCGCTATGGCAAAAATGCGCTGGATACCATCAATGCGGTAAAAGCCAAACTTCAGCAAATCCAGAAAAGTTTGCCCGCGGGTGTCGAAATTGTTCCGGTCTACGACCGCTCGCATCTGATTGAAAACGCAATTGAAACGCTTTCGCATAAGCTTCTGGAAGAGTTTATCGTGGTAGCGATTATTTGCGCCTTGTTCTTGTTCCACTTCCGCTCGGCGCTGGTGGCGATGATTACGTTGCCGCTGGGCATATTGGGTGCATTTATTGTCATGCATTACCAGGGCGTGAATGCCAACATCATGTCGCTGGGGGGGATCGCGATTGCCATAGGCGCGATGGTCGATGCGGCCATCGTGATGATCGAAAACATGCACAAAGTGCTGGAGCAGTGGCGGCACGACAACCCGGATAAACAGCCAACAGGCGCTGATTACTGGCGTCTGTCTGAACAGGCTGCAGTGGAAGTCGGGCCTGCGCTGTTTTGTAGTTTGCTGATTATCACGCTGTCGTTTATTCCAGTGTTTTCTCTTGAGGCGCAGGAAGGGCGAATGTTCTCGCCGCTGGCGTTTACTAAAACCTACGCCATGGCGGTGGCCGCAGGCCTGGGGATCACGCTGGTACCAGTGCTAATGGGCTATTTTATCCGTGGGAAAATCCCGGATGAAAAGGCGAACCCTATTAACCGCTGGCTGATTGCGGCTTATGAACCGCTTCTCGACAAAGTACTGGTGCGCCCAAAAACTACGTTGGTCATTGCCGGGTTAGTGCTGGTGGCGACGCTATGGCCGCTCAGTCGACTCGGCAGCGAATTTATGCCACCGCTTGATGAAGGTGATTTGCTATACATGCCTTCGACATTACCGGGTATCTCTGCCCGTGAAGCCGGACATTTACTGCAACAAACCGACAGACTCATCAAAACGGTGCCCGAAGTGGCGACGGTTTTTGGTAAAGCAGGGCGGGCAGATACTGCGACCGATCCCGCACCACTAACGATGATTGAAACGACGATTCGTTTTAAACCGCGTGACCAATGGCGACCAGGAATGACGATGGACAAACTGGTGAGCGAGCTTGATAGCGTGGTGAAAGTGCCGGGCATCGCCAACGTTTGGGTGCCACCGATCCGTAACCGCCTGGATATGCTGGCAACGGGCATCAAAAGCCCGGTGGGTATCAAAGTTAATGGCAACAATATCGCTGCAATTGAGCAAGTTGCCGAGCAAATCGAACGGGTGGTGAAACAGGTTCCGGGTGTGACTTCTGCGCTTGCGGAAAGAATAGGTGGCGGACGCTATGTGGATATCAACATCGACCGACTGAAAGCGGCTCGTTATGGCGTATCGGTCAAAGAGTTGCAGTCGTTAGTGGCGACGGTGATTGGCGGGCAAAATATTGGTGAAACGATAGAAGGGCGTGAGCGCTATCCCATCAATGTTCGTTACCCTCGTGAAATGCGTGATAACGTCCAAAAGCTGAAAAATCTACCTGTTATTACGGCAAATGGCAGCCAGATTGCACTCTCTGAACTGGCCGGTATCAGCATTACCGACGGACCGCCAATGCTGAAAAGTGAAAACGCGCGTTTATCTAATTGGGTTTATGTCGACCTGCGCGGGCGAGATTTAAAATCGGCGGTGGAAGATATGCAACGTGCCGTTTCCCAACAAGTTAAATTACCGGAAGGTGTTTCATTATCCTGGTCAGGGCAATTTGAATATTTAGAGCGTGCGAGCGCTAAATTAAGAATAGTCCTACCATTTACGCTTGTTATTATTTTTGTCTTACTTTACGTGACATTCTCGCGCGTGAGCGATGCGTTATTAATAATGGGCACCTTACCATTCTCACTTATCGGCGGAGTCTGGTTGCTTTATTTACTTGGATATAATTTGTCGGTTGCGGGTGCTGTAGGGTTTATTGCTTTGGCGGGAGTCGCCGCTGAATTTGGTGTCATTATGGTGCTTTATTTGAACCAGGCGATTGCACGGCATAAAGTACTGGACCCTTTGGGCGGCAAGTCGATGTTAATGCGGGCATTGCATGAAGGCGCGGTGCTGCGCGTAAGGCCAAAAGTGATGACTGTGGCGACGATCATGGCGGGCTTACTGCCTATCATGTGGGGTGACGGTACCGGTTCTGAAGTGATGCGCCGAATTGCTGCGCCGATGATTGGCGGAATGATCACGGCACCACTATTGTCGATGCTGGTGATTCCAGCAATGTATGTTTTATTAAAAAGAGATAAATAATAGTAAGTTACCCCACCATCTTTTGATTTTCAGATAATGGTTGGGGTAATGTTTTTATCGGCCATTAATTCGACGAAGTTAAACATCTTTAGGAATTTACTACGCGTTTATTTAACTTTTGTTCATATATAATTTGTTAGGTTGTATATTGATTTTTGAAGTGGAAATTAATGTGACTCTAACAAAAAGAATTGTCATTTCCTGTATTGTTTTCTTTTCATCGCTAATGATAATGCCCGTCGCACTGGCTAATCAAAGTAGCGTTTTAGGTGACGCCTGGAATACGTTAACGGATAACGTTTCACAAACGTGGAATGAACCGCAACATTATGATTTATACGTGCCTGCCATCACCTGGCATGCGCGATTTGCCTACGATAAAGAAAAAACCGATCGCTATAACGAGCGCCCGTGGGGGATTGGTTTTGGTCAGGACCGTTGGGACGATAGCGGAAATTGGCACGGTTTGTATCTGATGGCATTTAAAGATTCCTATAACAAATGGGAACCGATTGGTGGCTACGGCTGGGAGAAAATCTGGCGTCCGCTGGCTGATGATAACTTCCGTCTGGGGCTTGGCTACACGCTGGGCGCCACCGCGCGCGATAACTGGAATTACATTCCGATCCCAGTGATATTGCCGCTGGCCTCTGTGGGTTATGGCCCGGCGACGTTCCAGATGACCTATATCCCAGGTACCTACAACAACGGTAACGTTTACTTTGCCTGGTTACGCTTCCAATTCTGATGCGTGGTAATGGCTGAAATCATGCACAACATGTATCGCTATTATCTGACTTTCAAAAATAAGGGCTACTGCACAGTTTTTAAAAGAGGTAGCAATTTTTAGCACTTTTTCTCAAATCGGGACTGGACAAAATCCACCACAATTGGTGTACTGATGTCCGACACAGCATTTGTGTCGTTTTTCATGTAAAGGTAATTTAGATGTCTAAGATTAAAGGTAACGTTAAGTGGTTTAACGAGTCAAAAGGCTTTGGCTTCATTACTCCGGAAGATGGTAGCAAAGACGTGTTCGTACACTTCTCTGCAATCCAGAGCAATGGTTTCAAAACCCTGGCTGAAGGTCAGCGCGTTGAGTTTGAAATCACTAACGGTGCCAAAGGCCCATCTGCTGCAAACGTAATGCCTATCTAAGGCTTTACCAGTAGAATATAAAAACCCGCTAAGGCGGGTTTTTTTTGTTTTAAATTCAGGAAAATAGATAAATTTTCACAAAGCACATCACGATCAGCGTGCTCATCAGCACAGCCGTCCACCCTGCAACACGTTCTTTCATTATTATGCCCCACGCTAATTTTCAACCAGAGTGGCAGACATAAATTAAGCTAACCTTAACGCGAGGTTAATTATTGGCCGTATGCGAGAGAAACTATCCAAAATGCGAGAGCGGTCATGGTGAGTGAGCCTGCGAGATTCAGCAGTATGTTTAGCGCGGCCCATGCGAGTCGACCATCCTGAAGCAAGAAAACCACTTCTGCGGAGAAGGTCGAAAAGGTGGTCAAACCGCCACAAAAGCCGGTGGTGATTAACAATTTCCAGACGGGATCGAGGTGTGTCATGCGGGTAAACAGCGCCAGACCCAATCCGATAATAAACGCGCCCACCAGGTTTGCGGTCAAAGTTCCAATCGGAAGGGCAGCATGCACAGGGTTAAGTCTCATACTCAAAAGCCAGCGCACAACGCTCCCCGTTCCGCCGCCAATGAATACGGCTAATAGCATTTGCAACACAGTAGTTTCCTGTTCGTTCTTATTAAAGTGTTTGAGTGTAACGTCAGCACGGAAAGTTTCACACTGGGTATAATGATTTATTCGCAGCCTGGAGAGAAACCACATGAAAGTTGCAATAGGGCAATTTGCCGTGAGTCACCTTTGGCAGGAAAACGTGCAAACATGTCTTCACTATATGGACACAGCCCATGCTGAAGGGGCCGATTTACTTGTTTTGCCTGAGGCGGTACTAGCGCGTGACGATAATGACCCCGATTTGTCGGTGAAATCTGCGCAGGCAGTCCATCATGAGTTTATTCAGCCACTTTGCGAGCAAAGCCGCAATAATCAATTGACGACGATTCTGACTCTGCACGTCAAAACGACAGCGGGACGGGCTGCGAACACCTTACTGGCGATTCGCGAAGGCGAAGTCATTGCCCGTTATCAGAAACTTCATCTTTATGATGCGTTTAATGTACAGGAATCGCGTCTTGTTGATGCCGGTGATACGTTGCCACCGTTGATTGAAGTTGCAGGATTTAAAGTGGGATTGATGACCTGCTACGATCTGCGGTTTCCAGAAATGGCATTAAGCCTGGCGTTGGCGGGGGCGGAGGTTTTAGTCCTACCTGCAGCCTGGTTGCGGGGGCCCAATAAAGAAATGCACTGGTCAACGCTTCTGGCAGCACGCGCGCTCGATACAACATGCTATGTTGTGGCCTCTGGCGAGTGCGGTAATAAGAATATCGGGCACAGCCAAATTGTTGATCCGCTTGGTGTGGTGATGGCGGCAGCCAATCAGCGACCCGCTTTGTTTTATGCTGAGCTTGAAAGCCAACATTTAAGTGAAGTACGGGCTATGTTGCCGGTGCTAAAAAATCGGCGTTTTGCTATACCGCATTTGTTATGAGTAATTTTTAACCTGATCTTGATCCAACTTGTTACAGGTTGCTATTGTATCGCACGAGAAAATGACCGTTAATTGTCTCAGTGTATTATTCGCCGTATTCACGGCACGCATGATTAAAGAAGGTTGTTATGGGCGAGATTAGTATTACAAAGTTGTTGGTTGTCGGTGCGCTGATTGTTTTGTTATTTGGCACCAAGAAGTTGCGCACCCTCGGTGGTGATCTTGGCGCGGCAATCAAGGGCTTTAAGAAAGCGATGAATGAAGACGAAGCAGGTGCAAAGTCTGCCACCAATACTGATGCAGTCTCTGATCGTATTACGCATAAAGACTGATCAAAACATAGCTTTCGAACAGATATAAAAAAACCGGCATCTCAAATGCCGGTTTTTTTTGCGAGCTGCAAATTAAAAGTAACGATTTGTTACATCGTTATTTTACTTCCATCCCCTTTGCCTGCAGATCCGCATGGTAAGAAGAGCGAACAAACGGGCCACAAGCTGCGTGAGTGAAGCCCATCGCCAGCGCTTCGGCTTTCATCTCTTCAAACTCGTCAGGGCTGACATAACGCTGAACAGGTAAGTGGTGACGGCTTGGCTGCAAATACTGCCCCAGCGTCAACATGGTGACGCCGTGGCGGCGTAAATCACGCATGACTTCTACGATTTCAGCATTTGTTTCGCCTAAACCGACCATCAAGCCTGATTTAGTCGGGATATCTGGATGCGCTTCTTTAAAACGCTCCAGTAGCTTCAGCGACCAGTTATAGTCAGCGCCAGGACGAACCTTACGATAGATGCGCGGTACGTTTTCCAGGTTGTGGTTGAATACATCTGGTGGCGTAGCAGTCAGAATTTCCAGAGCTTTGTCCATCCGTCCACGGAAGTCAGGGACTAATGTTTCAATTTTAATGCTCGGGTTTTTTTCACGGATTGCGCTGATGCAATCAGCAAAGTGTTGCGCGCCACCGTCGCGTAAATCATCACGGTCAACAGACGTGATAACCACATAGCGTAACGCCATGTCAGCGATAGTTTGAGCAAGCTTGCCGGGTTCGTTGGCATCGGGTGCGACAGGGCGACCATGAGCAACATCGCAGAACGGGCAGCGACGGGTACAGATTGCGCCAAGGATCATAAAGGTCGCGGTGCCGTGGTTGAAACATTCTGCCAGGTTAGGGCAGGAAGCCTCTTCACACACCGAATGCAGACCATTCTTGCGCATTGCCGCTTTGATACCCTGAATTCGGGTCGAATCAGATGGAAGTTTGATCTTCATCCATTCTGGTTTTCTTAACAGCTCCTGGCGCTCAGTCACCACGTTTTTAACCGGGATCAGAGCCATTTTATCGGCGTCGCGGTACTTGACGCCGCGCTCCATTACAATGGGTTTACTCATATCGTACGTGTTCCAGTTGCTGAAAAAAAATCAGGCTAATCGAATGTTTTATTTATCAACTATTTTTTAATAGCGCGGGCAGTATACCATCACTGGAGGGGAGAAATCAGCCTGACAGAGCAGTAAACGGGGAAAGAATTGTAAATGAGTTGTTGGTTTGTGCGCTTTTCTACGTTAACGAACGGAATGTCGACCTCATGCCGGAAGGCGAGAGGTCGATCTCCTATGCTTGCTCAAACTCTTCAATGATAGTGTCTATAACTTCCTGTAACACCGCATCACGTGAACTGAGTTTATTGATATGCATGGTAGTCGTGACACTGATCCTGGTAAGCGCTTCACATTCAATCTTCTGAAGCTCGAAGATGTGAGAGTACATTTCATAAATTTTCTTTGGCATGAAACCAATGAGGTCACTGGTACTTAACATTGAAGCAATGGTTAAAAAATTATAACTGCTAAAAGTGATGTGGCGATTCGGTAAAATTTCGTTAATTAACTGGCGTAAATCTATTAATAGAGCATCCTGCATAATTAAAAAACTGTAATTCACGTTGTGAATATCATCACCTTTAACTATTGACGAAGCAGTAGGGTGATTCTTACGGCAAACCGCCACAATTGAATCGGTATAAAGTTTATAACTGCTAATACCAGAGCTGTGATGGGAATGCGTATCGATGGCGATATCAGCCTGAAATTGTGATAATTGAAGCTCTGTTACAGGGACATTGCGAATGGTTAATTTAGGGTTGACTTTCAGAATGGCGGAATAAATTCTCGGCATGAGCAGTGCGCCTACGGACGGGGTGCTCGCGATGGTGATGGTTCGCTCTTTGTTGTAGTTATTGTTAACATCTAACGCGCACAGAATCGATTCAAACCCCTGGCTAATGTATTCATGCAAATGCGCCGCGTATGCGGTCGGCGTGACGCCTTGCCCTTTACGGATAAATAATGGGTCAGGAAACGTCGATCTCAGTTTCTGGATAGACTGGCTGATAGCGGAAGGTGTTAAATTTAACACCCTGGCTGCATTAACAATCCCTTTATGGATGTAGACTGCTTCGAAGACGGTCAACAAATTAAGATCGATATTGCGTAGTGCTTTGAATGTTGGGTAATTGTCTTCTTGATTTCTTTCCATGATACAAAACTCCATAGCCAGCAAATAACCAGTAAAACTGAATATATATATTCAAAATTTGATGTATATTTATCCGAGTGAAATTATACAAAAGAAGAAATAAAGTAAAGAAATGTTAGCCAGGTTAGCATTAAATAACTGCACCTAAAAAGATGCAGTCATCAATAAAATATATATTAAACTTGAATGTATTTGATTGGTGGATTGTTCAATAATTCAAGGAATTTATCAATAAGTAGTGGTTGAACATCACTCAGCGAAACCCCCGATCGTAACGAGGTGACTTGCGTCATTTCCAGACCGGCATAGCCACAAGGGTTGATGCGTAAGAATGGGCTGAGATCCATATCGATATTCAATGCTAATCCGTGGAATGAGCAACCTTTGCGGATGCGCAAACCGAGCGAGCAAATTTTACGCCCGTCAACATAGACACCGGGGGCATCCGCGCGCGGATAAGCATCGATATTTAATTCCGCCAGAGTGTTAACCACGGTTTGCTCAAGAATAGTCACCAGTTCCCGAACCCCGAGTTTACGGCGCTTGAGGTTGAGCAGCACGTACATCACTTGCTGGCCTGGCCCGTGATAAGTCACCTGGCCGCCTCTGTCGCTCTGAATAACGGGGATATCACCGGGCACCAGAACATGTTCAGCTTTCCCTGCCTGGCCCTGGGTAAATACGCGTTCGTGCTCCACTAACCAGATTTCATCTAGAGTGGTTTCATCGCGGGTATCGGTGAATTCATGCATCGCCTGCGAAACAGGTTCGTAGGGTTGCAGGCCAAGTTGGCGGATTTGAATAGTATCTTGAGACAAAACATCGTCTCCGGCAGGTTGAAAAGTAAAGGGAATATATCACATGCCCGACCAGAAGGCCGGGCGTGGTGTGAATTACAGCACCATACGAACGATTTCGATGTTACCCAGTTCTTGATACAGGGTTTCAACTTGCTCGATATGGGTCGCATTAATGGTAATAGAGACAGAATGGTAGTTACCTTTGCTGCTCGGTTTTACCTGAGGGGTGTAGTCACCAGGTGCGTGGCGCTGCACCACCTCGACGACCAAATCAACCAGCTCGGGCTTCGCCAGACCCATCACTTTGTAAGTAAAGGAAGTCGGGAATTCGAGCAATTCTTTCAGATTGGTTTGCATGGCAGCTCCAGCGTTACGGCATTAAAAATAATAACTCCCGCTGAGCGGGAGTTGCTTTGATTCTTAGTATATGGGGATGGCTTCCACTCTTTCAAGTGTTCAATTATTAACCAAACCAATGATGGAACATCAATTTGATATAATCAATGATTCGGCTGAAGAAGTTACCCTCTGGCATTTCCTGAAGCACGACCAGCGGACGCTGTTCAATAGTCTTGCCATCCAGCTGGAAGTTGATGGTGCCGACCACCTGGTTTTTCTGCAATGGAGCGTGCAGTTCAGTGGTGTTAAGCACATAGCTGGCTTTCAAATCTTTCATACGACCACGCGGGATTGTCAGGTAAACGTCTTTATCCACACCCAGCGATGCACGATCGTTGTCGCCAAACCAGGCTGGCTCTGAAGCAAATTCTTTACCGGCTTTCAGCGGCGATACAGTTTCAAAGAAACGGAAGCCCCAGGTCAGCAGTTTTTTACTTTCGGTTTCGCGGCCTTTATAAGTGCGTCCGCCAAGTACGGCAGAAATCAGGCGCATTTGCCCTTCGGTTGCCGAAGCCACCAGGTTGTAACCCGCAGCGTCGGTATGGCCGGTTTTGATGCCGTCAACTTGCAGACTGGTATCCCACAGCAAGCCGTTACGGTTTGTCTGGCGAATATTGTTAAAGGTAAATTCTTTTTCTTTATAGATAGAGTATTCGTTCGGTACATCACGAATTAATGCCTGACCAATCAAGGCCATATCACGCGCAGAGCTGTACTGACCTTCCGCATCCAGGCCGTGCACAGTCTGGAAGTGGGTGTTTTTCAGTCCAAGAGCGGAAACATAGCTGTTCATCAGGCCAACGAACGAATCCTGGCTACCCGCCACGAAATCGGCCATTGCCACGCAAGCATCGTTGCCGGATTGCAGGTTAATACCACGAATCAGCTGAGAGACAGGAACTTGCATACCTGGCTTCAGGAACATCAAAGAGGAGCCTTTAAACACCGGATTACCGGTTGCCCATGCATCCTGACCAACAGTCACAATCGAGCTTTCGTTAAATTTACCGGCTTTCATGGCCTGGCCGATAACGTAGCTGGTCATCATTTTGGTCAGGCTGGCAGGATCACGGCGAGTGTCAGCGTTGGACTCAGCCAAAACCTTACCTGAGTTGTAATCAATCAGGATATACGCTTCTGCATCAATCTGCGGCACACCTGGAATCATAGTTTTGATATTCAGGTCGTCAGCGTGTGCGGCGGTTATTGCCGTAAGGGTCAGGGCCGTAGTAAGCGCCAGGCGTTTAACAAAACGAAAAGAAGGGGCTGTATTCATGATTAGAACAACGACATCCGTGATGGGAATAAAAAAAGTGCCTTACTATAGCAAAAGCGGTTTTTACTGGCATCCGTCTTTGCGCATCATTTGTTAATGAAATTGACATTAACTGACGCAGAGAGGATGCCAGACACAACCGCTTACATAGCGGTTGCGTTAGTGATGAAGGATTGCTGTTGGGCTTCGCTCATCAGGCGTTGTTGAAGCGCGCTTGCTTCAGTTTTGCTGGTAAATGGCCCCAGTTGTACGCGGTACATCGTCCCATTACTGGAAACCTTACCCGGTACACCAAATTGTTGGCTCAGTTTCTGCTGCCATTGCGCGGCACGAGCCTGGTCGCTTACGGCACCTACCTGCACCACATAGCGTCCGGAGGCGGCTGCGGCTGGAGCGGAAGTTTGTACGCTACTTTGAACTGAACCTGGCGCGGTAACAGGAGCGTTTTGCTGCACAGGTGTTGCGACCACCGCAGGGGCTGGAGGGTCATTTTCAATCACGCCCGGAGCCAGTGGCGTTGCAGCACCTAAGAAGCCGCTACCGCTGACAGGCGCTCCCGTGGTGTCTTCGCTTTGCAAAGTGGAATTGCTAATGGCGCGAACATCACCCTGAGGCGCGTCAACGGGCGCAGATGTTGCGCTTCCCATTCCGGTGTTTAAATCCGGACGAGCGGGCAGGGCGTAGGTTTGCTTCGCGATAGTGGTACACACTGTACCAGGCCCGGACATTGTTCCATCCTGCGCCACAATAATTGGGTCGATACGCACTTTGGTGTTGTTGGAATTGTTCAGACGATCGGCGGCGGCGCGAGACAATGAAATCACACGGTCATTGCCGTAAGGGCCACGGTCATTGATGCGCACCACAATCATGCGGCCATTCGCGAGGTTTGTGATTCGCGCATAGCTTGGAATAGGCAGCGTAGGGTGCGCCGCTGTTAAGGCTGACGGGTCGAAGGTTTCGCCAGAGGCCGTCAGGTTGCTACCCGGTTCAGCATCGTAAATCGCGGCAAGACCCGCCTGGCTGAAGTTCGCCGGGTTTTGCACGATTTTGTAGCTCTTACCGTTATTTTCGTAATCCTGGTTAACCGAAGGATTTAACGGTTCAAAGCGCGGGTCTGCGCCGCTTATTTCAACCACCGGGCCATTACACACCGCCGGTTGCGGTTGCTGGTTTACCTGCTGTTGGTCGCCGTCATCAGACGAGCAGCCAGCCAGTATTGCAGCCACTACACAGATCCCTAGCCAACGCTTAACCATTACGCACCTCATCCACTTACACGCTTTTTGATAACATTTTTCTGTGGGTATGTATCGACATGACGATACCAAACCCAGCCATTAGAACGATTAAGGCCGAGCCACCGTAACTTACCAGCGGCAAAGGTACGCCGACCACCGGTAAGATACCACTAACCATGCCAATGTTAACAAACACATATACGAATAAAATCAACATTAGCCCACCAGCCATCACTCGGCCAAATGTGGTTTGCGCACGAGCCGCAATCACCAGGCCACGCATAATCAGCAGCAGATAGAGCGCCAGTAACACCAGAACCCCTACCAGGCCGAGTTCTTCGGCAAGAACCGCAAAGATAAAGTCCGTATGGCGTTCGGGTAAAAACTCAAGTTGCGACTGCGTACCATGCAGCCAACCTTTACCGCGTAAACCACCAGACCCAATCGCAATTTTAGACTGAATAATGTGATAACCCGCACCGAGTGGGTCAGTTTCGGGATCAAGCAGCATCATTACGCGTGCACGTTGGTAATCGTGCATCAGGAAGAACCACAAAATCGGAATGAAGGCGGCGACCAGTAAAACGGCAATACCGATTAACTTCCAGCTCATACCCGATAAGAACAGCACAAACAGGCCGGATGCAGCGATAAGAATCGACGTACCCAAGTCGGGCTGGGCGGCAACCAGCAGGGTCGGCATGAAAATGAGTATCAGCGCGATACCGGTATTTTTCAGCGTTGGAGGACAAACATCGCGGTTGATGAAACGTGCAACCATCAATGGCACCGCGATTTTGGCGATTTCAGATGGCTGGAAACGTACGATACCGAGGTCGAGCCAGCGCTGCGCACCTTTGGATATCGCCCCAAACGCATCCACCGCTACCAGTAATATGATGCAAACGATGTACAAATACGGCGCCCAGCCTTCATAAACGCGAGGAGGAATCTGCGCCATTACGATCATTACGACCAGGCCCATCAGAATCTGGCCAATCTTACGCTCCATCATGTCCATATCCTGGCCACTGGCGCTCCAGATAACCAGCGCACTAAAGATAAGCAGCGCCAGGATGGTCACGAGGAAGATCGGGTCGATATGGATTTTGTCCCAGAACGACTTTTTATTTGGATTATCAGTCATGGTTATTGATCCTCTGCACCTGCTGCTGCCGGTGCTTCAGTAGGCAGTACCGTATTGTCATCCCCGAGCATAATGTGGTCGAGGATTTGGCGCATGATGGTGCCTACAGCGGGGCCTGCACCGCCGTTTTCCAGAATCATGGTGACGGAAACCTTTGGATTATCGTAAGGGGCAAACGCGGTCATCAATTTATGATCGCGCAAGCGTTCAGCGATTTTGTGGGCGTTGTAGGTTTCGTTGGCTTTCAGGCCAAAGACCTGCGCGGTCCCTGATTTCGCTGCGACTTTGTACGGTGCGTTGGCAAAGTATTTGTGTGCGGTGCCGTTAGGGCGGTTGGCAACGCCGTACATGCCGTCTTTGGCAATTTCCCAGAAACCAGAGTGGATATCGCCCACCGGAGGCTGTACAGGTTGCTGCCATGGAACCTGCTTACCATTCTCAACAGTGCTCATCAGGAAATGAGGAACGCGAACGATGCCGTCGTTAATCAGGATCATCATCGCCTTGCTCATCTGAATCGGTGTTGCGGTCCAGTAGCCCTGGCCGATGCCCACAGGAATGGTGTCACCCTGATACCACGGCTTTTTAAAGCGTTTCAGCTTCCATTCACGCGTTGGCATGTTACCGGCTCGTTCTTCGGAAAGATCGATACCCGTATAATGCCCATAGCCAAACTTGCGCATCCATTCGCCCATGCGGTCAATACCCATGTCATAGGCGACCTGGTAGAAATAGGTATCTGCAGATTCTTCAAGCGCTTTGGTGACATTCAGGCGACCATGGCCCCATTTTTTCCAGTCACGATAACGTTTTTCTGAGCCTGGTAATTGCCACCAGCCTGGGTCAAACAATGAAGTGTTTTTGGTGATAACACCTGCGCTCAACGCCGATACGGCCATATACGGTTTCACCGTCGAAGCCGGAGGATATACCCCCTGGGTCGCACGGTTGATAAGCGGAGTATTCGGGTCGTTAAGTAAACCGGAATAGTCTTTGCTTGAGATACCGTCGACGAACAGGTTCGGGTTATAACTCGGCATTGAAACCAGCGCCAGAATGCCACCCGTGCGCGGATCAGTCACTACGACTGCGGCGCGGCTACCCGCCAGTAAAGTTTCAATATAATTCTGTAGCTTAAGGTCGATAGTCAGATAAATATCGTGCCCGGCCTGCGGTGGCACTTCTTTAAGCTGACGAATCACGCGGCCACGGTTGTTGACTTCAACTTCCTCATAACCGGTTTGACCGTGCAGAACTTCTTCGTAGTAGCGCTCGATTCCCAGCTTGCCGATGTCGTGCGTGGACGCGTAGTTTGCCAGTTTGCCGTCTTTATCCAGACGCTCAACGTCTTTATCGTTGATTTTGGAAACGTAGCCAATAACGTGGGTCAACGCCGAGCCGTAAGGGTAGAAACGGCGTTTATAACCTTTCACTTCAACGCCGGGGAAGCGGTACTGATTCACGGCAAAACGCGCAACTTGCACTTCTGTGAGGTTAGTTTTGACCGGAATGGAGGTGAAGCGATGGGAACGTGCGCGCTCTTTCTTAAAGTTAACAATATCTTCGTCGGTTAAATCTACCACCGAGCGCAGGGCTTCAAGCGTCGCCTGAACGTCATCCACCTTTTCCGGCATCATTTCCACCTGGTATATGGTGCGATTGAGTGCCAGTGGTGTGCCGTTGCGGTCGTAGATAATGCCGCGGCTAGGTGGGATTGGGACCAGTTTGATTCGGTTTTCGTTGGAACGAGTTTGGTAGTCGGTGTAACGGACGATTTGCAAATTATAAAGGTTGGCGACAAGCACACCGCTTAGCGCCAAAATACCAAGAAACGCGACTAACGCCCGGCGCACAAATAGCGCAGACTCAGCTGAATAGTCGCGAAAAGAATTCTGTAATTTCATCCGCAGCTTTGTTCTACCTGACGATATCTACTCACGGTGATAGGGATGGTTGGTCGTAATGCTCCACGCGCGGTACAGGCTTTCGGCAACCAGCACCCGCACTAAAGGGTGAGGCATTGTCAGATTCGAAAGCGACCAACTTTGTTCTGCGGCAGCTTTGCATGCCGGGGCAAGACCTTCCGGGCCGCCAATCAGCAGGCTGACATCTCGACCATCCTGTTTCCAACGTTCAAGCTGCACGGCAAGGTGCGGCGTATCCCAAGGTTGACCTGGGATATCCAGCGTGACAATACGGTTGCCCTTGCCGGCGGCAGCCAACATCATTTCGCCTTCTTTTTCGAGAATGCGTTTGATATCGGCATTTTTGCTACGTTTGCCCGCAGGAATTTCTACCAGTTCAAATGGCATATCCTTTGGAAAACGACGCAGGTACTCGGTAAAGCCGGTTTGTACCCAGTCAGGCATTTTAGTGCCGACTGCGACTAGTTGCAGCTTCACGCATTAACCCCAGAGCTTTTCCAGTTCGTACAGTTGACGGCTTTCTTCTTGCATCACATGAACGATAACTTCGCCAAGATCAACAACTACCCAGTCAGTCGCGTTAATGCCTTTCACACCCAGCGCGTCAAAACCTGCTTTGCGGGATGATTCTACGACGTGTTCTGCAATAGACATAACGTGGCGATTAGAAGTACCGGTACAGATAATCATGCAATCAGTGATGCTTGATTTACCCTGAACATCCAGAGCAACGATGTCCTGGCCTTTGAGGTCGTCGATTTTATCGACGATGAAATCTTGAAATTCTTTACCCTGCAAGTGTTCCCCCTGGGAGAAGTAGAGTGTGTTCGATGGTGCCCGCATAAAGACCCATTGAATAGGGCAGTTTTACTGATAAGTCGGCAATGCGGCGCTCAAAGCGGGGTATCATCCCACCGAGTGGCCTGGTTTGCATCGCCATTTTTGTAAAACTATTTTGGAAAGTCATGCTTGCGGGCAGGAAATTATGGCAGCGGAGCATAACAGCCTGGACTGTAGTGTCAATGGTTGACGATAACTGTAACCCATTCAACTCACGATGTTGGGTAATAAACAGCTCGATTATTAAGGGTTCTGAGCGTCGTGAAGCTGTCGTTAATCTCTATGCAACTCCATGCTCCTTGCTCAATGACAAAATGCCACAGGGAGGCAGGCGGCATGTTGAGCAACGTCGCGATAAACAAACTTAGCACGCCCTGATGGCTCACAATCAGAACATTCTCTTCTGTTGGCTGCACTAAAAGAGAGGAAGCGAATCCGCAAACACGCTGTGAGAAAAGCTGGAAACCTTCGCCATTATTTGGCACCACGTTCTGCCAGTCATTGCACCAGGCGGCGTAGTTTTCTGCATCCAGGCGCTGTAAATCACGATGGTGGCGCATTTCCCAATCACCAAAATTCATCTCATTAAGTCGAGGTTCGGTAATGACGGGGTGTTCGCGCTGCTGGAGAATCAACTGTGTCGTGTGTTGTGCGCGGCTAAGTTCACTGCAAAGTACTTTATCGAACGCAACATCATTTAACATATTGCCGACGGCTTCAGCCTGCGAGATGCCTCTCTCCGTCAGCGGAGTTTCGGAAATGCCGCTGTATAAACCCTCTAAATTTGCCTGGGTTTGCCCATGGCGCACTAACCATAATTTCATCTCATCCTCCACAGGCATCAGTGTATCATTGCGTTTCTTGTTTTAAGGTCAGTTTTATTGGGGGAAGTATGGCGTTGAGTAGCCAGCACGGTGGCAATATTATAGAAGCGGCTGCCGCGATTGGCGTGGATGCAAAATCGCTCACTGACTTTAGCGCAAATATCAATCCGTTAGGTATGCCTGATTCCTTAAAACGGGCGATTACCGAAAACCTGGCATTGGCTGAGCGCTACCCCGACGTTGAGTACCGTGCTCTGCATCAGGCGTTGGCTCACCATCATAAAATTCCCACAGAATGGGTGCTGGCTGGAAATGGTGAAACGGAGCTGATTTTTAATCTGGTTCAGCAACTTTCTCCGCGCACAGCATTATTGTTGACGCCCGGATTTGCCGAATATCGCCGTGCGTTAACTCGGGTCGGCTGTGAGATAGTCGATTTTCAGCTTTCAGAAGAACAGGGCTGGCAGCCTGATGAATCCTTACTCAGCACATTAACGCCCGATCTCGATTGCCTGTTTCTGTGCACGCCTAATAACCCGACCGGACTTTTGCTCGATAACGTTTTGCTTTTGGCTATCGCGCAGCGTTGCCGTGAAAACAGCATTGCACTGATCGTTGACGAGGCTTTTCTCGATTTTTTGCCTGATGAACCCGGTTTAATTCCCCGGCTTTCAAACTTCCCTCAGCTTTATGTGTTGCGTTCTCTCACCAAATTCTTTGCCATCGCCGGGCTGCGTCTTGGTTACCTGGTCAGCGCGGATACCCTAACCGTTGGGCGGATTCGTGCACTCAGAGAACCCTGGACGATTAATGCGTTTGCCGCATTGGCTGGGGAAGTGATCCTCAACGATCGTGATTACATTGAAGCGAGTTATCGATGGTTGAGTGCTGAACAACCCCGGCTGTATCAAGGTTTGAGTGAATTACAGGGGATTACGGTCTGGCCGCCAAGGGCGAACTATATCTTCCTGCGTTGCGATATTGACGGGTTAGAGCTGCAACGCGCGTTGCTGGAAAAGAATATTTTGATTCGCCATTGCGCAAATTACCCTGGGCTGGATGCGCGTTATTATCGGGTGGCGATTAAAAGCCAGGCGGATAACGACCAGTTACTGGATGCGTTGCAGCGCGTACTTAGCGATAAAGCTGGTGCTGGAGAATAAATTCAGCCACGGCGGGCGGGAGGAGGTCATCGCAGGGGAGGTGCTGCTCCAGGCGCTGGCGAATGGCGGTCGCAGAAATATCCACCATTGGTGTCTGCGCGAGGTAAATTTTACCCGCAGGCTGGCTGTGGAGTTGTTCAACGGAGGTGGTCTGATGTTCATCCAGCCATTGTTGTTCTGCGGGAGTCTTCATCGACAAAGAATATCCCGGACGCTGGCAAACTAATAAATGGCATAACGTCAGCAAAGTTTCCCAGCGGTGCCAGCGTTGCAGACTTAGCAACGAATCCTGACCCACAATAAATGCCAGCGGCTGCTCAGCGCCAATTTCTGCGCGCAGTTGTTCGAGTGTTTCTACCGTGTACGAGGGAGTTTCGCGCCGTAGTTCGCGGTCATCGAGCCTGAACAGGGGATTTCCCTTGATGGCGAGTTCGACCATTTTTTTGCGCTGTTGGCTGTTTGCCAGCGGCTGCGGGCGATGCGGCGGCACGTTGTTTGGCATGATGGTCACTTGCTGTAACGCGACCTGTTTTGCCAGTGCTTCAACCGGTTTTAAATGCCCGTAATGAATGGGATCGAAAGTCCCGCCATACAGGGCAGATAAACGCGATTCATTGTTAGCCATCAATAAAAATTTCCGGCAAAGCTTTATGACAAAGCAGCAGGGAAAGCCCTTCAAGCTCAGCCCAGACGGATTGTCCGTAATCTTTTTTCAGCGTCATTTCGATTTCGCTGAGCAAGCGCACAGCCTGGAAAAGCTGCTCTGCCGATAAACGATTGAGTGCTTCAGTGACGAGTGCGCGGCGGTTTTGCCATACACGTTGCTGATCAAACAATGTCCGCAGCGGTGTCTGCACCGATTGGCGTTTAAGATTAACCAGTTGCAGCAATTCACGCTGGATAGTGCGCAGCAAAATGACCGGCTCACTGGCTTCGAGGCGCAGTTGTTGCAAGATATGCAACGCACGCTTACTTTTACCCGCAAGAATCGCATCTACCCAATGGAACGGGGTGAAATGCGCGGCATCATTAACAGCCTGCTCGACGCGAGGCAGTGTCAGCGTTCCATCCGGCCAAATTAATGACAGGCGTTCCAGTGCCTGAGACAGCGCCAGTAAGTTGCCTTCATAGCAGTAGCAAAGTAGCTGGTTGGCAGCCTCATCCAGATTCAGGTTCATCTGTTTGGCTCGTTGGGCAACCCAACGCGGCAATTGTGCTTGTTCAGGTGTCTGACAGGTGACTATCACACTACGGTCAGCCAGTTTCGTCAGCCACGCGGCATTTTCCTGCGCTTTGGTGAATTTGTTACCACGCACCATCAGCAGAATGTCGTCGTGCAGCAGGGAAACCAGAATTTCGAGTTGCGTGTTGATAGCCGCGTTGGGGCCATTTTCTGGCAACAACAGCAGGAGTGTTTGACGGCTGGCAAACAGGCTTAACGCCTGGCAAATCGAGAACAGATCTTGCCAGTCGGTACTGGCATCAATCTGAACAGTATGATGTTCTTCAAAAGCCTGAGTACTCGCCGTTTGACGAATAGCATCCTGGCTTTCCTGAAGTAATAGCGGATCGTTACCGAGCAGCAGATACGCCGCGCGCAGCCCTTCGTTGAGCTGCGCGCGGAGTTGTTCAGGGTACAACCGAATCATTTGCTACCAGATGTGGCCGGAAGCGTTGCCGACGTACGTCCGGTGGATGCTGCAGGAGTTGAAGTTGTATCTTTAACCGGTTTTTCGGCCTCTTCAGTCTCAGCAACATCAGCCACGCGCACGCTCATCAGCTTACGGATCAGCTGTTGCGCGGCAGTGGTATACATCTCTTTGATAAGCAAATCTTGCTCAGCATCTTTTGCCAGAGCAGTCAGTGGGTTATCGAAGAATGATTTATACACTTTGGCACTGATCGGATAAATGTCGTGGCCCGGGATCAACACTTGTGCTGAAACCGTCATGACCATTTGATACTCCGCAGTACGCCCATCCTGGAAGATAGATGCGGTATCCTGGCCAATCCCACTGCCCAGCAAACGCAGCGATGGAATATCCTTGCGAACACCTGTACCGGTATCTTCCACAATCGTGACGCCGTTCAGGCGTAACTGAGAGCGAACTTCACGTGCCAATGGGCCGTTGGGATCACCTGAGTTCAGGATCAAGGTTTTCATTTGATCCGGAACCTGCGTGCTGCCACGCAGATGAAAACCACACCCGGCGGTGACAAGCACCGCCAAAGTAACTAACAAGCTGACAAAGGGATGTCGCACGGTTCCTCCTGCGCTTAGCCCACAACCAGATTGAGCAGTTTGCCCGGAACGTAAATCACTTTACGTACGGTCACACCCTCAAGATATTTCGCAACCAGATGTTCCTGACCTGCGCGCTCCTGCACTTGTTCCTGCGTAGCATCTGCTGGAACAGTAATTTTGCCGCGAACTTTACCATTCACTTGCACGACTACCAGCAGTGAGTCTTCAACCATTGCTGATTCATCAGCCTGCGGCCACGGTGCATTGTCAATATCGCCTTCACCACCCAAAGATTGCCACATATCGAAGCAAACGTGCGGGGTGAACGGATAAAGCATGCGAACGACCGCTAACAGAGCTTCGTTCAGCAATGCACGATCCTGATCGCCATCCTGCGGTGCTTTCGCCAGTTTGTTCATCAATTCCATGATGGCAGCGATAGCGGTGTTAAAGGTCTGACGACGACCGATATCATCGGTCACTTTTGCGATAGTTTTGTGAACATCGCGGCGCAATGCTTTTTGATCTTCGCTCAGTGCTGCAACGTCAAGCGTTGGAGAAGCACCACGGCTGGTGTGTTCATAAGCCAGTCTCCAGACACGTTTCAGGAAGCGGTTTGCCCCTTCAACGCCGGATTCTTGCCATTCCAGAGTCATATCAGCAGGTGATGCAAACATCATGAACAAGCGAACAGTATCGGCGCCGTAACGTTCAACCATGACCTGTGGGTCGATGCCGTTGTTTTTCGACTTCGACATTTTGCTCATGCCAGCATAGACCAGTTCATTGCCCTGCGCGTCAGAGGCTTTGATAATACGGCCTTTCTCGTCACGTTCTACAATCGCATCAACCGGGGAAACCCAGTTACGCTCACCGTTAACACCTGTGTAATAGAAGGCGTCAGCCAGAACCATACCCTGACACAGCAGCTGTTTGGCAGGCTCGTTAGACGTCACCATGCCCGCATCGCGCATCAGTTTGTGGAAGAAGCGGAAGTAGAGCAGGTGCATGATGGCGTGTTCGATACCACCAATGTAGATATCGACCGGCAGCCAGTAGTTTGCCGCTTTGGAGTCCAGCATGCCTTTGTCGTACTGCGGGCAGGTATAACGCGCGTAGTACCAGGAAGATTCCATAAAGGTATCGAAGGTATCGGTTTCACGCAGCGCAGGTTTGCCATCAACGGTGGTTTTAGCCCACTCTGGATCCGCTTTAATTGGGCTGGTGATGCCGTCCATCACAACATCTTCAGGCAGGATAACCGGCAGTTGATCTTCTGGCGTTGGCATTACAGTACCGTCTTCCAGAGTCACCATTGGAATTGGTGCGCCCCAGTAACGCTGACGGGAAACACCCCAGTCGCGCAGACGATAGTTAACTTTACGCTCACCCACACCTTTAGCTGCCAGTTTATCGGCAATTGCGTTAAAGCCATTCTGGAAGTCCAGACCGTCAAACTCGCCAGAGTTGAACAGCACGCCTTTTTCGGTCATTGCAGATGCAGACAAGTCAGGCTCGCTGCCGTCAGCATTCAGAATAACCGGTTTGATTTGCAGGCCGTATTTGGTTGCAAATTCCCAGTCGCGCTGGTCGTGGCCTGGAACAGCCATTACCGCGCCCGTGCCGTATTCCATCAAGACGAAGTTAGCGACCCAAACTGGAACAGCTTCGCCAGTCAGTGGGTGAATGGCGTTAACACCAGTCGCTACGCCTTTCTTCTCCATGGTTGCCATTTCAGCTTCGGCAACTTTGGTGTTACGGCATTCATCAACGAATTCAGCCAGTTCAGGATTGTTCAACGCCGCTTGTTGCGCGATTGGATGACCCGCAGCCACAGCCAGGTAGGTTACACCCATGAAGGTGTCCGGGCGTGTGGTGTAAACAGTCAGTTTTTCAGCACTGTTTTCAACGTCGAAAGTAATTTCAACGCCTTCAGAACGGCCAATCCAGTTACGTTGCATGGTTTTGACCTGATCAGGCCAATGGTCCAGCGTATCCAGATCGTTTAACAGTTCGTCTGCGTAGGCAGTGATTTTGATAAACCACTGTGGGATTTCTTTGCGCTCAACTTTGGAGTCACAACGCCAGCAGCACCCGTCGATAACCTGTTCGTTTGCCAGAACAGTCTGGTCGTTCGGGCACCAGTTAACCGCGGAGGTTTTTTTGTAAACCAGGCCTTTGTTGTAAAGCTGAGTGAAGAATTGCTGTTCCCAACGGTAATATTCCGGGGTACAGGTCGCCAGCTCGCGGCTCCAGTCATAGCCAAAGCCCAGCGTTTTGAGCTGGTTCTTCATATAATTGATGTTGTCGTAAGTCCACGGCGCAGGTGCGGTGTTATTTTTTACCGCCGCCCCTTCAGCGGGCAGACCGAACGCATCCCAGCCGATTGGCTGCAGCACGTTTTTGCCCAGCATGCGCTGATAACGCGCGATAACGTCACCGATGGTGTAGTTACGAACGTGGCCCATGTGTAGTCGACCAGAAGGATAGGGGAGCATCGAGAGGCAGTAATACTTCTCTTTGCCTTCGTCTTCGGTTACTTCAAAAGTACGCTTCTCTTGCCAGTGAAGCTGTACGTTGGATTCTATCTCTTCCGGGCGATATTGCTCTTGCATGGCAGCCAGTGGTCCTGTGATGAAAGACAGCTACAGGTTGTAGCTTTAACTATTAATTTCAGATCGGCATAGCATAGCCGATAAGACAGCGGCAAAACAGCCTTTCGACAGCCTGTGTGGGCATTTCTCATTTGCAGTTATTTACCTTGCTTGTGGGCAAACTAACAAAGTGTCAGCCGATTAAGGTCTACTATTAGAGTAGGTTACACGACACTGAACGCAGGAATCTCTTCAAGGAGGCAGGCAGACGATGAACAAGGTTGCTCAATTTTACCGTGAACTGGTGGCCTCACTCACCGAACGGTTACGTAATGGAGAGCGCGATATCGACGAACTGGTCGCCAGCGCGCGTAAACGCATGAACGAAACCGGGGAATTGACTCGTACCGAAGTTGATGAAGTAACGCGTGCAGTACGCCGTGATTTAGAAGAATTTGCTCGTAGTTACAATGAAAGCCAGGATGAATTTTCCGACAGCGTTTTTATGCGCGTCATTAAAGAAAGTCTGTGGCAGGAACTGGCGGATATCACCGACAAAACGCAGCTTGAGTGGCGTGAAGTTTTTCAGGATCTGAATCATCACGGTGTTTATCACAGCGGTGAAGTGGTGGGGTTGGGGAACTTAGTCTGCGAAAACTGCCATTTCCATCTGGCGATTTATACCCCCGATGTGCTGCCCGTTTGCCCGAAATGTGGGCATAACCAATTCAGCCGTCGGCCATTCGAGCCTTAATTCTCACGAACCAGCGAAGGAACCGCAATGCAACGTCCGTTTCTGGCCAGAAAAATATTGGCCCTTTTCCTCACCGCGCTGCTGATGCCAACGACGGTATCAGCAGTTCAAATTCTCAAATACTCCGATCACGAACCGCTCGGTGGAATGCGCACCAGCTTCATTAAAGATGTGTTCTTTGCCGAAATTGAAAAGGAATCCCAGGGCCGCCTGAAAGTTGATGCTCACTGGAACAGTGAACTGGCTCGTAGTTATGACGCTTTGGGCATCGTAAAAGAAGGGAAGGTTGCTGATATGGCAATCGTGGTGCCCGAATACACGCCGAAAGAATTCCCCTTGCAGCAGATATTCAAAAGCTTCCCCGTCGGGCCAACGGGCGCTCATCAGGTTGAATTTTTCCGCAAGGCTTACGACACCATTCCTGCTTTACAGGCGGAAGTTGCCCAGCAAAATGTGGTTAATCTCTTTTTGGCAACCGGCTATCCCGTCGCATTCTTTAGCACTAAACCGCTGAATAAAGTCGACGATATTACCGGTCAAAAGTGGCGTTCAGCCAGCTTCTGGCACCAGGATTTCCTGAAGAATACGGGCGCGATTCCTGTCTCTATGCCGTGGGGTGAGGGGATTTATGAAGCGCTTAAAGCGGGGAGCCTGGATGGGCTAATGGTCAACGTAGACAGTGGATATGAACTCAACGTCCATAAAACGGCTCCAAATGTTTTGATCTCTAAAGATCTGTGGCTTGGGCACGTTTATCTGCTGGTGATAAATAAAGATACCTGGAACAAGCTTGCCGACGAGGATAAACAAGCGATTCAGCGAGCAGCGTCCAAAGCTTATCAAACCCTGGGTTCGGTAATGGACAGCAGCTTCGACAGTATGGTGGGTGAACTGACTCATAATGGCGTGAAGATCCGCCAGCTAAGTTCCGTTGAAGTCGCTCATTGGGAGAGTGCAACCCAATACCAGCAAGTGCAGGAAAAGTGGGTTAAAGAACAAGAGAGCAAGGGCGTGAAAGAGGCTGGTCCGACGATGGATAAAGTCACTGCGCTACTGAAAGAATCGATGAAATAAAAGTGCTTTACGCAATGCCTGCACAATCACGTTGTGCAGGCATTTCTACGATTAGTGCAGGATTTTCGCCAGGAAGTCTTTCGCACGTTCGGACTGTGGATTATTGAAGAAATCCTCTTTGTTAGAGTCTTCGACAATTTTCCCTTCATCCATAAAGATCACGCGGTTCGCCACTTTACGGGCAAAGCCCATCTCGTGCGTCACCACCATCATTGTCATCCCTTCGTGTGCCAGCTCCACCATAACGTCCAACACTTCGTTGATCATCTCAGGGTCAAGTGCTGAGGTTGGTTCATCAAACAACATCGCTACCGGGTCCATACACAACGCACGCGCAATGGCGACACGCTGCTGCTGGCCGCCGGACAGCTGTGCCGGGAATTTGTCGGCATGGGCCGTCAGCCCAACACGCTCCAGCAGTTTCAGACCTTTTTTACGCGATTCGTCTTTGTTGCGTTTCAGCACTTTCACCTGCGCTAACGTCAGGTTTTCAATAATCGACAAATGTGGAAACAGCTCAAAGTGTTGGAACACCATACCGACGTGCGAGCGTAACTCAGCCAGATTGGTTTTCTTATTATTCACCTGGGTGCCGTTCACCACAATTTCGCCTTTCTGCACAGGCTCCAGCCCATTCACAGTTTTAATCAGCGTTGATTTACCCGAGCCAGACGGTCCGCAAACCACCACGACTTCGCCCTTTTTCACTTCTGTTGAGCAGTCGGTTAGCACCTGAAAGTGGCCATACCATTTAGAAACATTTTTCAGGGAGATCATTACACAGTCCTTTTCTTCAAATAGCTGACCAAAAGCGAAGCGCTCAAACTGATTGCGAAATACACGGCACCGGCGAACAAGATCATTTCAACCTGGGTCCCGTCGCGCTCGCCAATCGTCGATGCGGTACGGAAGAAATCAGCCAGGCTCAACACATAAACCAGCGATGTATCCTGGAACAGTACGATGCCTTGAGTAAGCAGCAACGGCACCATGGCGCGGAATGCTTGCGGCAGGATGATCAATTTCATTGACTGCCAGTGCGTCATTCCCAAAGCCAGCGCGGCGTTGGACTGCCCACGCGAAACGCTCTGAATACCCGCGCGGATAATCTCTGAATAGTAAGCGGCTTCAAACATAGAAAAAGCCACCATCGCGGAAATTAATCGAATGTCGGTCTGTGGTGAAAGCCCCAATACTTTCTGCAAGAATCCAGGCACCACCAGGTAGAACCACAGCAAAACCATGACGAGCGGAATAGAACGGAAAACGTTGACGTACGCACTGGCAAACCAGGCGACGGGCTTAATCGGTGACAGGCGCATCACCGCGAGCAGCGTTCCCCACACAATACCGAAGATAACCGCCGTCACCGTGATCTTCAGGGTGATGATCAGCCCCTGCATCAGGTAAGGCATGGCGGGAAGAATGGACGTCCAGTCAAAATCGTACATTATTATTTGCCTCCCATATTGCCAGGCAGGCGAACTTTGCGTTCAACCACATACATCACCAACATAATCACGGCGTTAATCAGCACATACGCCAGCGTGATGGCAGTAAAGGATTCATAGGCGTGCGCGGAATAATCCAGCAATTTACCCGCCTGAGCGGCCATGTCGACCAGACCAATGGTTGAAGCGATGGCCGAGTTTTTCACCAGGTTCATCATTTCAGATGTCATTGGCGGCACAATCACGCGGTAGGCATTCGGCAACAGAACATAACGATAGGCTTGCGGCAACGTGAGGCCCATCGCCAGTGCAGCATTTTTCTGCCCGCGTGGCAGCGATTGAATCGCGGCGCGAACCTGTTCACAAACACGAGCGGCGGTAAACAAGCCAAGGCAAATCATCGACGACAAGAAGAATTGGACATTCGGGTCGAGTTCAGACTTAAACCACATGCCGAGATTTTCGGGCAGTAACTCAGGCACCACTAAGTACCATGTAAAGAACTGCACGATAAGCGGCACGTTACGGAAGAGTTCAACATACAGCGTGCCCATCCCCGACAACCATTTGTTCGGGACAGTACGCAAGATGCCGAATAATGATCCGACGAGGAAAGCGATGATCCATGCGCAGATGGACAGGGCGACGGTGACCTGGAAACCATTCCAGATCCAGCCCAAATAGGTGGTGTTGCCGAACGGGGCGGGCTGTAGAAATATTCCCCAGTTCCAGTCTATAGACATAACGTACTCCAAGAAAAAATTGAGGGTAGCGAGTTACGCTACCCTCGAAGATTGATGAGAAGCTTGTACCCCTATTTCAGGTCGTTGCCTGAAATTTTGGGTACTTTCACGCCGGATGGGGAACGGCCATCCAACGCATAGTCTGTCCGAGCTTCAGTTCGTCAATCGGGAGGGCTGGGTCATCCCGGCCCCTGGTTCTAGTTAGTTGAGTGCTTTATCGTTTGGTTCTTTGAACAGCGCTTTCATGTCGTCAGACAGAGCGAAGTTCATGTTGATGTTTTTCGGTGGAATTGGATTCATAAACCACTTATCAAACCATTTCGCCGCTTCACCAGAAGTCTGTGCCTGAGCGATGGTGTCATCCATCAGCTTCTTAAACTCTGGGTCGTCTTTACGCAGCATACAGCCGTAGGCTTCGCGGGATTGCGGAGTGCCAAGAATTTCCCAGTTATCCTGTTTCTTCGCTTTAGCACGTTCTCCCGCCAGCAGAGCATCATCCATCATAAAGGCAACTGCGCGACCGCTTTCCAGAGTACGGAACGAGTCACCGTGGTCTTTGGCGCTGATAATGCGCATGTCCATTTTCTTCTCTTCGTTCAGCTTGTTGAGCAGAACTTCAGAAGTGGTACCCGAAGTCACAACGACCGCTTTACCTTTCAGGTCAGCGAAATCTTTGATCGGGCCGCCTTTCTTAACCAGCAAACGCGTACCGACGACGAAGATAGTGTCAGAGAATGAGGCTTGTTTCTGGCGCTCGAGGTTGTTAGTGGTGGAACCACACTCAAAATCAAAGGTGCCGTTTTGCAGCAATGGAATACGGTTTTGTGAAGTAATCGGGATCAACTTAACGTGCAGGTCAGGCTTGTTGAGTTTTTTCTTCACGGCTTCAACGATAGCGTTGGAGTAATCCTGAGAATAGCCGACCACTTTCTGTTGGTTATCGTAGTAGGAGAAAGGAACGGAAGACTCACGGTGGCCGACCACAATAACGCCGTTAGCAGCGATTTTCTCAAGAGTACCTTGTTGAGCCGCCGGTTTAGCATCTTCGGCATGTGCGATACCTGCACCTAAACCTAATACCAGCAACGCTGAGGTTAGTTTACGTAATTGCATTACCAACTCCTTTTTTATGCCACAGGGCATTGATACCTGATGTGTGTTGTTTGTTTTTGTGTGTTACTAAAACAGGGTGAAACTTGTTCTTTTGTTAACATTTAACCTAGCTGAATGTAAAGATTTTGCTATCCAGATGTTTGTTTTTGCGAAGCGTGCCGCACCGTTTAAAGGCAAAAATGTTCCGTTGCACTACTTTGGTGCTCGTAATGTCATTGTTTGGTGCAGCTCAATGCTTCGTGCTGTCCATAGGGCGCAGGCTCAGCATTTTGTAGGCTTCTGAGGGATAATTATTTGCAAAGGTTGTGCCAGAAATGAAAAAGGCCAGCAATGGCTGGCCTGTTTAGGTGATGCAGAATCAGGATTTACGACGGGTACGCAATGCCAGCAGAACAGAGGCAAAGCCGAATATCAACGTCAGCCCCCAAAGCGGCCAGTCGCCAAAACGGGCATATGGCGTAATACCGCGCGTTGGCGTGACCTTCGCTTCCAGAACCTGACGAGTAAACTGCGGGATCATCGCATCAATATCGCCATTAGCGTTAATGACCGCAGTAATTCCGTTATTGGTGCTGCGCAACAGTGGGCGACCCAATTCCAGCGAACGCATACGCGCCATCTGGAAATGCTGCCACGGGCCAATAGACTTGCCGAACCATGCATCGTTTGAAATGGTCAGCAGGAAATCGGTGTCCGGGCGGAAGTTATCGCGCACCTGTTCGCCAAGGATGATTTCATAGCAAATCGCTGGCGTGAGCTTGATGCCGTTGGAAGAAAGCTGCGGCTGTAAATATGGCCCACGGCTGAATGACGACATCGGCAAATCAAAGAAGGGAGCCAGCGGGCGCAGGATAGATTCCAGCGGAACAAACTCACCAAACGGCACCAGGTGATTCTTGTTGTAACGGTCGGCGCTGTTGTAGCTGTACTGATTACCTTCACCGAGTGTGATAATGGTGTTGTAGGTATCGTAGCGATTCTGCTTATTCAAACGCGCATCAACAATACCGGTGATCAATGAGCTGTGCTTAGAGCGCAGCAGGTCGTCCATCATCGTCAGGAATTGCTGCTGGTTTATCTCAAGATCCGGGATGGCAGATTCAGGCCAGATAATCAGCTGGGATTTACCCATCTGCGGCTGAGTTTTATCGAGATAAATTTTCAGCGTATTCAGCAGCTGGTTCTCATCCCATTTCAGAGATTGCGGAATATCGCCCTGAACCATCGCGACATCTACAGTGCGCTCAGTTTGCGGCTGATACCATTGAATTGAGCGCAACGGCCATGGCAGGAGCAGCAGGGCCGCGGCAATCACCGCCGGACGCCAGTTACGTTCGTGCAGAGCAAACACCAACAGACCGCTAATAATCATCAGCAGGAAGGTGACACTTTCGACGCCCAGAATCGGCGCGATGCCTTTTAGCGGGCCGTCAATCTGGCTATAGCCAAACTGGAGCCACGGGAAGCCGGTTAACACCCAACCGCGCAGGAACTCGGTGAGTTGCCATAACATCGGAGCGGCAATGGCGACGCGCCACCACGTTGTTTTTGGGCAAAGCTTACTGAGGAATCCGCCAAACAAACCGGTGTATAACGAGAGATAAGCGGCAAGCAAGACGACCAAAAAGACGTTAATTGGGCCTGGCATACCGCCAAACTGCGCGATACTGACATATACCCAGTTAATGCCTGAGCCAAATAGCCCCAGTCCCCAGAAGAAACCAATCCACGCACTTTGAATCGCACGACGATTAAGAGTCAGCCCCTGAAGCCCTGCTAAAGAAATTATCGCAGCAGGCCAAAAATCGTAAGGGGAGAAAGCCAGCGTTCCGCAGGCACCAAAAAGCAGCGCCAGCAGCAGACGCACGCGCTGGCGTTGAAGGAGTAGGGCTATAGCCATCTTTGAATTAATCTTCCAGTTTCGGTTGCGGCGAGTCGTCCGGAATTCTGACATGAACCTGAATCACGCGGCGGCTATCTGCCATCGCGACTTTGAACTGATAACCATCTATTTCAATGGTTTCGCCACGAGCAGGTAGGTGGCC
The DNA here is from genome assembly GCF_024807715.1 of Buttiauxella sp. BIGb0471. NCBI lineage: Bacteria > Pseudomonadati > Pseudomonadota > Gammaproteobacteria > Enterobacterales > Enterobacteriaceae > Buttiauxella > Buttiauxella sp. BIGb0471. Next base: position 110,882 of record NZ_JANUEU010000002.1, read on the forward strand.
AAAGGCCTGCATAACGAGTCCACCAATGGTGTCCACTTCATCATCATTGAAATGGGTAGCAAAGGTGTCGTTGAAATCTTCGATTGATGCCAGGGCGCGAACCGTCCAGGTATGACGGCTGAGCTGGCGGAAATCGCCGTCTTCTTCGTCGTCGTACTCATCTTCGATTTCCCCGACAATCAGCTCGAGAATATCTTCGATGGTGACAAGCCCGGAGACACCGCCAAACTCATCAATCACTATCGCCATGTGGTAGCGCTGCTGACGAAACTCTTTGAGCATCCGGTCAACACGCTTACTTTCCGGCACAACAACTGCCTGTCGTAACACTTTTTCCATGCTAAATGGCTCAGTATCGCTGCGCATAAACGGCAGCAAATCTTTAGCCATCAGAATCCCTTCGATATGATCTTTGTCTTCACTGATCACCGGGAAGCGGGAGTGTGCGGATTCGATGATCACATCGAGGCATTCGTCCAGCGTCTGGTTGTGTTTGAGCGTTACCATTTGAGAGCGAGGGATCATGATGTCGCGGACGCGTTGGTCTGCGATATCCATGACGCCTTCGAGCATGTCGCGGGTATCTTGATCGATAAGATCGTTTTGCTCAGAATCACGGATGAGTGTCAGCAGATCGTCACGGTTTTTAGGTTCACCGTGGAATAGCTGGTTGAGAATCAGGGAAAAGAATCCCTTCTTACTGGCAGGTGTGTCACTGTTTTGGGAATTGTCGTCGCTCATGGCGTTAGGTTTGTGGCCCCTCGGTTAATTAATAGATAGCAGGCAGTTAATGGCTCGCTGCCTGCGCTTGATGCGTTACGGTAATCATTTACCGTAGCGACTATTCTTTCTCGGCAATGTACGGATCAGCATACCCAAGAGCAAGCATTATCTCTGTTTCCAGGGATTCCATCTCTTCGGCTTCTTCATCTTCAATATGATCATAACCAAGCAGATGCAAACTGCCATGGATGACCATATGCGCCCAATGTGCATCCAGCGGTTTTTGTTGTTCTTTCGCTTCTTGTTCCACGACTTGACGACAAATAATCAGATCGCCCAGTAACGGAAGTTCAATACCTGGAGGGGCTTCAAACGGGAACGAAAGCACATTTGTGGATTTATCTTTCCCACGGTAAGTGAGGTTCAGATCGTGGCTTTCAGCGTCGTCAACCAGGCGAATCGTAACTTCTGATTCTTCCTGGAATTGCGGAATGACCGCATCAAGCCATGTCTGAAATTGTACTTCCGTTGGCAAGCCGCTTGCTTCTTCACATGCGACCTGTAAATCCAAAATCACCTGACTCATTTACTCTCCTGGGCGGCGGCGTTTATCGCCATCGCTTCTCGCTTGCGAACTGCAGCGAGTTCATCTTTACGAACCTGTTCAGCGTTTTCCCACGCTTCATAGGCATTTACAATACGTGCCACAACCGGGTGGCGGACAACGTCTTCACTATTAAGGAAGTTAAAGCTGATTTCATCGACTTCGGCCAGAACTTCAATGGCGTGGCGCAGGCCTGATTTCAGATTTTTTGGCAGGTCGATTTGGGTCACGTCGCCGGTAATCACCGCTTTGGAGTTAAAACCAATACGCGTCAGGAACATCTTCATCTGTTCGATGGTGGTGTTCTGGCTTTCATCCAAAATGATGAACGCGTCGTTAAGCGTGCGGCCACGCATATAAGCCAGCGGAGCGACTTCAATCACGTTGCGTTCTATGAGTTTCTCAACGCGCTCAAAGCCGAGCATTTCAAACAAAGCGTCATATAACGGGCGCAAATAAGGGTCAACTTTCTGGCTTAAATCTCCTGGCAGGAAACCGAGCTTTTCACCGGCTTCAACCGCTGGGCGGGTCAGCAAAATACGGCGAATATCCTGACGTTCCAGCGCATCCACAGCTGCTGCAACCGCGAGGTAAGTTTTACCCGTGCCCGCAGGGCCAACGCCGAAAGTAATGTCGTGGTCCAGAATGTTCGCGATGTATTGCGCCTGGTTCGGCGTACGCGGCTTGATAACACCACGTTTAGTTTTGATATTTACCGCTTTACCGTATTCAGGAACACTTTCCGCAGACTGTTCAAGAACGCGTATTTCTTTTATGGCGAGGTGAATTTGCTCAGGCGTGATGTCCTGAATTTCGCCACGCATTGGTGCGGTATCAACATACAGATTGCGCAGAATATCTGCGGCTGCATTGACCAGAATCGGGCGACCCGTGAGCTTGAATTGATAGTCACGACGGTTTATCTCGATCCCCAGACGACGTTCAAGCTGCTTGATGTTGTCATCAAATGGGCCACACAGGCTTAGCAGACGCGCATTGTCTGCGGGTTCTAGCGTAATTTCACGTGTTTCGATATTCAAACTTATCCTCGGGGTCGCAAAGGGCCAGTTGAAGGTGTCGCTGCAAGAGTGCAGGCCATAAAAAGATTATTTACGGCGAGGGCTGATGGCGCAAGCCTGCTTTTCGATATTTGGGTGGAGGCTTCCGAATGCAAGTGCAAACAATGAAAATGCCCATGGTGTCACGGCGTTAGCGAACCCACGGGCATTGAGGGGAGAACTACGGCTGATAAATCCCTACGCCGATTTCGTTCTCTTTACGTGTGCGGGCAATCACTGACTCTGGAGATTGCGCAATACGCAGCCCCATCTCATCTTCGGTGCGTACGACTTTTCCGCGTAGGGAGTTGTTCGTCGCAACCTCAGTGATTTCCACATCAACAAATTTACCGATCATATCCGGGGAGCCTTCAAAGTTCACGCCGCGGTTGTGTTCGGAACGTCCAGTCAGCTCCATAATGTTTCTGCGTGAGGTGCCTTCGACAAGGACACGCTGAATGGTGCCAACCATCTTACGGCTATATTCCATGGCCTGTTGGTTGATACGCTCTTGCAGAATATAGAGGCGCTGCAATTTCTCTTTTTCTGGCACGTCATCCACCATATCGGCGGCAGGTGTACCCGGGCGAGAAGAAAAGACGAAGCTGTAGCTCACGTCAAAATTCACATCGCCAATAACCTTCATAGTTTGCTCGAAGTCCTGCTGGGTTTCCCCAGGGAAGCCGACGATAAAGTCAGAGCTAATCTGGATGTCAGGACGAACCGCCCGCAGCTTGCGGATAATCGATTTGTATTCCAGTGCTGTATGGGTACGCCCCATCAGATTTAATACGCGATCGGAGCCACATTGAATAGGCAGGTGCAGGAAGCTCACCAACTCAGGTGTATCACGATAAACTTCGATGATATCGTCAGTAAATTCAATTGGATGGCTGGTGGTGAAACGAATGCGGTCAATACCGTCAATCGCAGCCACCAGGCGCAACAATTCAGCGAAGGAACAGATGCCGCCATCGAAAGATGGGCCACGATAAGCATTCACATTCTGGCCGAGTAAGTTAACTTCACGTACACCTTGTGCGGCGAGCTGTGCGATTTCAAACAACACATCATCACATGGGCGGTTCACTTCCTCACCGCGGGTATAAGGCACCACGCAGTAAGTACAATACTTGTTGCAGCCTTCCATAATAGAAACGAATGCTGTCGGGCCATCCGCTTTTGGCTCAGGCAGACGGTCAAACTTCTCGATTTCCGGGAAGCTAACATCAACGATTGGGCTGCGGTTGCCACTCACTTTATTGATCATTTCCGGCAGGCGGTGCAACGTCTGCGGCCCGAAAACGATATCAACATAGTGTGCACGGCTACGAATCAGCTTGCCTTCCTGGGAAGCAACGCAGCCGCCAACGCCAATAATGATATTGGGATTTTTGCGCTTTAAGAGTTTCCAGCGGCCAAGCAGATGGAACACTTTTTCCTGGGCTTTTTCACGGATAGAGCAGGTATTGAGCAGCAATACATCAGCTTCTTTTGGGTTATCCGTAAGCGTATAGCCATGCGTGCTATTCAGCAGATCGGCCATCTTCGATGAATCGTATTCGTTCATCTGACAGCCCCAGGTTTTGATATGGAGTTTTTTTGTCATCGACTTGCCATTGCTCAGTTAAAGCCAGGAATTCAGGCGGCGTATTGTAATGCTTTGGCCTTGATGTGACCAGCCTACGAAACTTGCGTAAAAATCCGGTAGAATCAGCATAGACAATTTAAGGACAAAATCATCATGTTGAACCAGTCAATTGACGTCGCGATAGTCGGCGGAGGCATGGTCGGTGCGGCCGCAGCTCTTGGTCTCGCGCAAAATGGTTTCCGGGTCGCGGTGATTGAGCATCAGGCTCCGGCAGTCTTTGACGCAACAAGCCAACCCGATGTGCGTATTTCGGCTATCAGTAGTGCGTCGGTCGGGTTGCTGAAATCCCTTGGCGTTTGGGATGCGATTCGCTCAATGCGCAGCCATGCTTATCGCCAGCTCGAAACCTGGGAATGGGAAAGTGCTCATGTGAGCTTTAAGGCACAGGAGCTTGGGTTGCCGGAACTTGGCTATATGGTTGAGAACTCGGTGCTGCAACTCGCGCTGTGGCAGGCGCTGGAGGCACATTCTAACGTCACATTACTCTGTCCGGCGCAACTGGCCGGTATGCACGGCGAGGCGGGGCAGTGGACGCTTCAGTTCGCTGATGAACAGACTTTGACGGTGCCGTTGGTGATTGGCGCAGATGGCGCGAATTCGCAGGTTCGTCGCTGGGCGGGAATCGGTATTCATGCCTGGGAATATCGGCAGTCTTGCATGTTGATTACCGTGAAGTGCGAGCATTCTCCAGGAGACAGCACCTGGCAGCATTTTACGCCGAGCGGGCCGCATGCGTTTTTACCGTTATTTGATCATTGGGCTTCGTTGGTGTGGTATGACTCACCGGCTCGAATTCGCCAGTTGCAGAATATGACGATGCCGCAATTGCAAAAAGCGATTGAAACGAGCTTCCCTCAACGTTTAGGAAAAGTCACTCCGGTTGCCTGCGGCGCATTCCCGCTGACGCGCCGCCATGCATTGCAGTATACGCAGCAAGGTCTGGCGCTGATTGGTGATGCCGCTCATACCATTCACCCGTTAGCCGGGCAGGGCGTTAATCTCGGTTATCGCGATGTGGAAGCATTGCTTGATGTGATGATTAATGCGCGTAGTTATGGCGAAAACTGGGCGCAAGCGCACGTATTAAAACGCTACCAGACACGCAGGCAGGCAGATAATTTCCTGATGCAAAGTGGCATGGATCTTTTCTATGCGGGATTCAGCAACAGTTTAGGGCCACTGCGGGTGATTCGTAACCTGGGCCTTATGGCAGCCGAGCGCGGTGGAGTGCTTAAACGTCAGGCGTTGAAGTATGCGTTAGGGTTATAAGTCGACAGTTTTTCGTCGGTCGGATTAGCGTTAGCGACATCCGACTGCAATTCAGATGAGATTATCCAAACGCAGAAAAGCAAAAAGCTCGCCGAAGCGAGCTTTTCATTTTTGGCTGGGGTACGAGGATTCGAACCTCGGAATGCTGGTATCAGAAACCAGAGCCTTACCGCTTGGCGATACCCCAAAAATATGGTGGCTACTACGGGAATCGAACCTGTGACCCCATCATTATGAGTGATGTGCTCTAACCAGCTGAGCTAAGTAGCCTAATTTTAAAACTTTTCTTCGACTGGCTGGGGTACCTGGATTCGAACCAGGGAATGCCGGTATCAAAAACCGGTGCCTTACCGCTTGGCGATACCCCAACTTAGGGCGCACAAAAGTAACGTGCTATGTCGAAAACTGCTATATCAAAAAAATTGGCTGGGGTACCTGGATTCGAACCAGGGAATGCCGGTATCAAAAACCGGTGCCTTACCGCTTGGCGATACCCCATCCGTGCAACGCGTTAAAATGGTGCGGGAGGCGAGACTTGAACTCGCACACCTTGCGGCGCCAGAACCTAAATCTGGTGCGTCTACCAATTTCGCCACTCCCGCGCTAAAAAAAGAATAATGGTGGCTACTACGGGAATCGAACCTGTGACCCCATCATTATGAGTGATGTGCTCTAACCAGCTGAGCTAAGTAGCCTTCTTTTTTCTGCGTAACCTTATCGGCGTTGCGGGGCGCATTATGCGTAGTTGGCCTTCTAGCGTCAACAATTTTTTCCCGAAAATTGGCGTAAATTGTCTGTTTGATTAGCTTACGAACAGCTTGATGCAATATTCGTCAATTATCGGTTATTTCGTGGTTTTATCTGAGGGAAAAGCCCGGATAAGCGGTGAGGAATCTTGCAGAAACAAAAACGGGCCCGCAGGCCCGTGTCATTAATTTTGTTCGCTTATTTGTAAGCTGACTGGTGAACACCCACCGCACGGCCTGATGGATCATTCATTGTTTTGAACGCTTCATCCCATTCAATGGCCTTAGCAGAAGAACAGGCAACAGATGGGCCACCAGGAACGCAATGGGCAGCACTTGGCAGTGGGAATAACTCTTCAAAGATTTCACGATACAAATACGCTTCTTTAGAACCTGGCGTGTTGTATGGGAAACGATAGCTTGCGGTTTCCAGTTGTTGATCGGTGACCTGAGCCGCAGCCACTTCTTTTAACGTGTCAATCCAGCTGTAACCTACACCATCAGAGAATTGCTCTTTCTGACGCCATGCAACGCTTGCTGGCAGATAGGATTCAAAACATTCACGCAGGATATGTTTTTCCATTTTGCCGTTGCCGCACATTTTGTCTTTCGGGTTGATGCGCATCGCGACATCAAGGAATTTCTTATCCAGGAATGGTACGCGAGCTTCCACGCCCCAGGCTGACATCGCTTTGTTAGCACGAGCGCAGTCAAACATATGCAGCGATTGCAGCTTACGTACGGTTTCTTCGTGCAGCTCTTTATCGTTTGGCGCTTTATGGAAGTACAGGTAGCCGCCAAACACTTCGTCAGAACCTTCACCAGACAGCACCATTTTAATGCCCATCGCTTTGATTTTACGGGACATCAAATACATTGGAGTGGAGGCGCGGATTGTGGTCACATCGTAAGTTTCGATGTGATAGATAACGTCACGAATCGCATCCAGACCTTCTTGCACTGTGAAATGGATTTCGTGGTGAACGGTACCCAGATGGTTTGCCACCTCTTGCGCAGCTATCAGATCGGGCGAACCGACCAGACCGACCGCAAAGGAGTGCAGCTGCGGCCACCAGGCTTCAGAGCGTTCTTCATCTTCTACACGGCGGGCGGCAAATTTCTTGGTGATAGCGGAGATAACAGATGAATCCAGACCACCAGAGAGCAAAACACCGTACGGTACGTCAGACATCAGATGGCTTTTTACGGAATCTTCCAGTGCCTGACGCAATTCGTTTTTGTCAGTAACGTTGTCTTTGACCGCATCATATTCAAACCAGTCACGCTGGTAATAACTGCGGATTTCACCGTCTTTGCTCCACAGGTAACTACCTGCCGGGAATTCTTTGATGGTACGACAAACCGGCACCAGCGCCTTCATTTCAGAAGCCACATACATGTTGCCGTGTTCGTCATGGCCCATATACAACGGGATGATGCCGATATGGTCGCGGCCAATCAGGTAAGCGTCCTGCACTTCGTCATACAGAACGAAAGCAAACATGCCTTGCAGGTCATCCAGAAACTCTGGGCCTTTCTCCTGATAAAGCGCCAGGATAACTTCGCAGTCAGAACCGGTCTGGAATTCGTAACGGTCGCCGTATTCCGCGCGCAGGGCCTGATGGTTGTAGATTTCGCCGTTAACCGCTAATGCGTGAGTTTTTGCTTTGTTGTAAAGCGGCTGAGCGCCTGCGTTTACATCAACAATAGAGAGACGTTCGTGAGAAAGGATGGCTTTTTCATGTGCATAAACACCGGACCAGTCTGGGCCGCGGTGGCGCATCAGGCGAGATAACTCGAGCGCTTTCTTACGCAATTCGACCGCATCGGTCTTGATATCCAGAACACCAAAAATTGAACACATAGAACTCTCTCCGTAATGCTTCTTTGAGCCATTAAATTGTATTGTTGCATTGCATGAATATGAAAATGCGCAATCATTGACGGGAATGCAAGTCCTTTAGTCTTTAAGGGATAAATAGTTCAATGGTGATTATTGATTACTGAAAAATGATAATGAAATAAGCGCAATTATTAGCGGATCGACAATTTTTGATGAAATCGCCAGGCAGGCGTTCAGAGAGAAGAGAAAAGAGTGTTGAATCGGCAAAACGCCCGGCGAAAACCGGGCGAATCATTAATTAGATGATATCGACTTCTGCAACCGACGGGTAAATCCAGGAAGGGCGGAACGGCATGGCATCAATGTCGTTTAATGTTGAAACACCCGAAAGCACCAGAATGGTTTCCAGGCCAGCCTGGAAGCCAGCAAGAATATCGGTACGCAGGTTATCGCCAACAATCACGGTATGTTCCGAATGCGCCTGCATTTTATTGAGGGCAGCGCGAATGATCCATGGGCTTGGCTTGCCGACGCAGAACGGTTTGCGGCCGGAAATTTTCTCTATACCGGCGCAGAGCGCACCACAAGCCGGATAATAACCACGGCCATGGGTGTCGGGGTTAGTCGCAATAAAGCGTGCGCCATTCGCCACAAAATAAGCGGCTTTGTGCATCATTTCCCAGTTATAGGAACGTGTCTCGCCAACAATAACAAAGTCTGGGTTGATGTCAGTGATAGTGAAGCCTGCTTTATACAGCTCATGAATCAATGCACCTTCACCTACCACGTAGGCTTTTTTCCCTTCCTGGCGACGCAAGAAATCGGCAGTTGCCATTGCTGAGGTATAAAAAACGCTATCCGGGACATCAATACCGGCAGAAGCAAAACGGTTTGCCAGATCCTGCCCTGTTTGCGACGGGTAATTCGTCAGCAGGACGAGCGGCATACCCTTTTCCATGATGCGGCCCAGGAATTCATTCGCACCGGGTACGGCTACGTTGTCGTGCATCAGCACGCCGTCAATATCACAAATTACATTCTGAATGGTCATTGATTACTCTGGCTCAAATTTCTGGCTCACATTTCAGGAAGGCGTAACTATAGCGCAAAAAGCACAGCGACTGGATTAACTCTCCAGCAACCGCTGAAGCAACACGCCATTGAGCATTGAGCGTTTTACCAGCGCAAAGGCGCCAATCGCTGAACGGTCATCCAATTTTGAGCACACGACAGGCAGGTTTTTGCGGAAGGCTTTCAACACCTGCGTATTAATGCAGCCTTCAATGGCAGGCAGAAGCACTTTTTCGGCTTCAATGATTTCCCCGGCAATCACGACTTTCTGCGGGTTGAACAGGTTAATCGCAATTGAAATGGCTTTACCCAGGTGACGGCCAACATGTTCAATGACTTCACAGGCCAGCGCATCGCCTTTATTAGCGGCTTTGCAAATCGCCGTAATGTCACACTCTTCAAGCGTCAGGCGGCTGTTATAGCCTTGCTCAAGCAAATGGCGCACGCGATGTTCAATAGCGGCATTGGCAGCAATGGTTTCAAGGCAGCCAAAGTTCCCGCAGTGGCAACGTTCACCTAAAGGGTCGACCTGGATGTGACCAATTTCGCCAACGTTACCGTTACGACCAATAAAAATGCGACCGTTTGAAAGAATACCGGCCCCCGTACCACGGTGAACACGCACCAAAATGGAGTCATCGCAGTCGTGAGTTGCACCAAAGTAGTGCTCTGCAAGGGCCAGGCTACGGATATCGTGCCCGACATAACAGGTGACTTTGAACTGTTTCTCAAGGCTATCGACCAGCGACCAGTTATTGACCTGAATATGTGGCATATAGCGAATCACACCACTTTCAGGGTCAACCAAACCCGGCAGAATCACGGAGATAGCAATCAGCTCACGCATTTTGCGCTGGTACAGTTCGATAAACTGGGAAATGGCATTCAGCAACGCGTGTTCGAGGGTTTCCTGGGTGCGTTCTGGCAGAGCGTAATGCTCTTCGGCCAGCGGTTTTGCGCTGAGATCAAACAGAGTGATGGTGGCATCATGGCGGCCAAGGCGCACGCCAATCGCATTGAAATTGCGGGTTTCGGTGATAATGGAGATAGCGCGGCGGCCCCCGGTGGAAGCCTGTTGATCCACTTCTTTGATCAGTCCGCGCTCAATTAACTGGCGAGTAATTTTTGTGACGCTGGCCGGTGCAAGCTGGCTCTGCTCGGCAATCTGAATACGAGAGATTGGCCCATGTTGGTCAATCAGGCGATATACCGCCGCGCTATTCAGCTGTTTTACCAGATCGACATTACCAATTTGAGCCTGTCCGCCAGTCGTCATGCCTTAATTACTCAGTTACGACCTCGTTACCATTAACAAAGGTCTTGGTGATTTTAAAATCGCGGGTAAATGTCGTCAGGTTGGCGACTTTCCCAGCTTCGATAGTCCCTAATTGCTGGTCTACACCCATCGCACGGGCAGGGTAGAGCGTCGCCATGCGCAAGACTTCGTCTAAGGCGATGCCGGCATGCTCGACCAGGTTACGTACCCCTTCAATCATCGTCAGGGCAGAACCGCTCAGCGTACCGTTCTCATCTACACATAAACCATCACGGTAGTATATTGTTTTTCCTGCGAAAATGAACTCATCTATATTTGCGCCCGCCGGAGCGGTGGCATCAGTCACCAGGCACAGCTTGTCGCCTTTGACCTTTTTCGCAGTACGAATGTTGGCATAATCCACATGTAAACCATCGGCAATGATACCGCAGTAAACATCTGGCTCATCAAAAATTGCACCTGCAAGCCCTGGTTCGCGGCCAGTAATGTACGGCATGGCGTTGAAAAGGTGGGTTGCGAAGGTGATACCTGCACGGAAACCGACTTTGGCTTCTTTAACCGTCGCATTGGAGTGCCCGGCGGAAACGATAATGCCGGATGCAACCAGTTTACTGATGACTTCTGGCGCAACCATTTCGGGTGCCAGAGTCACTTTGGTGATGACGTCTGCATTCTCGCAGAGGAAATCGACCAATTCTGCGTCTGGTTTACGCACGAAACTTGGGTTGTGCGTACCTTTTTTCACCATGTTCAGCCATGGGCCTTCAAGATGCAGACCGAGCGCCTGGTTCTGATAATTCGCCAGGTATTCGCGCATGACTTTCACGCCTTGCTTCATCAGGTCATCGCTGGCGGTGATAAGTGTTGGGAGGTAGCTGGTGCAGCCAGAACGCTCGTTGGCTTTCTGCATGATTTCCAGCGTTTCAACCGTCACCGCATCAGCGGAATCGTTGAATTGCACACCACCGCAGCCATTCAATTGCACATCAATAAAACCGGGGGCGATGATTGCACCACCCACATCACGAGTCTCTATACCCGCTGGGAGATCTGAGCGCGGGCAAACGCGTTCAATCAGGCCGTTCGCGATAACAATCGCGTGATCATCAAGAATTTCATGGCCGGTATGAATCCGACCGTGAGTTAATGCAAACATAGTTACCCCCGGTTATGACTATTACTTAAAGATCTTTGATATTTTCTGCTTCAAGTTCATTGAAGTACTTCAGCGTTTTCACTTTGAGTTCCATCGTGGATGGCTCATCACAAACAACCACTGCTTTAGGGTGCAGTTGCAGACAGCTAATGGTCCACATGTGATTCACGTTACCTTCCACAGCCGCTTGCAGCGCTTGCGCTTTCAAATGGCCCAGAACCAAAATCATCACTTCTTCGGCGTCGAGCAGAGTACCCACGCCAACGGTCAGTGCGTATTTTGGAACTTGAGAAACATCACCATCAAAGAAACGGGAGTTTGCTACACGAGTGTCATGAGTTAGGGTTTTGATACGGGTACGAGATGCCAGAGAAGAGGCCGGCTCGTTGAATGCGATATGACCGTCGTTGCCCACACCACCCATGAACAGGTGAATTTTGCCGTATGAACGAATTTTCTCTTCATAACGACGGCATTCTGCGTCAACATCTTCGGCGTTGCCATTCAGCAGGTTGATGTTTTCTGCTGGGATATCAACGTGGTCAAAGAAGTTGCGGTGCATAAAGGTGTGATAGCTTTCTGGATGCTCTTTTGGCAAGCCAACGTATTCATCCATGTTAAAGGTGACGACGTTTTTAAAGCTAACCTGGCCCGCTTTGTGCATCTCTACCAGCGCTTTATACGCTTCAAGAGGCGTACCGCCAGTTGGCAGGCCCAGCAGGAAAGGACGATCTGCGGTTGGGTTAAACGCATTGATACGTTTAACGATATGGCGTGCTGCCCATTTGCCAACTTGAGCTGGGGTAGCCAGGGGAATCAGTCTCATCATTCACCTCATAAGTTAATAAAAACGATATTAGCCAAATTGATTGCCCGAACCCTTAAAGGGTAACTCAGTTTCAAACCTGCGATGACGGGATCAATCTGTCTTGATTTTTCGGATGATAAAATAAGTTTTAGTCGATAGCTAGCTAAAGGGGAGTGCAATAACAATATTTGGTGATTTTAATCACAAAAAAAGGGTGTTTAATTTGCGATACGAATTAATTTTTCACACACTCAGAAGGTTGGTGAATCTTCGCCATGCTTTCAAGGTTTGTTAAACAATAATAAAACTGCTTTGAACGAGCCTTAACGGGGTCTCATAGGGGGAATTGACGTGAGTATTCTAGGTTATATGCAAAAGGTTGGCCGTGCGCTGATGGTGCCGGTAGCCACGCTACCAGCCGCAGCCATATTAATGGGTGTTGGTTACTGGATTGACCCGGTTAGCTGGGGTGGTGATAGCGCATTAGCTGCGTTGTTCATCAAATCTGGTGCTGCAATTATTGATAATATGGGTGTGCTGTTTGCCATTGGTGTGGCTTACGGTATGTCTAAAGATAAAGATGGTGCTGCTGCACTAACCGGCTTTGTCGGTTTCCTGGTTTTGACAACGCTCTGCTCTCCAGCCGCTGTTTCCATGATCAAACATATTCCGTTAGATCAGGTGCCGTTTGCGTTCTCTAAAATCCAAAACCAATTTGTCGGTATTCTGGTCGGGATTATTTCCGCCGAGTTGTACAACCGCTTTAGCAGCGTCGAGCTGCCGAAAGCGTTGTCCTTCTTCAGCGGACGTCGCCTGGTGCCGATCATCACTTCCTTTGTGATGATCGCGGTTGCCTTCATCATGATGTTTATCTGGCCGGTCGTGTTTAGTGGCCTGGTGAACTTCGGTGAGCACATCCAGAAAATGGGTTCTATCGGCGCAGGTGTGTATGCGTTCTTTAACCGTTTACTGATTCCAGTGGGTCTGCACCACGCCCTGAACTCCGTGTTCTGGTTCGATGTTGCCGGTATCAACGACATTCCTAAGTTCCTTGGCGGTGCTAAATCTATCGCTGAAGGTACCGGTATTGTTGGTATTACTGGCCGTTACCAGGCTGGTTTCTTCCCAATCATGATGTTCGGTCTTCCAGGTGCTGCTCTGGCAATTTACCACTGCGCGCGTCCGGAAAATAAAGCCAAAGTATTGGGTATCATGATGGCAGGTGCGTTTGCTGCCTTCTTTACTGGTATCACTGAACCGTTGGAATTCTCCTTCATGTTCGTGGCTCCAGTTCTGTATCTGATTCACGCAGTGCTGACCGGTATTTCCGTATTCATCGCAGCAAGCATGCATTGGATTGCAGGTTTCGGCTTCAGTGCGGGTCTGGTGGATATGGTGCTTTCTTCCCGTAACCCACTGGCAACTCACTGGTACATGCTGATTCCGCAAGGCCTTGTGTTCTTCGTGATTTACTACGTTGTATTCCGCTTTACTATCAACAAATTCAATCTGTTGACTCCTGGTCGTGAACTGGCTGTTGCAGGTGATGAAGCTGATGGTCAGGACGTGAATGTCAGCACCAACACCAATCAGGATGTTTCTGAGCTGGCTCGTCAGTACATTGCGGCTGTGGGTGGTTCTGCAAACCTGACAGGTATCGACGCGTGTATCACTCGTCTGCGTCTGAACGTGAAAGACTCTTCACTGGTGAACGAATCTCTGGCTAAACGCCTGGGTGCCACCGGTGTTATCCGTCTGAACAAAACCAGCGTGCAAATCATCGTCGGCTTTGTGGCTGAGAAAATTGCGAACGCAATGAAAACAGTTGGCGATGTTGCTGCTGCTCCGGCTGCCGCTTCTGCGACCGCTGCGCCAGTTGCTGCTGCAAAACCACAGGCTGTACCAAACGCTGTCACTATCGCGGCACTGGTTTCACCAGTAACGGGTGATGTGGTAGCGCTGGAGCAGGTTCCTGATGAAGCATTCGCCAGCAAAGCGGTAGGTGATGGTGTAGCTGTTAAGCCAACTGAGAAAACAGTTGTCGCACCAGCTGCCGGTACTATCGTAAAAATCTTCAATACCAACCATGCGTTCTGTCTTGAAACCGAAAAGGGTGCTGAGATCGTTGTCCATATGGGCATTGATACCGTCGCGCTGAACGGACAAGGCTTTACTCGCCTGGTAGAAGAGGGTGCTGAAGTGGTTGCAGGCCAGCCGATTCTGGAAATGGATCTTGATTTCCTGAACGCCAATGCTCGCTCCATGATTAGCCCGGTTGTTTGCAGCAATATCGACGACTACAGCGGTCTGGTTATCCAGGCGCAAGGTTCCGTCGTTGCAGGCCAAACGCCTCTGTATGAAATTAAAGGCAAATAATCGCTCCTGAGTCATAGATTGTGCCTTTAGCGGCTGGAGAGTATTTTCTCCAGCCGCTTTTTTATTGCCCCCGCCGCCCCTTCCCAATCCCCTTATTTATTCAACAAAAGGTTGTTTCCGACGCTTGCTTATAAGATCATGGGCGAATAACTAAAGTTTTTGCACAGAGGAACCCGCGATGAGTGAGGCAGAAGCCCGCCCAACTAACTTTATTCGCCAGATTATTGATGAAGATTTGGCCAATGGTAAGCACACCAGCATTTGCACCCGTTTCCCGCCAGAGCCAAACGGCTATCTGCACATCGGCCATGCAAAATCCATCTGCCTGAATTTTGGTATCGCGCAAGATTATCAAGGCCAGTGCAACCTGCGTTTCGATGACACCAACCCGGTAAAAGAAGACATCGAATACGTTGATTCAATTAAGCACGATGTTGAATGGCTTGGTTTCCAGTGGTCTGGCAACATCCGTTATTCCTCTGATTATTTCGACCAGCTGTTTAACTATGCGGTTGAGCTGATCAATAAAGGTCTGGCGTATGTCGATGAACTGACTCCGGAACAAATCCGTGAATATCGCGGCTCATTGACCTCTCCTGGCAAAAACAGCCCATATCGCGACCGCACCGTTGAAGAAAACCTCGCGCTGTTTGAGAAAATGCGTAACGGTGAGTTTGCTGAAGGGACTGCGTGCCTGCGTGCGAAAATCGACATGGCTTCGCCGTTTATCGTCATGCGCGATCCGGTTATTTACCGTATCAAGTTTGCCGACCACCACCAGACCGGCAGCAAGTGGTGCATCTACCCGATGTACGACTTCACCCACTGCATTTCCGATGCTCTGGAAGGCATTACGCACTCCCTGTGTACGCTGGAATTCCAGGACAACCGTCGCCTGTACGACTGGGTGTTGGATAACATCACTATTCCTGCGCACCCGCGTCAGTACGAGTTCTCGCGCCTGAATCTCGAATACTCCATCATGTCCAAGCGTAAGCTGAACCTGTTGGTGACTGAGAAGGTTGTAGAGGGTTGGGATGACCCACGTATGCCGACCATCTCTGGTCTGCGTCGTCGTGGTTACACTGCCGCTTCTATTCGTGAGTTCTGTAAGCGCATTGGTGTGACCAAGCAAGACAACACCGTTGAAATGGCTGCCCTGGAATCTTGTATCCGTGACGACCTGAACGAGAACGCGCCGCGTGCGATGGCTGTTCTGGATCCGTTAAAAGTTATCATTGAAAACTTCCCGCAGGGCGAAGTTGAAATGGTCACGATGCCCAACCATCCTAACAAACCAGAGATGGGTAGCCGTCAGGTGCCGTTTAGCCGTGAAATCTACATCGACCGCGCTGACTTCCGTGAAGAAGCCAACAAACAGTACAAGCGTCTGGTGCTGGGCAAAGAAGTTCGTCTGCGTAATGCGTATGTGATTAAAGCCGATCGTGTTGAGAAAGATGAAGCAGGGAACATCACCGTGCTGCATTGCTCCTACGATCCGGACACATTAAGCAAAGACCCGGCTGATGGACGTAAAGTGAAAGGTGTAATTCATTGGGTTAGTGCTGAACATGCATTGCCGGTTGAAATTCGTCTTTACGACCGTTTGTTCAGCGTGGCGAACCCTGGGGCTGCTGAAGATTTCCTGGCCACAATTAACCCGGAATCTCTGGTCATCAAGCAAGGTTTTGTCGAGCCAAGCCTGAAAAATGCCGAAATCAGCAAAGCGTATCAGTTCGAGCGCGAAGGTTATTTCTGCCTGGATAGTCGTTATACAACAGCTGAAAAACTGGTGTTTAACCGTACCGTCGGGCTGCGTGATACCTGGGCCAAAATGGGCGAATAACCCTAAGGTTACATGGTCAATGTATGACAAAAACGCCGCAAATCGCGGCGTTTTTTTTCGCTTTAGAATCATCTGGTTAAACATTTCTTCACATTCGCGTTGCGAATTAATGTTATTTGCGCTCCTCACTGCAAAATTTTCACGGTCAATATCGGAACATTAATAATTCTTTGTTTAATTGTGTGAGCGCTCTCATATAGAGTTTTGTATGTTAATAATTTCAATTATCAAGATAAAACTCTTGAGTCGCTTATTGTTACAAATACTCATAAATTATGTGCTCTCTGTCATAATATCGGAATGAACTCTTACAAAGTCGTTGATAATTCGCGTCGCGAAAAATAGTCTTAAGGAAGCAGTAATGCGGGCAAATATTCATAACCGCTTTAGCCGTTAGGCATTTTTACTTTTTTCGCTACATGACGTCTTTTAACGTCCAGCGATTATTTATTCGTCAAAGAGGAATTTTCTATGCGTACGTTTAGTGGCAAACGTAGTGCGCTGGCGCTTGCAATCGCAGGTGTTACGGCTCTTTCAGGATTAGTGGTCATCCCTCAGGCAACGGCAGCAGGTTTTATTGATGATTCAACGCTGACCGGCGGCGTTTATTACTGGCAGCGTGAGCGTGACCGTAAAGACGTCACAACGGGTAAATACGAAACTAACCTTGCGCACTCCACATGGAACGCAAACCTGGACTTCCAGTCAGGTTATGCCGCAGACATGTTTGGTCTGGACGTTGCGGCCTTTACTGCTATCGAAATGGCAGAAAACGCTAACAGCGGTCACCCAAACGAAATCGCATTCTCCTCTTCTAACAAAGCTTATGACGAAGATTATTCCGGCGATAAGAGCGGCATCAGCCTCTATAAAGCAGCAGCTAAATTCAAATACGGCCCGGTATGGGCGCGTGGTGGTTACATTCAGCCAACCGGTCAAACTCTGTTAGCACCACACTGGAGCTTTATGCCGGGTACTTACCAGGGCGCAGAAGCTGGTGCAAACTTTGACTATGGCGATTCTGGTGCGTTGAGCTTCTCCTACATGTGGACCAACGAGTATAAAGCTCCGTGGCACCTGGAAATGGACAAGTTCTATCAGAACGATAAGAACACCAAAGTAGAATATTTACATTCCCTTGGCGCGAAATATGACTTCAAAAATGACCTGATTCTTGAGGCTGCATTTGGTCAGGCTGAAGGTTATGTTGATCAGTATTTCACCAAGGCGAGCTACAAATTTGATATCGCGGGCAGCCCGTTAACCACCAGCTACCAGTTCTACGGCACGCGTGACAAAGTTTCTGACGGCAGCGTGAACGATCTTTACGACGGCACAGCATGGTTGCAGGCACTGACTCTCGGATACAGAGTCGGTCAGGTTGATTTGCGCCTTGAAGGAACCGTGGTTAAGGCCGATGGCCAACAGGGCTACTTCCTGCAGCGTATGACGCCAACCTACGCCTCTTCCAACGGTCGTCTTGATGTGTGGTGGGATAACCGCTCTGACTTCAACGCCAACGGTGAAAAAGCGGTATTTGCGGGCGCGATGTATGACCTGAGCAACTGGAATCTTGCGGGTTGGGCAGTGGGTGCATCTTATGTTTACGCATGGGATGCTAAACCAAGCTCCAAACCAACCACAGACGGTTACTATGATGCGGATAACCGCCTGAAAGAATCTGCGTACAGCCTTGATGCGTTGTATACCGTTCAGGATGGCCGTGCGAAAGGCACTCTGTTCAAACTGCACTTCACTCAATACGACAACCATTCCGACATCCCAAGCTGGGGCGGTGGTTACGGCAACATCTTCCAGGATGAGCGTGACGTGAAATTCATTGTTATCGCACCGTTCACCATCTTCTGATTCGAATCCGGGCGTGAAAACGCCCGGATTTCTTAAGGATATCAAGCATGAAAAAAATCGTTCTGACAGTGGTGATGGCGTTAGGTTTGAGTGCGTGTGCGCAGCAACAACCTAAAACGGCTCCGGAAGATACTAAATTGAAACAAGCGTATAGCGCCTGTATTAACACCGCAGAAGGTAACCCGGATAAAATTCAGGCCTGCCAAAGCGTGTTGAATGTACTGGCTCAGGAAAAAGAGCATCAGGATTTCGCGAAGAAAGAAACGGTTCGTACCCTGGATTACCAGAACTGCATCCAGGCAACTCGTACGGGTAATGACCAGGCGGTCAAAGCCAAGTGCGATAAAATCTGGCAAGAGATTCGCGCTAACAACAAATAATGGTAGTGCGTAAGCCATAAAAAAACCGGTGAGCTTCCTCACCGGTTTTTTTACATCTGGCAGCTGAATCAGATGCCAAAAGATGCAGATTACCTTTCGCTGATTTCGTGTGCGTTTTCATCAGTACGGCAATCACCTTCAGCGCAGTGACCGTAAAGGTACAGGCTGTGGTTAGTCAGACGAATGCCATGACGTGATGCGATTTCGCGCTGGCGGGCTTCGATTGAATCATCACTAAATTCAATAACCTTGCCGCAATCCAGACAGATCAGATGGTCATGGTGATGCTGCTGCGTCAGTTCGAACACGGATTTTCCGCCTTCGAAATTATGACGAGTCACAATGCCTGCATCATCAAACTGGTTTAGTACACGATAAACGGTGGCGAGACCAATCTCTTCGCCCATATCAATCAGACGTTTATAGAGGTCTTCCGCACTGACGTGGTGGTTCACCGGCCCTTGCAACACTTCAAGGATTTTTAATCGCGGAAGCGTGACTTTCAAGCCGGCCTTCTTTAATGCGGTATTATTGTCAGTCATGCGGAAATTGTCCTGTTGCTTAACGATTCGCTCGGACTCAGGGTGAGCGTTAAGATGAATGCGTCTCATTATAGAACTGCCATTTCTAAATGGGAACCGCAAGTATTATGCATAATCAAGCTAAAAAATGGCGGCTGAGTCGCGATTTGTTTGCCTTGCTAGCTTTTTGATCAGGAGTTCATTGTACAGGGACAAACTGAAAAGTTAAAAATTTGTAGCGATTATTTTAATCGATAATATCTATCAATGTGACGCAACCCAATAGTTGCGCCACATCTGGCATCAGGCGTTGATGATATCTGCCAGGTTCAGCTCGTCAGAAACTTGTTTGACCCATTTCTGAACGCGTTCAGCCGTCAGTTCTGGTTGACGATCTTCGTCGATAGCCAGACCAACAAAGTGATCGTCGTCAGCCAGACCTTTAGAGGCTTCAAAATGGTAGCCCGCCGTTGGCCAGTGACCGACGATAGCTGCGCCTCGTGGCTCAATGATGTCGCGGATAGTGCCTAACGCGTCACAGAAGTATTCTGCGTAATCTTCCTGGTCGCCACAGCCGAACAGAGCAACCAGTTTGCCATTGAAATCAACTTCTTCCAGCGTCGGGAAGAAATCATCCCAGTCGCATTGTGCTTCACCGTAATACCACGTTGGGATGCCGAGAAGCAGAATATCGAAGCCTTCCAGGTCTTCTTTGCTGCTCTTAGCAATGTCATGCACCTCAGCAACTTCTTTACCGAGCTGTTTTTGAATCATTTTCGCGATATTTTCGGTGTTACCAGTGTCGCTGCCGAAAAAAATGCCTACGATTGCCATGAGTAAAATAACCTCTTGATACTTAATGGTATGGTGGCTGCTATTTGGCCACAGATAGGGCAATCATAGCAGAACACTTCGTGGTGCGGAAACTGCTATCGCCCCGGTGTGCACAGACTGCAACATTGCATACCAGGACATAGCACTAAAACTAACTGAGATGCTGCTTCAGTTGTGCGAGTAGTATCTCTTCAATCAGCTCGCTACGGCTGATGTTGCGCGCTTCAGCCAGTTGGTTGAGAGCATCTACCGCATCGTTATTGAGCTTTAGCTCCACTCGCTTCAGGCCGCGTACTTTATCGCGCTTGAGTTGATTGCGTTTGTTGATACGCAATTGCTCATCACGCGTTAGCGGATTTGTTTTTGGTCGCCCCGGGCGACGCTCGTCCGCGAACAGATCTAATGTAGTACGGTCCGTTTGTTCTTTTGCCATGATTAGACTACTGACAGGGAATTCAGGTGGCACTGAGCGGGGTGCTCTGGCGCAATTTAGCGCGCAATCATACATCAGCATGGCTTGCGCGCCAACGCGTTAGCCGCAACTTGCGGCCAGTCGGTTTGTTTTTAATCAGTTTGCTACGGATTCACCGATAAAACGATGAATTGCGCGCAAAACAGCATCAGGTTTTTCGGCGTGAACCCAATGACCAGCACCGGCAACTACATGCGCACGGGCCTGTGGGAACTGCGAAAGCAGCTGCTCGCGGTGAGATTCGTCAACATAAGGAGATGCACCACCGCGAATAAACAGCGCCGGTTCGTTCCAGGCAGGGATGTTTTTCCATCCGACAATATTCTCATATTGCTCCCACAGCACCGGCACATTGAATTTCCATTCGCCGTCAGCAAAGGATTTCAGCAAAAACTGAATCACGCCTTCTTCATCAAGATGCTCGCGCATAACGACGGCGGCTTGCTGGCGAGTTTTCACGTTTGCGCGGCTAACTGCATTGATCGCTTCGAAAATTTCGTCGTGGCGGCGCACTTGATAATCCACCGGGGCGATATCAATCAGCACTAGTTTATCGATACGTTCTGGGGCGATAGCTGTTAACGCCATGGCCACTTTCCCGCCCATGGAATGGCCGATAATAATGGCTTTCTTAATGCCATACTCATCAAGCGTTTCGACAACATCCTGCGCCATTGCAGAGTAGTTCATTTCATCGCTACGTGGCGATAATCCATGATTGCGAAGATCGATTTGCAGCAAAGAATGATCCTGCCCAAGGTCACGGGCCAGCACGCCCAGGTTATCAAGGCTACCGAAAAGACCGTGGATGAGGACGATGGGAGAATTACTAGTCAATTGTTGCGCAGTTTGCAGGCGAGCATTCAATTTCATGGCAAAGTTCTTTTTTTTTACTTCGTGAGGTTAGGGTATCATAACGGCATTCTGCCGCACTGCCGCAAATTTCCAGTTTAGTCTGACTTTGTGGGGTGACAAAAGCTTGGCGCTACCCGAGGTTGGGATTTGTCCTTATAATCCCAACAACTTGTATTCAGAAAAGATATCGCACTGGATTAAGATGAAAACAATTGAAGTTGATGACGAGCTCTATCGCTACATTGCCAGCCACACGCAGCACATTGGTGAAAGCGCGTCCGATATTTTACGGCGCATGTTGAAATTTACCGCCGGGCAAACTCCTGCTACACCTGCATCTACCGGCCAGACGGCGGCAACTGCTGCACCTGCCCCGGAAGCCAAACCCGTAAACAAAGCACGCGATCGTGTTCGTGCGGTGCGTGAATTGCTGCTGTCTGATGAATATGCGGAGCAAAAGAAAGCCGTTAACCGTTTCATGATGGTGCTTTCGACTCTGTATACCTTAGATGCTCATGCTTTTGGTGAAGCGACCGAGTCGCTGCATGGTCGCACCCGTGTCTACTTTGCAGGTAACGAGCAAACGCTGCTGCAAAACGGCAACCAGACCAAACCTAAGCATGTCCCAGGTACGCCATACTGGGTTATCACCAATACCAATACAGGCCGTAAATGCAGCATGATCGAACACATCATGCAATCAATGCAATTCCCGGCGGAATTGATTGAAAAGGTTTGCGGCACAATTTAACACCTCGCGTCAGAAGGAAAGGCCAATGGCTAACCACCCTCGTGCAGGACAACCGGCACAACAGAGCGATTTGATTAACGTAGCCCAACTGACGGCCCAGTATTACGTGCTGAAGCCTGAAGTGGGGAATAGCGAACACGCGGTGAAGTTCGGAACTTCCGGCCACCGTGGTAGTGCGGCACGTCATAGTTTCAATGAACCTCACATTCTGGCAATTGCTCAGGCGATTGCTGAAGATCGTGCAAAAAATGGCATTACCGGGCCGTGCTACGTTGGCAAAGATACCCACGCGTTATCTGAACCGGCGTTTATCTCCGTGCTCGAAGTGTTGGCTGCAAACGGTGTGGATGTCATTGTGCAACAGGCAAATGGCTACACGCCAACGCCTGCCATCTCGCACGCTATTCTGACGCATAACAAAAACGGTGGCGTACAGGCCGATGGTATCGTCATCACGCCTTCGCACAACCCGCCGGAAGATGGTGGTATCAAATACAATCCGCCAAATGGTGGTCCGGCTGATACCAACGTCACCAAAGTGGTTGAAGATCGCGCCAACGCATTGTTGGCGGCGGGTCTGAAAGATGTAAAACGCATCTCTCTGGATAAAGCCTGGGCAAGCGGTCACGTACAAGAACAAGATCTGGTGCAGCCGTTTATTGAAGGGCTGGTGGACATCGTTGATATGGCCGCCATCCAGAAATCGGGTCTGAAATTGGGTGTTGATCCGCTCGGCGGCTCCGGTATCGAATACTGGCAGCGCATCGCGAAACACTACAATCTGGATCTGACGATTGTTAACGATCATGTCGATCAAACCTTCCGCTTTATGCATCTCGATAAAGATGGCGCTATCCGCATGGATTGCTCCTCCGAATGCGCAATGGCGGGTTTGTTGGCGCTGCGTGACAAATTCGATCTGGCATTTGCTAACGACCCGGATTACGACCGCCACGGTATCGTCACGCCTGCTGGCCTGATGAATCCGAACCATTATCTTGCAGTTGCGATTAATTACCTGTTCCAGCATCGCCCACAGTGGGGCAAAGATGTTGCGGTCGGTAAAACGCTGGTTTCTTCAGCAATGATTGACCGCGTGGTCAACGATTTAGGCCGTAAACTGGTAGAAGTACCGGTCGGTTTCAAATGGTTTGTTGATGGTTTGTTTGATGGCAGCTTTGGTTTTGGCGGCGAAGAGAGCGCGGGGGCATCGTTCCTGCGTTTCGACGGCACTCCGTGGTCTACCGACAAAGACGGCATCATCATGTGCTTGCTGGCGGCCGAAATTACTGCCGTTACCGGCAAAAACCCGCAGCAGCATTATGACGAACTGGCCGAGCGCTTCGGTGCGCCAAGCTACAACCGTCTGCAAGCTTCTGCGACTTCCGCGCAGAAAGCCGCACTGTCCAAACTTTCACCAGAAATGGTGAGCGCAAGCACCCTGGCGGGCGACCCGATTACCGCACGCTTAACAGCAGCTCCGGGTAACGGCGCATCCATTGGTGGTTTGAAAGTGATGACCGACAATGGCTGGTTTGCAGCTCGTCCGTCTGGTACTGAAGATGCCTACAAAATCTATTGCGAAAGTTTCTTAGGCGCGGAACACCGTCTACAAATTGAGAAAGAAGCGGTAGAGATTGTCAGCGAAGTGCTGAAAAACGCGAAGTAATTCGTAGAACAGAAAAAGGCGCCGAAAGGCGCTTTTTTTGTTTGTAGAATCTACAACATAAACCGATAACCGATCCCGGTTTCGGTCAAAAGATGCGCCGGGCGCGCCGGATCGCTTTCCAGCTTCTGGCGCAAATGTCCCATATAAATGCGCAAATAGTGGCTGTGTTCCACGGCATTTGGCCCCCAAACCTGGTTGAGCAACTGGCGTTGTGTCAGCACTTTTCCATGGTTATTAAGCAGTGTGGCAAGCAGGCGAAACTCGATAGGTGTGAGGTGGATTTCTTCGCCATCGCGGGTAATGCGACGGTTGGCGAGATCAACGCTGATATTTGAAAACTGATAAACCGGATCGGGCTGCGCAAGGCTTGCATGGCGACGCAAGACGACACGCAGCCGCGCTTGCAGCTCGCCAATTCCAAACGGTTTGCTGAGATAGTCATCAGCTCCGGCATCCAGCGCGTCAATTTTCACTTGCTCATCGCTTCGAGCGGAAAGCACCACAATCGGCGTCTGACTCCACTGGCGGAAATCACGGATAAAATCAATGCCATCGCCATCGGGTAAACCGAGGTCGAGAATCACTAAATCAGGCTTGCGTGTCGCGGCCTCAAGCAAACCGCGTTGCAGCGTCTCGGCTTCGTGGACGCGTAACGATTCCGCCTCCAGCGCGGTGCGCAAGAAACGGCGGATCTCTTTTTCGTCTTCAACTATAAGAACGGATATCACAGCGTCTCATTCATCTCAGCAAGTTCGGGCTGCGGGGGAAGGGGTAAAATAACATGAAAACTGGCTCCGCCTTCCACCCGATTAACCGCAATAATTTTTCCGTCGTGGACTTCAACAATCGCCTGGCAAATTGCCAGCCCTAAACCTACGCCCGGGATCGCCGACTCTTTGTTACCCCTGGAGAATTTATCAAAAATCTTTTGTTCCTGGCCAACAGGAATACCCGGCCCGCTGTCCCAGACTTCAACGTCCAGCTTATCAGCCAGAGCTTGCGCGCGAATGCCAATTTTGGCCTGGTAGCCTGCGTATTTTGCCGCGTTCTCAAGCAGGTTTATCAGCACCCGCTCAAAGAGTGGGCCATCAACATGAATCAATAGCAGAGGATCAGGTAAGTCCAAATCAATATGTCGCCCGCCCAGTCCTGGCTCCAGCATTTTTAACGCGCTGCCGACCACCTCTTCCAGCGTTAACCACTCTTTGCGCAGGTTAAATCCGCCAGACTGAATCCGCGCCATATCCAGCAAATTGTTGACCAGGCGCGTGGTATTGAGCACATGCTGGCGAATATCGTTGGCTTGCGGCGCATGTTTAGAGCCTTCGGATGCCAGATCCAGAGTCAGAATTTCCGCCTGCCCAAACAACACTGTCAGAGGTGTACGCAAATCGTGCGAAAGGGCGGCGAGCAGCGAGTTACGAATTTGCTCGCGTTCGCTCGAAAGCCGGGCTTGTTCTTCACTTGCGGTCAGCAAAAATCTTTCCAGCGCCGTCGCCGTCAGCAGGGTGAAAGTTTCCAGCAGGCGCTGCTGCTCAGGAATCATCAACTGGCGTAAATTATTGGGTTCGACGATAAGCAAGCCGAGTGTTTTTTCCGGCGTTTTCAGCGGCAGAATTTGATACGGCACGCCGGGTAAAGTATCGGTCCCAGCACCTGCGGGCTGGCCTTTATCAAAGCTCCAGCGGGCAATCGCTTCGTCCCAGTTTTGCGGTTCACTCTGCCCATTAGCCCGCACTAACACGCCGTTCTCATCCGGCAGTAAAAGTTGGGCGCGGGCGTGAAAACTGTTTTTGATGAACAGCTCGCTGGTCGCAGCTATATCTTGCGGCGTACGTTCTGCGGCGAGGGCTTTAGACATCTCATAAAGATGGCGCGTACGCTGCTCACGATAACGAGCGATGCGCGCCTGATAGCGCACGCCCGCCGTGAGATTCCCGATAACCAGGCCAACGGTCAGCATAACGGCGAACGTTAACAGGTACTGGATATCAGAAACCGCTAGTGTGCCGTGAGGAGCAATAAAGAATAAATCGAAACTCAGTACGCTAATGACGGTGGCAAGAACCGAAGGCCAGCGGCCATAAAACAGCGCCACAATCACCACACCCAGCAAATAAAGCATCACCAGGTTAGCGGCATCGAAACCCATCAGCCATTGATTCGCGATAAACGTCGTTACCGCGCAAAGGGCGACGGCGACGCCACAGCCGCGCAATTGCGCACGCCATTTTTCGCTAAAGCTGCGAGTGTCCTGGGCGGAAGGAGAGACGGCAGAGGGTTTATCGTCAAGGGCGACAATCACCAGATCAAGGTCTGGCGCACGGCGGGCTAAACGATCGGCAAAGGATTCACGGCTCCAGAAGCGTCGTGTTGTGCGTCTACCGATAATAATCTTGCCGAGATTATGCTCGCGCGCGTAACGCAAAATCGCTTTATCTTCTGCCGGATCGGCAAGCGTGGTGGTTTCAGCCCCCAACTCTTGAGCGAGGCGAAGCGAGGCCAAAATAGCGCGACGTTGATGTTCAGGTAACCGGTGAAGCTGCGGGGTTTCGACGTAAACGGCGTGCCAGACGCTGCCTAGTTTTGCCGCCAGGCGCGCGGCGGTGCGCACCAGTTTTTCATTACCGGAACCGTGGCCGATACACAGCAAAATGGCATCTCGCGTGTGCCAGACTTTTTCCTCGCCCTGGTTATCACGCCAGGCACGCATTTGATCATCAACGCGGTCGGCGGTGCGGCGCAGTGCCAGTTCACGCAGCGCAATCAAATTCCCCTTACGGAAGAAGTGCTCGATGGCGCGTTCGGCCTGGCCTGAGATATACACTTTCCCTTCGTGCAGGCGCTGGCGTAAATCATCCGGCGGCAAATCGACCAGCACGATTTCATCGGCGGCGTCAAAAATCGGGTCGGGTACCGTTTCGCGCACCTGAATTCCCGTCACGCCACCAACAATATCGTTCAGGCTTTCAAGATGCTGAACGTTGACGGTGGTGAACACATCAATCCCGGCGTCGAGCAACTCTTCCACATCTTGCCAACGCTTAGGGTGGCGCGAACCGGGCGCATTGCTGTGCGCCAGCTCGTCCATCAGGATCAGCGCCGGGTTACGTGCCAGCGCCGCATCGAGATCAAACTCCTGAACCCAGCGCCCACGGTGGTGTATCCGTTTTGCCGGCAGAATATTCAGCCCGTTCAGCAGCGCGGCAGTTTCCTGGCGGCCGTGAGTTTCTACCACGCCAATCAGGATATTTAGCCCTTGTCCTCGCAACCGCTGCGCTTCCTGAAGCATGGCGTAAGTTTTCCCTACACCTGCACACGCGCCGAAGAAAATCTTTAACTTGCCGCGCGATGGGCGGTTGACCTGCTCCAGCAATTTATCTGGATTAGGGCGCAGCGGTTCCTGAGACATATCAAATCCTTTTTGGTGGATGACGCTGACACTTGCTCGCGACCGGGTTGGTCGTACAGCAGCGTCATCCGACAGTTTTCTCTTATGGTGCCTGGAGAGCATCCAGCGCCAGGTTAACCAGCAACACATTCACCACTGGTTTACCGATAAAACCAACCAGCGGGTGAGTGGTATTTTCTGCTACCAGACGTGCCACTTGTTGAACGGGCAAATTGCGCGCATTAGCGATACGAGGAATTTGCCAGGCTGCGGCTTCTGGTGAAATTTGCCCGTCCAGACCACTGGCCGACGCAGTAACCAGCTCAACGGGAACCGCCGGATTGGCTTGCGGATTTGCCTGTCTTAATGCCGCGACACGTTCGGTAATTTGTTTATCTAATTCTGGATTGCTTCCTGCCAAATTACTGCCGCCAGAGGCCATTGGATTATAAGGTGTTTCTGCGGTTGCAGAAGGGCGACCTTGTAAATACTTGGCCTCGGTGAAGTTTTGCCCAATCAGCCTGGAGCCGCGTACTTCGTTGGCCTGAATAATCAACGAACCATTGGCCTGCTCATGGAACCACCACTGGCCTAAAAGTGTGGTCAAAAGCGGGTAAAGTCCGCCTGTAATCAGGGTCAGCAAAATCAGTAACAGTATAGCGGGACGTAAAATAGTCATTTGTTTTTCCTCTTAAACCAGGCCACACACGGTCAGCACCAGATCGATAGCTTTGATGCCAATAAACGGCACAATTAAACCGCCGAGCCCGTAAATCCACAGATTGCGGCGCAACATGGCTGCGGCGCTCAGCGGTTTGTAACTCACGCCACGCAATGCCAGTGGAATCAAAAAGATGATGATCAGGGCGTTGAAAATCACCGCGCTTAAAATCGCCGAAGTCGGGGAGTGCAGGTGCATCACGTTCAGCGCATTGAGCTGCGGGTAAGTCGCGGCAAACGCGGCGGGAATGATCGCGAAATACTTCGCCACATCGTTGGCGATACTGAATGTGGTCAGCGAGCCACGGGTCATCAGCATCTGTTTGCCGATATGCACCACTTCAATCAATTTGGTCGGGTTGGAGTCCAGATCCACCATGTTGCCAGCTTCTTTCGCCGCCTGGGTGCCGGAGTTCATCGCCACCGCCACGTCTGCCTGCGCCAGCGCCGGGGCATCGTTGGTGCCGTCGCCGGTCATCGCCACTAAACGACCTTCCGCCTGATACTGGCGAATCAACGCCAGTTTGGCTTCCGGTGTCGCTTCTGCGAGAAAATCATCGACACCCGCTTCGGCGGCAATCGCAGCGGCGGTCAGACGGTTATCACCGGTAATCATCACGGTTTTAATCCCCATCTGGCGTAACTGCGCAAAGCGTTCTTTAATGCCACCTTTGACAATATCTTTCAGGGCAATCACACCGAGTACGTTGGCACCTTCCGCAACGACCAGCGGCGTGCCACCAGTGCGGGCAACCCCTTCCACGAGAGTATCCACCTGCGGCGGGAAATGACCACCGTTGGCCTCAACGTGGCGACGAATAGCATCGACAGAACCTTTGCGAATCATGCGGTCCTGAATATCAATGCCGCTCATCCGGGTCTGCGCGGTGAAGGGTACAAAGGTGGCATGCAGGTTTTGTACATCACGTTCGCGCAGGTTAAAGCGCTGTTTTGCCAGCACCACAATGCTGCGGCCTTCAGGTGTTTCATCGGCAAGTGACGAAAGCTGCGCCGCATCGGCCAATGTTTTTTCATCAACACCAGGAGCTGGCAGGAAATCTGAAGCCTGGCGGTTGCCCAGCGTAATGGTGCCGGTTTTATCCAGCAGCAAAACATCTACGTCGCCAGCCGCTTCTACGGCA
Source organism: Buttiauxella sp. BIGb0471 (assembly GCF_024807715.1). Taxonomy (NCBI): domain Bacteria; kingdom Pseudomonadati; phylum Pseudomonadota; class Gammaproteobacteria; order Enterobacterales; family Enterobacteriaceae; genus Buttiauxella; species Buttiauxella sp. BIGb0471. Next base: position 139,913 of record NZ_JANUEU010000002.1, read on the forward strand.
CGCCCGCTGGTGGCAATCACGTTTGCACCCAACATACGGCTCATGCCAGCCACGCCAATGGCCGAAAGCAGCCCGCCGATAGTGGTCGGAATCAGGCAAACCAGCAGGGCAATCAGCACCGTGACGCTCACCGCCACGCCGCCATATTGCGAGAATGGCCAAAGCGTTGCCGTTGCCAGTAAAAAGACGATAGTGAGTGCGACCAGTAAAATCGTCAGCGCGATTTCGTTCGGCGTTTTACGGCGCTGGGCGCTTTCCACCATCGCTATCATGCGGTCGAGGAAGGTTTCGCCAGGGTTCACACTGCTCTGAATCACCAGCCAGTCGGAAAGAATGCGCGTCCCGCCAGTCACGGAGGCAAAGTCACCGCCTGACTCACGAATCACCGGCGCGGACTCGCCGGTAATCGCACTTTCATCCACCGATGCACCGCCTTCCAGCACCTCGCCATCACACGGGATAATATCGCCCGCTTCAACCAGCACGATATCGCCTTTGCGTAAATCGGCGGCAGGCACATGGTCTATCTGCGCGTCGTGATGCGGGGCGCGTAACTTACGAGCAAAACTGGTTTTCTTCACCCCTTTCAGGCTATTAGCCTGGGCCTTGCTACGGCCTTCAGCCAGCGCTTCGGCAAAGTTTGCGAACAGCACCGTAAACCAAAGCCATACGCTAATGGCGGCGGTGAATGGCGCATCGCCGGGAAGTTTTCCACTGAACATGGCAATCGCCAGAGCAGTGGTCATCACGCTACCGACCCAAACAATAAACATCACCGGGTTGCGCCATTGCACTTGTGGTGTGAGCTTTTTAAAGGAATCTATCAGCGCCTGACGAATCAGCGATGGTTCAAATAGCGCCTGTTGCTTGCGACTCATGGAAGCCTCTTAATCACAAATTCACAAAGGAAAGGTGTTCCGCAACCGGGCCTAAAGCGAGGGCGGGAATAAAGGTCAGCGCACCGACTAACAGCACTGTGCCAATCAGCAAGCCGATAAACAGCGGGCCGTGGGTGGGTAAGGTGCCGATGCCTGCCGTCTGCGACTTTTTAGTGACAAGCGAACCCGCAATAGCCAGCACCGGGATAATCACCGCAAAGCGGCCAAACCACATGCACACCGCCAGTAGCACGTTCCAGAAAGGGGTATTGGCGCTTAGACCGGCAAACGCGCTGCCGTTGTTATTGGCCGCAGAAGAGACGGCATACAACACTTCGCTAAAGCCATGAATGCCGGGGTTGAGCATTCCCGCGCGACCCGCGTCCGTCATCATCGCAAGTGCGGTGCCGAGCAGCACTAAAGTAGGCGTAACCAAAATCGCCATGGCGGTCATTTTCATCTCGGCAACGTCAATTTTTTTACCGAGATATTCAGGCGTGCGGCCAATCATCAACCCGGCGATAAACACCGTCAGTAAGACGAACAGCAACATGCCGTACAGCCCGGAGCCAACGCCGCCGAACACCACTTCGCCAATTTGCATCAGCCACATTGGGATCATGCCGCCAAGTGCGGTGAAGGAGTCATGCATCGCGTTAACGGCACCACAGGAAGCCGCGGTGGTAATCACAGAAAACAGGCTACTGACCAATATCCCGAAGCGGCTTTCTTTGCCTTCCATGTTGATATTGCTGTCCGCGCCGAGCAGCGTGAAATGCGTATTTCCGCTAGTTTCTGCCCACATCACCACCACAACGCAAATCACAAAAATCACCGCCATCGCCCATAAAATGGCGCGTCCCTGGCGTTTGTCGCTGACGGCTTCGCCAAAGGCAAAACACAGCGCGGTGGGGATCAGGAAGATCGCCAGCATTTGCACAAAGTTGGTCAGCGCAGTTGGGTTCTCGAACGGGTGCGAAGAGTTAGCATTAAAGAACCCGCCGCCGTTGGTGCCGAGCATTTTGATAGCCTCTTGCGAAGCGACCGGGCCCATCGGCAACACGTGCTGCACGCCTTCAAGCGAGGTGAACGGCTGATACGCCGCGATGTTTTGCAATGTGCCCTGGCTGATAAAGAACAGCGCAATCAGCAGTGAAATCGGCAGCAAAACGTAAAGCGTGATGCGAGTCAAATCGACCCAGGCGTTACCGATCGTGTGAGTGCTTTGACGGGAAAATGCGCGGATCAGCGCAAATACCACGGCAATACCGGTGGCCGCAGATAAGAAGTTTTGCACCGTCAGACCGACCATCTGGCTGAAATAGCTCAGCGTGGTTTCACCGCTGTAGGACTGCCAGTTAGTGTTAGAGACAAAACTGACGGCGGTGTTTAACGCCAGATGCCAGGAAAGCCCAGGCAATTGCTGCGGGTTAAGCGGCAAACTCCCTTGCGTTAGCAAAATGACGAACAGCAGCACCAGACCAAAAACGTTAAAGGTAAGGATCGCTGCCAGATACCGCTTCCAGCTCATCTCCTGGCTGGCGTCGGCTCCCAGTAGTTTTATGAACAGCGAGTCCATTTTCCCCAGAACAGGCAATGGCTCGCCATTAATGAAGCGCGTCAGTACGTTACCCAGTGGTTTTGCCAGGGCAAAAAGCACCAACAGGAAACTGGCAATCAGTAAAAATGCGGAAGCGGCCATCAGAACGCCTCCGCATTGATCAGGGCATAAATTAAATATCCCAACAGCATAAAGACCAGCACCACACCGGCTATCAGACCTGCACTCACAATCCACCTCGGTAGTTATAAGGAATTGGAATGAGTGTGAAAGTTTCAGTGCAAAGATGTCGTAAAAGTCGCAGGGCAGGGTGTAAAAAAAGTATAAAAATGACGAAAGCCATTAATTAACTAATGGTTAGTATTTATTTAACCTTTTTGTAACTTAATTACAGCCGGGATTGTAAATTAGTGGCAAAAAGTGACTTTAAGTGGTCGGAGGAGTAGTAAACTTTCAGGCAATGCGATACTATTTTAGCCAGATGACAAGTTCTATTTTCCCGGTGTTTGCTACCGGTCACAATTTAAGGGAGGCATTATGAGCTTATACAAAGACTATCCACTGCATCAGGTCTTCCTGCGTCGCACTTTCGTGGTTCTGGCAGGTGTCCTGGCGTTGCCAGTGATGCTGTTCTGGAAAGATCGTTCCCGTTTTTACAGCTACCTGCATCGCGTATGGTCAAAAACCAGTGAAAAACCGGTCTGGATGGCGCAAGCCGAAGCCGCATCCGGTGATTTTTACTGAGTTTGCCGAAATGAGAAGAAACCGCCACTTGCTGGCGGTTTTTTTATGGCTGAAGCTAAGTCGGAGTCGGCATTACACATCCATGTTTAGCGAATCATGAATCAATGAGCGAAAAGCATTAGCATTGTCTATAGTTAGCGGACGAGCATTTTTTAAACACGGAGAACAGTAATGCAACCGTATGAATCTCGTCTTGATGATGATTTAACTTTGCTGAGTGAAACGTTAGAAGAAGTGCTGCGTTCCTCAGGTGATCCGGCAGACCAAAAGTACATTGAGTTGAAAGAACGAGCCGAACAGGCGCTCAGTGAGGTTAAAGCGCGGGTGAGTAGTGCTTCTGATAATTACTACTATCGTGCAAAAAAAGCTGTTTATCGCGCTGATGATTATGTCCATGAAAAACCATGGCAAGGAGTTGGTGTGGGGGCGGCGGCAGGACTGGTACTAGGGCTTTTATTAGCCAGGCGCTAGATACCCATCGCCCTTCAAGTTGCAGGGGCGTTGGCTGCTTTTGCAGCAACTTGGGTATAATAATTGCGTCGAGTGCCAGCAGAAAAATCTTACCCATTGGGTGGGATTTTTTTTTGCCGCCATGACCACGTATAATCAGGGGTTTTCAGGGAAGGTGAGGTAAACGTGAATTCAGTTGTCGTCGCGCTGCAACAGTTACAGCTTGCATTGAACGCAGAATTTGCGGATGCGCCGGGCTTAGAACAACTCTCCGTTGCTATAAGTCTGAGTGATGCCTCGGATGCTCTCGCGTGGCTGACCAGCCAACGCCTGTATCCCCAATTTTACTGGCAACAGCGCAATGGTGATGATGAAATTGCGGCACTTGGCGCGTTGCGAAACTTCGAAACCTTAGACGCCGCCAGCGCATTTCTCAACGATTATGCCGACCAGCCCACACTTCGTATCACTGGCGTAAATGCGTTTTCGCCCACGACGAGCTGTTTATTCCTACCACGTCTCGAGTGGCGACGCATTGGTGGCAGCGCTTATCTTTATCTTCATTTGTATAGTGAAACTTCCTTACAAGATGATGCGCGTGAGGCGCGACACTTCCTCGAGCAACTGTTGCCTGCCAAACTGCTGCCTTCGCAGCGTTTAAACTGCGTGGGCGAACAACACATTCCGACTCAGCCCGAATGGCATCAGCTTATCGAGCGAGCGACGACGGCGATAGAACAGCACGAACTCGATAAAGTGGTGCTGGCCAGAGTCACCGATTTGCAATTTACCTCGGCAGTTTCTGCGGCGGGTTTTATGGCGGCGAGTCGGCGGGTAAACCTCAACTGCTATCATTTTCTGATGGTATTTGATGCCAGCCATGCGTTCCTCGGCTCAAGCCCGGAGCGGCTTTGGCGGCGAATCGATTGCGCATTACGCACCGAAGCATTAGCGGGCACCGTCTCTAACCATCCGGATGAACATCGCGCCTGGTCGCTCGGGCAATGGCTGTTAAAAGACGATAAAAATCAGCGTGAAAACATGCTGGTTGTGGAAGATATTTGCCAGCGCCTGCAAAAATCCGTGGGCGCGATTGATGTTCTCCCCCCGCAAATTGTGCGGCTGCGAAAGGTGCAGCATTTGCGTCGCTGCATCTGGACGGAACTTGCGAAGCCTGACGATGCACAATGCCTGGCTTTGTTGCAACCCACCGCCGCCGTTGCGGGTTTGCCTCGGGATGTGGCGCATCAATTCATTACCCAATACGAACCGTTTGAACGTGAATGGTATGCAGGATCCGCCGGATATATATCGCAACGTCAGGCGGAATTCTGTGTCGCCTTACGCTCGGCAAAAGTCACCAATAACATGGTGCGATTATACGCTGGAGCGGGAATTGTCGCGGGTTCAGACGCAGCGGAAGAATGGCAGGAAATAGAAAATAAAGCGGCTGGATTACGAACACTACTGACGAAAACAACGTTCTAAATGCTATTACCGACCCACATCAAAATATTCATCTCAACAATAATTATAATGAGTCAGCAAAATTGACTCAGGACTGAACTATGTCGATAAGCTCGTTTAACCGCCGTTGGGCTACGGTAATTCTTGAAGCGCTGACTCGCCACGGTGTGCGCCATGTGTGCATCGCGCCGGGTTCGCGTTCTACGCCGCTGACGCTTGGCGCGGCCGAAAATCGGGCTTTTATTTGCCATACGCACTTTGATGAACGAGGTTTAGGGCATCTGGCATTAGGCCTGGCAAAAGCCAGTCAGGCTCCCGTCGCTATCATTGTGACCTCCGGCACGGCAGTGGCAAACCTCTATCCGGCCATTATTGAAGCCGGATTGACGGGCGAAAAACTGGTCGTTCTCACCGCCGATCGTCCACCGGAACTTATTGATTGCGGCGCTAATCAGGCCATCCGCCAGCCTGGAATTTTTAGCTCCCATCCCACTGACTCGATTAACTTACCGCGTCCAACGCAGGATATTCCCGCTCGCTGGTTGGTTTCGACGATAGATCACGCACTCGGCCAGCAAACGGGCGGTGCCGTTCACATCAATTGCCCCTTTGCCGAGCCGTTATATGGTGAACCTGATGAAACCGGTATGAGTTGGCAACAGGCGCTGGGTGACTGGTGGCAAAGTGATAAACCCTGGCTGCGTACCGGCTCCGCACAAGCAGCCGTAAAACAACGCGACTGGTTTTTCTGGCGGCAAAAACGCGGTGTGGTCGTAGCTGGGCGTTTGAATGCCGAAGAAGGAAAACACGTTGCCGCATGGGCAAAAATGCTCGGCTGGCCGCTGATTGGCGATGTGCTCTCGCAAACGGGTCAACCGTTGCCCTGTGCGGATTTATGGTTAAGCAACAGCCAGGCGGTGACTGAACTTGCCGAAGCACAAATTATTATCCAGTTCGGCAGCAGCCTGACCGGAAAACGCGTTCTGCAATGGCAGGCGACCTGTGAGCCTGAAGAATACTGGCTGGTGGATAATCTACCCGGCCGACTCGATGCCGCAAACCATCGTGGCCGCCGCTTATCGTGTGATATTAGCGAGTGGCTGGAGCTGCATCCGGCTGAGAAACGCGTGGCGTGGGATGAGAAATTAACCACGCTGGCAAAAATCGCGCAGCAGGCGGTGAAGAAAGGCACGACTGAATTTGGCGAAGCGCAAGTCGCCGCGCGTCTGCCTGAATTGTTACCGGATGCCGGGCAACTGTTTGTCGGTAATAGCTTGATTGTTCGCCTGGTGGATTCTTTCGCGCAATTGCCTGCGGGTTATCCGGTTTACAGCAACCGTGGCGCAAGCGGTATTGATGGTTTGCTCTCAACGGCGGCGGGGGTGCAACGCGCGACGGCACGCTCGACACTGGCCATTGTGGGCGACCTTTCAGCGCTTTACGACATGAACTCGCTGGCACTTTTACGTGAAGTCTCCGCGCCGTTTGTGCTGCTGATTGTGAATAACAATGGTGGGCAAATTTTCTCATTGTTGCCAACACCTGCCGCTGAGCGCGAGCGCTTCTACTGCATGCCGCAAAACGTCAACTTTGCCCACGCCGCGGCAATGTTCAGTCTCGGTTACCATAACCCGGCAAGCTGGGACGAATTACAAACTGCCGTAGACCATGCCTGGCGCACGCCTCACGCGACAGTTATCGAGCTGACGGTGGGTGAAACTGACGGTGCACAAACGTTGCAGCATTTGCTGGCGCAGGTCAGCCAGGCATGATTTTACATGCGGTTTTTCGTGAAGGGCGGGATGCAAATTTGCCATGTCTGGTTTGGCTGCACGGTTTTTTAGGCTGCCAGCAAGAGTGGCAACCTCTCAGTGACAACTTCACCGACTGGCCGCAACTGCACATCGACTTACCCGGTCACGGAAAATCTGCGGATATTTCGGTCGAAAACTTTCAACACGTTGATGAATTACTGCGTAAAACCCTTGTTAGTTACAACATCCTAAAATACTGGCTGATTGGCTACTCACTTGGCGGGCGAGTGGGGATTTACCATGCCTGTCAGGGTGAAAATGCGGGTTTGCAGGGTTTGATTGTTGAAGGGAGTCACCCCGGCCTTGCGGATGAAAATACGCGTGCTGAAAGGCAATCCAGCGACCGGCGTTGGGCGCAGCGATTGCGTACCGCCCCCCTAAAAGACGTGCTTGCAGACTGGTATCAACAGCCGGTATTTCATTCGCTCAATGATGAGCAACGTCGTGAACTCATTGCTCTTCGCAGCCAGAATAATGCGTTAAGTCTCGCTGCTATGCTTGAAGCAACATCATTAGGAAATCAGCCCAATTTGCAGGCCGCGCTACAACAATTGCCGCAGCCTTTTTACTACATCTGTGGTGAGTGGGACGACAAGTTCCGTGCCGTGGCGCAAAGCTCAGGCCAGACACCACATCTTATTACTGCCGCAGGCCACAATGCGCACCGGGAAAATCCGGCCGCATTCAGTGCTTGCCTGCTCAACTTATTGCGAAAACCTGGCGAGGAAACACCATGATTTATCCAGATGAACAAATGCTCTATGCCCCAATTGAATGGCAGGATTGCTCGGAAGGTTACACCGATATTCGTTATCACAAATCTGCCGATGGCATTGCGAAAATCACCATCAACCGCCCGGAAGTCCGCAACGCATTCCGCCCTCTGACCGTGAAAGAGATGATCAATGCGCTGGCTGATGCCCGATATGACGACAATATCGGCACCATCATTCTGACCGGCGAAGGTGAAAAAGCCTTCTGCGCAGGCGGCGACCAGAAAGTTCGTGGCGATTACGGCGGCTATCAGGACGCAAGCGGCACTCACCACCTGAACGTGCTCGATTTCCAGCGCCAGATTCGTACCTGTCCAAAACCGGTTGTGGCGATGGTTGCAGGCTACTCCATCGGTGGCGGTCACGTGCTGCACATGATGTGCGACCTGACTATTGCCGCTGAAAACGCGGTCTTCGGCCAGACTGGCCCGAAAGTCGGTTCGTTCGATGGCGGTTGGGGGGCCTCTTACATGGCGCGTATCGTAGGCCAGAAAAAAGCCCGTGAAATTTGGTTCCTGTGCCGCCAGTACGACGCGAAAGAAGCGCTGGATATGGGCCTGGTCAACACCGTGGTGCCGAATGCCGACCTGGAAAAAGAGACCGTGCGCTGGTGTCGTGAAATGTTGCAAAACAGCCCTATGGCTCTACGTTGCCTGAAGGCTGCGCTGAATGCCGATTGCGACGGCCAGGCGGGTCTGCAAGAACTGGCGGGTAACGCCACCATGCTGTTCTACATGACCGAAGAAGGTCAGGAAGGTCGCAACGCGTTCAACCAAAAACGCCAGCCGGACTTCAGCAAATTTAAACGGAATCCGTAATGCGTCGCGTCGAACTGTGGCGCTTTCAGGTGCCGATGGATGCGGGTGTGGTGCTGCGTGATCGGCGTCTGAAAACGCGTGACGGTCTGCTGGTGCGCCTGACAGACGGCGATAAACAAGGCTGCGGTGAGATTTCACCGTTGCCGGGTTTTAGCGCAGAAACGCTCGAAGAGGCGCAAAGCGTGGCGCAGGCCTGGCTACAAGCCTGGCAAACGGGCCACAATGACGAATTGCCTGAAATGCCATCGGTAGCGTTTGGTCTGAGTTGCGCGCTGGCGGAAATCAGCGGTGAATTGCCACAGCAGGCGGATTACCGCGCCGCGCCGTTGTGTACCGGCGATCCAGACGAACTATTTGCCATGCTTGCCGCTATTCCCGGCGAGAAGATCGCCAAGGTGAAAGTGGGTCTGTACGAAGCGGTGCGCGATGGCATGGTGGTCAATTTGTTGCTCGAAGCGATGCCTGATTTGCGTTTGCGTCTTGATGCCAACCGTGGATGGACACCGCTCAAAGCGCAGCAGTTCGCCAAATATGTGAACCCGGATTTCCGCCCGCGCATCGCGTTTATCGAAGAACCGTGCAAAACACGCGAGCAGTCGCGCGAATTTGCTCGTGAAACGGGTATCGCCATCGCCTGGGATGAAAGCCTGCGTGAACCTGATTTTGAATTTGCCGCCGAACCGGGGCTGAGTGCGGTCGTTATCAAGCCCACTTTAACCGGCAGCCTGGAGAAAGTTCGTCAACAGGTCGAGCAGGCCCATGCGCTCGGGTTGACGGCGGTCATCAGTTCGTCGATTGAATCAAGCCTCGGCCTGACACAGCTGGCGAGAATTGCCGCGTGGTTAACGCCGCAAACTTTACCCGGCCTGGATACGCTGTCGTTGATGCAGGCGCAGTTAGTGCGCGAATGGCCAAATAGCCCGCTTCCGTGCTGGTCACTGGAATCCCTTGAGCGAGTGCTATGAGTTTTCAAGATTTTCCGTGGCAACATTGGGCGCAAATTCGCGGTAGTCAACTCGCGCTGACATTAGGGCATGAAAGCCTGAACTGGCGCGAGTTGTGCCAGCGTGTTGATCGGCTGGCAGGCGGTTTCCAGCAACAAGGTGTGAGTGCGGATCAAGGCGTCGTGCTGCGCTTGAAAAACAGCCCGGAAATGGTGCTGGCGTTCCTCGCGTTATTGCAATGTGGGGCACGTGTTTTACCGCTTAATCCGCAATTACCAGATTCATTACTTGAGCAATTACTTCCTGAGCTGACCATTAGCCATGCGCTTACTTTCGGCTCACCGCTCACCGTTGCGCATATCAATACGTTAACGTGGATGGAAGGCGAGGGTTATCATGCCGAGTGGCAGTCCTCGCGATTTGCCTCGATGACGCTGACCTCTGGCTCCACGGGTTTGCCAAAAGCCGCGGTGCATACCGTTGCGGCGCATCTTGCCAGCGCCACTGGGGTGTTGGCGGTAATGAACTATAGTGCGAGCGATAGCTGGTTGCTTTCATTGCCGCTGTTCCATGTCTCCGGGCAGGGTATTTTGTGGCGCTGGTTGTTGGCAGGCGGTTGCATGGTGGTGCGTGATTTACACCCGTTGGATGAAGCGCTGCAAGGCTGCACTCACGCCTCTCTCGTCCCGACGCAACTCTGGCGTTTGCTGGAGCGCTCATCTCGCCTGGCGTTGCGCGAAGTGTTACTGGGTGGGGCGGCTATTCCCGTTGAACTCACTCAGGCGGCACAGGAAAAAGGTATCAATTGCTGGTGTGGTTATGGCTTAACTGAGCTGGCATCAACGGTGTGCGCCAAACGCGCTGACGGGTTGCCGGATGTTGGCGAAGCGTTGCCGGGCCGCGAAGTTAAAGTGGTTGATGACGAAGTGTGGATTCGTGCCAGCAGCCTGGCTTCAGGTTACTGGAAATCAGGCATTGTGCAGCCGCTGGTGAACGCTGAAGGCTGGTTTGCCACCCGCGATCGTGGCGTTTTACATGGCCGTCGGCTGACAATTATTGGCCGTCTCGACAACCTGTTTTTCAGCGGCGGGGAAGGGATCCAGCCGGAAGAAATTGAAAGCGTTATCGCGCAGCACCCGGCAGTCAGACTGGCGTTTGTCGTCCCGGTTGATGATCCCGAATTCGGCCAGCGCCCGGTGGCGGTCGTTGAAGCCGATGAAGATTTTGATATATCACTGCTGACCGAATGGCTACAGGGCAAAGTGGCGCGTTTTCAGCAGCCTGTGCGTTGGCTGCGTTTGCCGGATGAGATGAAGCAGGGCGGGATTAAGATTTCGCGTTTGCAATTAACGTTGTGGGTAAAGCGGGTGGCTAAAATTTAGACCCACCCGCTTGATTTAATTTCGGGGACGCTGCGCTTGCCCGACCTACAATCCTGATTCTAATACTGATTTATTACGCTGGCGGCGAATCAAACGCAGAGCCGGCGGCACAACGATAACCACAATCGCCATAATCAACAGGCTTTTCGCCACGCCACTTTCCCACAGAATGCTCAACCCGCCGTTGCTGATAGACAGTGCGCGACGCAGGTTTTGCTCGAGCATTTCCCCGAGAACAAACCCCAGAATCAGCGGCGACATCGGGAAGTGCATCTTCCGCAGGATATAACCCAGCACACCCAGCCCGACCATCAACAGCAAGTCGAAAGTGGTGCTGTGTACCGCATAAACGCCCACCGCAGAAACGGCAGCAATTGCAGGCACCAGGAACCACAGCGGAATGCTCAACATCTTAGTAAAGAAGCCGATGAGCGGGATATTCATAATTAGCAGCATCACGTTGGCAATCAGCAATGACGCAATCAATCCCCACACGATATCCGGCTGCTCGGTAAACATAGCCGGGCCAGGCGTGATGTTATAAAGCGTCAGCGCGCCCATCATCACCGCCGTGGTGCCGGAGCCTGGAACACCCAGCGTTAACATCGGGATAAACGAACCGCAGGCCGAGGCATTGTTTGCCGCTTCCGGTGCGGCCACGCCGCGAATATCGCCTTTACCAAAGGTTTCGCTATTGCCGCTGATTTTCTTCTCGGTCATATACGCAATGGCACTGGCGATGGTGGCTCCCGCGCCCGGCAGAATACCGACAAAGAAACCGATAACCGAAGAACGCAGCGTTGCTCCCGTGCATTGTGCGGCTTCCTTCATGTTAAACATCATGCGCCCGGTTTTGCGGACCAGAACCTGCCCGCTGCTGGTGCTTTCGAGCATTAGCAGGATTTCTGAAACCGAGAACAGGCCAATAACCACCACAATAAATTGCACACCGTCGGAGAGGTGAACGCTATCAAATGTGAAGCGATATACCCCGGTGTTGGCATCCACTCCGACGGTGGCAAGACCCAGACCAATCAACGCTGCGAGGAACGACTTCAGCGGATTTTGCGCCATCATGCTGCCAAGACAGGCAATGGCAAAAACCATTAAGGCAAAGTATTCAGCAGGGCCAAAAGCCAGCGACCACTGCGCCAGTGCGGGAGCAAAAAGGATGATGCCGATAATCGCCAGCAGAGAACCGACAAACGAACTCACCGCGGAGATTGATAACGCCACGCCACCGCGACCTTCTTTTGCCATTGGGTAGCCATCGAGCGCGGTCATGATGGCAGCCGCATCCCCCGGCACGTTAAGCAGTATTGATGAGATACGCCCTCCGTATTCGCATCCAATGTAGACCGTAGCCAGCAGAATCAGCGCGGACTCCGGCGGTAATTTCAGAGCGAACGCCAGCGGCAGCAAAATCGCTACGCCGTTAATCGGGCCGAGGCCCGGTAGCAGCCCGACGATGGTGCCAACAAAGCAGCCAATCAGGGCAATCATCAGGTTTTCCGGCGTCAGGGCAACGGCAAAACCTTGCGATAAATAGAACCAGGTATCCATAAGTACTCCGTTCGCCCCGTCATCTTTCAAGTTGCAGGTGCGTGAGTTTGCCGCCTTCCTGCACCTCGAAATCTAAAGGGGCTAGATCGTAGGTCAGTTCAGCCAGACACCGAGAGGCAGCGTCACATCCAGCAGACGGTCAAAGGAGTAAAACAACACTCCACCCATCACCACGCCGGAAATTAATGCCGCCGGAATTGTCGCGCCAAACAACATGCCGAAACTGGCGGTGAGGAGCGTCGTTGCCAGTGGGAAACCGAGCCATTCAAATGCCCAGGCGTAGATTGCCAGGCTAATAATCATGATTAGCAGGCGCTGTAACGTTCGGCGATGCGGCCACTCCACGACATCGGGATGGCGCAAAATCAGTAGCACCGCACACATCAACATCAGGCCGAGAATAGCCATGGGAAACGGGCGTGGCCCGACGGGTTCGTAGCTGTATTCGCTCTGAATTTGCCAGCCGACAAACAGGCCGCCAATGCACAGAACAATCCAGATCCCGGCAAAAATACGATCGCTCATCATTGCCTCCGGTTACTTAGCAAGCCCAAACGCTTTGGCTTGTTCGCGATAACCCGTCACTTGCTTCTTCACGTAGTCATCCAGTTCTTTGCCGCTCATGTTGAACTCGAACAGGCCGCGCAAGTCACGTTGCTTTTTGAAATCTTCGGTTTGCTGGAGCTTGTTAAAGGTTTCGACCCACCACTGATATTCCGCATCAGTCACTTTCGGGCCGACGTAGAAGCCACGAATAATCGGCCATACCAGGTCAAAACCTTGCTCTTTAGCGGTAGGGATTTTTGCCAGTTCACCAGGCAGACGCTCTTCAGAGAACACTGCCAGCACGCGCAGTTTGTCACCATTGAGATACGGCACCATTTCGCTCAAATCGCCCGATACCGCTTGCACATGGTTGCCCATCAACGCGGTAACCGGCTCGCCACCGCCCTCAAAGGCGACGTAACGCATCTTGTGCGGGTCAACATGGGCTTTTTGCGCCAGCAGCGCGGTTTTCATCCAGTCCTGGCTGCCGATAGAGGCACCCGCACCAATCACCACGCTGTTAGGATCTTTTTCCATCGCCGCGAGCAGCGATTTCAAATCTTTCCACGGCGAATCAGCCCGCACCGCAATCATGCCGTAATCGGTGCCAACACTTGCCAGCCAGCGCACGTCATCGACGCCATAACGGCCAAACTTACCTTGCGACAGGTTCAGCAGAGAGCCACCGGAAAATGCGACCACCGTTCCCGCTTCGGCAGGGCGCTGGGCAACAATCGCGTTATAGGCAACCGCCCCAACGCCGCCGGGCATGTAGGTCACGCGCATGGGTTTTTCAAGCACGCCGGTTTCTTGCAGGCTGACCTGAATCAGTTTGCAGGTCAGGTCAAAACCGCCGCCGGGCTTGGCCGGAGCGATACATTCGGTGCGGGATGGGACTTCTGCTGCCAGCGTATTAAAAGCAGTTAACAACAAAGCTGAAGCGGTAAGGGCAGAGAGTAGGGTTCGTTTCATTTTCATCCTCACGTTAAACCGGTAGATGTTTCTCATTATGTGAGCCGCCTTGCAGTAGCTCGGTTGCGTGATTGTTAAGTCATTAACCTTTCATTTACCTTTCATGCGTGCCGAAACTTTACAGGATGTGATATGCGTCTCTTACTGGCAGAAGATAACCGTGAGCTGGCTCACTGGCTGGAGAAAGCCCTGATACAAGCGGGCTTTGCGGTAGATTGCGTGTTTGACGGGCAGGCCGCCGACCATCTATTACAAAACGAACGTTATGCGGTCGCGGTGATGGATATCGGGATGCCGAGAATGGATGGTCTTGAGGTTTTACAGCGTTTGCGCAAGCGCGGGCAGACGCTGCCGGTACTCTTGCTGACGGCGCACAGCGCGGTGAGTGACCGTGTGAAAGGGCTGAACACCGGAGCCGACGATTATTTGCCGAAACCGTTTGAATTAGAGGAACTTGATGCACGACTGCGGGCGCTGGTGCGGCGCAGCGAAGGACAAATCCACGAGCAGCAGCAACTGGGGCAGCTCGGTCTACATGATGACGGCTATTTTCTGCTGGAGAATAAACCGCTGGCGTTAACCCCGCGTGAACACGCCATTTTGACGGTGTTGATGTACCGCCGCACGCGCCCGGTTCCCAAACAGCAACTGTTTGAACAGGTGTTTAGTTTGAGCGATGAAGCCAGCCCGGAAAGTATCGAGCTATATATTCATCGGCTACGCAAAAAATTGGCCAGCAGTAATGTGCAAATCACCACGCTGCGCGGGCTTGGCTATGTGCTGGAGTGCAGCGATGCAAACCATTAAGCCGCAATCGTTATTCGGACAATTGCTGCTTTTTCTCGGTTTACCGCTGTTTATTTTGTGGGGGTTTTCTGCGGTCAGCAGTTATTTGAGCGCGATGAATGCCGCGACTCAAGCCTACGACCGCACTTTGCTGGCCTCGACCCGCACCGTTGCAGAACAGTTGGTTGTGCATGATGGAAAGCTTGACGTGGATGTGCCCTGGGTGGTGCTCGACAGCTTTGAGCGCAACATGAATGACCGGCTGTATTACAAAGTCACCGACACGCAAGGCAAGGTGATTTCGGGTTATGACGATTTACCCGACATGCCTGAAAACACGCCGGGCACTGAACTTTACCCGGCATTGGCGTGGTTCTACGACGCGACATATCGCGGGCAAACGCTGCGTGTCGCGCGTCTGCTCCAGCCGGTTAACGAAGGTGGGGTAAACGGCATGGCGCAAATTATCGTTGCCGAAACCGTTCAATCAAGGCACTACCTGGCGGTACGTTTATTGGCTTCTGCCACGCTCACTCAGGGCGGCCTGGTGTTACTGACGTTAACGCTTGCCTGGCTATTACTGCGACGCGTACTCAAACCGATGCGCCAGCTTTCGGTGCAAATGGTGCGCCGTGACCCGGGCGATTTAACGCCATTGCCCGATTTATTGCCCTGGTCGGAAACCCGCTTATTGATTGTTTCGTTTAACCGCTATATCGAAAGCCTGCGCGGCGTGCTGGCCCGGCAATCGCGGTTCAGCGCCGATGCTTCTCACCAGTTGCGAACGCCATTAACCGTGTTAAAAACCCAGGCCGCCGTGGCGCTCAGTAGCCCTGATCCGATGCAGTGGCGCGAAAGCCTGGTCGCGATGCAAACTACGCTCGATAGCACCATCCACTTAACCGAACGTTTATTACAACTTTCACGTTTAAGCCGCCTCGACCAGACAGAGAGGCAGGCCATGGAGCCGGTGGATTTGGTGAAAATCGCCCAAGCGTGCTGTTTCTCGAGCATGGCGCAGGCGAGAAGTAAAAATATCGATCTGGGGTATGAAGGATTAGACGAAGTCTGGATAACGGGCGAGCCTGTTTTGCTGGCTGAGATGTGCATTAACCTGCTGGATAACGCGCTGAAATATACGCCCGAAAATGGCGTGGTGACGATTCGGGTAACTCATGATGAAACGCAATTTGCCTGGCTGGAAATCGAGGATAGTGGCCCAGGCATTGAGAGCGGGCTGGTTCGTCATGCGCTGATGCCGTTCCATCGTTTAGATAATAGCGCTGCGCAAAGTGGGGCGGGAATTGGACTGGCGCTGGTGAATGATATTGCACGTTATCACCGGACAAAACCTGAGTTATTGCGCGCAGAATCGGGGGGATTGCTGGTGAAAATTAAACTGGCTGCGGTTTAACAACAGCCGGGGGAAAAATCCATCGACTCTCGCCCTGGCCTTTCATTTTCATTTTCTTACAAACGAAAAACAAAAAGCATTTCTAACAGATTGATTACATCAATACTGGCTGTAAAATCGGCCTCTTTTCAGGGACATCCCTTTTTACTGCTTAGGATTGAAAGCATGAACAAATTATTAATAGCAACTGTTGCCGGTTTGGCTCTCGTTTCAGCATCAGCAAGCGCGATTAGCATCAGTGGCCAGGCGGGTGAAAAATACACCAACGTGGCAGTTGGCTTTGGTCAGGATTCAGCAGGCCTGACGATGAACGGCAACTACGCACATAACGATGACGACGGCGATACCGCAGGTTTAGGCCTGGGTCTGAATGTGCCGTTGGGTCCATTTATGGGTACCGTGGGTGGCCGTGCGGTATATCTGAATCCAAAAGATGGCGATGAAGGTTATGCCGTTGCCGTCGGCGGCGGTTTGAGCTGGAAAATCTTCGACAGCTTCTCCGTGTTTGGTGATTACTACTACTCCCCGGACTCTCTCTCAAGCGGCGTAAAAGATTATCAAGAAGCTAGCGCTGGCGCACGCTGGACCATTATACGTCCAATTACCGTAGAAGCCGGTTATCGCTATATTGGCGTTGATGGCAAAGATGGCAACCGTGATAACGCCATTGCAGACGGCCCGTACGTCGGCGTTTCCGCCGGTTTTTGATTTATCCAGGCCGCAGAAATGCGGCCTTTTCATTTCCGCAGTCCTTTTCCTGTCCGCGTAAGTTATAGTGAGCCGTTCCCTTCCCGCGGAGTTTAACAATGATAAAAGTGGAAATGCTGTCTACCGGCGACGAAGTGCTGCATGGTCAAATTATTGATACCAACGCAGCCTGGCTTGCTGATTACTTTTTTAATCAGGGTTTACCGATGTCGCGCCGTAACACGGTGGGTGACAGTCTTGACGATCTCATTGCAGTGCTTAAAGAGCGCAGCGAGCAGGCCGATATTCTGATTGTGAACGGTGGGCTTGGGCCAACCAGCGACGATCTCAGTGCGCTTGCCGCCGCCACTGCCGCAGGTGTGGAACTGGTGATGCATCAGGAATGGCTTGCGCAAATGGAACGTTTCTTTGCCGAGCGTGGGCGTGAAATGGCACCGAGCAATCGCAAACAAGCGCAGATTCCTGCTACCAGCGAAATGGTGGATAACCCGGTCGGCACCGCGTGTGGTTTTGCGCTGCAACTCAACCGCTGCCTGATGTTTTTCACTCCCGGCGTGCCTTCTGAATTTAAAGTGATGGTCGAGCAACAAATCATGCCGCGCTTGCGCGAACGCTTTGTTCTGCCTGAACCTCCAGTTTGCCTGCGTCTGACGACGTTTGGGCGCTCTGAAAGTGAACTGGCACAAAGCCTTGAACCGATCCCGTTGCCGGAAGGGGCTGTGATGGGTTATCGCTCATCCATGCCAATTATCGAGCTAAAACTGACCGGCCCTGCCACGCAGCGCGCAGCAATGGAAGCCGTCTGGCCTGAAGTTCAGCGCGTGGCGGGTGAAAGCACCATTTTTGAAGGGACTGAGGGTTTGCCTGCGCAGTTGGCGCAACGTCTGCGCGACCAATCGCTCAACGTGGCGGTCAGCGAGCAATTCACCGCCGGGCTGCTGTGTTTGCAACTCTCCAGCGCACAAGCGCCGCTGGGTAACAGTGAAGTGCTTTCCGCGCGCCCTGAAACCCTGGTGCAAATCACTGAGCGTGCAAAGGCCTTCGCGCTGCAAGCGGGGAGTGCGGTGGCGCTGGTGGTCGGATGCCTCGATGACGAGCATCTGAATTTCGCCCTGCACACGCCAAAAGGCACTTACGGTCTGCAAGTGAAGTTTAGCGTGACCCGCCACGCCTTGCGCACCCGCCAGGAAGTCTGCGCGATGATGGCATTAAACATGCTGCGCCGCTGGCTCAATGGGCAGGATGTTGCCGCCGAGCATGGCTGGGTTAACGTTGTTGACTCACTAGAAATCTAAAAGCTAAGCGAGCGCTCGGGCTAATAGCGTAATCGGGTGCTCGCATTTTTTACTGGTAGACATCTCAATCTGCCATTTACAAGTTTCGCAATCCGTCACGACTATATCGACCCCGCTTTCTTCTATTTGCTGGAATAACGTCGCTCCAATGCTTTGCGACGTATTATAGTTTTCCTTTTTAAATCCATAGGTTCCGGCAATCCCGCAGCATTGAGACTCCAGTATTATCAGCTCCACGCCCGGCAGACGGCGTAATAAATCGAGCGTATATAACGACCAACCCATTTTCTCCATGTGGCATGGGGTGTGATAAGCAATTCGTAACGGCAATGCTTTAAGCTTTAGCTCTTTCCCGCTTTCCAGCTGCTTCCAGATAAAACGTGTTGCCAGCTCTATATGGTCGCGCATCGGGCGAGTGTCGATGTCCAACACCTGCGGGTATTCGTCACGTAAAGTAAACGTGCAGGTGGAAGACGTGGCAATGACTGGAAGCCCTTGCTCAATCACCGCTTTCTCCAGAGAGGCAGCATTAATCGCGGCCTGTTTTTTAGCTTTGTCGATAAAACCGTTGGCAATCAATGGCACGCCACAGCATTTTTCCCGCTCCAGCAATTGCACACCAAATCCCATGGCGTTCATCACGCGGACTAAATCTTTGCCGAGATCGGAGTGGTTATAATTAACGTAGCAGCCGTGGAAAAACGCGACCTGTTCCGTAAAAGCTTTTTGAGCGGCGGCTTGTTTGCGATACCAGCCGCGAAACGTGCCGGAAGAGTATTTGGGTAATTCGCGATGACCGTCAATGCCGAGGGTTTTATCGAGCAAATTGCGCACCGGTTTGAGCGACGTCGCAGTGTTGACCAGCGGTGCAAACGGCGTCGAGAGCGTGCCCATTAAATCGGTATGGCTGAGAATGGCATCTCTTAGATTGAACCTGGATTTACCGTAGCGAGCCCTAGCGCGTTGAATAATATCGCCAATTTTCACATCAGACGGGCAGGCCACTTCGCAACGTTTGCAGTTGGTGCAATACTTCAACGCGTCATCGTAAAGTGCCGCATCTTTCAGGCGCAGCCGTTCGCCATCTGGCCCGGATTGCTTCGGGCCTGGATAATCAGGATTGACCCGGCTCACCGGGCAAACGGTGGTGCATACGGTACATTTAATACAGTTTTCGAAACTCTTTTCATCAAGCAGATTCATTGGTTTCTCCCCTGAATCTCAAGAATTTGCCGGGCGACATGCAGTGCACCCATCATTGACACACCTGCGCCACATCCTTGTTCGATGGGGTCGAAGCCCGCGAGCACCGAGCCGATAGCAAACAGATTTTCGATACGCTGCCCATCACGAGAAGGGTGAAAGTGTTCATCAACGGTAACGCCCGCCTGCAAATAAGGTTGCGGGCTGAAAAAATCTTCTTTGCTCCAGTCTTCACGCTGCGTCGGGGCACGAACATCAAGACCAAAAATAGCTTCACGGATGCCGTCAAATTTCGCTTGCAGGCCATTACTGAAAAAGCTGCCGCTGGCGAGCACAATATGCCTGGCTCGTAGAGGGACTTCGCCGTGATTGCGGGTGAACAGTGCGCGGACGTTACGGTTCTCTACTTCCGTGTTCACGACGGCATCACCCGGCATGATAATCCCGCCCAGTTGCTGGAAACGGCGGCGCAATTGTTGGGACATGCGCATGCCGAGCACTGACGGTGGGAGTGTGGGCAACAGGTGCAGCGGGCAGGATAACTGGCGGCTGATGTTCTGCCAGGCGAGTGAGTTTTCGCTTCCCAGACAAGCCGGAAGGAAGAGGGCATCGGTGTTGTTCGCCAGCGTTTTAAGCTCCTCAATAAGCAGGCGCTGCTGCTCTGGCATATCCAACACGCGGGCGATGTTGGCGGCGCGAAATTCGCTGGGGTTGTTACGCAGCGTGTCTAAGGCAGGAAGCGTCAGCTCGGCTACTTGAACCTCAATATTATTTTCAGCAAGCGAACCGGCGACCAGTTCAGGCTGGAAATCAAGAAAACCGGCAATCCCGACCACCGTAATGCGCTGCCACGCGAGGGGGGCAACGGGAATTTCTTCCGGGCTTAACCACGTCGCACGTTGTGTTCCCAGCGGGGTAATGCGCTGATGATTTTGCTGATAACTTCCTGTGAGCGTGATACTGCACCGGGCCAGCAGCGCCTCGCTTTCAGCCGCATAACGGCGGACCTTGTCTGCACCCATCAGGCTGTAAGGGTGCTCGGGGGCTTGTTGTTTCAGGGCTTCGAGTGCGTTTAAAGGTGAGTTTACCGGGCTGCCGTCGGGCAGTTGCGCCAGCAAATCCAGCGAACCTGACGAAAAATGCAGGGCGCTTTGCCCACGGCTGACGATGGCGCAATGAAGACCCGCCTCCGCCAGACGAATCCCGCATACCAGTCCGGCTAAACCACCGCCAATAATCAGACTGTCGAATTTCATTGTGGTGATCCTTTTTTTAGCCCGCACAATCCCTGGTAAACCCAGGCGGTGAACTCGCTTTCCCTCAGCGCATCATCCCAGGCTATCGGGCGAATACCTTTCCAGCGTTCATTGAGAAAAGTGGAAAGATGCTCGAGCGATTGCGCGGGTGTTGAGGTGCCAAAACGTTGTAATAAACCCGCGGCGCGACAGGCGCAAAGTTCCCCCTGGCAAGTCCCCATTCCCACGCGGGTGCGGCGGCGCAAATCACCAAGATTACTGACGGCCAGATTATTAACCGCGTAACGGACTTCGCCTGCGGTGACCGCTTCACACTCACAAACCAGACTGTTGCTCAGACGATCCCCAGCCAACAACTGCCCGGCGCGGTCGCCATGACGCCAGACCGCCGAGCGCCGGATAGTGAGGGGTAAAGAAATGACTTTGCTCAGGGTTTCTTCCGGAGAACTTCCTGAGCCTGGAAGCGGCTCCGTTGCGGTGGAGCAAGCCTGGGTATTACCGAGCTTTTCACAAACTGCGTTCGTCGCCCATTCTGCCATCAGGCGATATGTCATCAGTTTGCCGCCGGTGATGGTGATAAACCCTTCCATCCCGTCGCGCTTTGCGTGATCAAGCAGCACGATCCCTCGGCTGGCGTTGCGCCCGGTCGGATCGTTGTCGCTTGCTACCAGCGGGCGCACTCCTGCGTAAGCGCGCAGAATACGCGTCGCCGCGAGTTTTGGTGCCAGTTTTGAGCCTTCACGAATCAGGATATCGACCTCTTGCGGCGTGACGCGCATATTGTCGATTTGGTCGTATTCAATGGGCGTGGAGGTGGTGCCAATCAGTGAAATGGTATCGCCGGGCACCAGAATATCGGCGTCAGCAGGTTTGCGGCAGCGGTTGATCACCATGTTATTGATGCGATGGCCAAGAATGAGCAACGAGCCTTTTGCGGGCAGCATTCGTACCCGCAAATCAGCATATTCCGCGATGCGCTGGCCCCAAATCCCGGCCGCATTCACCACTACGCTTGCGTATAAATCGTGCTGCTGTTGGGTTTGGTGGTTATAGACGCGCACCCCACAAATTCGATCGCTGTTGCGAATCAGGCCAGTGACTTCCTGGCCGGTGAGAATTTCAGCGCCGTGCTCTCTGGCATCCAGCATATTGGCGGCGGTCAGGCGGAAGGGGTCGACGGTGCCATCAGGCACGCGCACCGCACCAATCAATTCAGAGTTTGCGGCCGGTTCCAGGCGTAATGCTTCTTTGGGTTCGATACGCTGAGCATCAATTCCCGCGTCCTGGCAGGAGGCGATGAATATACTCTGGAGAGATAAATCGTCTTCGGGAAGGGTGATAAACAAGCCGTCTGTGCGTTCGATGCAATGGCGAGCAATGCGTTTAAGGATGCGGTTTTCTTCAATGCATTCTCTGGCCGATTCGCTGTCCGTCATGGCGTACCGCGCGCCGCTGTGGAGTAAGCCGTGGTTTCGCCCCGTCGCCCCGGTGGCGATATCGTGTCTTTCGAGCAGCAGCGTTTGCAACCCGCGACGGGCGCAGTCGCGGGCAATTCCCGCACCGGTTGCGCCACCGCCGATAATAATGACATCCCTCTCTTTGCGTCCCGTCGCCATGCTCTGCTCCTGAAAAATTCTCTTGAACACAATTGAGCCACAAATCAATTTTAAAATGTTTGATATCGAGCAAATTCGAGCATAAATCGAAAGTAAAGTGTGATGTTATGCACCTTTTCGATAGTTTGTAATAAAAATGTAATATGTTGTGGGGTGTTTCACACTAACTCACGCCGATAATCCTTAACATGCGCTCGCAAATGAACATGGCTTATAAACCCTGCCACGGAGGCATTTATGCTAAGCATTTTCAAACCTGCCGCACACCAGCCACGGCGTGAGAGCGAGCACATTGACCCAACTTATAAACGCCTGCGCTGGCAAATCTTTATGGGGATTTTCTTCGGTTACGCCGCCTATTACCTGGTGCGTAAAAACTTCACTCTGGCGATGCCGTACTTGATTGAGCAAGGTTTCTCGCGCGGGGATTTAGGTTTCGCGCTTTCCGGTATTTCTATCGCCTACGGTTTTTCAAAATTCATCATGGGGTCAGTCTCTGACCGCTCGAACCCACGCGTTTTCTTACCCGCCGGTTTGATTCTGGCGGCAGCCGTGATGCTATTTATGGGGTTTGTGCCATGGGCGACATCCAGCATCGCGGTAATGTTCGTGCTGTTGTTCCTGTGTGGTTGGTTCCAGGGCATGGGCTGGCCGCCGTGCGGGCGCACCATGGTTCACTGGTGGTCGAAGAAAGAGCGTGGCGGAATTGTTTCTGTCTGGAACTGCGCCCATAACGTGGGCGGTGGCTTGCCGCCGTTGCTGTTCTTACTTGGGATGGCGTGGTTTAACGACTGGCACGCAGCTCTTTATATGCCAGCCTTTGCAGCGATTCTGGTGGCGCTGATTGCTTTTGCATTAATGCGCGACACCCCGCAATCCTGTGGCTTGCCGCCCATTGAAGAGTACAAAAACGATTATCCGGACGATTACAACGAAAAAACGGAAGAGGAACTGACGGCTAAACAGATTTTTATGCAGTACGTATTCCCTAACCGCCTGCTGTGGTACATCGCCATTGCGAACGTTTTTGTCTACTTGCTGCGTTACGGCATTCTCGACTGGTCGCCAACGTATCTGAAAGAAGTGAAGCACTTCGCGCTGGATAAATCTTCCTGGGCTTATTTCCTTTATGAATACGCCGGGATCCCAGGGACGCTGCTGTGTGGCTGGATGTCGGATAAAGTGTTCCGCGGCAACCGTGGCGCAACCGGTGTGTTCTTTATGATTCTGGTGACGATTGCGACCGTTGTTTACTGGCTGAACCCGCCGGGAAATCCGGGTGTGGATATGGCATGTATGATTGTGATTGGTTTCCTGATCTACGGCCCGGTGATGCTGATTGGCCTACATGCGCTGGAGCTGGCACCGAAAAAAGCTGCGGGAACGGCAGCGGGCTTCACTGGCTTGTTCGGCTACCTCGGTGGGTCGGTCGCAGCGAGCGCCATTGTGGGTTATACCGTTGATTTCTTCGGCTGGGATGGCGGCTTTATGGTGATGATCGGCGGCAGTATTATGGCCGTGATTCTGCTGCTGGTGGTGATGGTGGGTGAAAACAAACATCACCAGGAAATGAAAGCGCGGGAAGAGAAAGGCTAAAAACGTCAAAGGAATGCCGGATGACGCTGCGCTTATCCGACCTACAACAGCGGTTGTAGGCTGGATAAGCGTTACATCTCGATTTCAATATCGCCGTGCGCCTGGCAGCAACAGGGAAGTATTTCACCGGGCTGGATAAACGCCAGCGGTTCGGTAAGCCACTTAACCTGACCCGCAATTAAACGAGTCCGGCAGGAACCGCAATATCCTTCCCGACACTGATACTCGACGGTGACCTGATGTGATTCAAGCGTCGCCAGCAGGGAAGGGTGTTCTTCTCCGCATAACAGTTGTGCGCCGGATTTGCGTAATGTAATGCGGCTCATGGCTTAAAGCTGGAAATTGCTCAGGTCGTCAGCATCGACATTAGAGTCAATCTGGCCAACAAGATAAGAGCTGACTTCCACTTCCTGCGGTGCTACCTGCACGTTATCCGACACCAACCACGCGTTGATCCATGGGATTGGGTTAGAACGCGTTTTAAATGGCAGGTCCAGACCGACAGCCTGCATACGGATGTTGGTAATGTAATCAACATACTGGCAAAGAATGTCTTTGTTCAGGCCGATCATCGAACCGTCGCGGAACAGATAGCTTGCCCACTCTTTTTCTTGTTCAGCAGCTAACACGAACAGGTCGTAACATTCCTGGCGGCATTCCACGGCGATTTCTGCCATTTCCGGGTCGTCTTCGCCGGAACGCATCAGGTTCAGCATATGCTGAGTCCCGGTTAAATGCAGCGCTTCGTCACGGGCAATCAGTTTGATGATTTTGGCGTTGCCTTCCATCAGTTCGCGCTCGGCGAAAGCGAAGGAGCAGGCGAAGCTGACATAGAAGCGAATTGCTTCCAGCGCGTTCACGCTCATCAGGCACAGATAAAGTTGGCGTTTCAGGGCGCGCAGATTCACGGTCACGGTTTTTCCGTTGACGTTGTGCGTGCCTTCACCCAGCAGATGCCAGTAGCTGGTCATTTCAATCAAGGTATCGTAGTAACCGGAGATATCTTTCGCACGCTTTAAGATTTCCTGGTTGGTCACGATATCGTCAAACACAATCGCCGGATCGTTAACGATGTTGCGGATGATATGGGTGTAAGAACGCGAGTGGATCGTTTCGGAAAACGCCCATGTTTCAACCCAGGTTTCCAGCTCAGGGATGGAAATCAGCGGCAGCAGCGCCACATTCGGACTACGACCCTGAATGGAGTCCAGCAGCGTCTGGTACTTCAGGTTGCTGATGAAGATATGTTTTTCATGATCCGGCAGCGCCTGGTAGTCGATACGATCGCGTGAAACGTCAACTTCTTCCGGACGCCAGAAGAAAGAAAGTTGCTTTTCGATCAGCTTTTCGAAGATGTCATATTTTTGCTGATCGTAGCGTGCCACGTTAACCGGCTGGCCAAAGAACATTGGCTCAGCGAGCTGATCGTTTTTCGTCTGTGAGAAAGTGGTGTATGCCATGAAATCAAATCCTGTAATGCGTCGAAAAAATCCCCTCAACAAGGTGAGGGGATTTTAAGTTAGATTTTACATGCGCCGCTTTCGCAGCCATCGTCCTGGATAGAAGGTGCCAGGTCGTCTTGCGCATCTTCTGCGCCGTCTCTGGTGTTCTGATAGTAAAGCGTTTTGACACCGAATTTATAGGCGGTGAGCAAATCTTTGAGCAATTGCTGCATCGGCACTTTGCCTGACGGGAAGCGCGATGGGTCATAGTTGGTGTTAGCAGAGATCGACTGGTCGATAAATTTCTGCATCAAACCCACTAATTGCAGGTAACCGTCGTTGTTTGGCAGGTCCCACAGCAGCTCATAATTATCTTTCAGTTTTTCATAATCCGGCACGACCTGGCGCAGAATACCGTCCTTCGACGCTTTAATGCTGATATGGCCGCGTGGTGGCTCGATACCGTTAGTCGCGTTGGAAATCTGCGATGAGGTTTCAGACGGCATCAATGCAGAAAGCGTTGAGTTACGCAGACCGTGGGTTTTGATTGATTCACGCAGTGCTTCCCAATCCAGATGCAGCGGCTCGTTGCTGATCACATCCAGGTCTTTCTTATATGTGTCGATTGGCAGAATGCCTTGTGCATAGGTGGTTTCGTTGAACCACAAGCAAGGGCCTTGCTCTTTCGCCAGTTCGTTCGACGCTTTCAACAGGTAATACTGAATGGCTTCGAAGGTTTTGTGCGTCAGGTTGTTGGCGCTACCGTCGGAGTAACGAACGCCATTTTTCGCCAGGTAGTAGGCGAAGTTAATCACGCCTACGCCCAGAGTACGGCGGCCCATCGCACCACGTTTCGCGGCAACAATTGGGTAATCCTGGTAATCAAGCAGCGCATCCAGAGCGCGTACTGCCAGAATCGCCAGCTCTTCGAGTTCATCGAGGCTTTCGATTGCACCAAGGTTGAATGCCGACAGCGTACACAGTGCAATTTCACCGTCTTCGTCGTTGATGTCATTCATTGGTTTGGTCGGCAGCGCGATTTCCAGGCACAGGTTAGACTGGCGAACTGGCGCGATAGCCGGATCAAACGGGCTGTGGGTGTTGCAGTGGTCAACGTTCTGAATATAGATACGACCCGTTGATGCACGTTCTTGCATCATCAGCGAGAACAGCTCAACGGCTTTCACGCGTTGTTTGCGGATGCTGTCGTCTTTTTCGTATTTGGTGTACAGCTGCTCGAATTTGTCCTGATCGGCAAAGAAAGCGTCGTACAAACCTGGAACGTCAGACGGGCTGAACAGGGTGATGTCTTCGCCTTTCAACAAACGGGTGTACATCAGTTTGTTGATTTGCACGCCGTAATCCATATGGCGCACGCGGTTGCCTTCAACACCACGGTTGTTTTTCAGTACCAGCAGGCTTTCAACTTCCAGATGCCACATTGGGTAGAACAGTGTCGCAGCTCCGCCACGCACGCCGCCCTGAGAGCAGGATTTCACTGCGGTCTGGAAGTGTTTGTAGAACGGGATACAGCCGGTGTGGAACGCTTCACCGCCGCGAATCGGGCTACCCAGCGCACGGATACGACCGGCGTTGATACCGATGCCTGCACGTTGGGAAACATATTTCACAATCGCGCTGGAAGTGGCGTTGATGGAATCCAGGCTGTCGCCGCACTCGATCAGGACACACGAGCTGAACTGGCGAGTTGGGGTACGCACGCCAGACATAATTGGCGTCGGCAGAGAGATTTTGAACAGGGAAACCGCATCGTAAAAACGCTTCACGTAGCTCAGACGCGTTTCACGCGGATAACCAGAGAACAGGCACGCGGCAACCAGAATGTAGAGGAACTGGGCGCTCTCGTAGATTTCACCGGTGACACGGTTTTGAACCAGGTATTTACCTTCAAGCTGTTTCACCGCGGCGTATGAGAAGCTCATGTCGCGATCGTGGTCGAGGTAATCGTCCATCTGCTTGAACTCTTCTTCCGTGTAGTCTTCCAGCAGATGTCTATCGTATTTGCCCATCTCAACCATTTTCACAACATGGCTGTACAGTTTTGGTGGCTCAAACTCACCATAAGCTTTTTTACGCAGATGGAAAACCGCCAGGCGTGCAGCCAGGTACTGGTAATCAGGTGCTTCACGAGAGATTAAATCGGCAGCGGCTTTGATAATGGTTTCATGAATATCAGAAGTTTTGATGCCGTCATAAAACTGAATGTGCGAGCGCAGTTCAACTTGCGATACGGATACGTTGTTTAAGCCTTCGGCGGCCCAATCCAGAACTCGGTGGATTTTATCCAGATCGATGCGCTCAGTGCGACCGTCACGTTTTGTAACCAGCAGACTCTGATTCATGTGAGTGTGTACCTGTCCGTGAAATGAAAAATACCCCGGTTATCCACAGTTAGCGACTTGTGGCTAACCTTGTGGATAAATACTATATGTAGGGGGTTATGGATTACTTGATCACTATATGGTGAGTATTCTAGTAACTAATCGGCTGAGAACAAGTATTGATTTCGAGACGAATTTAAGGTTGTGACAAGCAGAATTTCGCTAAGTCCACGTCACATAAGGCCTGTGACAATTGTCAATGGGATGCAAAAAAAATGATATTTTTGATCGAGTGCTGATTTCTTAAACTTAATGGATAATTGCGCAACTTGATGTTGCGCAAAAACCATAAGATTCACCTATGAGAAAGCAGGTTTATGCTTCGGTATGCAGCATATAGTTAACATCAACGCCTGGCGCGAGTTTGAAGGTGTTGGTCAGCGGGTTGTAATGTAACCCGGTCATGTGACGTTCGCGCAGTTGAGTCTCATCAACCCAGGACAGCAATTCCGCAGGTTTGATAAACTTTTTAATATCATGCGTGCCTTTTGGCACCATGCGCAGAATGTATTCCGCGCCAACGACCGCCATCAGCCAGGATTTGCCATTACGGTTGAGGGTCGAGAAAAAGACATGGCCGCCTGGTTTGACGAGTTTTGCACAGGCCGCAACGACCGATTTCGGATCGGGCACATGTTCCAGCATTTCCATGCAGGTCACAACGTCGTACTTTCCAGCAAATTTTTCGGCGTGCTGTTCAACGGTTTCCTGAACGTAATCCACCTGAATACCGCTTTCCAGGGCATGAAGTTTAGCCACTTGTAACGGTTCGAATCCCATATCCAGGCCAGTCACATTCGCCCCTTCGCGCGCCATGCTTTCTGCCAGAATTCCGCCGCCGCAGCCAACATCAAGCACCGTTTTACCGAATAACCCGCCCGCACGCTGGCTGATATATCCCAAACGCAGCGGATTAATACGGTGAAGCGGTTTAAATTCGCCTTCTAAATCCCACCAGCGCGAGGCAACGGCTTCGAATTTAGCGATTTCATCATGGTCGACGTTCTGGATTACCGGTTGGTTTTCGGCATTCATGGGGCTGCTTACTCCTTGCTTGTTTCGTGGCGGAAGTATACGAATTATTTAGGGTAGATGTGTAGTTCTTCTGGTTTCCCCACAGTCGGGCGATTGTGTTATAATTTGCGACCTTTGAATCCGGGACACAGTAGAGGGATAGCGGATACATGAGCGACCTTGCCAGAGAAATTACACCGGTCAACATTGAGGAAGAGCTTAAGAGCTCATATCTGGATTACGCGATGTCGGTTATTGTCGGCCGCGCACTGCCAGATGTCCGCGATGGACTCAAGCCGGTACACCGTCGCGTACTTTACGCCATGAACGTATTGGGCAATGACTGGAATAAAGCGTACAAAAAATCCGCCCGTGTTGTTGGTGACGTAATCGGTAAGTATCACCCTCATGGTGATACCGCTGTTTATGACACTATCGTGCGTATGGCGCAGCCATTCTCATTGCGTTACATGCTGGTAGATGGCCAGGGTAACTTCGGCTCTGTAGATGGTGACTCCGCCGCGGCGATGCGTTATACGGAAATCCGTATGTCGAAAATCGCCCACGAGCTGATGGCCGATCTCGAAAAAGACACGGTAGACTTCGTCGATAACTACGACGGCACCGAGCGAATTCCTGATGTTATGCCAACCAAAATACCTAACCTGCTGGTAAACGGTTCATCCGGTATCGCAGTCGGTATGGCAACTAACATCCCGCCTCATAACATTACGGAAGTGATCAACGGTTGCCTCGCGTTTATTGAAGACGAAGACATTACCGTTGAAGGGCTGATGGAACACATCCCAGGCCCGGACTTCCCAACTGCTGCAATCATCAATGGCCGTCGTGGCATTGAAGAAGCGTACCGTACTGGCCGTGGCAAGATTTACATCCGCGCTCGCGCAGAAGTAGAAGCTGATGCTAAAACCGGTCGCGAAACCATCATCGTTCATGAAATTCCATACCAGGTTAACAAAGCACGCCTGATTGAGAAAATCGCTGAACTGGTGAAAGACAAACGCGTTGAGGGCATTAGCGCTCTGCGTGACGAGTCTGATAAAGACGGCATGCGCATTGTCATCGAAATCAAACGCGATGCAGTGGGCGAAGTGGTTCTGAATAATCTTTATTCTCAGACTCAGCTTCAGACTTCCTTCGGTATCAACATGGTTGCGCTGCACCAGGGCCAACCGAAGATCATGAACCTGAAAGACATTCTTTCTGCGTTCGTGCGTCACCGTCGTGAAGTTGTTACGCGTCGTACTATTTTCGAACTGCGTAAAGCACGCGATCGTGCGCACATCCTTGAAGGTCTGGCGATCGCTCTGGCGAACATCGACCCAATCATCGAACTGATCCGTCATTCTCCAAATGCGGCAGAAGCGAAAGCAGGCCTGATCGCCCGTTCATGGGATCTGGGCAATGTTTCCGCGATGCTGGAACGTGCAGGCGATGACGCTGCGCGCCCTGAATGGCTGGAACCAGAGTTCGGTATTCGTGATGGTCAATATTTCCTGACCGAGCAACAAGCACAGGCGATTCTGGATCTGCGTTTGCAGAAACTGACTGGCCTTGAGCACGAAAAACTGCTCGACGAATACAAAGAGCTGCTGGAGCAGATCGCTGAGTTGCTGCACATTCTGGGCAGCGCTGAACGTCTGATGGAAGTGATCACTGAAGAGCTGGTTGCGATGCGCGATCAGTTTGGCGACAAGCGTCGTACAGAGATCACTGCGAATACCTCTGATATCAACATTGAAGATTTGATCAACCGCGAAGATGTGGTTGTGACGCTGTCCCATCAGGGCTATGTGAAATATCAGCCGCTGACCGACTACGAAGCACAACGTCGTGGTGGTAAAGGTAAATCCGCAGCACGTATTAAAGAAGAAGACTTCATCGACCGCCTGTTGGTTGCCAATACCCACGATACCATTCTGCTGTTCTCCAGCCGTGGTCGTCTGTACTGGATGAAGGTTTATCAATTGCCGGAAGCGAGCCGTGGTGCGCGTGGCCGTCCAATTGTTAACCTGCTGCCACTGGAAGCAAATGAACGTATTACCGCGATTCTGCCGGTTCGTGAGTATGCCGAAGGCATTAACGTATTCATGGCTACCGCAAGCGGCACCGTGAAGAAAACTGCGTTGACCGACTTCAGCCGTCCACGTTCAGCAGGCATCATTGCCGTTAACCTCAACGAGGGTGACGAGCTGATTGGTGTTGATTTGACCGACGGTAGCAACGAAGCCATGTTGTTCTCGGCTGCGGGTAAAGTGGTGCGCTTCAAAGAAGACGCCGTTCGTACCATGGGCCGTACTGCAACAGGTGTTCGCGGTATTAAACTGGCGGGCGAAGACAAAGTCGTTTCCCTGATTATTCCGCGCGGTGAAGGTTCAATCCTGACCGTGACGCAGAATGGTTACGGTAAGCGTACTGCGGCTGAAGAATATCCGACCAAGTCGCGTGCGACTCAGGGCGTTATCTCCATCAAAGTGACCGAGCGCAACGGCAGCGTTGTTGGTGCGGTGCAGGTGGAAGATACCGACCAGATTATGATGATCACCGATGCCGGTACTCTGGTTCGTACTCGCGTTTCTGAAGTGAGTGTCGTTGGCCGTAACACCCAGGGCGTTATCCTCATCCGTACCGCGGACGATGAACACGTAGTGGGCCTGCAACGTGTTGCAGAACCGGTAGACGAAGAAGAGCTGGATGCTATCGACGGTAGCGTTGCCGAAGGTGATGATGAAATCGCACCAGAAGCAGACACTGATGAAGCTGCAGATGATGAAGCCTCCGACGACGCGGACGAATAATCCGAAATTTGTCGTTTGATGTGACTTAAAACGCCTGATGCATTCTTTGCATCGGGCGTTTTGTATTTTAATACCATGTATTATTCTAATGAATTGATGGCTCAATTAATAAGGTGAAGCAATGGCTATTCCTGAAAAGTATGAAGACATAGAACGTTGGGCATTCGGTGATACCGAAAAGCAGGCGGATGAACTTGCCAGGCTGGTGCTGGATGGCGTGAAAACGGCCACCTGTTCTAACCTTGATGGCGAGGGCATTGCCCAACCTGGTGATATCTTCGTGGTGGTAGATGGCAAGAATGAGCCGGTTTGTGCGATTGAACTGACGACCGTTGAGATGACCACTTATGAGCAGGTCAATGAAGCTCATGCTCTGGCTGAAGGCGAAGGCGACAAATCGCTGGCTTACTGGCGTAAAGAGCATAAACGCTTTTTTGAAGAATATGACTTATTCTCACCGGATATGACCCTGGTGCTGATGCATTTCAAGGTTATCGAGAAGTTCTGACAGTAATCCTTTGTGGTCAGTGTCATCCACGCTGTTTGCCGTTGCGGGCTACCATTTTTGCGACTACCTTAACGGCATCTAAAGTTTTGTTATTTCCACGACCAGGCTCAATTTGAAATATCTTGTCTCCTTTCGTACCACACTCAAAGTCTCCCGCTACATGTTTCGGGCGCTGGCTTTATTGCTCTGGCTGCTGATTGCGCTCTTTTCGGTGTTTTACATCGTTAATGCATTACACGAAAAAGAGTCAGAAATTCGTCAGGAATTTAATATCAGCTTCGATCAGGCGCAGCGTTACATTCAACGCACCTCTGATGTGGTGAAAGAACTCAAGTACATCGCCGAGAATCGCCTGACTGCGTCGAATGGCGTGTTGCCGGTCGTGGAAAATGATGACAACAAAGTTGATCCGCCGAATTTCATGCCGTTATTCCCCGACTCTGACTGCTCCGCCGTCAGTGCCTCCTGGCGTTCTTCGTTGCAATCGCTGGCGTGGTTCTTGCGCTACTGGCGCGATAATTTTTCTGCAGCTTACGATCTCAACCGCGTCTTTTTGATTGGCGGTGACAATCTGTGCATGGCCGATTTCGGCCTGCGTGAAATGCCGCTTGAGCGCGAAAAAGCGCTGAAAACGTTGCACGAACGCATCATGAAATATCGTAATGCCCCGCAAGATGAGCGCAGCAACAGTATTTACTGGATTGGGCAGGGGTCGCGTCCGGGTGTTGGTTACTTTTATACGCTGACGCCGGTGTATCTTGCTAACCGCTTGCAGGCGCTGCTGGGTGTTGAACAAACCATCCGCATGGAAAATTTCCTGTCACCAGGTTCTATGCCCATTGGCGTGACCATACTGGATGAAAATAGCCGACCGTTGATTTCACTGACCGGCCCGGAAACACGTATCGAGCCTGAAAGTAAATGGGTGCAGGAACGTTCGTGGTTTGGTTACACCTCAGGTTTCAAACAATTCATTCTCAAGAAAAACTTGCCGCCATCGTCAATGAGCGTGGTGTACTCCGTCCCGGTGGATATGGTGCTGGAGCGGATCCGGATGCTGATCCTCAACTCGGTGCTGTTGAATATCCTGGTGGGCGTCGTGCTGTTTACGCTGGCGCGGATGTACGAGAAACGGATATTTATCCCGGCGGAAAACGATGCACAGCGTCTGGAAGAACACGAACAGTTCAACCGTAAAATTGTGGCTTCGGCCCCGGTAGGGATTTGTATTCTGCGTACTCAGGACGGCACAAATATTCTGAGCAACGAACTGGCGCACAATTATCTCAACATGCTGACTCACGAAGACCGGCAGCGGCTGACGCAAATCATTTGCGGGCAGCAGGTTAACTTTGTCGATGTGCTGACCAGCAGCCATACCAACTTGCAGATAAGCTTTGTCCATTCGCGCTATCGTAATGAAAACGTGGCGATTTGCGTGCTGGTGGATGTGAGTGCGCGTGTGAAAATGGAAGAGTCACTCCAGGAAATGGCGCAGGCGTCTGAGCAAGCGAGCCAGTCAAAATCCATGTTCCTTGCTACCGTCAGCCATGAACTGCGTACGCCTTTGTACGGCATTATTGGCAACCTGGATTTATTGCAAACCAAAGAGTTGCCGAAAGGCGTTGATCGCCTGGTGACGGCGATGAATAACTCTTCCAGTCTGCTGCTGAAAATTATCAGCGATATTCTCGACTTCTCAAAAATTGAATCTGAACAGCTCAAAATCGAGCCGCGTGAGTTCTCTCCGCGTGAAGTCATGAGCCACATCACCGCCAACTATTTACCGCTGGTGGTGCGTAAACAGCTCGGCCTGTACTGTTTCATCGAACCTGATGTGCCGCTGACGCTGCAAGGCGACCCGATGCGTTTGCAGCAGGTGATTTCCAACTTGCTGAGTAACGCCATTAAATTTACCGACGTGGGCTGCATTGTTTTGCATGTCAGCGTGGAAGGGGATTATCTCTCGTTGCGAGTGCGTGACACGGGCGTGGGGATCCCTGCAAAAGAGGTCACGCGCCTGTTCGACCCGTTCTTCCAGGTGGGCACTGGCGTGCAGCATAACTTCCAGGGCACCGGGCTGGGTCTGGCCATCTGTGAGAAGCTAATCAGCATGATGGATGGCGATATTTCGGTTGATACCGAAGTAGGCATGGGCAGCCAATTTACGATTCGCATTCCTTTATACAGTGCCAATTATGCCGGGCAATCTGAGGTAGAAGGCTTGCTGAACAAGCGCTGCTGGCTGGCGGTGCGCAACGCGTCACTGAGCCAGTATCTGGAATCGATGCTTGCCAAAAACCATATCGACGTTCGGCAGTATCAGGGGGAAATACCCGGCAGCGACGATATTTTGATTACTGACGATGAGCTGGAAAACGAGTGGGAAGGGCGTGCCGCGATTATTTTCTGCCGTCGTCATATCGGTATTCCAATTGAGATGTCACCGGGTTGCTGGTTGCACAGCCTTGCCGCCCCGCATGATTTATTGCTGCTGTTGGGCCGTATTTACAGCGTTACCGTGACGTTACCGGGTACGGATGTGGAACTCCCGGCGCTCACTGGCAACAATGAACGAAACGATGACATGATGATCCTGGTAGTTGATGATCATCCTATCAACCGACGTTTGCTGGCCGATCAGTTGGGATCTCTCGGGTATCAATGCAAAACGGCGAATGACGGCGTGGACGCACTCAATGTGCTGAGTAAAAATCATATTGATATCGTGCTGAGCGACGTCAACATGCCGAACATGGATGGATACCGTCTGACGCAACGTATTCGACAGTTAGGTTTAACGCTGCCTGTCGTGGGGGTCACGGCGAATGCGCTGGCTGAAGAGAAGCAGCGTTGTATTGAGTCGGGAATGGATAGTTGCCTGTCGAAACCGGTGACGCTGGATATTCTTAAAAAGACTGTCGATCTCTATGCCGCAAGGGTGCGCAGCAGTAGGGAGTTGTAGTTCTGCGAAGTAGGATTAGGGTTTATGCCCGAATAATTCGAGTTACAGCCAGGCGGTAAGAGAACTCATCCCCAGGAGCTTACTAAAGTAAGTCACTGGGGTGAGTGAGTGCAGCCAACACAGCTGCAACTTGAAGTATGACGGGTAGAAATTATTCTTTGTCAGCCGGGGACAGGCTCACTGACGAAAGATAGTTCAGCAATGCAATGTCATTTTCCACACCCAGTTTCATCATGGCTGATTTCTTCTGGCTACTGATGGTTTTGATGCTGCGGTTCAGTTTGCGGGCAATTTCAGTCACCAGGAAACCTTCCGCGAACAGGCGCAATACTTCGCTCTCTTTTGGAGACAAACGTTTGTCGCCGTAACCGCCCGCGCTGATTTTTTCCAGCAGGCGTGAAACGCTTTCCGGAGTGAATTTTTTGCCTTTCTGCAATGCGGCCAGGGCTTTTGGTAAGTCGGTTGGCGCGCCTTGCTTCAATACAATCCCTTCGATATCAAGTTCTAATACTGCACTCAAAATCGCCGGGTTGTTATTCATCGTCAGAACGATGATGGAGATATTTGGGAAATGGCGCTTAATGTATTTGATAAGCGTAATGCCATCGCCGTATTTGTCGCCAGGCATTGAGAGATCGGTTATCAAAACATGAGCATCAAGTTTTGGCAGATTATTGATAAGCGCTGTGGAGTCTTCAAATTCACCGACAACATTCACCCACTCGATCTGCTCGAGAGATTTACGAATGCCGAACAGGACAATCGGATGGTCGTCGGCAATAATTACGTTCATACTGTTCATGTAATAGGCTACCTTGCTACAGCAAACTCTTGACGTAAGCGTCAATATCGCTGGTATATTTTTGTATGTTGGTAGCATCACTTTCACGAATGTGATGCTCTAACGTTTCACATAACTGCTTGCCGGGTACCAGATTGAGCATTGCAAACACCCCCTTTAAGCGGTGAGCTGTCTGCGCTAACGCTGCGAAATCGTGCGCCGCAGATTCAGTATACAATCTCCTAACATCTTCCGGTACTGTGTCAACAAACAGCGCGTAATAGCCGCTGGCATGAAGTTGCGCATTTTCGTCACCACCTAATGGCGATTCGGATGCCCCTTCTTGCGCCAGTTGCTCCTCTATCAGTTGTAGCACCGCATCCTGCATGGCATTGCTGATATTAAAATTAACGCGGAATTGGCCTGGCCCTATTTTCCGCATTCCGTTCTCATCATCGCTTAAAAGCAAACCAGAAGATGTAAGATTAGACGGATTATCTGTCAGGAAGATATCAAACTCTTGACTTGCCAGTCTTTCATCCGGGGTGATGCATTGTGCTCCCCAATTCTCCAGCAGACGAGTGACGATATTTCGCACTTCGTTCGAGGTGATATCAATCATCGCCACGACATCATCGAGCAATTTCTCTTCCTGTTCTTCGTGCTGCGGCTCTGCCGTCATTTTGATGTGCAGGTTATAGCGCGTACCAATCCCCTCACGGGTTTTAATATTCAGATGCCCGCCTAATTTGCGTGACAGCTGGTTGCACAAATAGAACGTTAAGCCGTTGGCTTGCCCGTAACGATCCTCGCTGGTTTCGTTAAGGAAAGGGAAGTGGAGATTATCGACTTCGCCGTGACTAATGCCTTCGCCGGTGTCCAGAATACGGAACAGCAAACGGTCAGGACCGGATTCTTCTTCGGTGATATCCAGGGTGATTTTACCAATCTGCGTCGTCGTCACCGAGTAATTGAGCAGTAATTGCAAGGCTTTGCGCAACGCTTCGCGGTCGCCATGGCGTTCTTCATCGGTTGTCAGGTGATTATTTATCAGCAGCTGCAAGCCCTTGCGTTTGATAATCGGCAGCATTTCCAGCGCGACTTCATCAATCAAAGGTTGGATGGCAAACTTTGTGGCATTGGTTTTCCATGCGTCGGTTTCGAGCATGTTCAGCAACTGAATTTCATCCACCAGACGCGCAATACTTTGCGCTTCATTAGCGACGATGCGCGCCTCTGGCGTGTTTAACGCGCTGGCGTGCTCTGCAATGCTTTTCACCGGAAGCTGTAACGCCTCTCCGATATTGCGCATGAACGCGATGCGTCCTTGCTGATTTTTCTCATATAAACGTTGCGCTTGTTTGAGCTTTTTATTCACCAGAATTTCGCGGTCCTGATCGCGAATCACAAAAATCTGCGTGCGTGGAGCAATCTGGCTACGGAACTGGCGGATTTCATACAGCTCGTTATTTATCGTGGCCTGAATGACACCCTGATGCTGATCGGCCATCGCAATAATGTTTTGCAGATTCAGGTGCGGCAGCAGATGGTCGGCAATTTTATTGCTGATGACCGTACGATTAGAGTCCAGATCATGCACCAGCAGGCCAAGTGGCAGTTGCGCGACAATCTCTTCATTTAAGGCTCGCAGGATTTGTAACTCGCCATTGCCGCTTTGGGTTTCGACCGGGCGCGCAGCCTGCTGGCGGAAAGTCGTAAAGCCAAACAGTGCGAGTGCCAGCAGGCCGATATTAAGCAGCAGTGGCAGCAAAATATTTTGCAAGGTGTCCATCAACAACGTGCCAAGTGGAACCTGCCATACCAAACGCAAATCGGTAGTGGCAAGCGGTGAAGCAATTTCGATTTTCGCGCCGTTAAAGTTAATGGTGATGCTATCTGGTCCCTCTTTATCGGCACTCTTGGCCGGAAGTTGGGCATCATTATTTTCCAGACGGAAACTATCCAGTGACATCGTTGGCGGAATTAAATCGTTAATCGGCAAATCAAATGCGACGACGGTTGCCAGATGCCCCGGCTGGTTAAAGGTCGTGCGCAGGGTAAAGTAGTGGCCGTTTTGCCAGGCCAGATGGCGTAATGAAGAAAAACTCTCACGTTCATCAAGCGCGTTCGCCTGTTGCAACATCTCAGCGCGACGTGAATCGACAATTGAGCCTACGCCACTTTCCTTCAGGCCGGATGAGAGATCTTTAAGCGGCAGGGTGGAAACCAGGATCATGCTGTTGTCCTGGCCGTTTAAATAATACATCGACCACGGGCTATTTTCGGCACCCCACAGCGTATCGAGATAGGTCGAAATACGTTGGGTCATGTCCAGGGTGGAGCTGTCGTGGGAGCCAAAAATCAGGGCTTCGGTTTTGCGGCGAGGTTTCTCTAAATAATAAACGTCCTGGCGCAGACGCGTTTCTTGCAGGCCTTCACTTGCCGGAGATGTCGACACGGCAATGTTGTCATAGATTTGCCAGGTGGCGTAACGGTAGGTATCGATGCGTTTATGCAGCGCGTGCGTGATATCTACAATCTGATAGCTCTTATCTTTCAGCCAGGTATTGACGGCACTTTGCACCATAACGCCCATGGCAATGAGCAATATCACGATCAATAGCAGAAAGAAGCGCGTGATATTACCGGGGATAAGCGAAAATTTATTAGGGATCATACTGTCTGACTGACTCATTGTTAGCGCGCAACCCGGCGAGCATTCGCCACTTTAATAAAAACCACTGTTCTGTTCTACCCGCAGACATAAGCCTGACTGGCGGTAGAACTGTCACCAAAAAACCAGCGCTAAGAATACCTTTATCAGGCACTGGCGTCATCGACTCTCTTTGAAACCCAACGAGTATAATTCCAAATGGGTACATTTCCAGGTTACTGAAAATTAGCCAGAATGGGAACGGTAAACGGAGCGTATTTTGTACGATTGAGATGGGGTGTTTTTGTACAAAATGATTTCATCTGTACAAATATTATATTTGAAATGACATTTTATTTAGATTTTCTTCTTTGAAAAAGTTCCGGCTAAGCGAAGCGGCATTAATCGTGTTGAGGGCGGATTTCTTAATAGTCATTACATTTTTGAAGGGAGTAGCACAGAATGATTAAAGTTACGTAAAGAAGCGTAAAAAAAACCGGATGCAAGCATCCGGTCCAAAATAGGGGTAAACAGACATTCAGAGATGAATGACGGTAATAAATAAAGTTAATGATGATAGCGGGAGTTATTTTATATATAAATCAGCAGTATGTTTTATCATTCAGTGCTACTGATTTTATTATTAGGTAAGTTATTGATTTTGCTTTTAGTATTATTTGTTTTAACTTTTAGTGCTTATATAATTGTCTTTTCGTGCTGAAAAAAGTTCCATCGTATTTACATTTTGAAACACCTATATGGATAAATGAAACATCTCTATGGTTTTAGTATCATATTCGGATTGGATTAATCTGTATTTGTTTTGGACAATGGGTTCGCCGACTGATTGGAAAAACAATCAGTAAGCAGTGGCATATAAAAAGGCATATAACAGAGGGTTAATAACATGAAAGTTAAAGTACTGTCCCTCCT
This sequence comes from Buttiauxella sp. BIGb0471, assembly GCF_024807715.1. Classification (NCBI taxonomy): domain Bacteria; kingdom Pseudomonadati; phylum Pseudomonadota; class Gammaproteobacteria; order Enterobacterales; family Enterobacteriaceae; genus Buttiauxella; species Buttiauxella sp. BIGb0471. The sequence goes on from NZ_JANUEU010000002.1 coordinate 179,216, forward strand.
GGTTCCAGCATTGCTGGTAGCAGGCACCGCTCATGCGGCCGAAATTTATAACAAAGACGGCAACAAATTAGATCTGTACGGTAAAGTAGATGGCTTACATTACTTTTCTGACAACGATGGTCAAGACGGTGACCAGTCTTATGTTCGTATCGGTTTCAAAGGCGAAACTCAGATTAATGACCAACTGACCGGTTACGGCCAGTGGGAATACAACGTTCAAGCAAACAACACCGAAGGCAGCAGCGATCAGGCGTGGACTCGTCTGGGCTTCGCAGGTGTGCGTTTTGCTGACTACGGTTCATTCGACTACGGTCGTAACTACGGCGTTGTATACGACGTAACTTCATGGACCGACGTTCTGCCAGAATTTGGCGGCGACACTTATGGTTCTGATAACTTCATGCAATCTCGTGCAAACGGCGTTGCAACTTACCGTAACACCGACTTCTTCGGTCTGGTTGACGGCCTGAACTTTGCTCTGCAATACCAGGGTAAAAACGGCAGCGTTTCTGGTGAAGGTTCTACCGCTAACGGCCGTGGCGCTCTGAAACAGAACGGTGACGGCTTCGGCGGCTCCCTGACTTATGATCTGGGCGAAGGTTTCAGCATCGGTTCAGCGATTTCTAGCTCCAAGCGTACTTCTGAACAAAACAGCGTTACATACATGGGTGAAGGCGATCGCGCTACTACCTATAGCGGCGGCATGAAATATGACGCTAACAACATCTACCTGGCAGCGCAGTACACCCAGACTTACAACGCGACTCGCTTCGGTACCAAAAACGGCGTGAACGATGATGGCGCTACTACAACCGGTGGCTTTGCTAACAAAGCACAGAACTTTGAAGTTGTAGCACAGTACCAGTTCGACTTCGGTCTGCGTCCTTCCGTTGCTTACCTGCAGTCCAAGGGTAAAGACATCAACGGTTACGGCGACCAGGATCTGGTTAAATATGTTGATGTTGGCGCGACTTACTACTTCAACAAAAACATGTCTACCTACGTTGATTACAAAATCAACCTGCTGGACGACAACAACTTCACTCGTGATGCCGGTGTTAACACCGATGACATCGTAGGTGTTGGTCTGGTTTACCAGTTCTAATTCCTGCTTACGCAGTGTGATTTGTGAAAGGCGCCGAAGGGCGCCTTTTTTACGTCTGAACCCTCAACAACCTTCACATTTAAGCCAATTTTTTTGCCAGTTGGTGTACCCTTTTGCGCTCAAACAGGAGAGAGAAACAATGGACTTACGATTATTACGCTATGGCCTGTTTGCCATAGTTCTGGGCGCTTTAGCAGGCTGTGATAACCCAACGGCGAAAGGCAATTCCGGCATGGTGCTGGAAGGCAAAACTATGGGGACTTACTGGCGAGCGAGCCTTGCGGGAGTAGACGAAGCCCGTCAAACGGAACTGCGCGAAAAAATCCAGGCGCAGTTAGACGGTGATGACCACTTATTGTCGACGTACAAAAAAAATTCAGCGCTCTCGCTTTTCAATCAGTCGGTATCAACCCAACCGTATCCGGTTGCCGAAGCGATGAGCGACATTGTGACTATGGCCTTGCGAATCGGGGCGAAAACCGACGGCGCGATGGACATTACCGTTGGGCCGCTGGTGAATCTGTGGGGATTTGGCCCGGATAAACAGCCGATTAAGACGCCGGATCAGGCACACATTGACGCCGCCAAAGCGCTAACCGGTTTGCATCATCTCACGGTGATTAACCAGGCCGGGAAACAGTTCCTGCAAAAAGATCTGCCTGGCTTGTATGTGGATCTTTCCACGATGGGCGAAGGTTACGCGGCCGATCATCTGGCGCGTTTAATGGAACAAAACGGTATTAGCCGTTACCTGGTTTCCGTCGGTGGAGCCGTGGTCACGCGTGGCACTAACGCGGATGGCAAACCCTGGCGAGTCGCTATCCAGAAACCTACCGACCGTGAAAACGCGGTACAGGCGGTGGTTGATCTCAACGGCCACGGAATCAGCACCTCGGGAAGCTATCGCAATTATTACGAACTCGATGGCAAGCGCCTGTCGCACGTGATTGATCCTAAAACCGGCCAGCCGATTCAGCACAAACTCGTGTCGGCAACCGTGATTTCCCCGACTGCCATGGAGGCTGATGGATGGGACACCGGCCTGATGGTGCTCGGTACGGAAAAAGCGAAACAGGTCGCAGAAAAAGAGGGGCTGGCAGTCTATTTGATCACCAAAGAGGGCGATAGTTTTACTACGTGGATGTCGCCGCAGTTTAAAACCTTCTTACTCAGCGAGTAAAATTAGAAAGCAAGATTGCGGGTTTCTCAGCACACCTATGCTGTCAAAGTCATACCCTGACAGCAAAAACAGGAGCCAGTCATGAAACAACTTTTTGACGAAGTCAGCAATGAAAGCCGCTGGCAGGCCGTGGAAACCCGTGATACTCGCGCCGATGAGCAGTTCGTTTTTGCCGTGAAAACGACAGGGATTTGCTGCCGTCCCTCTTGCAGCGCACGCCACCCATTACGCAAAAACGTCCTGTTCTTTGAAAATGTTGCCGCTGCAGTCGATGCCGGTTTTCGGCCATGCAAACGCTGCCAGCCAGATAAACCAGCGCCAGAGCAGCAGCGTATTGACCGTATCACCGAGGCTTGCCGAATTCTCGAAGCCAGCAGCGAGCCGATTGTATTGGCTGAACTTGCGGCACGTGTGGCAATGAGCCCATTTCACTTTCACCGCCTTTTCAAACAGGTCACTGGCTTAACGCCCCACGCCTGGCAAAAAGCGCTTCGTGCCAAACGCCTGCGCGAGCAACTCAATGATGGTGAACCAGTGACTCGCGCTGTTTTCGAGGCGGGTTATCAGTCCGGAAGCAATTTTTATCAGCAGGCGAATGAGGTTCTCGGGATGACGGCAAAGCAATATCGTCGGGGGGGAGCGCGCGCTACCATTCAATTTGTCGTCGGTTCTTGTCGATTGGGTGAATTCCTGGTTGCCCAGAGTGAGCGCGGGATTTGCGCCATACTATTAGGTAATGATGCACAAAGTTTGATTCACGAGCTGGAAACGTTGTTCCCGAATTCTTCACTTGATGTGGGCGATGAATCATTCGCCCGACGAGTGGCGCAGGTGGTGAGCGTGCTTGAACATCCGGGCCAGCAGGTTGCTTTACCGCTGGATATTCAGGGTACCGCATTCCAGCAACAAGTCTGGCAAGCGTTGCGTCAAATCCCGGCGGGACAAACGGCGAGCTATAGCGATATCGCCCAGCGCATCGGTAAACCGCAGGCCGTTCGTGCCGTTGCGGGAGCGTGCGCGGCCAACAAACTGGCGGTTGTCATTCCTTGCCATCGTGTAGTGCGTAACGACGGAGCGCTTTCCGGGTACCGTTGGGGTGTGGATCGTAAGCGTCAATTACTTGAGATTGAAGCCAAACAGCGGGAGGAGTGATGCTTGATTTATTTGCCGATGAAGCGCCGTGGCAGGAGCCACTGGCGGAAGGGGCGGTGATTCTGCGCCGCTTTGCCTGTGCCGATGCGCGGCAGCTTCTCGGGCAAATTTCTCTGTTGGCTGACCGTTCTCCGTTTCGCCAGATGGTCACGCCCGGCGGATACACCATGTCCGTGGCGATGACCAACTGCGGTGATGTTGGCTGGACAACAGACAGCCACGGCTATCTCTATTCACCCATTGACCCGCTCACTTCGCAGCCCTGGCCCGCCATACCAACGATTTTTCGTGAGCTATCGGATGCCGCATCAAAAGCGGCTGGATATCCTGGTTTTGCGCCGGATGCCTGCCTGATTAACCGCTACGCCGTGGGGGCTAAACTGTCGTTGCATCAGGATAAAGACGAGCTGAACTTGCAACAGCCGATAGTTTCCGTCTCGCTTGGTCTCCCGGCTGTGTTTCAGTTTGGTGGCCTTAAACGCAATGACCCGCTTAAGCGTGTGATGCTCGAACACGGTGATGTGGTGGTGTGGGGCGGCGCTTCCCGCCTTTTTTACCACGGTATTTTGCCGCTTAAAGCCGGCCAACACAGCGCCACTGGAGAGTTTCGTTACAACATTACTTTCCGCCACACCCGTTAACACGAATATTAATAAGAATTATTCTTGCTGTTGGATGCCAGCCGTTTAAACTGCTCGCTGTTTTCGTTTTACGGGTTGTGAGTAATGGAACTTTTACGTGTGGTTTTCCGGCAGTATCGCTGGCCTTTCTTGATAGTCATGGCGCTGAGTTTGCTCAGTGCGGCGCTCGGCATCGGCTTAATTGCCTTTATCAACCTGCGCTTGATTGAAACGCCTGATATTTCCCTTTCGGTTTTGCCTGAATTTCTCGGCCTGTTACTGCTGTTAATGGCGGTGACGTTGGGCTCGCAATTAGCGCTGACCACACTCGGCCACCATTTCGTTTTCCGTCTGCGCAGCGAATTTATCAAACGCCTGATGGACACTCACGTTGAACGCGTTGAACAACTCGGTAATGCGGCGCTGCTCGCAGGTTTAACCAGCGATGTACGCAACATTACCATTGCTTTTGTGCGTCTACCGGAACTGGTTCAGGGCATTATTCTGACCTTCGGTTCAGCGGCTTATCTGGCGTGGCTGTCGCCAAAAATGCTCGGCGTTACGGCGATTTGGGTGGCGGTGACTATCTATGGCGGCTATGTGCTGGTCGCGCGGGTTTACAAACACCTGGCGCAACTGCGTGAAATTGAAGACCAGCTTTACAACGATTACCAGACCGTGATTGAAGGGCGCAAAGAACTGGCGTTAAACCGTGAGCGTGCGGAACGCGTCTATGAAGACACCTATATTCCTCATGCTAACGATTATCGCAGCCATATTATTCGCGCTGATACCTACCATCTGAGCGCGGTGAACTGGTCGAATATTATGATGCTCGGCGTAATTGGCCTGGTGTTCTGGATGGCGAACAGCCTCGGCTGGTCTGATACCAACGTGGCGGCAACATTCTCCCTGACGCTACTTTTCTTACGCACGCCAATGCTTTCGGCGGTTGGCGCATTGCCAACATTATTAACGGCACAAGTCGCGTTCAACAAACTCAACAAATTCCACCTGGCGCCTTACGATGCGGCATTCCCGCGCAGCAAAGAGCCGGTTCGCTGGCAAACGCTGGAAATGCGCGATGTGGTGTTCCAGTACGGCGACAACACATTCTCCGTCGGCCCACTGAATCTCAAAATTGAACGCGGCGAACTGCTGTTCCTGATTGGTGGCAATGGTAGCGGTAAATCCACCATGGCGATGCTGCTGACCGGGCTTTACCAACCGGTGTCTGGCGCAATCTATCTGGATGGGCAAAAGATTGATGCCAGCAATCAGGATGATTATCGCAAACTCTTTTCTGCGGTATTTACGGATGTGTGGCTGTTTGACCGCCTACTTGGCCCACAGGGCGAACAGGCGAATCCTGAGCTGGTGGCGACCTGGCTTGAGCGCCTGAAAATGAGCCACAAGCTGGAGTTGGATAACGGCACAATCCTCAATCTGAAACTCTCGAAAGGGCAGAAAAAACGCGTGGCTTTATTGCTGGCGTTAGCCGAAGAGCGCGACATCATTCTGCTCGATGAATGGGCCGCCGATCAGGATCCTCATTTCCGCCGCGAGTTCTACCAGACGCTGCTGCCAATCATGCAGCAAATGGGTAAAACCATTTTTGCTATCAGCCATGACGATCATTACTTTATTCATGCCGATCGTTTGCTGGAGATGCGCCAGGGTCAGTTGAGCGAGTTAACCGGTCACGATCGAGATAACGCTTCGCGCGATGCCGTCGCCCGAACCGGCAACTAATCTTTTCCAATGGGTGGATGACGCTATCGCATATCCACCCCACAACACCGAACCCGTAGGTCCGATAAGCGCAAGCGTCATCCGACACATCCACCCGACAAAATCTGGTTATCTGTTCCCCGACAGGCTATAACTTAGCTCGTCGTTCACAGGGAAAACTGCCAGATGTCTGTCACTCCAAAGTACAGCACAAAACAGCGTGCGCAAGACCGAGCCAGAATCCTCCAGATTCTGTTAACCAATAAAGCCGTCGCTACCGGCATTCTCGATAAAATCCCACAGCCGGACGCTCATACCCCCGAGCAGGATATTGCCGAAATCGTGACCCTGGTGGCGCGATTGCCCGCCGCCGATCTGGCCGATGTGCTCGAAGCGTTACCGACGGAAGAGCGTCACGCACTGTGGAGCCTGGTGAAGGAAGAGAAGCGCGGCAAAGTGCTGATTGAAGCCTCGGAAACCGTCTGGGATGACCTGATTGAAGATATGAGCGACAAAGCGTTGCTCAATATTATTCGCCCGCTGGATATCGACGACCAAATTTACCTCGCGCAATATCTTCCCCGTGACTTGATGGGCCGCTTGCTGGCGACATTGCCGCAAGAACAGCGCACTCGCGTCAGACAAGTGCTGCATTACGAAAAGCACAGCGTCGGCGCCATTATGGATTTCGAAGTGATCACCGTGCGGGCCGATGTCACGCTCGCCGTGGTGCAACGTTTTCTGCGTTTGCGTGGCAAAGTGCCGCAAAACACCGATAAAGTTTTCGTCACCACGCGGGATAAAACCTTGTTGGGCGAACTCGGTCTGACCACCATTTTGCTGCATGCGCCGCAAACGCTGGTGATTAACGTCATGGACGACAACCCGACCTATTTTGCCCCGGAAGATAATGATGAAGTTGCGGCGCGAACGTTTGAGCGTGATGACTTAGTCAGTGCGGCGGTTATCGACAGCAGCGGCAAACTGATTGGTCGCCTGACCATCGACGAAATCGTCGATGTGGTTTATGAAGAAACCGATAACGATTTGCGCCGTATGGGTGGTTTGAGCGCCGAAGAAGATGTGTTTGCCCCGGTCAGCAAAGCGGTTAAAGCGCGTTGGGCGTGGCTGGCGCTAAATTTGTGTACCGCCTTTGTCGCCTCGCGCGTTATCGGCCTGTTTGAACATACCATTTCACAACTGGTGGCGTTGGCGTCGCTAATGCCGATTGTCGCGGGAATTGGTGGTAACACGGGCAACCAGACCATCACCATGATTGTGCGTGCACTGGCACTCCAACACATCCAACCGGGTAACTTCTCGTTTCTGGTGTTGCGCGAACTGGGCGTCGCCCTGATTAACGGCATTATCTGGGGCGGCGTGATGGGGGGCGTAACGTGGCTTCTCTATGACGACCTCGCATTGGGCGGGGTCATGACGCTGGCGATGATACTCAACCTGCTGGTGGCGTCATTAATGGGCGTGTTGATCCCTATTTTCATGATTCGGATGGGCAAAGACCCGGCAGTCGGTTCCAGCGTGATGATTACCGCGATTACCGACACCGGCGGTTTCTTTATTTTCCTCGGCCTCGCGACGATATTTTTGCTTTAGCTTGAGCGACTTGCATGCAGTTCGTGAATAAACTTTCCGCCAAATGTGCCGATAAGTTCTGTAATTTCTTTGCTTGCATCGTTATATTACGCACTACATAACGAAACTCAGTGGAGTAAAACATGGCTAAGCAGTGGGTACGTCTCGCATTAGGCGCGGCATTGAGCGTCACGTTGGTCGGGCAGGCATTTGCCGATAACAGCAAAATTACTGTCTTTGCAGCGGCGTCATTAACTAACGCAATGCAGGATATTGCCACGCAATATCAGAAAGGCACCACGGTTCAGATCGCCTCTTCTTTTGCGTCATCTTCAACGCTTGCACGCCAGATTGAAGCCGGTGCTCCTGCGGATTTATTCATTTCTGCCGACCAGAAATGGATGGATTACGCCGTCAGCAAAGACGCGATTAAAACCGACTCTCGCGAAACGCTGCTCGGCAACAGCCTGGTTGTTGTTGCGCCGAAAGCCAGCAAAATTGGCGATGTTGCGATTGACGCTAAAACTGATTGGGCGTCATTGCTCAACGGTGGCCGTCTGGCCGTTGGCGACCCGGACCATGTTCCGGCAGGCATTTATGCCAAAGAAGCGCTGCAAAAATTGGGCGCGTGGGATACGCTCTCGCCAAAATTAGCTCCCGTAGAAGATGTTCGTGGCGCACTGGCTTTGGTTGAACGCGATGAAGCGCCGATGGGTATCGTTTACGGTTCCGATGCGGTGGCGAGTAAAGGCGTGAAAGTAGTTGGCACATTCCCGGAAGATTCCCACAAGAAAGTGGAATATCCGATTGCGATTGTCAAAGGCCACGACAACCCAACCGTTAGCGCGTTTTACACTTATCTGAAAGGACCGGAAGCTGCGGCTATCTTCCAACGTTACGGATTTACGACTAAATAATGATATTGACCGATCCCGAATGGCAGGCGGTACTGCTGAGCCTGAAAGTCTCAACCCTTGCGGTGCTATTTAGTCTCCCTTTTGGGATCTTCTTTGCCTGGGTGCTGGTGCGTTGCCGGTTCCCCGGCAAAGCCCTGCTCGACAGTATCATCCACCTCCCGTTAGTGCTCCCGCCCGTGGTCGTCGGGTATTTACTGCTGATTGCGATGGGGCGGCGCGGCGTAATTGGTGCCTGGATCTACGACGTTTTTGGAATCACCTTTGCGTTTAGCTGGCGCGGCGCAGTATTGGCGGCGGCGGTGATGTCCTTCCCGCTGATGGTGCGAGCGATTCGCCTTGCGCTGGAAGGTGTGGATATGAAACTCGAACAGGCTGCACGCACGCTCGGTGCCGGGCGCTGGCGAGTGTTCTGCACCATCACCTTACCGCTCACGTTACCGGGAATTATTGCCGGAACCGTGCTGGCATTTGCCCGCTCGCTCGGTGAATTCGGCGCCACCATTACCTTCGTTTCCAATATTCCCGGCGAAACCCGCACCATTCCTTCGGCAATGTACACCCTGATTCAAACCCCTGGCGGCGAAAGTGCGGCAGCGCGTTTGTGCGTGATTTCCATCGTGCTGGCGTTGGCGTCTCTGCTGGTGGCGGAATGGCTGGCTCGACAGAGCCGTAAACGGATAGGGGCACTCTGATGCTGGAGCTAAATTTCGTTCAGACGCTGGGGGATCATCGTCTGGCGATCAACGAAACCTTGCCGGGGCAGGGGATTACTGCCGTATTTGGCGTTTCTGGTGCAGGAAAGACCTCGCTTATTAATGCCATTAGCGGCCTGACTCACCCGCAACAAGGGCGAATTGTCCTGAACGATCGTGTATTGAGCGATGCCGAAAACAAGCGTTTCCTGGCCCCTGAAAAACGCCGTATCGGTTATGTGTTTCAGGATGCCCGACTGTTCCCGCACTACCGCGTGCGCGGCAATCTAAAATACGGTATGCCGCGATCCGCTGCCGGGCAGTTCGATAAACTGGTGGCGCTGTTAGGTATTGAGCCGCTGTTAGAACGTTTCCCGTGGAGTTTGTCCGGCGGGGAAAAACAGCGCGTGGCGATTGGTCGCGCTTTGTTAACTTCGCCTGAACTGCTGCTGTTAGATGAACCGCTTGCCTCGCTGGATATCCCCCGCAAGCGTGAACTGCTGCCGTATCTGCAACGTCTGGCGCGGGAAATTAATATCCCGATGCTTTATGTCAGCCACTCGCTGGAAGAAATTCTGCATCTGGCGGATAAAGTGCTGGTGCTCGATGGCGGTGAAGTCAAAGCTTTTGGCAATCTGGAAGAAGTTTGGGGCAGCAGTGTGATGCACCCGTGGTTGCCTAAAGAGCAGCAAAGTAGCGTGCTGAAAGTGACGGTGCTGGAGCATCATCCGCATTACGCCATGACGGCACTTGCGCTCGGCGATCAGCATTTATGGGTCAACAAACTCGATAAACCGTTGCAGGCGTCGTTGCGTATTCGCATTCAGGCATCAGACGTTTCGTTGATTCTCCAGCCGCCGGTCAACAGCAGTATTCGTAACGTGCTGCGTGCCAAAGTGGCTCAGTGTTATGACGATGAAGGGCAGGTGGAAGTGCAGCTGGAAGTGGGTTCGCGAACGCTGTGGGCGCGGATTAGCCCGTGGGCAAGAGATGAGCTAATGATAAAACCGGGCCAGTGGTTGTACGCCCAAATCAAAAGCGTGTCGATAACGGCATAGCGGGATCGGTAGGGTGGATAAGCACAGCGTCATCCACCATTTTAACCCTTTAAATCAAATGCTTATAAATCGTCTCAGCGATACCGGTTTCCAGATTGGTGCCAATCACTAAATCGGCACGCGCTTTAATGGCGTCATCGGCATTGCCCATCGCCACGCCAAGTCCGGCACTTTCCAGCATACTTAAATCGTTAAAGTTATCGCCGAAAGCCATCACATCGCTCATGGATAAGCCTTGTGATTCAACCCAACGTGCCAGACGCATGCCTTTGCTGTTACCGCTTTGCGCGACATCAACCTGATCGTGCCATGACCATTCGCACGCCAGTCCCAATTCATGTTCAACCACCCGGGTGAAGTTTTTCAGCTTCACGGTGTCTTCATCCGTCAGCGCAAACTTCCAGATAGACTCAACATCATGTGCCGCTTCACGCAGCGAGTTCACATGGCGGAACACCGGACGCTGGGATTCTGGCAGCGATTTCGCCCAGTTTTCGGTACGTAAAACGTGCCCGGTGGTTTCCTGATACAGCATTGCTTCATCGACATACATCAGCCCATGAACATTGTGGGCATCCAGCAAATCAAGCAGCTGGTTTGCTTGCGCGGGCTGCAACGGATCGGACTCAAGCACCTTTTTCGCATGATAATCATACAAATAAGTCCCATTACAGCAAATTGCAGGTGTTTCTAAAGCCAGTGCCTGATAAAAAGGATGAATGGCAACGTGATGACGTCCCGTCACAATGACAACTTTCACGCCAGCGTCACGTGCGCGTTGTAAAGCTGTCAGTGATTCAGGAAGAATAGTTTTTTGCGGCGTGAGTAACGTGCCGTCGAGATCAAGGGCGATTACGCGATAAGTCATTTAGGGTTCCAGTCAAATTCAGAATCATAAGGCCTGTGCCGATGTTACACCGCTTGCGGCGTTGTTCAAAATGACAACACGAGTCGGTAAAACGCACTACCCTTGTGACTATTACTCAAGACGTTGGGAGGAGAGAGATTTCATGAAACAAACAGTCTATACCGCCAGCCCGGAAAGCCAGCAAATTCACGTCTGGCAACTTAACCAAAATGGTGAACTGACTCTGGTGCAGGTTGTTGACGCCCCAGGCCAGGTTCAGCCAATGGTGATTAGCCCGGACAAACGATACCTGTATGTGGGCGTACGCCCTGAGTTTCGCGTTATTGCATACCGCATTACGCCGGATGACGGTACGCTAACGGAAGCGGGTGTGACGGCAATACCGGGAAGCCCAACGCATATCTCTACCGACCATCAGGGCCGTTTCCTGTTCAGCGCGTCTTACAATGCCGGAAGTGTCAGTGTTGTGAGCCTGGCTAACGACGGCCTGCCGGGTGATGTTGTGGATGTGGTTGAAGGTCTGGAAGGTTGCCACTCCGCTAATATTTCGCCTGATAACCGCACGCTGTGGGTGCCTGCGCTCAAGCAAGACCGCATTTGCCAGTTCACCTTGTCTGACGACGGTCATCTGGTCGCTCAAACCCCAGCGGAAGTGACCACCGTTGAAGGGGCTGGCCCGCGCCATATGGCGTTCCACCCGAATCAGCAATACGGTTACTGCGTCAACGAACTGAACGGCTCTGTAGATGTCTGGGAGCTGAAAAATGCTTACGGCAAAATTGAATGCGTGCAAACGCTGGATATCATGCCTCCAGGTTTCTCAGACACCCGTTGGGCGGCTGATATTCACATCACGCCGGATGGCCGCCATCTGTATACCTGCGACCGTACCGCCAGCATTATCACGGTATTTAGCGTTTCGGAAGACGGCAGCGTGCTTGCGGTGGAAGGCTACCAGCCAACGGAAACTCAACCACGCGGCTTTAACGTTGACCACAGTGGTAAATATCTGATTGCCGCAGGGCAGAAATCGCACCATATCGCGGTTTATCAAATCACCGGTGAGCAAGGTTTACTCGAAGAGAAAGGCCGTTATGCCGTAGGGCAAGGCCCGATGTGGGTTGTTGTTAACGCCCATTGATTTTTAAGCATAAAAAAACCTCGCCTGGGCGAGGTTTTTTGTTTTAAAGCGTTGGATTATTTCGCTTCATCAACCACAGAACTACCTACACCGCGGTTATTGAATTCCCACATGCGGTTCGCGTTGGCATCATTCAGATCGCGCTGAATTTCGCCTTTCTCGCCTTTGGTTCCGGTATTGCCGGTAAACGGACGCTTAGAACCTGCGGCATCGCCCCACGGTTTGGCATTGTTGAAGCCTTCGTTAATCACGCTGTCACGGATAACAACCTGGCCGTTAGACGTCTGGCCTGCGCTGTAACCGTTTTCGCTCGCTTCAACATCCCAGGCGCGACCCAACTGTGCGGTGTTATCGCCAGCAGCGCTAAAGCGGCTGTTGATGGCCAGGAAACCGTAATAAATATTCGGCAGAGTGGCAGGCGCGAACACCGAACCTTCTGGAGTACGGCTATTGACCAGACGGAAATCAGTGTTATCAAACACCACCGCGCCACGGCCGGCAACCACATCCACATCACCCTCGATATAGCTGTTAGTCACCAGAGTACGCGGCTGGCGATCGGTCAACAGGCGGTTTTGCACATCGCTGTTGGTCACGAAGAAAGTATTCTGACGGCCCAACAGGTGAACATTATTCAACTGAACTTTATCGCCATCGGTACGCAGCGCCACGGCCTGGTGATTAGACGCATCAACGCTGTCACCCAGGGTGTTGGCGATAGTCAGGTTTTGCATCTGCAAGCCATTGTTCTGTGACCACACTACTGCGGAACACATAATGCCAACGGTCGCGTTACGCTTGCTCTGGCAATTATCGAACATATACCAGGCTGGTTTACCCGGCATATATTTGCCTGATGGGTTAACCGCACGACGCCAGGTATTCACGTCAATTTCTGAGTCCAGAGGCATCGTGATTTTGACATCGCTTGCGTTATCAGTGGTGCCGTACAGCGTGACGCTACCGGAGCCTGCTGGCACATAAACCGTACCGGCATATTCGCCCGGCTGAATAGCAATGTACTGGCGCGCGTTGCTGTGCTTGATCATGGCTGCATCAACGGCGGCCTGAATCGAAGTATGCGTCACACCTTCGCCACCAGCGGCACCCACAACAAAGTCAGGTTGCGCAGGAATGCGAATAGAAGACGGTGTCCACGGGGCTTCATCTTTATTCTTAGACGAGAAGTAGCGCGCCTGAACAAAGTTCTGCGCTTCATCGCCCGAAAGAACCGGACGGGATTGGGTGCCAGGTGCCACTTGTGTTGAAGGGCGGTCTTCCGGAGGCGTTGAGCTACAGGCAGACAAAGCCATAGCAAAAGCGAGCACGGCTGCCCGACGAGTAACCGAAATTGTGTTCAAGGCTTGCTCCTTGCAGTGCAATTTAAAAAGAATGCAATTTTAAAAGGGGATCTGAAAGCCTGCTTTTTTATACTAAGTTGAGCAAAACAGGAAGCCGATTGTGCAAATCGGCTTCATAAAAAGTGGATTAACTGAACATCGCGGTAATCGAGGCACTGCCTAAAGAGTGGAAGTGAACATTAAAACCGACCATCGCCCCTGATGCATTCTCATCAACTTCAAGGGTTTCAACATCGATGGCGTGAACGGTAAAGATATAGCGATGCGTCTCACCTTTTGGTGGTGCGGCACCGCCGTAGCCCGCTTGTCCGAAATCGGTTCGCGTCTGAACGGCGGGTTCTGGCAGGGCGGCTAACCCTGAACCTGCACCTTGCGGCAATACGCGCGTATCGGCAGGTAAATTCGCCACAACCCAGTGCCACCAGCCGGAACCCGTCGGTGCGTCCGGGTCATAACAAGTCACGACAAAACTTTTGGTTCCCGCAGGAACATCATCCCAGGCCAGATGCGGCGAAAGGTTATCGCCTTCGTAACCCATGCCATTAAACACGTGGCGAGCGGGGAGTTTGTCACCTTCTTTAATATCCTGACTAATGAGTTTCATGACTGCTCCCTTTAACTATAGATCGAGTAGTTTTAGCAATTCCTGGGCAGCAATAGCCGAAGACGCTGGGTTTTGCCCGGTAACTAAATGCCCGTCAACCACCGCATATTCGCCCCAGTCGTCGGTGCGCTCATATAACCCCCCGGCATTTTTCAGCTCATCTTCCACCAGGAAAGGCACGACAGCGGTTAAACCCACGCCATCTTCTTCGCTATTGGTAAAACCGGTCACCCGTTTACCTTTGACCAGCGGCGTGCCGTCGGGTTTTAAAACTTTGCGCAAAACGCCCGGCGCATGGCAGACCGCGCCGACAGGTTTACCCGCAGCCCAGAATTGCTCAATCAGCTTGATGGAGTTTTGATCTTCGGCCAGATCCCATAATGGCCCGTGGCCGCCGGGATAAAACACAGCGTCAAAATCATCAGCGTTGATGTTCTCAAGCTTTTGGGTATTCGCTAATAATTTCTGAGCGGCGGAATCGCCACGGAAACGGCGGGTGTCGTCAGTTTGTGCATCCGGCTCATCACTTTTGGGATCAAGCGGCGGTTGGCCGCCTTTTGGCGAAGCGAGTGTCACGTCCAGACCGGCGTCATGGAAAACATAATAAGGCGCGGCAAACTCCTCAAGCCAGAAGCCTGTGGGTTTGCCGGTGTTGCCGAGTTTATCGTGCGAAGTTAAAACCATGAGAATTTTCATCTAAATCTCCCTGTTGGGCGCATGAAAAGATCCTCGAAGTGTAGTGCAAACTCGCGCGGCTTGCTGGTGCTCAGCTCTTGAAAAACGCCGGGTTTTCTACCGCAAGTGCTACGGCGTTGATCAATTTTGCCAGTTGCTCATGGCTGATAACGTATGGCGGCATCAGGTAAATCAGGCGGCCAAATGGACGAATCCACACGCCTTGCTCGACAAAAAATGCCTGAAGGGCAGCCATCTCCACCGGTTGGTGAGTTTCGACGACGCCAATCGCGCCCAGCACGCGCACATCAGCCACTTGCTCACTGTCCAGCAACGGTTTCAGCCCCGCAGACAACTGTTGTTCCAGGGCGCTAACTTGTTGTTGCCAGTGACCTTCCTCCAGCAAAGCGAGGCTTTCTGTTGCGACGGCGCAAGCCAGCGGATTCCCCATAAACGTCGGGCCGTGCATAAAACAACCGGCTTCGCCATCGCTGATGGTTTCGGCGACCTGGCGTGTGGTCAGCGTGGCGGAAAGCGTCATCGTGCCGCCGGTCAGTGCTTTGCCGAGACACAGAATATCGGGTGAAATTCCCGCGTGTTCGCAGGCAAAGAGTTTCCCGGTGCGTCCAAAGCCGGTCGCGATTTCATCAGCAATCAGCAAAATACCTTCGCGGTCACACATGCGGCGAATGCGCTTAAGCCATTCAGGATGATAAAAACGCATTCCACCTGCGCCCTGAACAATAGGCTCAAGAATAATTGCGGCAATTTCATGGCGATGCGCGGCCATTAAACGGGCAAATGGCACGATATCCATCTCGTCCCATTCATCGCCGAAACGGCAATTTGGTGCGGGTGCGAATAGATGCTCCGGGAGATACCCCTGCCACAAACTGTGCATGGAGTTATCCGGGTCGCAGACCGACATCGCGCCGAAGGTATCGCCGTGATACCCATGACGGAAGGTGAGGAAACGCTGGCGCGGCTCGCCTTTTGCGTGCCAGTACTGCAACGCCATTTTCATTGCCACTTCAACGGCAACAGAACCGGAGTCAGCGAGGAACACGCACTCAAGGTTTTCTGGCGTCATGGCAACTAATTTACGGCACAGCGCGACCGCAGATGGGTGCGTGATACCGCCAAACATCACGTGCGACATCTGGTCAATCTGGTCTTTCATCGCCTGATTTAAGCGCGGGTGATTGTAGCCATGAATTGCCGCCCACCAGGACGACATCCCGTCAACAAGGGCTTTACCATCAGCAAGTTGTAGTTCGCAGCCCGACGCCGAAACCACCGGATAAACCGGCAACGATTGGATCATGGAAGTATACGGGTGCCAGATATGTTGTCGGTCGAACGCTAAATCAGCAGGGGTCATAGGGTGACTTGTAAACCATTTAAAAAAGATTTAGGTTTACAAGTATAACGTCAATCAATGCCTAACAACACCCTTTTTGGAGACGCCCAATGGCTCACCACGCACGCTGGTCTTTGTCGCAGGTTACTGCTTTATTTGAAAAACCTTTCCTCGAACTGATGTTTGAGGCCCAACAGGTGCATCGCCAGCACTTCGATCCTCGCCATGTTCAGGTCAGCACGCTGCTGTCGATTAAAACCGGCGCTTGCCCGGAAGACTGCAAGTATTGCCCGCAAAGTGCGCGTTATAAAACCGGTTTGACGTCTGAACGCCTGATGGAAGTGGAGCAGGTTCTCGACTCGGCGCGTAAAGCGTTGAATGCCGGTTCGACCCGTTTTTGCATGGGCGCTGCCTGGAAAAACCCTAACGATCGCGATATGCCGTACCTCGAGCAAATGGTGCAGGGCGTGCGCGAAATGGGGCTGGAAACCTGTATGACGCTCGGCACATTAACCGGTGCGCAAGCCGAACGTTTAGCGGCGGCGGGGCTTGATTATTACAACCATAACCTCGATACCTCGCCAGAATTTTACGGCAATATTATTACCACCCGCACCTATCAGGAACGCCTTGATACGCTCGACAAAGTACGCGGCGCAGGCATTAAAGTCTGCTCCGGCGGCATTGTCGGTTTGGGCGAAACAGTGACGGATCGCGCCGGATTATTGCTGCAACTGGCTAACTTACCGACTCCACCAGAAAGCGTGCCAATCAATATGCTGGTGAAGGTAAAAGGCACCCCGATGGCCGATAACGAAGATGTCGATGCGTTTGATTTTATTCGCACAATTGCCGTCGCGCGCATCATGATGCCAACCTCTTTTGTGCGTCTTTCCGCCGGGCGCGAACAGATGAGTGAGCAAACTCAGGCCATGTGTTTCATGGCGGGGGCGAACTCCATTTTCTACGGCTGTAAACTGCTGACCACGCCAAATCCAGAAGAGGACAAAGACCTGCAATTGTTCCGCAAACTGGGGCTTAATCCGCAGCAAACCACCACCTATGCGGGCGATAACGAACAGCAGCAGCAACTCACCGATCAACTGCTCAACGCGGATACGGAGACTTATTACAACGCGGCGGCTGTATGACCTGGCAGCAACGCATCGACGGCGCGCTTGAACAACGGCGTGCCAGCGGCAGTTTCCGAACCCGTCAGGCTAATCAGCACGGCAGTGGCCGTTATCTGGTGCAAGACGCCCATCGCTATCTGAATTTTTCCAGTAATGATTATCTGGGAATAAGCCAACACGCCAGAGTCATAACCGCCTGGCAGCATGGGGCAGAAATTTACGGTGTTGGCAGCGGCGGTTCCGGGCATGTCACCGGCTACAACGAAGCCCATCAGCAATTTGAAGAACAACTGGCAGATTGGCTCGGCTATCCGCGTGCGCTGCTGTTTATTTCAGGGTTTGCGGCTAATCAGGCGGTGATTGCGGCGCTGAGTGAAAAACCAGACCGCATTCTTGCGGATAAACTCAGCCACGCCTCGCTTCTGGAAGCCGCGATGCATAGCCCGGCACAACTTCGGCGCTTTGCCCATAACGATGTCGCTTCTCTGCAAAAACTGCTTGCGCAGCCAACAGAAGGGCAGCAATTGGTGGTGACGGAAGGCGTATTCAGCATGGACGGTGATGAAGCACCGCTGGCTGATATTGCACAAACCACCCGGCACGCCGGAGGCTTGTTGATGGTTGACGATGCTCACGGCATCGGCGTAATCGGCGATGAAGGGCGGGGCAGTTGTGACCAACAAAACGTTAAGCCCGATTTGCTGGTGGTGACGTTTGGTAAGGCGTTTGGTGCCAGTGGTGCCGCTGTATTGTGTAGTGAATCGATGGCAGATTATTTGCTGCAATTCGCTCGCCATCTTATTTACAGCACCGCCATGCCGCCCGCGCAGGCATATGCGTTAACGGCGGCATTAAATGTCATTCACGAGGATAATTCCAGGCGTTCGCAATTACACGCCAACATCGCCCGGTTTCGTATGGGGGCAGCACGCTTGCCGCTGGAGTTAAGGGCCTCGCAAACGGCCATTCAACCGCTAATTGTGGGCGAAAATCAGGCGGCGATTCAGCTTGCCGCCACTTTGCGTGAGCGGGGATTCTGGCTGACTGCGATTCGCCCTCCCACTGTGCCGCAGGGTACTGCGCGGCTGCGTATTACGCTCACCGCCAGCCACACCTTTGAGGACATCGACAGGCTGCTGGAGGCATTGCATGACGCGACTTGTTAACAAAACGGCTATCGCTTCTGCATTTGGCCGCGCAGCAACCACCTACGACAGCCACGCGCAATTACAGCGTGAGAGTGGAACATTGCTCGCAAAAATGATTGAAGGCCGGGAAATCTCAACCGTGCTGGATGCCGGTTGTGGCACCGGTTGGTACAGCCGCGCATGGCGTGAAAAAGGATGCCATGTGACGGCCCTGGATCTCTCACCTGCAATGTTGAAACATGCCGCACTCAATGGTTGCGCTGATTGCTATCTCGAAGGCGATATCGAAGCCATAGCGCTTTCGCAAAAGCAGGTTTCCCTCGCCTGGAGCAACCTTGCTGTGCAGTGGTGTAGCGACTTACGAAGTGGTTTGAGCGAGCTTTACCGCATCACGCGTGTGGGCGGGTGTGTGGCATTCACCACCCTTGCAGCCGGTTCATTAAGTGAATTGCACACTGCCTGGCAGGCGGTGGATGAACAATCCCATGCCAACCATTTCCTGCCTTTTACGCAGATTCAGGAAGCGTGTCATGGCTGGCGGTGTTCTCTGCAAATTCATGAGATTACCCAGTATTACGACAGCGTGATAAGTGCCATGCAATCGCTGAAGGGCACTGGCGCTACGCATCTTCATGACGGGCGCAAAACATCGTTGATGACCCGTCAACAATTGCAAAAATTAAGTCTCGCCTGGCCGCAAAAAGAGGGGCAATTCCCCCTGACCTGGCAACTCGTTTGTGGAGTTATTGAACGTGATTAAAAAATGGTTTGTCACCGGAACCGATACAGAAGTAGGCAAAACCGTCGCCAGTTGTGCATTGCTACAAGCGGCTACAGCGGCGGGTTTACGTACCGTGGGATATAAGCCGGTCGCGTCGGGAAGCGAGATGACGGCGCAGGGCATTCGTAATAGCGATGCGCTGGCACTTCAGCGCAATAGCAGCGTTGAATTAGACTATGAACAAGTCAATCCGTTTGCATTTCTGGAACCCACGTCGCCGCATATCGTGAGCGCGCAGGAACAACGGCCTATCGATTTTTCGCAAATGTCGGCGGGGCTTGAGGCACTTTCAACGAAGGCAGACTGGTTGCAGGTCGAGGGCGCAGGAGGTTGGTTTACACCACTTTCAACAACCACAACTTTTGCTGACTGGGTGATACAAGAACAACTGCCGGTAATTCTGGTGGTAGGGGTGAAACTGGGTTGTATCAACCACGCCATGTTGACGGCACTGGCAATTCAGAACTCCGGCTTAAAGTTCGCAGGCTGGATTGCCAATGACGTTCAGCCAACGGGCAAACGTCATGAAGAATACATCGCGACGCTGCGTGATGTTTTAAAAGCCCCGATGCTGGGTGAAATTCCTTTCTGCCCGGAAATCAGCGATCAAACGGTATTGGGTGCTCACCTGAATATTTCTCTTCTTTCGGCATAGCCCGCATTTCACTCGCATATTTCTGCAACGCCCGATAAATCTTTCGGGCGCTCTTCCTGTAGCTATTAATCGTTTGAATTTCTTGTTGTAGAAAACCAGGCCAGGAGTAAATTGTCTCTCAATTTATGTTGTCACATGACAACTTTTTTGAGAGTATCGACTGGAGGTTTTATGACGCGGCGGTTACACCCGAATAAAGATATCGAGGCAGCATTGACCTATGCCGAATGTCAGGGCTGGAAAGTGCGGCCTGGCGGTTCGCACTGTTGGGGAAAGATGTATTGCCCATGGAATGATAAAGCCTGCCGCTGCGGTGAGTTTTGTATTAGCTGTATCTGGAGTACACCGCGTAGTGCGTATA
Source organism: Buttiauxella sp. BIGb0471 (assembly GCF_024807715.1). Lineage (NCBI taxonomy): Bacteria > Pseudomonadati > Pseudomonadota > Gammaproteobacteria > Enterobacterales > Enterobacteriaceae > Buttiauxella > Buttiauxella sp. BIGb0471. The sequence goes on from NZ_JANUEU010000002.1 coordinate 199,351, forward strand.
ACCACGCGCGGCAAATCCGCCGTGTTGTCGATAACTGTAGTCAACAGGGCACGCCACCTATTATCAGGCATTGAGTTGCAAGGAGCAGGACATGTCAGAGTTTAGTTTTACAGTGATTTTCACGCTGCCAGAAAAGAGCCAGAATCCGCAGCAATGGGTTGAAGCCTTAGGGGCTCAGGGTTGTGATGACGCGCTCGTTGGCGTGGGAGTGACCGGGCGCATTGCATTGAATTTTATTCGCGAAGCGCAAGATGCAAAGCAGGCGGTGGTTTCAGCCATTAAAGACGTTAAGCGCATTATTCCAGGAGCGGCACTGGTTGAAGTGATGCCCGACCTGGTGGGGCTTACTGATATCGCTGAACTGCTGGGGTTTTCACGCCAGTATATGCGCAAAGTGATGGTGAGCCGGGATGCATTTCCTCAGCCTGTGCATGACGGTAAAACAGCCATCTGGCACCTGGAGCCTGTGCTGCGTTGGATGCGTGAAGCGGGTGTGTCGAAAGTCCCTTTGCCGCTGGTGGAATTATCAGCCATTACCCGCCAATGTAATTTGCAGAGGGAACTGGCGGATGTTGATGCAAACATACAGAAGCAACTGGGCCAGTTGTGACGGCAGAACTTGTGTTCTGTTCTTGCCGTCGAAGGGTACACCATCATGGATCTATCCAACTGGAAACCAGTTTGTCATCCAGCAAAGCGACGTTTCCCTGGGCCACATTTCGCCCACGATGAAGCAAACAGAAGCGGTCTGCGACACGGCGAATAAACGACAACCGTTGTTCTACCAAAAGGATAGTCAGCCCAAAGTCACGGCTTAGCCTGCGAATGATATTTCCCAGATCGTTGATAAAACGCTGGCCACTGCCAAAAGTCGGTTCATCAAGAATCAACAGTTTCGGTTCAGTCACTAGCGCCCGTGCCAGAGCTAACTGCTGCTGAAGGTAGTCAGAAAGCTCTCCGCCCCGCATGTGGCGCAAGCTGTAAAGTTCAGGGAAAAGCTCATAGATCATATTGGGTATCGCGCGTGACGGTATACGAGCCGCTAAAAGCGCAATTTGGAGGTTCTCCTCAACGCTTAATTGAGAAAATATTCGTCTGTCCTGCGCAACGTAGCTCATTCCTAGCGCAGCCCGGCCTTCAATGGGTTGAGTCAGTAAATCTTGCGGAGGATGGCCTGCTTCAAGCCAGGTCATACTGCCACTTTGCACTGGCAGATAACCCGTGATGCAGTTGACCAGAGTCGTTTTACCCATTCCTGGTGCGCCCAGAACGCAGGTGCATTCGCCTGGCGCGAGTTCGAGATCCAGATTCCACAGCACATGGCTTTCGCCATAAAACTGATTAACAGCACGAAGACTCAACATCGATACTCTCCTTCTGGCAGGCTGAACAACGTAGGCTACTTCAGCGATTTGAAGCATGGCGTCTATCATCACTGCAATTCTCCTGCCATGAACCGATGTCGGAGCCAGAACAATGCAACTTTGAGAAAAGACTCATAAAAAAGGGTGAATAAGTGCTCGGCTTCTACGACTTTAAAAAGAGCATGCACTTTGTCGGTGCCTGGCTGTTTACGTGTTTGGTGCAAGTCTGTGACACTATTTTCTCAAATGCGTAATCCGTGAGCAGGATCAAAAGAAATATCGACCTCAGGACGAGCAAAAAAAAGCCAAAAATAATCTGGAAAAATATTTTTAGCCTCCCGCACAGAGAATTTAGGGTTTTTTGCGGTCTGCGCTGCAAAAGGCCTGAGAGCAGTTATCCACTATTCCTGTGGATAACCATGTGCATTAGAGTTAGAAAACTTACGGTAAGCGAGAGCGGACGCGGGTTGCGCATGAATTGGCGCGAAACCAGACTTTCTTAAATAACCTTTAAAAATTAACGAGTTGAATAAAATCAATTGCTGCAATAAAAGTGCCACAGATGTTCCTTACGCTTTTATGACACTGCTTGACAAATGTTAAAAGGTAAAAAAATCTGGGGATAACCATTTTGGTCAGCGTAAACCGCTAACAGTTGTATGTTTTACATGCAAACCTGGCGGTAAATCGTGTCGGTATCATAAACGTGACGGCAAGGGACTGGTTTTTCATCCAGTATCTTTTTCTGGCAAAATTTCCTGTGCCGAGTAAAATTATCCTCCGGCCCGCTCGTTTCTTCATCAGGTAGCCTCTTCATGAGTAAAGCGTTCAAATTAAATTCAGCATTCAAACCTTCTGGCGATCAGCCTGATGCCATTCGTCGCCTGAAAGAGGGTCTGGAAGACGGACTTGCGCACCAGACTTTATTAGGTGTAACCGGGTCCGGTAAAACCTTCACCGTGGCAAATGTGATTGCTGATTTACAACGCCCCACTATGGTGCTGGCTCCAAACAAAACGCTGGCGGCGCAGTTGTATGGCGAGATGAAAGAGTTCTTCCCGGATAACGCGGTGGAGTTCTTCGTTTCTTATTACGACTACTACCAACCCGAAGCCTATGTTCCAAGCTCTGATACTTTTATCGAAAAAGATTCCTCAGTGAACGAACACATCGAGCAAATGCGCCTGTCAGCAACCAAGGCTTTGCTCGAGCGGCGTGATGTCATTGTTGTGGCGTCGGTGTCGGCGATTTACGGTCTGGGCGACCCGGATTTATATCTGAAGATGATGCTTCACCTGACCAAAGGGATGATCATCGATCAGCGTTCTATCATACGGCGCCTGACGGAGCTGCAATATACCCGCAACGACCAGGCATTCCAGCGCGGTACTTTCCGCGTGCGCGGTGAAGTGGTTGATATCTTCCCGGCCGAGTCGGACGACCTCGCATTACGCGTTGAGCTTTTCGATGAAGAAGTTGAACGGCTTTCGCTGTTTGACCCGCTCACAGGTCAAGTTGACCAGGCTATCCAGCGTTTCACTGTCTACCCTAAATCGCACTACGTCACACCGCGCGAACGTATTCTGCAAGCGATGGAAGAGATCAAAGTTGAACTGGCTGACCGCAGAAAAGTGCTGCTCGCCAACAACAAATTGCTTGAAGAGCAGCGCCTCACGCAGCGAACTCAGTTTGATTTAGAAATGATGAACGAATTGGGCTATTGCTCTGGCGTTGAAAACTACTCGCGCTTCCTTTCTGGCCGTGGGCCTGGCGAGCCGCCGCCGACGCTATTCGATTATCTGCCAGCCGACGGCTTGCTGGTGGTTGACGAATCCCACGTCACTATTCCGCAAATCGGTGGAATGTACAAAGGTGACCGTTCGCGTAAAGAAACGCTGGTGGAATATGGCTTCCGTCTGCCTTCAGCGCTTGATAACCGCCCTTTGAGATTTGAAGAGTTTGAAGCACTCGCGCCGCAGACTATTTATGTTTCGGCAACACCGAGCAATTACGAATTAGAAAAATCGGGTGGCGATGTTGTCGATCAGGTCGTCAGGCCGACCGGCTTGCTGGATCCGATCATTGAAGTTCGCCCGGTGGGGACACAGGTCGATGATCTGCTTTCTGAGATCCGTAAACGTGTCGAAATTAACGAGCGCGTTTTGGTGACGACGTTAACCAAACGTATGGCCGAAGATTTGACGGAGTATCTCGAAGAGCATGGCGAGAGAGTGCGCTATCTGCACTCGGACATTGATACCGTCGAGCGTATGGAAATCATTCGTGATTTGCGCCTTGGCGAGTTTGACGTGCTGGTGGGTATCAACTTGCTACGTGAAGGCCTGGACATGCCTGAAGTGTCGCTGGTGGCGATTCTGGACGCCGATAAAGAAGGCTTCCTGCGCTCCGAGCGTTCACTGATTCAGACTATTGGCCGCGCGGCACGTAACATCAACGGCAAAGCGATTCTGTATGGTGACAAAATCACCCCGTCGATGGCGAAAGCGATTGGCGAAACGGAGCGCCGCCGCGAGAAACAGCAACGTTACAACGAAGAAAACGGGATTACGCCGCAAGGGCTAAATAAGAAAGTGGTGGATGTCCTCCAGCTTGGCGAAGGCATGGCGAAAACTAAAGGCCGGATGAAGAGCAAAGCGCGTAGCGTGATTGAAGATGATGAAATCATCCTGACACCAACAGCGTTGCAGCAGAAAATCCATCAACTCGAAGGGAAGATGCTGGAGCACGCGCAAAATCTGGAATTTGAAGAAGCCGCACAAATTCGTGACCAGCTTCATCAGTTACGGCAGTTGTTTATTGCAACGTCATAATGAAAACGCCTTCATTAAGAAGGCGTTGTTTTATCCGAGCTGCTGAATAGCTTTTTCAAGTGCCTGGCGAAGCAGATGCCTGTCGTGGCGATACCGAACGTCACTCGCCTCCAGCGGTTCCTGAATCACCACGCGGTCGGTAATCTCAGAAACATCTGTCTGCGGGCCAACCACTACCGCATCCACAATACGTTTACCGATTCGCTGTTCCATGATGTCAAGCGTCTGTGCAAGCGACAGGCTGGCTGCGGCGGTGCTCAATTCCTTGCCCAGATTGCCAATGAAAACGACCGGGGCCGGAGTGCGGCGTAGCGCCTGGTCCATATCCTCAAGCAAAAGTATCGGCATTAAGCTGGTGTAAAAACTGCCGGGGCCAATCAAAATCAGGTCGGCTTCTGCAATCGCTTGCACTGCTTCACGCGTGGCGTGGGCTTTCGGATATAACGACAGCTCCTGCGGCGGCGAAGAAAGCTGGTCAATATTCACTTCACCATAAATAAAATGGCCATCTGCATCCGTTGCCATCAAATCTACCGGCTGCTCGGACATTGGAATCAGAAATGCGTCCACTTTAAGCAGGTTGCGAATAAGATTGATGGCTTCCAGAGGCCGCACACTCAGGTGATCCAGCGCCTTTAACATCAAGTTTCCGAGGTTATGACCTGAAAGTTCGCCATTACCGCCAAAACGATACTCAAACATTGCTGAAGCAACGCTTTGTTCGGTAATTAATTGATTTAAACAGTTGCGCATGTCACCCCAGGCGATGCCTCCTTCAGAGCGTCGAATGCGCCCCGTAGAACCGCCGTTATCGGTAGTGGTAACAATGCCGGTTAAACGTGAACCCAAAGAGGAGAGGGACGACATGACCCTGCCCAGACCGTGCCCACCGCCAAGGGCGACTACCCGGTCCAAATCCGCAAACGTGCGATTGCGCATAGCTATTCCTTATGACGAACTATCGAAATAAAGTAGCGCAAATGCAGTCAAAATACGATTCAGCTCCGGCGGTTAATGATGTATATCAAAGCAAAAGTTCACTTTTCGCGTAGTCTGTGGCGAAATTGAACGATTAGTTCGTTATGTATATATTTATATAGCGAAAGCTGTTATGGCGGTGAACGCCGTCACGCGCTACTATCGCTCTAAACACACTAAGCCTCTGGACCTAAGTCGAAAGATACGGTGCTTTGGCCGTGACCTTGAGTCACCAGGGTGCAGTAAGAAATGACTGCATCTCCCGTATTTGGAAGGTGTACATGGCTACCCAACTTACCGATGCATTCGCGCGTAAGTTTTTTTACCTGCGTTTGTCTGTTACCGACGTTTGCAATTTCCGTTGCAACTATTGCCTGCCGGATGGCTACAAGCCTCACGGTGTGGCGAACAAAAGTTTCCTCAACGTTGATGAAATTCGCCGCGTCACGCGCGCATTTGCCGCCCTGGGTACTGAAAAAGTACGTCTGACCGGTGGCGAACCCTCTTTGCGAAAAGATTTCACCGACATCATTGCCGCCGTGCATGAAAACGCCAGCATTCGCCAGATTGCGGTGACGACTAACGGCTATCGTCTTGCGCGTGATATCCAGCAATGGCGTGACGCCGGGCTGACCGCGGTGAATGTCAGCGTCGATAGTCTTGATGCTCGCCAGTTCCACGCGATTACCGGGCAGGATAAATTTCGCCAGGTAATGGATGGCATCGACGCTGCTTTTGCCGCCGGTTTTGAGCGCGTAAAAGTGAACACCGTCCTGATGCGTGGCGTAAACCACCACGAACTCGATACCTTCCTTGCGTGGATTAAACCGCGCCCGATTCAGCTGCGTTTCATTGAACTGATGGAAACCGGCGATGGCGGCGAGCTATTCCGCAAACATCATATCTCCGGCAAAACCATCCGCGACCAACTACTGGCACGTGGTTGGGTGCATCAGCTGCGCAGCCGCAGCGACGGCCCGGCGCAGGTCTTCTGTCACCCTGATTACGCGGGTGAAATCGGCCTTATCATGCCGTATGAAAAAGACTTCTGCGCCAGCTGCAACCGCCTGCGTGTCTCATCGGTTGGAAATCTGCATCTATGTTTATTTGGCGAACAGGGCATTTCCCTGCGTGATTTGCTGGCAAGCGACGAGCAAATTGACGAACTTGAAGCGCGCATAGCCGAAGCCTTAACGCATAAAAAACAGACCCATTTCCTGCATGACGGTGATACCGGAATCACTCAAAACCTGTCTTATATTGGCGGGTAAACCAGATAAAATCAGACCAAAAGGAAGAATTTCATGAGCCAGGTAAGCAGTGAATTTATCCCGGTACATATGGCTATTCTGACCGTTTCAAGCCGTCGCGGTGAAGAGGACGACTCTTCAGGGCACTATCTGCGCGAAGCCGCCACTGAAGCGGGCCACCATGTGGTAGCCAAAGCTATCGTCAAAGAAAATCGCTACGCCATTCGCGCACAGGTTTCCCAGTGGATTGCTGATGACGAAGTCCAGGTTGTGTTGATTAACGGTGGCACAGGCTTTACCGAAGGCGACCAGACTCCCGAAGCATTACTCCCGTTGTTTGACCGGGAAATCGAAGGTTTTGGTGAAGTGTTCCGGATGCTCTCGTTTGAAGAGATCGGCACTTCTACGCTGCAATCACGCGCCCTTGCGGGAGTGGCAAACAAAACACTGATTTTTGCCATGCCCGGTTCCACCAAAGCATGTCATACCGCGTGGGACAACATCATTGCGCCGCAACTGGATGCCCGCGTGCGCCCTTGCAATTTTCACCCTCATCTCAAGAAATAAACTATGTCGCAACTCACTCATATTAATGCCGCTGGCGAAGCGCACATGGTGGATGTTTCTGCTAAAGCAGAAACGGTGCGCGAGGCGCGAGCAGAAGCGTTTATCACCATGGAAGCAGCTACGCTTGCCATGATTATTGAAGGCAGCCACCACAAAGGTGATGTGTTCGCCACGGCGCGTATTGCCGGTATTCAGGCGGCAAAACGCACCTGGGATTTGATTCCCCTTTGCCACCCGCTGATGCTCAGTAAAGTCGAAGTCAATTTAGCCGCCGAACCTGAAAATAATCGCGTGCGTATCGAATCCGTCTGCCGTTTGACCGGTAAAACCGGCGTGGAAATGGAAGCGCTAACTGCTGCATCGGTTGCTGCGTTAACCATTTACGACATGTGCAAAGCGGTGCAGAAAGATATGGTGATTGGCCCTGTGCGTTTGCTGGCGAAAAGCGGCGGAAAGTCCGGCGACTTTAAGGTAGATAGCAAGGTGGCTGCGCATGATTAATGTCCTGTTTTTTGCTCAGGTGCGTGAGCTGGTCGATTGTGACCGTCTGCAACTGGACGCTACTTTCAGTGATGTCGAGCAGTTGCGTGCTGAACTGGCAAACAGAAGCGAGCGCTGGGCACTGGCGCTGGAGTCTGGCAAATTGCTGGCTGCGGTAAATCAGACACTGGTGAGTTTTGATAGCCCGCTGAATGATGGTGACGAAGTCGCTTTCTTCCCGCCGGTTACCGGAGGCTAAAATGGAAAATACCCGAATTCGTGTTAGCCACGAAAACTTCAACGTTGGCGAAGAATACCAGTGGCTTGCGCAGTGCGATGAAGACGGTGCGGTAGTGACATTTACGGGCAAAGTTCGTAATCACAACCTTGGCGATAGTGTCAGCGCCTTAACGCTTGAGCACTATCCGGGGATGACGGAAAAAGCACTGGCGGAAATTATCGAAGAAGCTCGCCAGCGCTGGCCGCTGCAACGCGTTAGCGTGATTCATCGCATCGGTGAGTTGTGGCCTGGTGACGAAATTGTTTTTGTCGGCGTAACTGGCGCGCACCGCAGTTCTGCGTTCGAATCCGCACAATTCATCATGGATTATCTGAAAACGCGCGCGCCATTCTGGAAGCGTGAAGCCACGGCTGACGGGGATCGCTGGGTCGAAGCACGCGAAACAGATAAGCAAGCTGCGAAACGCTGGTAACAGGCACCTTCATGTAGTTGTGTTAATCTTAAGGTACAGGCCTTTGAGCCTGATATTCGGTCAACGTAATTCACTTAAGGAAGCATCATGGATCGATTCCCACGTTCCAATGACACCATCGTGCAGCAGGCCCGTACCGGTTTGCAGGCATACATGGCACAAGTTTATGGCTGGATGACCTGCGGCCTGTTACTGACGGCATTTATCGCCTGGTACGCCGCAAATACGCCAGCGGTGATGGAATTTGTCTTTTCCAGCAAGATCACCTTCTTTGGGCTGATCATCGTGCAATTGGGGCTGGTGTTTGTGCTCTCTGGCATGGTGCATAAGCTCAGCGCGGGTATGGCAACCAGCCTGTTCATGCTCTATTCGGCACTCACGGGCCTGACGCTTTCCAGTATTTTTATCGTCTACACCTATTCATCTATCGCCAGCACGTTTGTAGTGGCAGGCGGGATGTTTGGCGCGATGAGCCTGTACGGCTATACCACCAAACGCGACCTGAGCGGCTTTGGCAATATGCTGTTTATGGCGCTAATCGGTATTGTTTTAGCTTCGCTGGTCAATATGTGGCTGAAAAGCACCGCGCTGATGTGGGCGGTGACGTACATCGGCGTCATCGTGTTTGTCGGTCTGACGGCCTATGACACGCAGAAGCTGAAAAACATCGGCGAGCAAATTGATACCCGCGATACACAAACCATGCGCAAGTATTCGATTCTTGGCGCGTTGACGCTGTATCTCGACTTTATCAACTTGTTCTTGATGTTGCTGCGTATTTTCGGCAACCGCCGCTAAGTTCTTTCGCCCTCATCCCGGCCTTCTCCAGGGGAAGAAGGGGAAAAGCTTGCTCCCTCTCCCTCAGGGAGAGGGCTGGGGTGAGGGTTGTTTAGCTTCTTCTCGTTCTTCACTCGTATCTTCTTCGCCCGACTCTCAAGCCCCAAATAGCACACAATCGCCAGCAGCAGCGGGGCGATAAAATACAGCATTCGGTAGGCAATCAGTGCCGCAATAATGGTGCCGTTGCTGACATGCTCCCCGGCAAGCAATGCGATAAATACGGCTTCCAGCACGCCAATCCCGGCAGGAATATGCACAATCACCCCGGCGATACTGCTCACTAACAGCACGCCCAGCACGAAGAAATAATTCACCTGCTGACCCAACAACAGCCAAATAATTGCGCCCATCACCATCCAGTTACTACTGGAAATGACAAGCTGCATCAGCGCAAATTTGAACGATGGCAACACCAGACGCTGGCCTCTAATCGTCATATGGCGATGTTTGGCAAACGCGCAGAACCACAGATAAACCGCAATAATCGCCAGCAATACGGCACCTAAAATCCGCAGCGTGGTTTCGTCGATGTACCAGTGATCGGGTAACTGCACCACGCCTACGGTAAAAATCACGCCCGCCAGCAGAATGTAACCCAGCCAGTTAGTAGAAATACTCAGAGAAAAGATGCGCGTAATAGTGGCGCTGGGTAGTCCGAGCCGTGAATAAAGCCGATAGCGCATGCCAATGCCACCCACCCAGGTACTGAGCGTAAGGTTGAATGCATAGCAGATAAACGACACTAGCATCACCTGTCGTTTTGCGAGTTTGTGCCCACAATACGAGCGCGCCAGCAGGTCGTAACAGCCGTAAATCAGATAGCTCAGGATGACCAGTCCGACCGCGCTAAACAGCGCCAGGCGGTTATAGTTGCTAATAACCTTCCAGACCTCCTGCCAGTCAACCTTTGTGGCATACACCACCAGCAATACGATAACGGCGATAAAAAATAACCAGGTGAGGATTTTCTTTGCTTTGCGCCATTTAGGATGAGAGTGCGACATCAGTATTTCACTCCCTGATTTTCCGTTTCAGTGTCGCTCTCAATACCGGCGGAAGCCGGATTACCGATATCAACTCTGTCCTGAGTTTCCATATGTGGCTGCGCCGGGGGCATGACTTGCGCAAGTTTGGGCGTGTGCGCGGGCAACCAGCCGACCATGGCCGGGAAGTGGCGCAAAAAGTGGAATGCCAGCACGCTTTTACCCAAATTCCACCAGGTTCGTTTAGGTAGCATTGACTCAACGACCGGATGGCAGTCTTTGGCAATCAAAGAGGTCAGATTGGCACGCAGCGTGTCATTAAACGTGCGGTCATAAATAATCAGATTCGCTTCGAGGTTTAGCGACAAACTCAGCGGATCAAGATTACTGGAGCCGACGGTGGCCCAGTGGTCATCCATGATAGCGACTTTGCCGTGCAGTGGGCGGCGGTGGTATTCGTAGATCTTCACCCCGGAGCGCACCAGGTAGTTGTACAGCAGACGAGCACCGACTTTGACTATCGGCATATCCGGCTCGCCTTGCACGATGAGCTTCACCGAAACGCCGCGCCGCGATGCGTTACGCATCGCATGTAGCAACCTGTAACCTGGGAAGAAATACGCGTTAGCAATAATCACTTCGCGTTTGGCTTTACTGAGCATTTTCAAATAATAACGCTCAATATCATCGCGATGCTGGTCGTTATCACGCCAGACAAACAATGCCTGCGCTTCACCAGGTGCGAGGTTTTCTTGTGCAGGATTCCGGCGGCGTCGCCACCACTGGCGCTTGTGGTCATTGCCCGGCAAGTTAGAAATCACATACTGATAAATATCGTCCACCACCGGGCCTTCGACTTTTACCGAATAATCCTGCTTGGCTTCCGGGCCGTAATCGCTCATCTGTTCTGCGGAATAGTTAATTCCGCCGACAAACGCCACCGAACCGTCAACCACCACGATTTTCCGGTGCATGCGGCGGAATAAATTCGTGCGCATCCCAAACACCAATGGGCGAGGGTCGTAATAGCGGAATAGCACCCCAGCCGTTGTCAGCTGTTCAACGAATTTATCGCTTAAATCGGGTGAACCGTAGCCATCAAGCAGAACTTCAATGCTAACGCCGCGCTGGGCCGCATCGAGTAAGACTTTATGTAACTGCTTGCCGACATCGTCTTCAAACCAGATAAATGTCTCGAGTAGCACTTTGCTACGAGCGTGTTCAATGGCTTTGAATACCGCAGGGAAAAACTGATCACCGTTTTCAAGCAATGAAATCCGGTTCCCGTCGCGCCAGTTATTTTTCATAGATGAATCTCCACGGCGAGTGGCGCATGGTCCGAGAGATGCCGCCATTGCTGCAACGGCAGCGCTGTTGGTGCGCTTGCGGAAGCGTTTTTCACATAAATTCGGTCAAGGCGCAGCAGTGGGAAGCGGGCAGGGAAGGTGCGAGCCGGGCGGCCAGATGCACGGGTAAACACCTCATCCAAACCCGTTTGCTTTAATTGCCGGTTGGCGCGTTGCTGCCAGTCATTGAAATCCCCGGCAACCACCACCGGCTCGCCTTCCGGAAGAGTATTCACCAACTGACACAGCATATTGAGCTGCGCCTGACGGTGCGCATCACGCAAACCCAGATGCACGCAAATCACGTGTACGCGCACATTTTTGTCCGGAACTTTCATCTGGCAATGCAGCATTCCGCGCTTTTCGTGGCCGTCGACCGAGATATCACGATTTTCGAAATGATGGATTGGGAAGCGAGACAGCACCGCGTTTCCGTGATGCCCTTCGGGATAAACCGCGTTGCGGCCATAGGCGAAATCGCTCCACATCGTATCGGCGAGGAACTCGTAATGACTGGTTTCCGGCCAGTTTTCAAAACGCACCGAATGCGCTTCGTGGGCACCCATGACCTCTTGTAAGCAGACGATATCGGCGGAAACCGCGCGCACCGCATCACGCAACTCCGGCAAAATAAAGCGCCTGTTGAGTGCGGTGAAACCTTTGTGTGTATTAATTGTGAGCACTTTAAAGGAAAAGTGCTGAGACTTGTTACCCATGCTTCTCCCGGCATTGTTAACATCCTGATGAAAATAAAGTGTAGTCTCTGTCACAAATAGGTGCCGCGTTACGGAATTTTCCGCATACTGCGGTACTCTGAAAGACAGGAAATAGCGGCCAGGAGAGAAATAATGAAATGGCAACAACGTGTACAAGTGACGACAGGCCTAAGCTGCTGGCAGATAATGCTGCATCTGGGTGTGGTCTGTGCGCTGCTCGTTGGCTGGAAAACTGCCACCCTCATACCGGTCGGCATAGGGCTATGTTTGCTGTATGCAGCAACAGTAATTTTGATGTTCGCCCTGCACCGTGTGCGGACAGGGCGGTTACGTGATATCGGTGATTTTCTTGAAGAGCTGACTACCACCTGGTATTTCGGCAACGCGATGATTGTCCTGTGGCTACTGTCACGCGTCGTCGAAAACAAGTTTCTGCTCGTTGGTGCGGGTATTGCGATGATTGCCGGGCCGATTATTTATTCGCTGCTCGCCAAAGATAAAACCTCAGGCAATTTTGCGCCGAAACATCCAGTACGCCGCTGAACCCGTGGTGGCCGCGATAACCAATAGCGGCCACACACTTCCCCACACAATATCAAAACTCGCGTTCTTCAAATAAATCTGCTTGGTGATATCGGTGAAATGCCGAATCGGATTCGCCCACGTCAGGTTTTGCAGCCACACCGGCATATTCTCTACGGGTGAAACGTACCCCGAGAGCAAAATCGCTGGCATCATAAAGACGAACACGCCGATAAACGCCTGCTGTTGCGTTGAACAAAGAGCTGAAATCAACAAACCAAATCCCACCAGCGACAACCCGTAAATCAGCATCGTGAAGTAAAACAGCAAAAGCGAGCCGGAAAACGGAATGTGATAACCCCAGATCCCCACGCCCAGCACAATGGTTGCCTGGCCAATCGCCACAATTTGTGCAGGCACTGCTTTGCCCACAAAGATTTGCCAGGTTGCCAGCGGAGAAACCAGTAGCTGATCAAGCGTACCTTGCTCGCGTTCGCGGGCGACCGAAAGTGACGTCACAATCATCACGCCGATAGTGGTGATCATTGCAATCAATGACGGCACTACGAACCATTTGTAATCCAGATTCGGGTTATACCAGTTGCGCACCACCAGTTCGCTGTTATTCGGTTTTGGCTGCCCGGACACCAGTTCCTGCTGGTAATTCTTCACAATCTGTTGCAGGTAATTTGCGGCAATTTGCGCACTGTTTGAATTACGCCCATCGAGAATAATTTGCAGTTTGGCTTGCTGCTGGCTTGCGATATCACGTGAGAAATCGGCCGGGAAGCGAATCAGCAGCAGTGCTTTTTGGTTGTCGATGGTCGGCTGGATTTCCTGCGGGCTTTTCAGCAGCAGCACATGGCTAAACGCTTTGGCGCGTGCAAAACGCTGAGTCAGTTCAACCGAATGGCTGCCGTTATCTTCGTTATAAATCGCGATAGTGGCGTTGGTAACTTCAAGTGTGGCGGCAAATGGGAACAGCACCACCTGCAACACCACGGGCAGAATCAAAATCGCGCGGGTTTGCGGCTCGCGCAGCAGGGATTGCAGCTCTTTGCGAATTAAAGTCCAGAGTCGATAAAACATCGCGTTCCCCTAGTCGAGACGGCGTTTAGTTTTTAGCGCCGTCAGGCCGATAAACATCACCGCCGAAGCAATTAAAAACAGCACGTTGATAATCAATACAGTCGAAATATTCCCCGCCAGAAACAGGCTTTGTAGCGTGCTGACAAAATAACGGGCAGGAATCACGTAAGTCACCGCGCGGATAATCGCCGGCATACTGTCAATCTGGAAGATAAAGCCGGACAGCATGATAGACGGCAAGAATGCGGCGTTGAGCGCCACCTGGGCGGCATTAAACTGGTTGCGGGTAATCGTCGAAATCAACAGCCCCATACCCAATGTGCTGAGTAAAAACAGGCTGGTTACCAGGAACAGAATCAGCAGAGAACCGCGATAGGGCACGCCGAGAATAAATACCGACACCAGCATACACAGCAGCATCGCCAGCATTCCGAGCACGTAATAGGGCAGGAGTTTGCACAGCAGCAGCTCGGTACGCGTGACTTGTGTCGAGAGTAACGCTTCCATGGTGCCGCGCTCCCATTCCCGCGCCACCACCAGGGACGTCAGAATCGCGCCAATCACCGTCATAATGATGGTGACTGCGCCGGGGATAATAAAATGCTGGCTGATAGCCGCCGGGTTAAACCAGTAACGGAGCTGCACATCGATTAGCGGTTCAAATTTTTCGCCCCGGTCTTCCGCGCGTTGCTGTTGCCATATTTGCCAGATACCTTCCATGTAACCTTGCACAAAGTTGGCGGTATTCGGCTCGCTGCCATCAGTAATAACCTGCACCGGAGCCGTCGCACCTGCGCGTGCCATGTTTTGCGCGAAGTTGGTTGGGATAACCACCAGGCCGCGAATCTTACCCGCCTGCATCAACTGAATCAGATGCTGACGATTATCGCTAATGGTCGGGTCGATGTAAGGCGATGCGGTAATGGTGTGGGCGAAATCCAGCGCTTCCTCGCTTTGCTGTTCCAGTAACACGCCTACGCGCAGGCGGCTGGAGTCCAGGTTGATGCCGTAGCCAAAAATAAACAGCAGCAGTAACGGAATCACCACCGCAATCAACCAACTGCTGGGGTCGCGTACAATCTGGCGAGTTTCTTTCACGCACAGGGCGCGCACGCGGCGCCAGGAAACGGCCTGATTATGTTCGCTCATGCTCGTGATCCTTATCCCATTGATGAATCAGCGTAATAAACGCCTGTTCCATCGTCGGGTCAGTTTGCTCGTCATCGGCCGCTTGCTCTTTCAGGTCATCCGGCGTGCCGCTGGCAATCAGCTTGCCGCGATACACCAGCCCAATACGGTCGCAGTATTCCGCTTCATCCATAAAGTGCGTCGTCACCATCACCGTGACGCCTTTTTCCACCATGCTATTGATGTGCAACCAAAATTCGCGGCGCGTAATCGGGTCAACGCCTGAAGTCGGTTCATCGAGAAACAAAATGTCTGGCTCATGCATTAACGAGCACGCCAGCGCCAGGCGTTGTTTAAAACCGAGCGGCAGTGCATCCGTAGAGCTGTTCATAATCGGTTGCAGGCTGAAGGCTTCGCTCATGCGATTGATTTTTTCCTCCTGCGCTTTGCCACGCAGGCCGTACACGCCGGAGAAAAATCGCAGGTTTTGCGCCACGGTTAAGTTGCCGTAGAGCGAAAATTTTTGCGCCATGTAACCCAGATGCTGGCGTGCCTTGCCGGAACTGGTTTTTAAGTCCATATCCAGCACCAGCGCTTTGCCAGAAGTGGGCACCAGCAAGCCGCACATCATTTTAAAGGTGGTGGATTTCCCTGCGCCGTTCGGCCCCAGCAGGCCAAAAATCTCACCGCGTTGGACGGTGAAATCCACGTTGTCCGTCGCCGCAAAATCGCCGAATTTCTTGGTTAATGATTCCGCCCGGATAACCGTTTCGCCTGCTGTTCCTTCTACCGTATGCAGGATTTTCCCCAGCGGAGATTCCTGAGTGGCGGCACCGCCGAGCAGGTCGATAAAGGCATCTTCAAAACGGGGCTCGGTTTGTGAAATGCTGTCGGGTGGCACATCAAGCGCGTGGCTGAGATCTTCAAGAGAGGCATCTTTGGCGAGGATCAGGCGCACCGATCGCCCCTGAATCACGCCGTCGCTGACCTGCGGTAATTTCAGCGCACGTTGCAACAGTTTGCGGTTGTTTTCTTCACCGTGGCTCACCAGCAGCGAGCGCCCGGCCATTTGCTGCGTCAGCTCTTTCGGCGCGCCATGGTAGAGCAGTTCGCCTTCGTTCATCAGCAACACGTCGCGGCACTGTTCGGCTTCATCGAGATACGACGTGCTCCACAGAATCAACATGCCGTCACCGGCGAGTTCATGCACCATTTGCCACAGTTCGCGGCGCGAAATCGGGTCGACGCCGACGCCGGGTTCATCAAGCAGCAGCACTTTTGGCTGGCCGACCAGGGTGCAGGCGAGGCCGAGCTTTTGCTTCATGCCGCCTGAGAGCTTCCCGGCAAGCCGGGTGGTAAACGGCCCAAGGGCGGTGAATTCCAGCAGGCGCTTAAAGGTGTTTTTGCGTTCCTCGCCCGTTACGCCACGTAAATCGGCGTACAAATTCAGGTTTTCCATTACCGTTAAATCTTCATACAGGCCAAATTTTTGCGGCATGTATCCCAGAACGGCGTGCAGAGCGCGGTCGTCTTCCACCGGATCAAGCCCAATCACGCTGGACGTGCCTTCTGTAGGTTTTAATAAACCTGCCAGCATGCGCATTAGCGTGGTTTTCCCGGCACCGTCAGGGCCGACCAGACCGGTAACCGATCCGGTATGAATCTCGCATTCTAGGCGTGCGACCGCAGGCTTTTCCTGCCCCGGAAATTGTTTCATTAGCCCGTGCAGGGCAATGATGCCGTCCTGGCTACTCATGCGCGTTTTCATCGTTGAATTTCACCGTGACCGGCATTCCCTGACGCAGTGCGTCATCGGCGTCGGTGACGATAATGCGCAGGCGATACACGAGATCGGTGCGCAAATCCGGCGTTTCGACGGTTTTCGGCGTGAACTCAGCGGTTGGTGAAACGAAACCGATTTTGCCGTGATACGGCTTATCCGGGCGGCCATCGGTGTAAACCAGCAACTCGGTTCCTGGTTTCGCCTGATTCAGACTCACTTCGCTGACGTAAGCTCGCACCCAAACCGGGCGAGTCAGAGAAAGCGTTAGCACGGTGCTTCCGGCATTCAGCATGCTGCCAGGTTCAACTGCGCGGGTCAGCAATGTGCCGTCGGAGGGCGCAACCAACGTGGTGTCCTGTAAATCTAATTGTGCCTGAGCAAGTTGGGCTTTCGCCTGTTGCAGGCTGGCCTGCGCCTGGGCAATTTCTTGTGGACGGTTCCCGGTGCGGTACTGGCTCAATTTGTCGCGCGCCGCTTTCAGCGTGGCTTTGGCCTGATCGCTGGATGAACGCGCATTTTCCAGTTCGTTGGCAGAAATCACGCGTCTGGCCCATAAACCCTGCTGGCGCTGATAAAAGTTCTGCGCGTAATCAAATGCCGCCTGGGCTTGATTGACCTGCGCTGCGGCCTGGGCAATTTCTTCGTCGCGGTATCCGGCGATGATCAAATCAAACTTAGCCTGTGACGCGGCGACGTTAGCTTGTGCCTGAAGCAGCGCATTTTGGTATGGCCCCTGGTCCAGCTCACCTAGCGGTTCGCCAGCTTTAATCGCATCACCTTCGTCAACCTGTAACGCCGCAAGACGCCCGCCAACGCGGAAACTCAAATTGACGGTGCGGATATCCACGTTGCCGTACAGCGTCAACCCTTGCTCTTGTTGGCTTTTGTACCACATCCAACCGCCTGTCCCTGCGGCGATAAGCGCGATAACCACCACGGCGATAACGATCGGCTTTTTACTTTTCATTGCTGGCATTTCCTCGTTGGCTCGCTAACCCCTGCAAAATGAAATCGATATGGCTGCGCACCACATCGCTGATTTGTTTCACGCTTTCTTGATCAAACGTTGTCCACCCGGCGCGGAGCAAAATGGTTTCCCGCCCGAGACGAAATGCCAGCACCTGCCCAAGCAGCGCATGGGTATGAAGAATTGTGGCGGTGTCATCGGGGCTGCGACCCGTATAGCGGCCGACGAGCGTGGTGAGATGCGTGTGCATCGGCGCAATCACTTGCTGGTGAATCAGCTGATAGGCCGGAGTGGGTGAAAGCTGTTCGCGGGATATAAATTTGCTCAGGTTCAGCGTTTCATCGGCGGTCAGCAGGATAATCATGTGCTCGCACGCGGTATGAATCAGCTCGCGTATCTGCGGTTTGTCTGGATTTTCCTGGCTGAGAATAGCTTCGGCACGTTTGACGTGAGGCTGGAAATTGTGGGTGATGAAATCAGCAATCCATTGCGCGGACGCCATATACAGCTCTTCTTTCGAGCCGAAATAGTAAGTGATGGCGGCAATGTTTTGCCCGGCGAGTGCGGCGATATCACGGGTCGTGGCGTGCAAGCCATATTCACCAAATTGCGCGATGGCGGCTGTAATTAGCGTGTTTTTTGCCTGCTCACCACGGGAAGTTACCGGCGTCGGTGTCGCGTTCATACCGACCTCTTAAAAAGTTAATCAATCGATTGATTAAGAGTAGGCTCTCGATATCGCAGTGTCCAGTTCCAAACATTTATCTTGTGAATGCATCGAAAAATAGAATTTGTGCGCAAAGTCACAAAACCTGTTACACTGCGCGGCTTACGGCACCGTGGTTTGTGCCCCTCTCTTGCGCCAGAATGACTGGCGTCATACGAACCCCTGGAAACTACACCGCACCTCGCGGTCAGGGCGATTCTGGAGTTCCAAATGTCTTTTGATTCTCTCGGCCTGAACGCCGATATTCTGCGTGCAGTGGAAGAGCAGGGCTATCGTGAGCCTACCCCTATTCAACGTCAGGCGATCCCGGTTGTTTTAGCCGGTCGTGACCTGATGGCCAGTGCCCAAACCGGCACCGGCAAAACCGCTGGTTTTACCTTGCCGCTGTTGCAGCGCCTGGTAGACAAACAGCCGCATGCGAAAGGCCGTCGCCCAGTGCGCGCCCTGATCCTGACGCCAACCCGTGAGCTTGCTGCTCAGATTGGTGAAAACGTCAGCGACTACAGCAAATATTTAGATATCCGTTCGCTGGTGGTTTTCGGCGGCGTGAGCATTAACCCACAGATGATGAAACTGCGTAGCGGTGTCGATGTGCTGGTGGCAACACCGGGCCGTCTGCTGGATTTAGAACACCAGAACGCAGTTAAACTCGACCAGGTAGAAATCCTGGTACTGGATGAAGCTGACCGCATGCTGGACATGGGCTTTATCCACGATATCCGTCGCGTGCTGGCAAAACTGCCTGCTCGTCGCCAGAACCTGCTGTTCTCCGCGACCTTCTCTGACGATATTAAAGGCCTGGCTGAAAAGCTGTTGCACAACCCGGAAGAAGTTTCCGTGGCGCGTCGCAACACCGCTTCTGAGCAAGTGACTCAGCACGTTCATTTCGTTGATAAAAAACGTAAAAGAGAACTGCTGTCACAGATGATTGGCGAAGGTAACTGGCAGCAAGTGCTGGTGTTTACCCGTACCAAACATGGTGCAAACCACCTGGCAGAACAGCTGGGCAAAGACGGTATCACTGCTGCGGCCATCCACGGTAACAAGAGCCAGGGCGCGCGTACTCGTGCATTGGCTGACTTCAAAAACGGTGGCATCCGTGTGCTGGTAGCAACGGACATCGCCGCGCGTGGCCTGGATATCGAAGAACTGCCACACGTTGTGAACTACGAACTGCCAAACGTACCGGAAGACTACGTGCACCGTATCGGCCGTACTGGCCGTGCTGCGGCAACGGGTGAGGCGCTGTCTCTGGTGTGTGTTGATGAACACAAACTGCTGCGTGACATTGAACGCGTGCTTAAACGTGAAGTGCCGCGTATGGCGATTCCAGGGTACGAAGTGGACCCAACTATCCCAGCCGAGCCTATCGTTAACGGTCGCCAGCAGCAGCGTGGCGGCGGTCGTGGCAACGGCGGTGGTCAGGGCCAGGGTCAACGTCGTGGTGGCAATGGTGGCGCATCATCTGAGCGCAGCAATGCACCGCGTCGCCCATCTCGCCCACAGGCAGATGGCGCAAAACCAGCGGGCGCTAATGGTCGTCGTCGTCCGCCACGCAAGCCAGCATCAGCATAATTAATTAGGCTTTGCCAACTCAAACAGAGGCGCTAACATAGCGCCTCTTTTTTTTACCGGGAAATGTTATGCGCGTGCTACTGGCACCAATGGAAGGCGTTCTCGACTCGCTCGTTCGGGAACTGCTGACAGAGGTTAATGACTACGACTTGTGTATCACCGAGTTCTTGCGCGTGGTCGATCAGCTTTTGCCAGCAAAATCCTTCTATAAACTTTGCCCGGAACTGCATCAGGTCAGCCGCACATCATCCGGTACGTTAGTGCGCGTTCAATTACTGGGGCAACACCCGCAATGGCTGGCTGAAAACGCGGCCCGCGCGGTGGAACTTGGCTCCTGGGGCGTTGATCTCAATTGCGGTTGTCCTTCTAAACTGGTGAACGGCAGCGGCGGCGGTGCCACTCTACTCAAAGATCCCGACTTAATTTACCGTGGCGCGAAAGCGATGCGTGAAGCGGTGCCTGCGCATTTACCTGTCACCGTTAAAATCAGGCTGGGTTGGGACAGCGATTCCCGGCAGTTTGAAATTGCTGACGCCGTACAGCAGGCCGGTGCGACCGAGCTTGTCGTTCACGGGCGCACCAAAGAAGACGGTTATAAAGCCGAGCGGATAAACTGGGCAGCGATTGGCGAAATCCGCCAGCGTTTGTCGATTCCGGTGATTGCTAATGGCGAAATCTGGGACTGGCAAAGCGCGCAAGATTGCATGGCGGCAACGGGCTGCGATGCGGTGATGATCGGCCGCGGCGCGCTCAATATCCCCAATTTAAGCCGCGTGATCAAATACAACGAGCCGCGTATGCCATGGCCGGATGTAGTGAAATTGCTGCAAAAATATAGCCAACTCGAAAAGCAGGGCGATACCGGGATGTATCACGTGGCGCGCATCAAGCAGTGGCTGGGATACTTGCGTAAAGAATATGTTGAAGCAACGGACTTGTTTACTGAGATTCGTACACTTAAGCATTCTGCGGACATCGCCCGCGTGATTTGTAACCCGGTACGTTAAGCCGCGATCTTCGTCACGATTTTCAATTCATTCGTTTGAGTGATGTTTCGAAGCTGATAGAGTGTCATTGTTGGATTGTTACTGCTGCGGCAGGCAAAACCTGATTTTCTGGCTCCTGCCGGAGGTCAGGTTTTTTTGTTTCTGGGGTACTGATGAAAATCGCCAAAATACTCAATAACAATGTCGTGGTGATTCTTGACGAACATGGACGTGAACAAGTGGTGATGGGGCGTGGCCTGGGCTTTCAGAAGCATATTGGCGACAACCTGGAAAACGACAAGATTGAGAAAGTGTTTGCCCTGAAAAGTGACGAACTGGTTGCGCGGTTAGGCGAATTACTTAGCCAAATCCCGCTGGAAGTGATGACCACCTGCGATCGTATTATTGAGCTTTCGCGTCAGCGCCTGGGTAAGTTACAAGAAAGCCTGTACATCACGCTGACCGATCACTGCCATTTTGCTATCGAGCGGCAAAAGAAGGGAGTGGTGATTCGCAACGTCTTGCTGTGGGAAATTAAGCGTCTTTATCCCAAAGAATTTTTGCTCGGCCATGAAGCGTTGACCATCATCGAAAAGCGCCTGAATGTTCAATTAGCGGAAGATGAGGCAGGGTTTATTGCTCTGCATCTGGTGACTGCGCAGTTGAACAGCGAAATGCCGGAAGTGATGCACGTGACCCGGGTGATGCAGGAAATCTTGCAGATTGTGAAATACCAACTGCGGTTTGAGTATGACGAAGAGAGTCTGAGTTATCAGCGCTTTGTTACGCATCTGAAGTTTTTTGCCCAACGAATGCTGAGCCGCAACGTGGTGGCAGATGACGATGTCACGCTACATGCGGCGGTGAAAGATAATTACCCGCACGCCTGGCGTTGTGCTGAAAAACTCAGTCGCCATCTGATGACGGAATATCAACGAGAGTTAACGACAGAAGAAATTATGTTCCTCGCAATTCACATTGAGCGGGTGCGCAAAGAGAGTCTTAAAGTTTCATAACGGCGTGCCGAAAGGCCGACGAAAACAAAAACGGATTGTTACTGCTGCGGCAGGCAAAACCTGAGCACTGGCTTCTCCTCGAGGGAAGTCGGTCTCAGGTTTTTTTTTACTTTACTCAGTCATATATGCCGAAAGGTGAAAGGAAAGAATGATGGGATATCAAGATGTTGCAAGAGATATTCTGACCCATGTCGGTGGGAGAGAAAATATTATCAGCCTGGTCCACTGTGCCACGCGCTTACGTTTTAAGCTCAAAGATCAGAAACAGGCTGATGCGCAGGCGCTGAAAAATAACCCTGGCGTGATTATGGTGGTGGAAAGCGGCGGGCAGTTCCAGGTGGTGATTGGTAATCATGTTCACGATGTTTACAACGCGGTGTGTGCTGAGGCCGGAATTGTTGAAGATGGCGTTCAGCCAGCGTCTGAACCGGGTGAAAAGGTTAATATTCTCAGCCGCTTGATTGATATTGTATCAGCAGTATTTACGCCGTTTATCGGTGTGATGGCGGCCTCCGGTATTCTCAAAGGCTTGCTCGCCGTGGCGGTGGTTTTTGGCTGGCTAACGACCGAAAGCGGGACATATAAACTGTGGTTCGCCGCCAGTGATTCGCTGTTTTACTTCTTCCCTCTGGCGCTGGGTTACACGGCAGGTAAAAAATTTGGCGGGAATCCATTCGTTACCATGGCTATCGGTGGGGCGCTGACGCATCCGGTGGTGATGCAGGCCTTAGAGGCCAGTAGCCAGGCGGGTGCCGCCACCGAATACTTCCTCGGTATTCCTGTCACTTTTATTAACTACAGTTCTTCAGTTATCCCGATTATTTTAGCCGCGTGGGTGAGTTGCTGGCTGGAAAAACAGGGCAACAAGCTGTTGCCCTCTGCGATGCGTAACTTCTTCTCCCCGCTGTTTTGTCTTGCCATCACGGTTCCACTGACCTTTCTGTTGATTGGCCCGGTCGCGACATGGCTAAGCCAGATGTTAGCTCATGGGTACCAGGCAATTTATGCCCTGGCACCGTGGCTTGCAGGCGGCGTGATGGGGGCTATGTGGCAGGTGTGTGTCATCTTCGGACTGCACTGGGGATTAGTCCCGCTGATGATTAACAACCTGAGCGTGCTCGGTCACGACACGATGATGCCGCTGTTATTGCCCGCCGTCATGGGGCAGATGGGGGCGACCTTAGGTGTACTCATTCGTACCCGCGATGAGAAGCTTAAAGTGCTGGCAGGCTCCGCGTTCACCGCAGGGATCTTCGGTATAACTGAACCTGCTGTGTATGGGGTGACGCTGCCCAATCGCCGCCCGTTTATCTTCGGCTGTGTTGCCGGTGCCGTTGGCGGCGTGATTGTTGGGTTCAGCCAGACAAACGTCTATTCGTTTGGCTTCGCCAACATCTTTTCCTTCGCGCAAATGATTCCGCCAGGCGGCGTGGATGCAACCGTGTGGGGCGCTGTTTTCGGAACGCTGTTGTCGCTGGTATTAGCCTGCGTTATGACATGCATCGCGGGTTTACCCCGTACAGAAGTTAACGCGCCTGTTGTGACGAAACCGCGCGAGAACGAGATCCTTGCGCCGATGAGCGGAACGGTACTGGCGATGGATCAGGTTCCAGATTCCACTTTCGCCAGCGGTTTGCTTGGCGAAGGGGCAGCGATAATCCCGCTGACCGGCAAAGTTATCGCACCGTTTTATGGTGAAGTCGCCTCGTTATTCCAGACCCGCCACGCCATTGGTTTGCTTAGCGATAGCGGCATCGAAGTGCTGATTCATATTGGTATTGATACGGTAAAACTGAATGGTCAGTACTTCACCACCCATGTGAAAGTGGGGGACAAAATTAAGCCCGGCGATTTGCTGATTGAGTTCGACAGGCAAGCGATTCTGGATGCCGGATACGACCTCGCAACCCCCGTCATTATCAGCAATAGCGACGAGTACGCGAGTGTGACGCGAAATACTAACGACCATGTAATTGATTCAGGTATGCCGTTCCTGACGGTTTTAAACAAAGGAGAAGTAAATGAAAGCATTTCCTAAAACGTTTCTGTGGGGCGGCGCGATCGCTGCAAATCAGGTAGAAGGCGCATGGCTCGAGGATGGGAAGGGCATTTCCACCTCCGACCTGCAACCGAATGGCGTATTAAGCGACACCGTTGAGCGCAAACCGGGTGATTTTGGCCTTAAAGATATCGCGATCGATTTCTACCATCGCTACCCAGAAGATATCGCGTTGTTTGCGGAAATGGGGTTTAGCTGCCTGCGCGTGTCCATTGCCTGGACGCGTATCTTCCCGAACGGTGACGAAACTCAGCCTAACGAGGCGGGTCTTGCATACTATGACCGTCTGTTCGATGAGCTGGCGAAACACAACATCACGCCGATGGTCACGCTTTCGCATTACGAAATGCCGTGGGGCCTGGTGAAAAACTACGGTGGATGGGGCAACCGTGAAACCATCACCTTCTTTGAGCGTTATGCGCGTACCGTATTCACACGTTTCAAAAGTAAAGTGAAGCTGTGGCTGACGTTCAACGAAATCAACATGGCGCTACACGCGCCGATGACGGGCGTTGGGATCTCTGAAACCAGCAGTAAAGCTGAAATTTACCAGGCGATTCACCACCAACTCGTTGCCAGTGCGCTGGCGGTAAAAGCCTGCCACGAAATCATTCCTGATGCGCGTATCGGCAACATGCTGCTGGGCGGCCTGGTGTATCCGTTGAGCTGCAAGCCCGAAGATGTGCTGGAAACCATGCAGGAAAATCGTAACTGGTTGTTCTTTGGCGACGTGCAATGTCGCGGTGAATATCCGGGTTATATGCTGCGCTATTTCCGCGACAACGGCATCAAGCTGGAAATCTCTGAGAGTGACCGCGAAGCGCTGAAAGCGACCATCGACTTTATCTCCTTTAGTTACTACATGTCCGGATGCGTCACTGCTGATGAAGAACTCAATGAGAAAGCACGTGGCAATATTCTAAACATGGTGCCAAACCCGCACCTGGCGAGTTCCGAATGGGGCTGGCAAATCGACCCAATCGGCCTGCGTATTTTGCTCAACAAGCTGTGGGATCGTTATCAGAAGCCATTGTTTATTGTTGAAAACGGCTTAGGGGCGAAGGATAAACTCGAAGCCGATGGGACGGTGCATGATGATTATCGCATCAGCTATCTCAACGACCACTTAGTTCAGGTACGCGAAGCGATTGAAGATGGTGTTGAGGTGCTGGGTTACACCTGCTGGGGACCGATCGACCTGGTGAGTGCATCGAAGGCGGAGTTGTCTAAGCGCTACGGGTTTATCTATGTGGATCGCGATGACAAAGGTAACGGTACGCTTGCACGTTCACGCAAGAAAAGCTTCAACTGGTATAAAGAAGTGATTGCGACCAATGGCGCGAGTTTGAAAGGATAATTGTTGGGGCGGGGGTTAACCCCGCTCACTCACCATTCGCTTAATAAACCCGCGCACCCACATCAGCGCTGCATCGCTGTTATGGCGCTGATGCCACAACAACGCCACTTCAAATGGCGCAATATCCAGCGGCACCGGGCTGCTGCACAGTCCCCAGGTTTTCTGCCAATTCTCACACAACCCCTGCGGCACAGTTGCCAGTATCGGCATCATGCTTAATAGTCCCGGCAGCGCGGAAAAGTGCGGGGTGGTGTAGTTAATCTCACGTTTCAAATTTTGCCGGGCTAACACGGTGTCGATATGGCTGCTGGTCGCTTCGCGGTAGCTCACCAAAACATGCTGTTGCGCAGCATAAATCTCCGCAGAAAGCGGGGCGGCGAGTTGCAACTGCGACGGATGCCAGAGCGTCACGAACTCCATCGGCGTCAGAAGTTCGCGTTCCATCCACCGAGCGGACTGGTTTGCCACGCTGATGGCCATATCCAAATCCCCACCTTCCAGGCGCTGCGCGTCCGTAAAAGGGTCACTGGCGACGACATTCAGGCGCACGCCTGGCGCCTGCGCGCGCAGCGCTGGCAGCAGTTGTGGCATCAGCCACATTTCTACCCAGTCAGTCATGCCGATGGTGATTGTCGCTTTTGCTGAAGCGGGGTGAAACTCCGCCTGCTGGAACAACGCGCTTTGCAACTGTTCCAGCAGTGGCATCAATTCTGTATGCAGCTCCGTTGCACGCGCCGTGGGCTGCATGCGATGGCCGCTGCGAATAAAAAGCGGGTCATCAAACATTTCACGCAAACGTGCCAGCGAACCGCTGACTGCGGGCTGGCCGAGATGTAGCTTATCCGCCGCCAGAGACACACTCTGTTCGCGAAATAAAACCGCAAACGCAATCAATAAGTTGAGGTCTATTTTGCGAAAATCACTTTCTTTGATAGTCATTATTTCTCCAATCAATTGGAGTGATAATAAAGCCTGGCCGACACTGTCCGCAAGTTGAACCGACTTTTGAGGACAAAATGAAAACCACGTTAACAATTTTAGCTTTGCTGGCTGGTAGTGCGCTGGCAACAAATTCTTTTGCACAATCATTGCCTATTAACCCGCAGCAGGCTCCTGGTTTTTATCGGATGATGCTGGGTGACTGGCAGGTTACGGCTGTTTCGGACGGTACCGTCGTGGTGCCGCTCGACAAACTTTTAACCCGTATTTCCCCGCAGAAATTACAGCAACGTATGGCTCAGGATTCGATGACCCCAGCGGCGGAAACTTCAATCAACACCTTTGTGATTAATACCGGCAAACAGGTAATTCTGGTGGATACCGGAGCGGGGGCGCTGTTTGGGAAAGACGGTGGGCATTTGCTGGATAATTTACGTGCTGCAGGGTTTCCACCAGAAAGCATCGATCTGGTACTGCTGACGCATATTCACGGTGACCATTCAGGCGGCGTTGAATTTAATGGCAAACCTGCATTTCCAAACGCAGTTGTGCGCGTTGAACAAAAAGATGTCGACTGGTGGCTCAATCCGGCGAATATCAGCAAAGTTGAGCAAAGCCAGCGCCACACGTTTGCCGAGTCCGAACAGTCAATGCGGCCTGTTATTAATGCGGGCAAACTGGAAACGTTTCATGCGCCGACAGAGATCATTCCTGGTATCACGGCCATTCCAGCCGCAGGTCATACGCCAGGCAGCGTGATTTACCGCGTCAGTCACGGCGGCCAAACCATGATGTTGTGGGGCGATATTATTCATGCCAAAGCCGTACAGATTCCGGATCCGGATGTCGCTATCCATTTTGATGTCGACCAAAAGCAGGCCATTGCGACACGCGAACGCGTGCTACAGCAGATAGCCCAGCAAGGGGATTGGGTCGCTGCTGCGCATATTGCGTTTCCAGGATTTGGGCATGTTAAGAAAGAGGGGGCCGGGTATCGATGGGTGCCCGTTAATTACAGTGCGAAGGGAATAAAATAACAAAGGGGTGCCGCCATTGTGGTGGCACCCGCTGTTTTCAGAAAATCATCTTAAACACGCCGGTTACGACCAATAAGCCAATAATAAAGATAATCAAAATTGCCCAAAGAATAATTTTCATCACGACTCCCTATCTTATGGCTAGTGTTTAAACAGTATAGGCAAGGAAGTGCGGAGCGGGGGGAGTTGCCTCCCCAAAAACGCAAATTGAGATAAATTGAAGTGAATTAGATTAGAGGCTTACGCGCAGCCAACAGGAAAATCATCGGGCGTTCTTTTTCTTCATCCAACGCCGGGTTCTGGGCGATTTGTTCAGCGGCAGGCCCCCATTCATCAAGCTTTTCGATAATAAAACCGCTGGCAATAAGCGCGTTTATCCAGCTCGAAAGTTTGCGATGTTGTTTCTTTACGCCATCGGCAAACCAGTTGCTGATACGCACGCCTTCCTGCTGATAATGATTCACCGGCCAGGATTTTTGCCCGGTCTGATCGGTCATCCAGCCTTGTTGCAACGGGGCGGTATAAATCGGATGCTCTGCCGAAAACACCAGCATGCCACCGGGAACCAGCGCCTGATAAAGCGTATTGAAAAGTGCCGGAATATTTTCCAGATAATGCAGCGCCAGCGAGCTGTAAAACAGGTCAACACTTTGCACTTCCGGCTGTAACTGCTCCAGATCTTCACGGCGATAAACAATGCCTGCGCCCGTCGTCATTTCCTGGGCCTTTTCGAGCATTTTCAATGAGACATCCAGGCCCAACACATTTGCTGCACCCTGGTCACGTGCGTAGCGGCAAAACCAACCGTATCCGCAGCCTAAGTCCACCACCGTTTTACCTTGTAACGGTGGTAAAAATGTTTGCATGGTTGCCCATTCCGGCGCGCCATCTAACCCTTTAGTGGAGCGGTCGAGAGTGGCGTATCCTTCAAAAAATGCCGGGTTATCATAGATATTTTGTGTCATTGCAACTCCTGTTCGCAAAGCCGTGATTGGCAGAAGAAGTCTAATGAAGTTATTAACCTGGGGAAAGGATTTGCTGGGAAAGTAGACTAATGCTGTGAATGGTTGCTACGGTTATTTATAGGTGAAAAATAATAATCTATATAAACTAGTTTCAAATTGTATCCCTTATTAACCTCGTGTGTATTGCCACTGATACCTAAACTTTTGCGTAACGGAATGCGTAACCTGAGCGCTTTCTTTTACTCTGTGGCTAATTATGACTTCCTCACGTTTCCCTCTCGCGGCGACTGGCGTCGCGTTAATGCTCGTTTTGTCTGGCTGTGCGCCAATGCACAATAACGATGCACCTCTCGCACAAAAAACTCCTCCACAACAGTTGGATACCAAACTTCCTCCTGAACTGGCGCATGGTTGGCCGGGCAGTGACTGGTGGCGTGATTATCATGACAGCCAGATTAATACGTTGGTTGAACGTTCGCTGAAAGACTCTCCGGATCTGGCCGTCGTGGAGCAGCGCATTAAACTTGCGCAGGCGCAGACGCAAATGCAGGAAGCCAGTGACGGCCCGCAAATGGATTTTTCCGCCAATATTGAGCGTCAGAAAATGTCTCAGGAAGGGGTGATGGGTCCGTTTGCATTGACTGACCCGGCGGCTGGCACCACCGGCCCGTATTACACCAATGGTACCTTTGGGCTGACGGCAAGCTGGGATCTGGATTTGTGGGGCAAAAATCGCTCGGAAGTGGAAGCGAAAGTGGGCGTCATGAGAGCGAAACAGGCTGAACTTGCCCAGGCCAAGCAGGTGATTTCGGCAAACGTCGTGCGCTTGTATTGGGATATGCAAACGCTGCTGGCGTTAAAAGATGTCAAACAGCAAACCCTTGCGGCACAGAAAAACATTGTTGATGTCGAGACAAAACTTTATGCGCAAGGGATCAATTCATCGGTTGATGATGTTGAACCGAATATTGATTACGTGAAAACCCAGCAGCAACTCGATGACATCGAAGGGCGCATCAATATTGCTAAAGCGCAGCTTGCTGCAATTACCGGCGATGCGCATGCAGCTTCCAATATCCGACGTGTCGAACTGCCGAAGGTGAAATCGAGCGTGCCTGAAAATATGGGGTATGAACTGCTGGCGCGCCGCCCGGACCTTCAGGAAGCGCACTGGTATATCGAATCCTCATTGAGCAGTGTTGATGCCGCAAAAGCTGCGTTTTACCCGGATGTGAACCTGGGGGCGTTCCTGCAAAATGATGCACTGCACCTGAGTGATTTGTTCCGTGGCTCGGCGCAGCAAATGGGCATTATCGGCGGCTTCACGCTGCCTATCTTCGACAGTGGCCGACTGAATGCGAACCTCGATATTGTTCGCGCAGAAAGTAATTTGTCGATTGCCAGCTACAACAAAGCGGTGGTCGGTGCGGTGAATGACGTTGAAAAAGCGGCCAGCCAGTTGAACGCTATAGCGGCTGAAAACCAGCATCAGAAGACGGTATTGCAAGGCACTCATAAACTCACAACTCTTGCTCAGGCGCGTTATAAAGCAGGTGTGATTTCAGGAGCCAGATTCAGTGCTGCAACCTTGCCGGAGCTGTCAGAACAGGCGAAAGCTATTCAACTCCACGGGCAGTGGCTCAATGCTGACGTGCAGTTAATCTCCGCGCTCGGTGGCGGTTATCATCAATCTGGTAAGGCATAACAGACGCGATTCTCTCGCCACCTCCTATAATTAAAAGCTGATTGAACTTAGCCTGGAGGTGGTGATGAGTACGGCGAATAAAGTGGTTATCGTCACGGCGGCGGATTCCGGTATCGGCAAAAAATGTGCGTTGATACTGGCAGAGCAGGGGTTCGATGTGGGCATCACCTGGCATTCTGATGAACAAGGCGCGCAAGAAACTGCGCGTCAGGTCAGAGGGTTTGGCAGGCGAGCGGAAACGGTTCAACTCGATTTAGCCCATCTGCCAGACGGTGCTGCGGGTATTGATGAGCTGATTGCTCGCTTCGGGCGCGTCGATGCGCTGGTGAATAACGCGGGGGCGATGAGTAAAAATGCGTTTCTTGATGTCACTCTCGAAGAGTGGCGAGAGCTGTTTACTGTGGACGTGGACGGCGCATTTTTATGTTCACAAAAAGTCGCGCGGGCGATGGTTTCGCAGGGGCAGGGTGGGCGGATTGTGAATATCACCTCCGTTCACGAGCACACCCCGCTGCCGGATGCCTGCGCTTATACTGCCGCCAAACATGCACTGGGCGGGCTGACTAAATCAATGGCAATGGAACTGGTTCATCACAAGATTCTGGTGAATGCAGTGGCACCAGGCGCTGTCGCCACGCCGATGAATAACATGAGCGAAGGCGACGGAGCTAAAAGCAAAATCCCTGAAATCCCGCTCGGGCGAGCAGGGGAAACGGAAGAAATTGCCAGCCTGGTTGCATGGCTATGTTCAGATAGCGCCAGCTACACCACCGGGCAATCGTTTATCGTGGATGGCGGTTTTATGTTCGCCAACCCTCACTTCAAACCCAAAGGCTAATCCTGCTGTTTGCTCTCGCGATGTTTAAACCAGTAACGCGCCAGCCAGACCACGGCAACCACGCCCAGTAGCCAAATCCAGTGCTTAATATGTTGGTCCAGGTTATGTAGCCATGGGCCAACGACTTCTCCTCCGACATACCCCAGTGTTGTAAACAGCATTGCCCAAAGAATGGCGCCCAGAATGTTGAGCGGCAGAAATATCTTTGGCGGCAGGCGGCTGGCCCCAATCAAAATGGGGCCAATCACACGAAAACCATACATAAAGCGCGAGCCAATCACGAACCAATATGGATGGCGGTTGATCAGCCGCTGCGCTTTATTGATTTTCTTTTGATGTTTTTTGAAACGCTCTTTAATCGAGCCGCCGAAGCGGCGGCCAATCAGATACAACAATTGGTCGCCAATCATTCCGCCGAGCGCCACAGACAGCACCACCAGTGGGAATTTCAACAGCCCCTGGTGAGCCACAACGCCGCCTAGCAGCGTCACGGTTTCCCCTTCTGCCATACTGCCGATGATCAGTGCGGCATAACCGTAATGCTCAATCAGATTATTAATATCCACAGTGAATTATGTAACTCCTTGTTGTTGTTCAACAACAGTATAGCGCTTGCTGCTGTGTTCCTCCGTATTCGCTATTCAATCCTTAACGCGGCGGACTTTTGTTTTAACCAATGCCCGCTGAACGACAGCACAACAATCAGTGCAAATCCCGCCCCGCTGAACAAATAAAGTGCGTACGCCACGCCAAAATATTGGGCGCTGTAACCTGCGCCAACGGAAACCACAGACGTGACGATCATCTGCCAGCGATAACTTTTGGCTATGGCTCCGGGAACCAGATCTTCATTAAATTTTCTCAGTAGGGCATAAACCGCCAGCGAGGCAACGACATTCGAGAAAATGTGGGCGGTAAATACCAGAATCAGCGCCGGATATTGTGACGGCATGAAAGGAACCAGCCCGTAACAGGCGATAAAAATGAACAGGCATCCGAGCATCAGCAGATTGCTGTTGCTGTATTTTTCGAATTTTTCCGGATTCAGAATCAACGGTCCCACTAATTGCCCAAGACTGCGCGCGAAAAGTAAGGCCAGCGCCAGGCTTTGTGCTTCACGGGCAGAAAAAGTTGCTGGAACCAAACTCGGTAACAGCGCCATTGCCGGTGCTCCGGCACAAGCCAGCAGTGGTAAAAGCAAAATTGCCCGTCGCTGTGTGCCGGAAATCGATCTCCAACGGACTTTTGCCGCTGATACGGATACGACAGAAAAACTCTGGCGAAACTGTGACTTAGACAAACCCAGCAGTATCAGTGCAACAGCGAAGCTTGTCAGGTCGATACACAGCAATGCGATAACGCTGATATGCCCCAGCAATATCAGCCCCAGTCCAACGCCAAAGATGACATTGCAGGCAAAAATTAGCGTTTCGAGTGCGGTCGCCGCCGGAAGCTCTTTCTCGCTAAGGCCCGTTTTAAATATTTTGCTGATAGCCGGGAAGGTCATGCCGAGGGTAAATGCACAGATGCTCTGTGCGACAAAAAATAGCGCCACAGAGCCATTCATCACCGCAATAAAAGGGGGTGCAAGCCCTAAAAGCCCGAGGCATTCACCGGCAATCAGAATTTGAAATGGGTTTGCCTTGCTGCAAAACCGTTCCCCAATTTTACTGCCGATTAAACCGGGTGCGGTGGATAGCACATAGGCGATAGCCAGCGATGCGGGTGGCACAGAAAGACGAATTAATTCACTGAAAATAACGATATAGGTCAGGCCGTTCCCGATAGAGGACACAATAAAAGACCAGCCGAGTAATTGCAGCCATGGCTTTCCAGCCAGCGCCTGGTGAAGTGCTTTTAACATGATGTTTTCCGTAAAAATCCAATAAGTGTGCGTTTCTCACCACGGGTGAGAAATAACAAGGTCATCTTGTGACGACAGGCTCATTGGTTACGGCACTACATCGGGAACAATCCTGGAAGGAATAAGTCGGTAGGTTATTTAAATATGACGCTTTTGCCGTTTCGTCAACGTAACGGTATTAAATTCGCTAACCTTCTCACCCTGGTTATTTTCAACTGATTAAAAAACAATCAAGCCGCTGTGCATTATACTTTGACTGTGCTCACTCGTTTGTCAGGAGGCGTTATGAGTCATGTCTGGGGACTATTCTCCCACCCGAACCGTGAAATGCAGACCATAAAACGCGAGAACGAAACGGTATCGCATCACTACACTCACCATGTGCTAATCATGGCGGCCATTCCGGTTATCTGTGCATTTATTGGCACAACCCAAATTGGCTGGAACTTTGGTGACGGTACGTTCGTTCAATTGTCGATGTTTACCGGATTCTATTTAGGCGTACTGTTTTATGCACTGATGTTGGCAGGCGTTGCCGTGATGGGGCGCGTTATCTGGTGGATGGCGCGAAATTATCCGCATCGCCCGTCACTGGCTCGTTGCATGGTGTTTGCGGGCTATGTCGCAACCCCGCTGTTTTTAAGTGGCCTGGTGGCACTTTATCCGCTGGTGTGGTTGTGTGTGCTGGTGGGGGCGGCAGCCTTGATTTATACCGGCTATCTGCTGTATGTCGGCGTACCTGAGTTCCTGGGCATCAATAAAGAAGAGGGGATGAGCTTTTCTAGCTCAACGCTCGCCATTGGTGTGCTGGTGCTGGAGGTGCTGTTAGCGCTGAGTGTCATTTTGTGGGGTTATGGTTATCGCCTCTTTTGAGGAGATAAAAACAATTACGATTCAATAGTGGCAGTTTTCCGGGGCGTCAGCGTATTATGCTGGCGCCTCGTTCTATTCATACATCCAGAGAATAGATTTGCTGAGCACATTACACATACCCAAAATAATTCGAGTCGCATCGCGGCGGCAAGAGAGCGAATCCCGATGAGCTTAGTCAACTAAGTGATTCGGGCGAGCGAACGTAGCCAACAAAGATGCGGCTTGAAGTATGACGGGTATAATTGAATCATTACAGAAGTGTCAACATGCCGACAAAAATCCGTCTCTCGTTGCTCAGCCTTGCGCTGATGATTGCCGTACCATTCGCATCCCAGGCCGCGAATAAAGCTGCCGTACCATCGACCGTACAACAGTCTGCCGGGCAGGAAATTGCTTCCGGTAGCGCCATGATTGTCGATTTGCAAACCAACAAAGTTCTCTATTCCAGCCATCCGGATTTGGTCCGTCCCATCGCATCAATCACCAAATTGATGACGGCGATGGTGGTGCTGGATGCCAAATTGCCGATGGATGAAATGCTGAGTGTCGACATTAGCCAGACGCCTGAAATGAAAGGGATTTATTCTCGCGTTCGACTGAACAGCAAAATTAATCGCAAAGATATGATGCTACTGGCGCTGATGTCATCGGAAAACCGTGCAGCGGCGAGTCTCGCGCACCATTATCCTGGCGGCTACAACGCATTCATTCGTGCGATGAATGCGAAAGCGAAATCTCTGGGCATGACGCACACACGTTATGTTGAGCCAACGGGGTTATCGATTCAAAACGTTTCCACGGCGCGTGACTTGTCTAAACTATTGATTGCTTCGAAGCAATACCCGCTGCTTGGCCAGTTGAGCACCACCAAAGAAGATATGGCGACCTTTGCTAATCCGGCATATACGCTGCCATTCCGTAACACCAACCATTTGGTTTACAACAACAAATGGAATATTCAGCTGACCAAAACCGGCTTTACGAACAACGCAGGCCATTGTTTAGTGATGCGCACCATGATTAACAATCGTCCGGTGGCATTAGTGGTGCTGGACGCATTCGGAAAATATACGCACTTTGCGGATGCAAACCGTCTGCGTAATTACCTGGAAAGCGGCAAGGTGACGCCAGTTCCAGGTTCCGCTCTGGCTTATAAAAAGCAAAAAGCGGCGCAAATGGCGAGCAATAGCACGCAGGGCAATGCCCTGGATGATTAAGGGCTAAACAACTGGTGGCGTCCGGTCCCCATCATTGAGCGGACGCTGCATAATCAACGTATCGCGCCATGCGCCAAGCTTAAACCCAACACTTCGCAACTGCCCGGCCACTTCAAAACCTAACTGCCTATGCAGACGACATGAACCCGTGTTGTTTTCACCGTCGCCAATAATGGCCACCATTTGTCGCCATGGTCCTTGCTCACAGATAGCGATCAATTGGGTTAATAACTCGCGCCCGACTCCTCGCCCGGTCATGCTGGCATCAATGTAAACGGATTCTTCCAGGGTAAAACGGTACGCCGGACGCGGGCGATAAGCGGTTGCGTAGCTATAACCCACCACAATGCCGCTATGCAAGGCGACCAGCCAGGGAAGTTCCTGGGAACGAACGGCTTGCAAGCGTTCAGACATCTGAGCCTGCGTGGGCGGCGTTTCCTCAAAAGATCCACGGCCATGCAACACATGCCACTCATAAATAGCAGTGATGGCCGGGATATCATCAGGCGTTGCGTCACGAACCTGCAATCGCGCTATCGGTAATGTTTCGAGCACTGACATTTCTCGCTCCTGTACCCAAAGAACCAAAGTGGCATGTGGTCACACCACTTTGCGATAGTCTAATCTAGTACGAAAAGTAAGCGAAGAATAGCCCCTGTTCTGGTGGTTGACACCCAAACTTAATGGGGATCGTGGTGATGAGTATGGCTACAGGTTTGCTCCTCCCACCATTTATGCTTCGTGGTTTTGCCAATGCCTGGATTCATACTGTTTGTAGGGTCATTTGCCTTATAAAACTGTTTTAAGCTGTCTGGCGCTTCGTATAAATGCCCGACGTTATGTTCCGCCGGATATTGCGCACCCCGGGTGCGGAGCAGTTCTAGCATTTGCTCCTTCAACGCGTGAACATCCCCCCCTTTTTTGACGATGTAATCCTGATGGAATACATGACACATAAAGTGGCCGTAATACAGGCTGTGACTAATCTGATTGCTGATTTCCGCTGGTAATTGCTCGAACCATTCCTGGTCATTACGACGCAGGGCAATATCGAGCGCCAGAATATCTTCCACTTCATTGGCATGAACGGAGTGATAACGTACAGCGGCTCCGGCTGCGGCGAAACGGTGTAAAAACGCTTTCGCGCCTTCGGTTGGGGTACAGACAAAAAAGTCCCCTTCGGCCTGTTGGAAATAGCTCTCAAGCCAGTTGCGGGCTTCGCTAATACCGTCACCCGACATCTTCAACAGCAAATGATGTTCGTACTTACTACGCCACTCTTTCATGCGTGGAGGCAAATGGCTCGGACACCAGCCGCTCACGCGCTGTAGCACACGGTCAGTAAAGTGAGGTTTAACAAACGGGACTTTTTCAAACCAGGCGTCAGTACGGCCTTTCAATGTGAAAAACAGCGGCATTTTGTCGGTGCCCAGCTTGTCGATCATCATGAAAGTGTCTTTGCCATATACTTCAGCAATATCGTAAATATCGCGGTGCATGTATTCGCCCGCCACCGGCAGGTTTTCAAAATTAGCCAGAATATGACGGCGGATTTCAGTCAGCACATCTGGTTGATTGGTGCCGATGTAAAAGACTTCATTTTGCTTTTCGGCGACAAACGTATCGAGGCGTACCGCAAAAACGGCCAGTTTCCCGGCGCAACCTGAGGCTTCAAACAGGCGGCTTGGGTCAGCGTTAAAGCGTGATGGCGTGTCGGCATCCACATCGCGTACACGTTCGGCGTAATCTTTATCGGATGCCTGGCGCTGATCATGCAGCACGTTTTCAGGTTTCACGCGTTCATCATCGAGCTTGCCGAGAATTTGTTCCGGCGTAACACCCAGATCAATCCCCAGATGGTTCACCAGCGTTAACTTGCCTTGCTCATCAATGCGCGCATACAGCGCCATCTCGGTATACGCCGGGCCACGTTTCACCAGCGAGCCGCCTGAGTTATTACAAATCCCGCCGATCACCGACGCGCCAATGCACGACGAACCAATCACCGAATGGGGTTCGCGTCCC
Organism: Buttiauxella sp. BIGb0471; assembly: GCF_024807715.1. Classification (NCBI taxonomy): domain Bacteria; kingdom Pseudomonadati; phylum Pseudomonadota; class Gammaproteobacteria; order Enterobacterales; family Enterobacteriaceae; genus Buttiauxella; species Buttiauxella sp. BIGb0471. Next base: position 236,091 of record NZ_JANUEU010000002.1, read on the forward strand.
AGCGGTTTCAGCGCTTTTTCCAGTTGATACAACGTGCTGCCAGGGAAGGCCAGCACCTGTTTACCACCATCCAGGAGCTGCAATTTATCGAGACGCAGGGTGCTGATAATGACAATTTCACGGTCGTAATCATTGCCGTTTGGTGTCGAACCTTCGGTCAGTCCGGTATTGGCGGCCTGCATCAAAATGATTTTGTCGGTGCTGACGCAGATGCTCAGGACGCGCCATAACTCAAGCAGCGTGCCGGGGAAAACCACGGCTAACGCATCGCCCTGGCCGGAGCGAAAACCTTTACGATAGCGCGCGGTTTTAGCCGCATCCGTTAACACATGCTGGCTGCCCACCAGACGGTTCAGTTCGTTTATAAATGTTTGTTTTTGGGATGGGGTAGGGTTAGGCATTTATCCGCTCCTTGGGAAAATATTGACGACTACAAGCATAGCTCGCAAATCGATAATGAATCTTCTTAAACGTTCGGAAAATCAGCATATAACACCGGGGCGACTCTTCTTACCGCTTTAACCTTGTGGCACACTGCACGTCTTATCACTTCGTGCTGCCCACTGCGGCGGCCTGAGCAAGAGAGTAATGTCGATGAAATGGCTCTGTTCTGTAAGTATCGCAGTTAGCCTTGCGCTGCAACCTGCGCTGGCGAACGAAATGTTTGGCCCGCACCCGCTAACGCCAGAAGCGCGTGACGCGTTTGTCACTGATTTGCTGAAGAAAATGACCACCGATGAGAAAATCGGCCAGTTGCGTTTAATCAGTGTCGGTCCGGATAACCCGAAAGAAGCCATTCGCGAGATGATTAAAGACGGGCAGGTGGGCGCGATTTTTAATACCGTCACCCGCCACGACATTCGTACTATGCAAGATCAGGTGATGAGCCTTAACCGCCTGAAAATCCCATTATTCTTTGCTTATGACGTGGTTCATGGTCAACGTACCGTGTTCCCAATCAGCCTCGGTTTAGCCTCCTCATTCAACCTCGATGCAGTGAAAACAGTAGGGCGCGTTTCGGCTTATGAAGCCGCAGACGATGGCCTGAACATGACCTGGGCACCGATGGTCGATGTCTCGCGTGACCCGCGCTGGGGCCGAGTTTCCGAAGGCTTTGGTGAAGATACTTATCTGACTTCAATTATGGGGCGCACCATGGTTGAAGCGATGCAGGGTAAAAGCCCGGCAGATCGCTATTCCGTGATGACCAGCGTGAAACACTTCGCGGCCTATGGCGCAGTCGAAGGTGGCAAAGAGTACAATACCGTTGATATGAGCCCGCAGCGTTTGTTCAACGATTACATGCCGCCGTACAAAGCCGCTCTGGATGCGGGCAGCGGTGGTGTGATGGTGGCGCTGAACTCCCTGAACGGCACGCCAGCTTCTTCTGATTCATGGCTGTTGAAAGATCTGCTGCGCGATGAATGGAAATTTAAAGGCATCACTATTTCCGATCACGGTGCCATTAAAGAGCTGATCAAGCATGGTGTGGCAAGTGACCCGAAAGATGCGGTGCGTATCGCGCTGAACTCCGGCATCAACATGAGTATGAGCGACGAGTATTACAGCAAATACTTGCCGGAACTGGTGAAAAGCGGTGCGGTGCCGATGGCGGAATTGGATGATGCAACCCGCCACGTGTTGAACGTGAAATACGATATGGGTCTGTTTAACGATCCATACAGCCACTTAGGCCCGAAAGAATCAGACCCGGAAGATACCAACGCCGAAAGCCGTCTGCATCGTAAAGAAGCACGTGAAGTGGCTCGCGAAAGCATGGTGCTGCTGAAAAACCGTCAGCAAACATTGCCGCTGAAAAAATCTGGCACCATTGCCGTGGTTGGCCCGCTGGCTGACAGCAAACGCGACATGATGGGCAGTTGGTCTGCCGCAGGGGTTGCCGACCAGACTGTTACCGTATTGCAGGGCATTAAAACCGCGGTGGGTGACAACGCTAAAATCGTGGTCGCCAAAGGCGCTAACGTCACCGACGATAAAGGCATTGTTGAATTCCTCAACCAGTACGAACCTGCGGTTTCCGTGGATAAACGTTCTGCAAAAGAGATGATCGACGAAGCGGTTAACACCGCAAAATCTGCTGATGTGGTTGTGGCGGTAGTGGGTGAAGCACAAGGCATGGCGCACGAAGCATCAAGCCGTACCGACCTGGTTCTGCCGCAGAGCCAGCGCGATTTAATCAGCGCGTTAAAAGCCACCGGCAAACCGTTGGTGTTGGTATTAATGAATGGACGTCCGCTGGCGTTGGTGAAAGAAAACCAACAGGCCGACGCGCTGCTGGAAGCCTGGTATAGCGGGACTGAAGGCGGTAACGCGGTGGCCGATATCCTGTTTGGCGATTACAACCCGTCAGGCAAACTGCCGATGTCTTTCCCGCGCTCTGTGGGTCAAATCCCGACGTACTACAGCCACCTGAACACTGGTCGCCCGTACAATCCGGAAAAACCGAACAAATATACTTCGCGTTACTTTGATGAAGCTAACGGCCCGCTGTTCCCGTTCGGTTACGGTCTGAGTTACACCACGTTCACCGTTTCGGATGTGAAAATGTCGGCACCTTCCATGAAAGCAGATGGCAAAGTAGAAGCCTCTGTTGAAGTGAAAAACACCGGTGACCGTGCAGGCGAAACCGTGGTGCAGATGTATTTGCAGGATGTGACGGCTTCTATGAGTCGCCCGGTCAAAGAGCTGAAAGGCTTTAAGAAAGTGACGCTGAAACCTGGCGAAACCCAGACCGTGAGCTTCCCGATTGACGTTGAAGCGCTGAAATTCTGGAACGCGCAGATGAAGCACGTCGCCGAACCTGGCAAGTTTAACGTGTTCATCGGGCTGGATTCTGCACGCGTTAAGCAGGGTGAGTTTGAATTGAAGTAATGGTGGTGTCGGATGCTTCGCTTATCCGACCTACAAACTGCGTCCGTACGCCTTGACGCAACTCCAAATCAAGAGCCGGTTTTCCGGCTCTTTTCTTATTCTTCCCCGTTTCGCCCAGCCAACCTGCGAATTCTCGTCTAAACTTTTGCGACTCCATGATTTTTAAGCAAAGAAAAACAGTGAGGAAGCACGATGAACTTAGCAGCGCGTTGGAGCATGGCAGGGTTAGCATTGTTAGCCGCAGGGGCGCAGGCCGTAGAGCCTGTCAAAGTCGGCTCTAAGATTGATACCGAAGGGTCGTTGCTCGGTAATATCATTTTGCAGGTACTGGATAGTCACGGCGTTAAAACCGTCAATAAAGTGCAACTTGGAACCACTCCCGTTGTGCGTGGAGCGATAACCGCAGGCGAGCTGGATATTTACCCGGAATACACCGGTAACGGTGCGTTTTTCTTCAAAGATGAAAAAGATGCGGCGTGGAAAAATGCGCAGCAGGGCTACGAGAAAGTCAAAAAACTCGATGCCGAAAAAAATCACCTGGTGTGGCTAACACCCGCGCCCGCAAACAATACCTGGACCATTGCGGTGCGCAAAGACCTGGCTGAAAAAAACAAACTCACCTCGCTTGACGATCTCAGCGCGTATCTGAAAAAAGGCGGTGAATTTAAACTGGCGGCTTCCGCTGAATTTATCGAACGCTCCGATGCGCTTCCTGCCTTTGAAAAAGCCTACGGATTTAAACTCGAACAGCCGCAATTATTATCGCTGGCAGGTGGCGATACGGCGGTCACCATCAAAGCGGCGGCGCAGCAAACTTCTGGCGTGAACGCGGCAATGGCCTATGGAACGGATGGCCCGGTTGCGGCACTCGGTTTGCAAACTCTGAGCGATCCGAAAGGCGTGCAGCCAATCTACGCGCCAACGCCTGTTGTGCGTGAAGCGGTGTTAAAAGCCTACCCGGAAATGGACGCCTGGTTAAAACCTGTGTTTGCATCTCTGGATGAAAAAACGTTACAACAGCTTAACGCCAGTATCGCGGTGGAGGGGTTAGATGCCAAAAAAGTGGCGGCTGACTACCTGAAACAAAAAGGCTTCGTAAAATAGCTTTTTGTGTAATAAATCAAGGACGTACGTTTGCTCAAAATTCATAATCGCGTCCTGCTACTGCTGGTTTTTTTGCTGGTAGTGGCGGGCGCAGTATTACCGTTTATCAACTTTGCACCCAACCGCCTGGTTTCCGGGGAGCCTATCGCGCTCAGCCAACTCCCGGCGCAAACCTGGTTGCTGTTCTCTGTCCCGGTATTCGTTCTGGCAATCCTCGTGCTGACACCATGTCGGCCACTCCCGTTGTTGCTGACTCTCATGGTGGGCGAGTTCCTGTTCATCGCCATTTTGTGGCGGCTTGGACAAACGGCGACGCAATTTGCTCAGCAAGGCAGCACGCTTGCGCGGACATCGCCCGGCAGCGGATTGTGGATGTCGTTAACGCTGTGCTTGCTACTGTGTGCCGATGTTATCAACCGCCTGACGGCAAAAGTACTGTGGCGATTGCTGCTTAATCTGCAAATCTGGATTGTGCCTCTTGGTCTGTTACTCATCGGGTACTTTGCCGATCTTTCTTTGCTAAAAGAGTATGCCAATCGGCAGGAAGTTTTTGACGATGCTTTATTGCGCCACCTGGCTTTGCTGGTCGGAACGTTGTTGCCCGCATTACTGATTGGCGTGCCGTTAGGTGTGTTTTGTTATACCCGTTCGGCCTGGCAATCCTCGGTGTTTTCGGTGCTCAACGTCATTCAAACCGTGCCGTCGGTAGCCTTATTTGGTTTGATGATTGCGCCACTGGCGGGGTTAGTCAAACTGGCGCCATGGTTGGCTTCGCTCGGCGTGAGTGGGATTGGCGTCGCTCCAGCGTTAATCGCCCTGGTGTTGTACGCGCTATTGCCCCTGGTACGTGGCGTGGTCGCCGGATTGCAGCAAGTCCCGCGCAATATTATTGAAAGTGCCGAAGGCATGGGCATGTCGCGCTGGCAGATATTCTGGCAGGCGGAAGTGCCACTGGCGCTGCCGGTTTTGTTGCGCAGCCTGCGCGTCGTTTGTGTGCAAACCATCGGTATGACGGTGATTGCCGCGCTGATTGGGGCCGGTGGTTTCGGGGCGATCATTTTCCAGGGGCTGCTCAGCAGTGCGCTGGATTTAGTGTTGCTCGGCGTGATTCCGGTTATTGCATTGGCGGTTATTTTTGACGCACTTTTTAAACTGTTTATCTCATTGCTTGAGGAAAAACAGCCATGATTGAATTTGAAAATGTCAGTAAGTTTTTCCAGGGCGAGGCGGCGGTCAGTGATTTGTCGCTGAACATCAAAGAAGGGCAGTTCACGGTGCTGATTGGCACTTCCGGCTCGGGCAAGTCCACTACGCTGAAAATGATTAATCGCCTGGTGGAGCACGATACCGGGCGCATCCGCTTTGCGGGAGAAGAAATCCGTAATTTTGATGCAAAAACGCTGCGCCGCCGGATGGGGTATGCGATTCAGTCTATTGGCCTGTTCCCGCACTGGAATGTGGCACAGAACATTGCCACCGTGCCGCAATTGTTGAAATGGCCGAAAGCGCGAATCAACGCGCGTATCGACGAATTGCTGGACTTACTCGGCCTTGAAGCCGCGCAGTTTCGTGACCGCTATCCGCATCAGCTTTCTGGTGGGCAACAGCAGCGTGTCGGTGTGGCACGGGCGCTGGCGGCTGACCCGGAAGTGCTGCTGATGGATGAGCCATTCGGCGCGCTCGATCCCGTCACCCGTGGGGCGCTACAGCAGGAAATTATCCGTATTCACCAGTTGCTCGGGCGCACCATTGTGCTGGTCACGCACGATATCGACGAAGCGCTGACCCTTGCCGACCGTATTGTGCTGATGGACAACGGGCAGGTGATTCAACAGGGCACGCCGTTGGAACTGTTAACCCGCCCGGCGACAGATTTTGTGCGTGATTTCTTTGGTCGCAGCGAGCTGGGCGTGCGGCTGCTTTCGCTGCGCCATGTTGCCGACCGGGTACGAACTCATGAGCGAATAGAAGGTGAGCCGATAAGCGAATCCGTCACGTTACGTGAAGCGCTGTCGTTGTTTGTCCATCGCCAGTGCCGGCAGTTGCCGGTGGTGAATCAGCACGGTGAACCCTGCGGCGTACTGCATTTTAGTGATTTGGTTGAGGGTGAAAATGCGCCTGCTACGTGATCCCTTATTGTGGCTGATTGCGGTATTCATCGCATTATTGGCGGTGATGCCGTACAGCAGCACATTGTTTAGTTGGCTGTTTCCAGAGCTGGAAAGGCCGGTTTATCTGCAAGACAGTTTTATGGCGCTGGCATTTAAACATTTGATGCTGGTCGGTGTTTCCAGCGTGGTGGCTGTTGTGATTGGTGTCGGGTTGGGCGTTGCAGTGACGCGCCCGGCGGGGCTGGAGTTTCGATCCCTGGTTGAAACCATTACCGCTGCCGGGCAAACCTTCCCGCCGGTGGCAGTGCTGGCGATTGCCGTTCCGGTGATGGGTTTTGGCCAACAGCCTGCCATTATCGCGCTCGTGCTTTACGGTTTATTGCCCATTTTACAAGGGACGTTGGCGGGAATAGGGGCGGTGCCGGAAGCGACAAAAGAGATTGCGATGGGGGCCGGGATGAGCCGTTGGCAAATGTTACGAAAAGTGGAGTTACCATTGGCGGCACCGTTGATTCTGGCGGGCATCCGAACATCGGTGATTATTAATATTGGTACTGCGGCGATTGCGTCAACCGTGGGTGCCAGCACTTTAGGCTCACCGATAATCATTGGTCTGAGCGGTTTTAACACCGCATACGTGATTCAGGGCGCTTTACTGGTTGCGCTGGCGGCAATTGTTGTCGACCGCCTGTTTGAGCGCGTTTTGCGTCACATCACGCGCCATGCAGAATAACGATATAACCTACCAGCATCACGCCGCCAATTCCGCCGATAGCCATGACCAGCATGCCGCCCACGAGGGCAATTTTACTCAGTTTCATCTTCGCTCCTTATATTGCGGGGGAGATTATAAGATGAAGCCGGCTTGTTAATGAACCTTTAAATTTATCTTATGCGTGCTCAGTCGTATGGCCATTGCTCATCAGCGGGAAAATTTGCAGGCCCGCGCAGCGCCAAAGTTCCAGTTGGTCGAGCTGGTGAGGGGTGGGTGTATCACCACACCATACCAATAATGTCTGTTGGGCGAATATTTCTGGACGAAGCTGATGCAGCGGGTGCGCCAGCACATCAATCCGCCAGCCTTGTTGGATTGCCATCCATGCCGCCATCCACAAACGCGTGGTATCTGGCGTGTCCCAGCCCACCAACAACGCATCTTTACCGCTACGCTTACGTGCCGATGAGAGACATAACGCGATGTAATTAATCAGCGCGCCGTCCAGCAGGCTTAACAGGGTATTGAGGGTGACTTGTTGGCATTGAAGGCGACGACGCAGAGGGGTGTAGAGTTGTTGAACAAGCGTTTCAGCCGGATAATCACGACCCACATCCGCAATCCAGGCGCGAAGACGAGAAGGGTTACCGCTTTGCAAATGGTGAAGTAACAGTTCCTGGCGTTCTCGCCAACCACTTTCCATATCCTGAAGTTCGCCGCTCAGAAGGGCTTTCACCTTGCTGACCTGAACCCCATTTTCAATCCAGTGTTTGATTTCACGGATGCGTTCGATGTCGGCATCATCAAACAGCCGATGGCCTCCATCCGTTCGCTGCGGTTTCAGTAGCCCGTAACGCCGTTGCCAGGCACGCAACGTTACGGGGTTGATATCACAAAGCACAGCCACTTCACCAATGGTAAAAAGTGCCATGTTATCCCCACAGTCTGCCCGGGAAGCCCCCGTATAACTGTAGTCAGTCGCATAGACTCTGTGTAATTTTTAGTTACCGATGTAACAAAAAATTAATCGTCGAAGTACCAGTAGCCCTGATTAACCAGTTCGGTCAATACGTTAACAAACTCGGGGTTTTGCAGCGCATCGCCCAATTCGTTTTGGCTTACCGTGGTGTAACGGCACAATGCATCAGCCGCCTGCGGAACCGGGGCTTCCATAGGTTCGCTATTGACGAAGAACTGACCATCAACATTGAGAACACGTAAACCACTTAAGCGCGTCAGACATTCGCCGCCGAGCAAAGCGTCGACGATTTCGTCTTGCTGATAGGGCGGTTCAGCCGGTGCGACATCGAGTTCGTGACGCGGAGTGGTGACGAAGCGGCCAAACCACTGTTTGAAATCTTCAGGCTGGCTGATGACTTCCATCATCATGTCGCGCAGGCGATTGAGCTCATAGCTTTCAACTTTGCCAGGATGCTCGCGAACCGTTAAATCCGGGTCGCTGTAGTGCTCGCCACCTAAATCGTTTTCCAGTGCGTAATCCGCAAAGCTGCTGATCAAATCACGGCCATTTGGCCCACGGAAACCCACGGAATAATTGAGTGCCGTTTCATGCGTGAAGCCATCGTGTGGGAAACCAGGCGGAATATACAGAATGTCGCCAGGCTCCAGATCTTCATCAATAATCGGTTCAAACGGATCAACGTGCAGTAAGGCCGGATGCGGGCAGAACTGGCGCATTGGCAGTTTATCGCCCACACGCCAGCGACGGCTGCCCATCCCCTGAATGATAAACACATCGTATTGGTCGATATGCGGACCCACACCGCCACCCGGCACCGAGAAGGAGATCATCAGGTCGTCTAAACGCCAGTCAGGCAAAACACGGAATGGACGCACCAGTTCCGCAGACGGTGCATGCCAATGGTTTACGGCTTGAGCCAGCAGCGACCAACCGGTATCACCTAAATTGTCAAAATGCTCAAATGGCCCGTTAGCGGCTTGCCATTGGCCATTGGTATGGCTGACCAGGCGGCTGTCCACTTCTGCTTCCATAGCAAGACCGGCTAATTCGTCCGGGGTAATCGGATCGACAAAATCAGGAAACGCATTTTTTAAAACGACTGGCTTTTTCTGCCAGTATTTCGCCATAAACTCAGGCCAGTCTAAATTGAGTTGATAATCCATTTTTTGATACCAGTGGAGGATAAACGGGCTAGATTATAGAGAGGCTCGCCCACAGGCCGCCTTGTTGTGTATCAAGGCTTGCTCACAGTAGCGGCGAAAAAACAATACAGCCCTACAGCAAAAAGTGGGACAATAGTGGCTGTTTATACAGTAGAAGTGGTTCCCATGGCTTTGTCCTCCGCGCAAAAAGAGCAAATCGCCGCCTGGTATAAGGCGCTACAACAGCAGATCCCGGACTTTATTCCGCGCCCACCGCAACGGCAGATGATTGCAGAAGTGGCAAAAACACTGGCGGGTGAAGCGGGGCGTCATCTGGCGATTGAAGCACCGACTGGCGTGGGGAAAACCCTTTCTTACCTGATTCCGGGCATTGCGATTGCCCGCGGCGAACAAAAAACGCTTGTGGTCAGTACCGCTAACGTCGCATTACAGGATCAAATCTTCAGCAAAGATTTGCCCTTGCTCCGCAAAATTATCCCTGACTTAAAATTCACCGCCGCCTTCGGGCGCGGGCGTTATGTATGTCCGCGTAATCTTGCTGCACTCGCGACGGACAACCTGGCGCAGGGCGACTTGTTGGCGTTTCTCGAAGATGAAATGGCTCCGACCAGCAAAGACGAACAACAGCGCTGCGGCAAGCTGAAAACCGATCTTGATGCGTACAAGTGGGACGGGCTGCGTGACCATGCATCACAAAATATTGAAGATGATTTATGGCGGCGTCTGAGCACCGACAAAGCCAGTTGCCTGGGGCGAAATTGTCACTGGTATCGTGAATGCCCGTTCTTTGTGGCGCGGCGTGAAATAGACGATGCGGAAGTGGTGGTCGCGAATCATGCGCTGGTAATGGCGGCAATGGAAAGTGATGCTGTGCTACCTGAAGCCAAAAACCTGCTGCTGATTCTGGACGAAGGCCATCATTTGCCCGATGTCGCCCGCGACGCGCTGGAAATGAGCGCGGAAGTCACGCCCGGTTATAGCCGCTTGCAGCTTGATCTCTTCACTAAACTGGTGGAAACCTGCATGGCGCAGTTCCGCCCCAAAAGCCCGCCGCCGCTGACTTCCCCGGAACGTCTGACCAACCATTGCGATGAAATTTACGAACTCTTGAGCTCGTTTAGCAGCATTGTGTCGTTATGGCTGGCGGGGGAACAAGAAGCCGAATATCGCTTTGAAATGGGCGTTCTTCCTGAAGAACTGATGGTGATTTGCAAACGGCTGGCGAAGCTGATGGAAGGGTTGCGCAGCCTGTCAGAAGCGTTACTCAACGATCTTGGCGAAAAAACCGGTAGCCACGATATCGTGCGTTTGCATCGCGCGTTATTGCATATGAATCGCGCGCTGGGTTATTTCGAGACGCAGAGCAAACTGTGGCGGCTATCAGCGATGGAACAGGCATCTGGTGCGCCGGTTTCAAAATGGGTGACGCGGGAAATCCGCGAAGGCCAGCCGCATCTGTTCTTCCATTGCGTGGGCATTCGCGTCAGCGATCAGCTTGAAAAACTGGTGTGGCGCAATGTGCCGCATGTCATCGTCACTTCTGCCACGCTGCGCTCATTAAATAAATTCGACCGCCTGAAAGAGATGAGCGGGTTAGACGAACATGCGGGTGACAGGTTTGTGGCACTGGACTCGCCGTTTAATCATGTCGAGCAAGGCAAACTGGTCATCCCACAGTTAACCGTCGAACCAACGATGGAAAATGAAGCCCAGCATCTGGCTGAAATGGCGGCGTTTTTCCGTGCCGAACTGGTGAAAGGTGAACATAAAGGCATGCTGGTGCTATTTGCCAGCAACCGTGCGATGCAGGTGTTTTTAACCCATGTCACCGACTTGCGTCTGACGTTATTAGTGCAGGGCGATCAGCCACGTTATCGGCTGGTGGAGATGCACCGCAAGCGCGTCGAACAGGGCGAAACCAGCGTGCTGGTTGGTCTGCAATCTTTTGCAGAAGGCCTCGATTTAAAAGGCGATTTACTCAGCCAGGTGCATATCCATAAAATCGCTTTCCCACCGATTGATAGCCCGGTTGTGCTTACCGAGGGCGAGTGGCTAAAAACCCTGAAACGCTATCCTTTTGAAGTACAGAGTTTACCGAGTGCTTCGTTTAATCTTATTCAGCAGGTTGGGCGCTTGATTCGTAGCCACGGTTGTTACGGTGAAGTGGTGATTTATGATCGCCGCCTGTTGACCAAAAATTATGGGCAGCGTTTACTGGGTGCATTGCCGGTGTTTCCGATCAGTCAGCCTGAAGCGCCATCAGCTAAACCGATTGATACCAAACCTAAAAAAACGGTGCGGCGCAAACGTGTGAGCAAGAAATAGAAAGGAGAGTCTGAATGGATTACCGTAAAATAATCAAAGAAATAGGGCGCGGTAAAAACCATGCCCGCTCCCTGGATTTTGATACCGCTCGTGGCTTATACGCCCATATGCTCAGAGGCGAAGTACCTGAACTTGAACTTGGTGGCGTGTTGATTGCGTTGCGCATTAAAGGCGAAGGCGAGGAGGAAATGCTCGGCTTTTATGACGCGATGAAGCACCATGTCATCTCCCTGACTCCTCCGGTCAACAAGCCGATGCCGATTGTGATCCCTTCTTATAACGGCGCGCGTAAACAAGCCAACCTCACGCCATTATTAGCGATGTTACTTAACCGCCTCGGTTTTCCGGTGGTGGTGCATGGCGTCAGCCACGATCCCACTCGTGTATTAACTGAAACCATTTTTACGTTGATGGGCATTGAACCCACGCTTTATGCGGGCCAGGCGCAAGCCAAACTGGACTCGCATCATCCGGTCTATATCCCGATTAGTGCGCTTTGCCCGCCGATGGAAGATCAGCTCGCCATGCGCTGGCGTATGGGGGTGCGTAACAGTGCGCATACGCTCGCCAAACTGGCGACACCGTTTGAAGAAAGTGCCGCACTTCGTCTTGCCAGCGTTTCCCATCCTGAATATGTCCCGAAAGTGGCGAAGTTCTTTGCTGATATTGGCGGGCGTGGCCTGCTGATGCACGGAACAGAAGGGGAAGTTTATGCGAACCCGCAACGCTGCCCGCAGATCACGCTTATTGATAGTTTAGGATCACGTGTTGTGAGTGAACGTCAGACAGACGTCAATGAAGATGAAATCGTGTTGCCAGCGGGTAAAGATCCGGATGTGACCGCCCGTTGGATTGAGCGCTGTGTGGCGGGTGTTGAACCTATTCCGCAATCATTGAAAATACAAATGGCATGCTGTCTGATGGCGACGGGTGAGGTGGCTACGTTTGAAGAGGGTTTACTTCGCGTTAATCAGACATTCTGAATAGCTGAATGCAAAGCAAAAAAAAGCCCGCGGTAAATGGCCGCGGGCAACAAGGGTTAAAACAGGGTCAAGCAGGGTGGAGCATCGCTCCAAATATATGAGGGTAAATCAGGGCAATACCGCAGGGTTATTTATAGATAACCGCAGTACCGCTCATTTTGCCGTTGGTGTTAGCAGAAGTAATTGAGTACGCTTTCGCGCCAGCTTGCTCTGCTTTAGAAGCCAGTTGCGCTTCCAGGCCATCCAGAGTCGTTGCGTTATCAGCAGAAACCACACCGATTTTGTTCATGTTCTGTGCTTCAGATGGGCTGATAGATTGTGCAGCGAATGCGCCGAAAGAAAGAGTGGTCAGGGCGATGGCGGCTACAGCATATTTGATGGTTTTCATAGTATATTTCTCGCAGGTTATTCTGTTTAAGGTGACGTTGTTCCGTCGATGTGATTATGGTCACACTTTTAGGCAGAAGAATAAATCGAATAGAATTGACGGCCTTGTTCAAATTTTTTGAATTTAAGTTAAATCATTGAAATAAGTGATGATTAGCACGCGAATCATCATTCCGGATTGTGTGATCCAGATCCCGCTTCGCTTTCCGCATTTTTTGCTACTTTTTTTCATAAGTTAGAACTGGTCTGGCCTGCAATCGCTTGCGCGCTATTTTTACGATAATGTGTGGATTTGCTCTTTCCGCTGCGACACTTACTTTTATAATGAAGACCTTACTTAACTCATGATGAAGAGGTTCGATGGAGATCAAGCTGCACTCCAACGCCACCACCACGCCGCGTACCCGCAAATATATTCAAAGCTCTGACAAAACCGACAGTGAACTGGCGGAGGAGTTGAATATTTCTGTGGATACCGTCAGGCGCTGGCGTAAGCGAGATGACTGTTATGACAAATCTCATCGGCCTAATACCATTCATCGTGCGTTGAGCCATGAGCAGGAGGCGATGCTGGTCTTTCTGCGAGTACGTTTATCACTTTCCCTGGATGAGCTTGTGGAAGCCGCGCAATTGCTGGTCCAGCAGGGTATTTCGCGTGCTAGTGTCAGCAGAACATTGCAAAATTGGCAGCAATCCCGCCTCGCTAAACCTGATTTAAAGCAGCCGGTCGGACATTTGCGCCTTGATGTGTTTTCGCTTCCTGAAAGCATTAGCCATAAACACGGCTCGTTGCTGGCATTTAGCTGTCCGGTTTCAGGTTTATTGGCCGTAGCGCTTCGCGAGCGCGGTGAACAACAGTCGCTTGATGCTCTGGTCGGTTTTTTGCAGCAGGGTTTGCTATTGAAAGTAAAGTCATTAACGGCCTGTACTACCACGTTGACTCAACAACTGGCGCAAAAACTCGGGGTTCCATTGCATGAAGCCGAGCCAGAAGCCTGGCAGGAAAGAGCCGCGAGCGGTGAGTGGGCGCAAACGCTGGAACAGTTACTTAACGGTGAGCGTTACGATAAGCGCCTGGGTTTTGGCGCGGTTTTGCTGGAGTTTGAAGATTTGCTGAACAAGAGAATTATCCGCAGCCGACTAAAGAATCTCACCCCGGCTGCGTGGCTAAACTCCAAATAAATTGAGTTTAGCTTTTATTAATCAGGCTCAGCGCGTGGTCGAGGATCTTCTCTCCGTTTACCATGCCGTAATCCATCATATTTATGGTTTCAACACGCTTATTAAGCGGCGCGGCAATCTGTTTGCAGTCAGCAAGCTTATAGGCGATTTGCGGGCCAAGCAGTGCGCAGTCAAAAGCAGTAATCGCGTTTTTAAAATCGCTCATTCCTTTCGCCTGAATCTCGACTTCAAGCTGGCGTTTCACCGCCGCTTCCTGCATTCGTTTAACGACCAGACTGGTCGACATGCCTAAATCACATACCAGTAGAATCTTTTTCATTTGTCTTTCCTTTGCAGATGTCGAGTAAGAATTGCGTCAGTAACAGAGCAGGGCGGCCGCTGGCCTGGGTGAATTTACCCCGACTCAACGCGGTGCCGCTGACATCCAAATGCGCCCACGGCGACTGGTGGCAAAACTTACTTAAGAATTGGGCGGCGGATACCGCGATGGCCGCGTTATTCGGCGGTGTATTTGTGAGGTCGGCAATATGGCTTTTGACTTGTGAATCAAAGCTTTCGTCGAGCGGCAGCGACCAGATTCGGTCTTGCGTTAAATCGGCTGCCTGCTGCAATTGGTGGCTAAGGGGGGAATCATTACTCATCAGCCCGGAGATGTCATACCCCAGGGCTTTAACTACCGCTCCGGTCAGGGTGGCGACATCAATTAGCGCTGCCGGATTAAAGCGCGTTGAGGCGTAGCTCAGCGCATCCGCTAAAACCAGGCGACCTTCAGCATCGGTATTTATAATTTCGACGCTATGACCGGCGTGCGATTTGACCACATCACCCGGCAGCATGGCATTAACGCCAGGCATGTTTTCGGCCAACGCCATCACGGCGACGACATTAAGCGGAAGTTGCAGCGTTTTGACGATTTCCATCAGCCCGAACACCACGGCAGCACCACACATATCGTATTTCATGGTGCGCATTCCTTCGCCTTCTTTCAGCCACATCCCGCCGGTATCGAAGGTAATGCCTTTGCCGACAAACGCGTAATACGGTGCGTTTTCCGCGCCACCTTGCCAGCGCAGCGTTACCAGCCGGGGCGGGTTGTCGCTGCCTTTTCCTGTGGCATCAAGACAACCTAAACCCTGCTCGCGAATGGCGTGTTCATCAAGGATTTCACAGTGCGTTTGCGCATGCTCGCTCGCCCAGCTTTCAGCTTGTTGGGCCACATCATGCGGACGGCAGTCATTTGCCGGAGTGTCGGCCAGTTTGCGGGAAAGCAGCATACCTTGAGCAACTGCCTGCGTTTGCGCAGCCAGTTCTGACGATTGCGTGTTGTGTTCTGCCACCAGTAATAACAGTTGCCCGTGACTTTGCGCTTGCTGGGCGCGATATCCCAACTGCGGCAACTGATAGAAACGGTTCATCACTGCCACCAGGAAGGTGCGCAGGCGTGCAAAAACGACACGGTTTGCCAGGTCAAAACCTGAGATATCGACGGCGACAGGGTGTGAAAGCGGGCCTGGCAAAACGCTATTCAGGTATTCCGTTAACTGGCGCAGCACTTCATGACGCTCAATTTCTGCCGCAGATAAAAGCGTCAGTTGCAGGCATTTGCTGCTTAAACCGAAAGTGGTGGTTTGCGATTCACTGGAGAGCGCCATTTCATCCAGCAGCGGGCGCAGCGTTTGCGGCCACGCGTTGGCGTGAGCTTTCCACAGTATTAAATGCGCATCAGCCGGACATTGCGTAAGGGGAGTTAACTGGCATTTCATACGATCACCTCGGCGGTAATACGTTCGATATAGGCATCAAGCCATGCCTGATCTGCCGGGCGAATCAGCGTGTGTTTTCCTTCGCGGGTTGTCAAAAATACGGCTGGCGTTTGTGTGGTCGTGGCGACGGAAAACGAGAAGTTATCAATGGTCGTGGCTGCACCGTATTCACCACGGTTATTCATACACACCACCGACAAATCACCGGCGCGACCATAGCGGGCAATCAACTGGCTTTCCAGGTCGTAAACCGCCGATTCAGCCGCCTGTTGGGGTGACATTCCACGCCCCATTCGGCTGACGATTTCGTAGCTGATACAGCCTTTCATCAAATCTTCGCCAAGGCCGGTGGCGGTGGCGGCACCAATCTGGCTGTCGGCATAAAAACCGGAACCCGATACCGGTGAATCGCCCACGCGCCCAGGGCGTTTCATAAACAAGCCGCTGGTGGAGGTGGCGACGCACATCTGCTGATTTTGATCGAGCGTAATTACGCCAACGGTATCGTGGCCGGTATACGGGCTGAGGCCGCGATCCAACGTTTCACGTTTACGCTTGAGATAATGCTGATGGGCGCGATCGGTCAGCATTTTTTTGCGCTCAAAACCTTGCGCGAGCGCCCAGGTTTGCGCGCCTTCGCCGACCATAAAACTGTTGAAGCGCTCGCGGCTTAAGGCTTGTGCCACCAGAATCGGGTTAGCGATATCACGGATACTGGCCACCGCGCCGATGGCGAGCGTTGAACCGTCCATAAACGCAGCGTCCAGTTCAACCACACCTTGTTCGTTAGGTAAACCGCCGTAACCAACTGATTTATAAAATGGATAATCTTCAACGCACGTTACTGCACGAACCGCAGCGCCACTGGCGTCGTTGTTCCCTTGCAGTAACTGCGCGGCTTCACTGACCCCTTCCCAGGCCATACGCCAGGTCGCTATCACGCCCCAGTTTTTCGATAACGTCATGTTTTACTTACTCCGTGGCGGGTTTAGTGGTGGCAGAAATTTCCGGGGTTTCATTCGCCCGGTATTGCTTGTCCACGACTTTAAGGAACGGCAGATAGATGA
This sequence comes from Buttiauxella sp. BIGb0471, assembly GCF_024807715.1. NCBI lineage: Bacteria > Pseudomonadati > Pseudomonadota > Gammaproteobacteria > Enterobacterales > Enterobacteriaceae > Buttiauxella > Buttiauxella sp. BIGb0471. The sequence goes on from NZ_JANUEU010000002.1 coordinate 252,765, forward strand.
TGGCGCCAATCAACAGATTGATGAGCTGAATTACAGCGCCGCTGAGATGCCCGGTAACGATAAACCCGCTTAATACTGGCGGCAGCGTCCATGGGATATAGACCCCAGTGGTGGTGGCGACCCAACCGATCGACATGGCGGTGTATTGCACCGTTACGAGCACCAGCGGTACCAGGTTAAATGGGATGAGCATTATCGGGTTCATGATGACTGGCAGGCCAAACAGCACCGGCTCGTTAATGTTGAAGATGGAAGAACCGGCAGCGAGACGCGAAACATTCTTAATGTGTTGGCTGCGGGCAAATAACAGCATAGCAATCACCAGAGACAAGGTGGCTCCCGCGCCGCCCATCCAAATCATGTCGTAGAACTGCTCGGTGACAACATGCGGAGGCAGCAAACCTGCCTGCGTTGCGGTCAGGTTCTCCATCTGGTTTTCCATCCAGAATGGACGCAGGATGCCGTTGACCATCGAGCCTGAGTTAATCCCGACCGACCACAGGCTGGTAATGCTAAAGCAAGTAAATAACGCGCCAACATAAGAAGTCCCGAAGTGGCGAATTGGCGTAGCCAGCACTTCGTAAACAAACTGGTGAATAGTGTGGTAATCCGTGCGGGCGAATAGCACGCGAATCGCGAGCGCAATTACCAGAATCAGCAGCGATGGAATCAAAGCCGCGAACGATTTTTGTACCGCAGGTGGTACGCCATCCGGCATACGGATCACCCAGTTGCGGCTTAGCATCCAGGCAAATAATTCAGTGCTGGCAATCGCTCCGAGCATCGCGACAAACAAACCCTTTGAACCCAACCATTCCATCGGAATGAGGTTGCCAATTTCCTGGGTTTTAGCGAAGGGGGTAAGAATCAGGAAGCAGGAGAGAGACAAAATCCCGGCGGACATTTTGTCGATGTCATAGCGCTCCGCCAGACGATAAGCGACCAGGAAACTAATGAACACCGCCATAGTCGAGAAGATGGCATTAAACGGGATTTCGATAGTTGCAGACCAACCTTCACCAAAAATCGACGCCATAAACTGTTGATAGGCAGTGCTTGGGAAAGAGGAGATAACCAGCAGGATTGAACCGACAATAATAAAAGGCATAAACGAGATATACGCATCGCGAATGGCCCCGAGGTGGCGTTGTTGCGCCATTCTTCCGGCAAGTGGCATCAGCTTTGCTTCTATTGCGGCCATCAGGTTTTTCATTGTTACCGCTCCGTAAGGAATCACAAGAGACAATTCTTGTGTTGTATACAGTAGACATTGTTAGCGGCGAATAAAGTGAGTTAATTCACAGATGGTTAATAAAAGTATCAAGTGATTGCTTATGGTGAAGTTGGCTGTCGGATGACGCTGGCGCTTATCCGACCTACGCCGTTCCTGAAGGGTTTGTAGGGTGGATAAGCGCCAGCGTCATCCACCATAAGGCAGGATTTACATCAGTCCCAACAGCCGAGGAATAAACAGGGAAATCTCAGGGATGTAGGTAATCATCATCAGTGAGACAAACAGCGCGGCATAGAAGGGCAGCAACGGTTTGATCAGATTCTGAATTTTAACGCCCGTAATCGAGCAGCCGACAAACAGTGCGCTGCCAACCGGAGGAGTCAGCAAGCCGACGCACAAGTTAGCCACCATCATGATGCCGAAGTGAACCGGATCCATCCCCAAATCTTGCGCGATAGGCAGGAAGATTGGCGTGAAGATAAGTACCGCTGGCGTCATATCCATAAAGATGCCGACAATGAGCAGCACGATGTTGATAAGCAACAGAATCACCAGCGGGTTATCCGAGACACCCATCAGCGCATCGCTAATCATGTAGGGAATATCCGCGTTGGTCATGGCCCAGGACATGCCAACCGAGAAACCAATGAGCAGCAGAACAATCGAGGTTGTCACCACTGAATCAAGGATGAGTTTTGGTAAATCACGCCATTTCACTTCGCGATAGATAAGCACCGAAAGGACGAAGGTGTAAACCACCGCGATGGCTGAGGCTTCTGTCGCGGTGAATACGCCGCCCAGAATCCCGCCCATGACGATAATCACCAGCAACAGGCTTGGTAACGCGTCGAGGAACGCTTTTGCCGCTTGTGCGCAGGTTGGACGTGCAGATACCGGATAGCCGCGGCGCCGGGAGATAATCCAACACACCAGCATGATTGACAGGCCCATTAAGATGCCCGGCAAATAAACGGCCATAAATAACGATGCCACCGATACGCCACCCGCCGTCAGCGAGAACACAATCAGCACGTTAGAAGGCGGAATCAGCAGCCCGGTAATGCACGATGAAACGTTCACCGCCGTTGAAAACGCCGGGTCATAACCTTCTTTATTTTGAATCGGGGAAAGTGTTCCCCCTACGGCTGCGGCAGCGGCAACAGCCGAACCGGAGATGGAGCCAAACATCATATTCGCCAGGACGTTGACGTGGCCCAGAGAACCGGGAATACGGCCAACCATAATTTGTGCGAGATTAATTAAGCGGATGGCTATTCCACCGCTGTTCATCAGGGTTCCGGCAAAAATAAAAAACGGAATCGCCAGCAGCGCAAAGTTATCCAGGCCGTTGGCGAGACGCTGCGAAACAGTGATGACCGCCACATCCCACGGGAACATCAGCAACATAGAGGAAACGGTGGCAATCCCAATCGCAAACGAAATAGGCACCCCGATAAACACCAGAACGAAGAACGCACCAAATAAAGTGAGGGCGATATAAGTTTCCATTATTTCCCTTCCTTGCTGACCAGAGTGTGAGCGTCGGTCAGGATAAAATAGAGCGAGTAAAACATCATAATTGCCCCGCTTAATGGCAGCACAATGTAGACATAACCCATCGGGATTTGTAACGCCGCTGAGAGCTGCGAAGTGGCTAATGTTTTTTCAATCAGTTTCAGGCCACCGTTGACGATAACCGTCGCTGAAAACAGCAATATCAGCGAGTTGATAACGATGTTAAGCAGCGGTTTTTTATTATCTGGAAGCATCATCGATAGGAAATCGATGGAAAGATGGCGTTGTGCGCCAACGGTATAAGATGCGCCCAGCAGTCCCACCCAGATCATCAGAAAACGTGCCAGTTCATCGGTGAGGGTACTGGGTTGATTGAGGACGTAGCGGCTGAAAACCTGCCACACCACGCAGACGACCAGAGCAACCATCACCAGTACGGAAAAAGTGGCAATAGTCCGGTCTACCGCAAGCTTTATGGGCTTAAGTATCATGTTTGCATACCTGAAATTTAACCTGGAAGAGCGGGCGATGACTGATCACCCGCTGAAACTTACCGCTCTAAATCACTCAGCAGCGGATTCAAATTTAGCCAGCAACGCAGCCTGTTTAGGATCTTTGGCGAAGTCGTCATACAGCGGTTTTACTGCGGCGCGGAATGGGGCTTTATCAACGCTGACGATAGTCGCGCCCATGGCTTTAGCCTGAGCACGTGAGTCAGCATCGACTTTCTCCCAAAGCTTTTGTTGATACGCTTCGGAGTTTTTCGCCGCTTTCATCAGGATTTGCTGCTGTTCAGGTGACAGCTTTTGCCAGGTTTTCGTGGAGATAACGAGGAAGTCTGGGATGGAAGTATGTTCATCTTCAGAGAACACTTTAGCGATTTCGATATGGCGAGTCTGAACCCATGACGGCACGTTATTTTCTGCACCATCAACCACGCCTTGTTGCATCGCGGTATACACTTCACCGAATGAAATAGGAGTGGGTGAGCCGCCCATCAATTCAACCATTTTTAATGTTGTAGGGCTTGCCTGGACACGAATTTTAAGCCCTTTTAAATCTTCTGGTTTGGTAATCGGTTTTTTAGCATAGAAACTACGGGTGCCGGCAACATAGGCAGAAATACCGAAGAATCCTTTATCTTTCGTTGATTTCATAATTTCTTTGCCGACTTCACCAAACACCACGCGATTAAAATGCTGCTGGTCTTTAAATAAATACGGCAAATTATAAATAGCGTAAGTATTGTCAAAAGATTCCAAATCACTGGCCGAACCTTTCGTCATATCCAGCGCACCGTTTTGCAAAAGCTCCAGTGTTTCGCGCGCGCTGCCCATTTGGCTGCTTGGGTAAATACGAATACGCATATTACCATCAGAAAGTTGTTGTACCTCTTTGGCTAATTCTTCAAATGCCAGATGCACAACATGGCTACGCTCCAGGTTATGCGCCAGTTTTAAGGTGATTTTATCTGCGGCATTTGCGCCAGTGGCACATAAAGTCATCAGTGAGGCACAGAGTAATTGGCGAGGTAGAGTTAAAAATTTCATAAATAATGCTCCCTGCATAAAATATTAAGTGAGGATGAGAGATTGTTATTGCTGTATGACAGCTTATTGTATTTGTCCGATAACCAGGGTGTATCGAGGTCACATTTTTAATCGAATGGGATTGGTTTGGATCTTTTTTGTGCCCTTGCTCACCTTTCTGAATTTATTAATAAATGCAATTTTGTTTGCGAGGGTTATTAATTTCGGATTAAAGCGATGAATGCAAGGAAATACCGATGTTTTAATGCGGAATTACTATGGATTTTTATTAATGTGTTAATTAGAACTTAAACTTAACAATAAAATAACGGTCTCCTGTTGTGGAAACCGTTATTATTGGAACCCCTCAGGGGATTTCTTGAGACTATTTATAAATAGTCGCGGTGCCGAACATACGTTCATTACCGCTAGCCGAGTTAACAACAAAACCTTTTGCTCCTTCCTCTTTCGCTTTCTCTCCAAGTTTGGCTTGCAGATCATCAAGGCTTGAAGCGCCAGTGACAGAAACGGTTCCTGCCGGACGTAGTTGGCCTGTGTTCATATCACTCATTTCTTGGGCTGCCATGGAAGCAAACGGTAATGCCGCAAGGGTGACAACCGCAGAAAAATACAGCAATTTTTTCATAATCACATCCTCATCGCTTTTAGGGGTCGATTAAAAAACCATCAACACTGAAAGTGTAGGTCTAATGTGATAATTAAAAGACGCAAAAAATTGATGAACTCATGCTCATTTTTTGAACGACATTACTTGACGAAATTCTTACAAATCATATAGATACAGGCTTATGATTTTGTTAGTTTTATCGTGCGTCCGGGCGAATCAGATCGAAACGGTGCGTTTCATCAATGGTGTAATAAGCTGACGGGCCACCCGCGCGCAGCACAGGTTTCGCCAGCGCAGTCTGATAAATACCGTCTATCAACAAGGCTTCATCAATATGCACCGCGACGACTTCGCCCAGCACCAGCCAGCTATAAATCGCCGTACCGTCGGCACTCGTTAACTGAATGCATTGCGACAAACGGCATTCAAAGTTAACCGGGCTTTCAGCAACCCGACTGGCTTTAACTTTTTGACCAGGAACGGCAGTTAATCCGGCGCGGGCAAATTCATCTTCGCCGCGCGGAATGGACGCTGAGGTTTCATTCATCTGTTCCGCCAGTTCGCGTGTCGCAAGGTTCCAGACGAATTCTTTGGTGTCGAGAATATTTTGCACGCTGTCTTTCCAGCCGCTGCTGGCAAAACCAATAATCGGTGGGCGATAATTAAAACAATTAAAGAAGCTATACGGGGCCAGATTACGGTTCCCGTGGCTGTCATACGAAGCAATCCAGCCGATAGGGCGAGGGCCGATGATCGCGTTAAGCGGATCATGTGGTAAACCGTGGCCATCGGCCGGTTCATAGTAATAGCGTTTCACGGACATAAAACCTCTGCTTGCGTGATGAAATTGACGTGGCGTGTTTACGCCGCTGGCTTCACAGAGTATCTTACGCGCCCACACAAGGAGAAGCCGCAATGAAAACCTCTGCCACCACCAAACCGGGTCTGCACCCACGCAACCGCCATCGTAACCGTTATGATTTTCCGGCACTTGAACAAAGTAGCCCGGCGCTGAGCGCATTTTTACGCCCAGGCCCACACGGCGAAACGACTGTTGATTTTGCCGACCCACAGGCGGTGAAGGCATTGAATCAGGCGCTGCTGGCCCATTTCTACGGTGTGAAACATTGGGATATTCCAGAAGGTTTTCTTTGCCCGCCAGTTCCGGGTCGTGCTGATTATATTCACCATTTGGCCGATCTGCTGGCTGAAGGGAATGGCGGCGTTGTGCCTTCTCAGGCTTCTGTGTTGGATGTGGGCGTGGGCGCGAACTGCATTTATCCGCTTATCGGGCAGCATGAATACGGCTGGCGTTTTACCGGGACGGATGTTGACCCGGAAGCGATGCGCAGTGCGACCGCAATTATTGACGCTAATCCGGGGCTTTCGCGCCTGATTCGTGTGCGCCGCCAAAAAAATCCTGCGGCTATCTTGCCGGGCGTGATTCATAAGAATGAAATGTTTGATGCCACGTTGTGCAACCCGCCGTTCCATGATTCAGCGCAGGCGGCACGCAGCGGCAGCGAGCGTAAACGCGTTAACCTCGGCCAGGCTAAAGACGGCGCCCTGAATTTTGGTGGTCGTGAGCAAGAGTTGTGGTGCGAAGGTGGCGAAGTCGCTTTTGTTAGCCAGATGGCGAAAGAGAGCAAAGAATTTGGCCGCCAGGTGCAGTGGTTCACGTCATTGGTCTCCCGAGGCGAAAACCTGCCGTTGATTTATCGCGCGTTGCAGGAAGCGGGCGTAGAGAAAGTGGTGAAGAAAGAGATGGCCCAGGGGCAGAAACAGAGTCGTTTCATTGCCTGGACCTTTATGAACGACGCACAACGCGCTCGTTGGGCCGCTACGCGTTATAAATAGTCATACCGTAGGATTTGCTGGTGGCAGCGTTCCCGCTGCTGCCTGCGCGTCCTGTAGCGCCTGAGCGGCATCGGCACCCGGTTGCATCACTTGCACCGTTTGTACTGGCGGGCGAATGCCTGCCGCATCAAAGTGCTTTTTCACCATCCCATCTAAAGCAAATCGCACCGACCACTGCTTCAGCGGCTGGGTTGTGAACGACACGCGCACCGTAAACGCCTGATTAGTCAGCCCGACAATCCCGGCAAACGACGGTTCACCAATCACCAGTTTGCGAATATCTTCCTGCTCCATCAGTTCATGCACCGCTTCTTTCAGAATACGGTTGGCTTTGTCGACATCCTCCTGCCGGTCTACGTCATAGTTGGCGACAAACGAACCAATGCCGCGCACAAAGTTGGCGAACGTGGTTATCGATGACCACGGAATGATGTGATACGCCCCGGTATCCTGGCGCACACCAACCGAACGAATTGACATGCGCTCAACGCTGCCGGTAATCGGCCCGATAGTGACTAAATCTCCAGTGTTCATCCCATTTTCAAACTGAATAAACACCCCGGTAATAATGTCTTTGACCAACGTTTGCGCCCCGAAACTGATGGCTAACCCCAGAGCGCCAGCCCCGGCGAGTAACGGTGCGATATTCACCCCAATTTCTGACAGTAAAATCATAATGGTTATGGTGCTGATAACGACCGCCAGCGCGTTACGGAACAAGGTAAGCAGCGTGCGGGTACGTGCGCTGGGCATCGGGCGACCATGAATATCAGACGCCAGGCGGTTTTCAATCAGGCTTGCCAGCAACGTCCAGCCAACGGCTGAGAACAGCAAAATCAACACAATGCGGATGATAATGTCGATAGTCTTCTCACCGGCACCGTTGGTGAGCCATGCCCACATATCAAACAATCCCCAGGCATTGAGCAGCATCATCACGGCAACGCACACGGTCAGAATACGCGCCAGTTTCAACAGCGCTGAAATCCAGCCATTCAGCCGTTTTTGCAGTTCCGGGTAATTGCGCTGAACCTGTGGTGAAAGCGAGATGGTTTTCGCCAGCCAGCGTGACAGCATTCCTGAGATAAACGCAGCAATACTGATAATCGCCAGACTATGCAGAGAAGCCGCCATCATCCATTTGAGGCTGTTACCAGGATCGAATAGCGAGAAGAAGAACAACACCACAAAGTAAGCGCTCGCCAGCCAGTGCCAGACCAGCGCGAAAGCGCGAATAAACAGGCTGAAAAACGCCATCGAGCGGTCAGCCAGTTGAATCAGGCTTTGTTGGATATGGCGTTTATTGGTGAATATCAGATACAGCGCCCAAAGCATAATGCACAGCATTATCAAAACATTGGTTATCGCGCCGACTTGTACGTTGACCTGGTTGGAGATAATCGGCACCGCGACCAGAATGCCGTAGCCAATCAGGCTGCTTAAACCAGCAAGGCGGATATTCCAGTATCGCGCGTTCTGGTCACTGACCGGGAAGGGACGTAAATCGGGGAAACGCGGGCAGAATATTAATCGCAATATCGCTTTGAAGAATTCTATTAACGCAAAGGCATTGAGAAATAGCCCCTGCTGGCGGGCGATGGTGCGACTGCCTGCGTTCATCATGTCGCTAAATATTTGTCCGACGAAAATCGTTAATGCCAGGAGCAGTAAGTCGATGATAAATGCGCCAATGATCATCAGCGGCAGATGGAACCAGCTCGAGCGGTCGCGATTCTTTTTGCGCCCCCATTTGCCCATGCGCGTCCAGACCGGCGTCATACAGCTGCGAATCAACAAATAGAAAGCGAAAACGCTGACGGCGAGCATCGTAAAATGCGTGAGTGCGTTATAGAAAGTCTGTGGATTAAACGACTTATGCGGAGCACCGGTAATATTGCGGTGCAGTTGAGCAAAACGCTGGGCTAATTCACCGCCGTAATGGCGACTGACATCGGTGACATTTTCGAGAACCGTTTTGTCGTCGCTTAGTTGCTCTGGTGGAACGATAGCGGGCACCGGCTCAGGCGGCGGCGTGGCGGCGACTTTGCGCAACTGAGCAATTAACTCGTTGCGTGATTGCGAGTTATCCAGCACATCGGCCAGCGCGGAATAGGCTTTCTTTTTTTCTTCAAGATTAGGTTCGGCGGGTGGGGCGGTAGAGTTTTGTTGAGCGGCGACGGCGGCAGCCGGGAGAGTCACGGCCTGCGTTTGAAAGCTAAACATGCACAGTAGGAGCAAGAGTAGCGGCACGGCGTTCCTCCGGACTGAAAGTCAGACAAAGGAATAATTATAGAGGGCAGGGAGAAGGCGGCGAGAAAACGGGAATTATCTGGTGTGAACGTTGGACTGATGTCGGATGACGCTGCGCTTATCCGACCTACGCCGGGATTGGTTTTGTAGGGGGGATAAGCCGTAGGCGTCATCCACCAACTTTAAAGCGGCGGGGTCGCATTCGCTTACCCGCCCTGGACGTTATTTTAAGAAACGTGCTGCAAGAATTCCTGTAAACGCTGGCTTGGCGGGTTCTCAATCAACTCTAGCGGGTTGCCATCTTCAGCAATGCGGCCCTTATCAATAAAGATCAGGCGCGATGCGACTTTGGCAGCAAAACCAACTTCGTGAGTCACGATAACCATCGTCATGCCTTCTTCGGCCAGATCCTGCATAACTTTCAGAACTTCATGGCGCAGTTCCGGGTCAAGTGCAGATGTTGGCTCATCGAACAGCATCATTTTCGGCTTAACTGCCAGCGCACGGGCAATAGCCACACGCTGTTGCTGGCCGCCGGAAAGCTCTGAAGGATAGTGATGCGCACGCTCGGCGAGGCCCACTTTTGCCAGCAGTTCTTTAGCCAGTTTATCGGCCGCGTCTTTTTTCAAACCACGGACACGAATCGGGCCAAAGGCGACGTTTTCCAGCGCAGTCAGGTGTGGGAACAGATAAAACTGTTGGAACACCATGCCTGCTTCCTGACGAATCAGGCGTTCATCAACTTTCGGATCGTTTACTTTCAGACCATCAACGAACAGGTCGCCGCTGGTGATATCTTCAAGTTTGTTAATGCAGCGCAGCAGCGTGGATTTACCCGAACCAGACGGCCCGATAATAACGACGACTTCACCTTGTTTAATATCGAGATCGATATTGTGCAGCACCTGGGTTTTGCCAAAGTGCTTAGAAACATTTTTAAATTCAATCACAGGATTTTCATCCTTCTTTCAAGGCGACGCAGCACGAAGCTCAGCACCAAAGTAATAATCAGATAGAAGACCGCAACGGCGCTCCAGATCTCCAGCGCACGGAAGTTTCCGGCAATAATTTCTTGCCCCTGACGGGTCAATTCAGCCACACCGATAACGATGAACAGCGACGTATCTTTGATACTGATAATCCACTGGTTGCCCAATGGCGGCAGCATACGACGCAGCGCCAGCGGCATAATCACGTGGCGAATAGTTTCACGCTTAGACAAGCCCAATGCCAGGCCTGCTTCCTGAAAACCTTTATGAATCGACAGCACCGCACCACGGGTAATTTCCGCAATGTACGCGCCGGAGTTGATCATAATCGTTACGACGGCGGCGCTGAACGGGTCAATGCGCAGGTCGTTAAAGGCCATTGGCAGGGCAAAGTAAATAAACATGACCTGCACCACAATTGGCGTACCGCGAATCACTTCAATGAATACTAATGCGATGTGGTTGGCAATCCAGCCGCCGTAAGTACGGGCGAAGCCTGCGACCAGACCAATTATCAGACCGCCGCAAAGCCCGAGGACCGAAATCCACAAGGTCATTTTGGCGCCTTCAATTAAAAGCGGGATTGCAGGCCAAATGGCACTCCAGTCGAACTCCATGATTAATTCCTATATGTTACCGTGGTTCAAAAATAGCAGGGGCGAAAGTCGCCCCTGAGGTCTTACTTAAATCATTTTAGAGTTATTATTTTGGCTCAGTGCCGAACCATTTTTTGTAGATTTCGTTGTATGTGCCGTTCTCTTTCAGGGTTTTTAGCGCGCCGTTAACTTTAGTGCGTAGGTCGTCGCTACCTTTAGGGAAGGCGATACCATACTGCTGTGCTTCAAGAGAATCGCCCACGGCTTTGAATTTGCCCTGGCCCGCAGTCTTGATGAAGTACAGGATGTTTGGTGTGTCGTGCAGAACAGCGTCAGCACGGTTAGTGCCCAGTTCCATATAGGCGTTGTCGATGTTCGGGAACTGGCGCAGGTCTTTAGTTTTGATATTCGCTTTCGCGTAATCAACAGAACCGGTGCCGCCCTTAACAGCAACAACTTTACCATCAAGGTCTTTCACGCTTTTTACGCTGTCGTTGTCGGCTTTAACCATCACCAACAGGCCGCTTTTGTAGTAGCCATCAGAGAATTCGATCGCTTTTTTACGTTCTTCGGTGATGGTGATACCCGCCAGCGCGAGGTCAATGTTTTTGGTTTGCAGCGCAGGAATGATGCCGCTGAAATCCATAGGCTTAAGGGTGTAATCCAGTTTTAATTCTTTTGCTACGGCATCCCACAAATCGATATCAAAGCCGACGTACTTATCGCCTTGTTTAAACTCGAAAGGAACAAATGCGGTGTCGGTCGCAACGACCAGTTTCTTATCAGCGGCGTGGGAAGAAACCGCAAAAGCCAGAGTGAGTGCAGCCAGTGAAACTTTCAAAATCGACTTCATAGCATTTCCTTGTTTATCCATGGGGCAATCCCCTGCATCAGTAAGCCGCAGCATGGAAGAATCGTGCCAGATCTACAACATACTGTTTTGCAAGGATGTGAATTTGTAACATTGCACAAAAATGGTTGCAAGCCAGTTGCAATGCACTGTTGTGGTGCCCAATTTTGGTGCGAGATTGCGTGAGTAAGACCGATGTTTAGTTTTACCGCAGTTTAAGGTGGTAAAACAATCATCCGTTAACGATTGTGTGAAGTGATTATTACAAATGAGTAACTTATGCGGCAGGGATAAACAATTACGTGCGCTAAAATGGTGCAGGCATCCTCCCGAAAACGGGAGGATGAGATAACAATTTAATCCCCGGACAGGGATTTAAATGGCCATTAATCGATATTTGATTCGATAAACCACAGGAATTTATCCAGATCGCGTGAAGCGGCAGTCAGGATGTCTGCGGTATCTTCATCTTTAGCTTCGCTGATAGCTTTACGCACATCGTTTGCCACAATCGCGTAACGATCGGCCAACTCTTTCAGGTGATCCTGAACGCTGTGGATGTCCAGCGGATAGCTTTTTAATGGCGTTTTGCTGTTAATGACCTGGGTGGTACCGAGAGCCACGCCTCCGAGTTGAACGGCGCGTTCTGCCATGGTGTCAAGATGGTCGGTAAGAGCTGTGCGGAACCCGTCCAGCATTTCATGAACGGCAATAAAGTTTGCACCACGCATGTTCCAGTGCGCTTGCTTGGTAATCAACGACAAATCAATGAACTGAATAACCTGGCGATTAAGCAGCTCAACGGTGGCTTTCTTTTCGCTGTCTGCAACATCATTACGGGTATGCAGTAAGGTAGTAGATTTGGTTTTTACCAGTTTAGCGGTAGTCATAATCTTTCGTCCTCTTGATGTTATGTCCAATGAATTACCGGAAATAAGTATAGCACCGGTTTTAATTCTTGTTGGAGCAGATAATACCTATCAGATTAATAGCAGAGTCCGGATGGATTTTAGTAACTCATTGTTAGTAAATTACTTTATATTATTTATGACGAGGTGTAACGATAATAAACAGAAGATGTGCTGTGAATGGGAATTATTTTTATTTAAATCTAAGAGTAATCCTGAATATAAAGTCTTGATCGGTGATGAATATTTACCGTGATCGCAATAACCACGGTAAATAATGAGGAGAATTAATTTACGTCAACGCTGGTAATCTGCGGTTCGCGCTTAATCGTCAGGGTTGAGCCGATGGAAGCCGCGATGATGGAGAGCAGCGCCAGCCATTGCACCAGGGTCAGATGCTCACCGAGGAACAACATGCCAGACAACGCTGCAAGCCCCGGCTCCATGCTCATTAATGTGCCAAATGTGCGTGTTGGTAAGCGGGTCAATGCAATCATTTCAAGCGAGTAGGGAAGTGCTGTAGACAAAATAGCTACACCCAGGCCGAGCGGTAAAAGCGACCAATGCCAGAGCGCTTCACCAGCTTGCCATGCTCCAATCGGTACAAAAATAACGGCAGCAATCAGTGAACCGAAGGCAACCGTTGCTGGGCCATGGTCAGCACCTGCTTTTTGACCAAACAGAATATAAATCGCCCAGCAAGCCCCGGCGCCCAGTGCAAAAGCGGCACCGGTTAAATCGACGCTCGAAATAGATTGCCCCAGAGGCAACAAGAACCACAGTCCCAGCACGGCCAGAATCACCCACAAAAAATCCACTGCGCGTCGGGAAGAGAACAACGCGACGGCAAGCGGGCCTGTGAATTCCAGGGCAACGGCAATGCCCAACGGCACCGTCTGAATAGACAAATAGAAGAGGTAGTTCATCCCACCGAGCGCCAGTCCATACATTAATAATGGGAAGCGTTGTTCGGCTTTAAAGCGTAATCGCCAGGGTTTAAAAATCACTACCAGAATCAACGTACCCAAGGTCAGACGCAGCGCGGTTACGCCCGGCGCCCCAACCAGCGGGAAGAGGGATTTGGCAAGGGATGCACCGCTTTGAATGGAAGTCATGGCAATCAAAAGCACGACAATGGGTAACCAAATGGGGGTTTTACGTGGCGATAAGGGCATCCTGCTTCCTGTCAGTCAAAGTCTGGTTTGGTCAAGAAATTAAAAGTAGCCCCAGTGTAATTGATTAACTTATGACTGGTTGAGAATTCATTGAAAAAAATAATGGCGTGATGCAGTAACATAACTGTGTGATTGCATAAGATTTGTTCAAATATGTTTAAGAATTATCTGGATGACGATGTTGCAATTTATGCCAATAATTGTCTCGGTTTATGGCAAAAAGGCTATGAATTGAAGGAGCTATGATGTAATGGAAATGTTCTGTTACATGAAAGGATTCCTTAGACAACATAAATGTCGCAGAGTTTCTTACACAATTTTGATATATTAAAAACTTAGAAGTTACTTGAAGCACATTTGAGGTGGTTTATGAAAAAAATTGCATGTCTTTCAGCACTGGCTTGTGTTCTGGCCGTTTCCGTTGGTACCGCATCTGCAACTAGCACCGTAACCGGTGGCTACGCACAAAGCGATATGCAGGGCGTTGCTAACAAAGCTGGCGGTTTCAACTTGAAATACCGTTACGAAAACGACACTCAGCTGGGTTACATCGCTTCTTTCACTCACACTGAGAAAAGCAACACCGAAGATGGCGTTTACAGCAAAGGCCAATACTACGGCATCACTGCAGGTCCTGCTTTCCGCATCAACGACTGGGCTAGCATCTACGGTGTAGTCGGTGTTGGTTACGGTAAAGCACTGGCAACCGCATACCCGGACAAAGATTCTTCTAGCGATTACGGGTTCTCTTACGGTGCTGGTCTGCAGTTCAACCCAATCGAAAACGTTGCTCTTGACGTTTCCTACGAGCAGAGCCGCATCCGTAACGTTGATGTTGGCACCTGGATCGCAGGCGTGGGTTACCGCTTCTAATTTCACTCTTTAATCGAGTGAAAAAAAATCCGCCTCTCGGGGCGGATTTTTTATGCGCTGAATTTGAGTTAACGCGTTTGCGTTTCAAACACATCCGTCTGCAAATGAGTATAGTCCACCTTCTTGAGCTTAAAGTTGGTGATATAGATAGGCCCCGCTTTTTGCTCAGAGATGAACTTGTATTTCGGCGTTAACTCTTTGGTTTTAATCCCGGTCCACGCTGAGAAGAAGTTCAGGAAATCATTGGCTGAACGGCGTGCTTTAATCTGACGATGCGCGGTATCATCGCTTGAAAGCACCATAAACGGCACCTGGAAGTTTTGCTGGAACTCGTCATCATGTGCCAGATATTGCACATCGGTGCCACGTTCTTTGAACGCCAGTCCGTGGTCTGAAAAATAAACCATCGAGAAACTGTCACCGGTATTTTTCAGTTGCTGATAGAGCTGTTTGAGCAAATCGTCGGTCTGCGTCATGGTATACAGATAACAAGATGTCTCTTTCGACTGCACAAAATCTTTGTATTTGCCCTGAGTCCGGTCGCAGGCCTGCGGATGCGAACCCATCAAGTGCAGCACAATTAATTGCGGGGTAGTGTGCTGGGTGGCAAACACCTGCGCGGTCATCTTTAATAATGCTTCGTCACGGGTATTTTTATCCGCTTCAAAATCACCATTTTTCAAAAAATGCACTTCATCCGCACGCTTGGCGATGCTGGCAATTGCGGTATCGTATTCACCGATTTGCCCCTGATTTGAGAACCACCATGTCTGGAAACCAGCACGGTTGGCGAGGGTGATAATGCTGTCCTGATATTGCGGTTTGCCATCAATAACCCGGTTGAGCGTCATCCCCAATGATTTTTGCGTTGAACCACTGGCGGCAACATAATCCATAAATAAGTTGCCATTGACCTGGCTGGCGAATGGCGTGTTATCCCAGTGACCACCGAAAGCGCCAAGAGCATCACGCCGTGCGCTCTCACCAATCACCACCACATAAGTGTGATATTTAGGTTTTACCGCCAGCACATTCCAGGTGTCCTTCATCTGAGCGAAGGCCTGCATCCGCGTCTGTTCGTCGATTACTTCCTGGTTATTGACCACCACATCTTTGACGAAGCGGAACACCGGATAACCGGAATCTTTGAATTTAAATACGCCACCGTAAGCCAGGTTTTGCACCGGAGCCACAAAGAAACAAACCACGCTGACAACCAGACATAAACTGTCGAAATGACACCAGTTTCTTTTCTTCGGCGCGACTTTACGACGCACGGCAATAATGCCAAGCGCCAGAATAAATACCGACACCAAATAGCTGTACCACGGGAAGATAGTCATCAATTCCGTGGATTCTTCGAAGTTGGTCGAATGCAGGGCCAGCAGGGTATTAAAGTTGGGCGAACCGTAGGCCTGACCAAACGGGAAATACATCGCGGCTATCAAACTACAAATTGCCAGCAAACCCTTCTGGAATTTAGGCGCGCTGCGCCAAAGCAGCAGCAATACGCAGCTAAAAGCCACCGCATACAGAATGCTAAATTCATAACCGAGAGCGAAGTTAATCAGCAAAGACTGAAGGAAATAAAAGCCAGTCCACGGATTGAGCGCAATTGCGCGGGTCGTCAGGGTTTCTTTAACCGTTAAATTCATGTTTACCGAGATCTACTAAACGCCATGCGAAAACCCTGGCGACGAGGGTAAGAACCTGCCTGACAGACGGAAAAGAAGGGGAACTGGACCGCATCTGCGAGCCGCTTCATGTGCAGGGCTGCAAGAAGATAGAGCGGTACGATAAGAAGATCAACTGATAAGAGAAATGTGTTTTGCGAAGCAGGTAACAAAACCGACAAATGGTAGGGTTAAAGTGCGACCAAACGGTAATTTCAGGGAATCTAATGAAAGGAAAAGCTAACAGCTGGAATAGCTGACGCGAGTCAGACTCAGGGTGAAGAAGGCAGGGCGGCTGCCTATGACTTCGGTTTTTCACCCTGCTGTGGTTTGCCTGAAACCCAATCACATAACATATTGAGCAGCATCAGCCGCACTTGAAACGGGGAATGTGTAAACACGCTCATGCACCTCTTAAATTCATTCATCTTGTCCTCCTAATAACATCTGCTGCCTTCAATTCCTTTTAAGGCTGACTGCATTACATACAGATATAGCACAGGCTATATTGTATAGCTATTGCTAATTCGTTAAATTTTTGTGCTTGGGTGATGCTGGTTTACAATGGGGCCAAAGCTCGTCATCGGACGATGCCGCACCCCTGCATGAGGAAGCATCATGAGCCGTACGCCAGGCCAAAAAAATAAACAAAAAATGACGCAGTTGGTAAACGTTGAAGAGCATGTCGAAGGCTTTCGGCAGGTGCGGGAAGCGCATCGCCGTGAATTGATTGATGACTACGTTGAGCTGATTTCTGATTTGATTCGTGAAGTGGGGGAAGTCCGCCAGGTTGATATGGCGGCAAGGCTTGGCGTCTCTCAGCCAACGGTTGCTAAAATGTTAAAAAGACTCGCCTCGGTGGGGCTTATTGAACAAATTCCATGGCGCGGCGTATTTCTGACGGCAGAAGGCGAGAAGCTGGCGCAAATGAGCCGTGAGCGTCATCAAATCGTTGAAAACTTTTTTCTCGCACTGGGCATCAGCCCTGAAACGGCCAGAATTGACGCCGAAGGTGTTGAGCACCACGTGAGTGAAGAAACGCTGGAAGCCTTCCGCTTGTTTAGCGAGCAGCGGGGATTTAAGTAGCAATGTTACTGAACCTGGTGCGCCCGTTTGCTCGCGATCGCTTTCTTCATCTATTGCTTATCGTGGGCGTTATTCTGAGTTTTGCCGCGCCTTTTCAGCCGCAGCATTGGGTTCATGCCATTGACTGGCACACTATCATTACGCTTGCGGGTTTAATGATGTTGACCAAAGGCGTGGAACTGAGCGGTTATTTCGATGTGCTGGGCCGCCGCATGGTGAAGCGGTTTGATAATGAACGAACGCTGGCGATATTCCTGGTCAGCGCTGCGGCATTACTTTCAACGTTTCTGACTAACGACGTCGCGCTGTTTATTATCGTGCCGCTGACTATCACGCTGAAAAAATTGTGTGCGATACCGATTAATCGTCTCATCATATTTGAGGCTTTAGCGGTCAACGCAGGTTCGATGCTCACGCCCATTGGCAACCCGCAAAATATTTTGCTGTGGGGACGTTCGGGATTATCGTTCGGTGAATTTACCTGGCAAATGGTGCCGCTGGCGCTGGCGATAATGTTCAGCTTGTTGGTGCTCTGCTGGTTCTGTTTTCCGCATAAAAAGCTCACGTATCACACTCACGATAAACTTCATGACTGGCAGCCGCGTCTGGTGATGAGTTGCGTCGCGTTCTACATCATCTTTATCGTCGCCCTGGAATTAAAGCAGGAAATATGGGGACTGGCCGTGGTGGCTGTAGGCTTTTTACTGCTGGCAAGGCGCGTATTGCTGAGTATCGACTGGAGTCTATTGCTGGTATTTATGGTGATGTTTATCGACGTCTACCTGATCACACAGCTTCCGGTGTTACAACAGACTTTAGCGGGAATAAATCAACTCCCGTCCAGTGGGTTATTTGCGTTAGGAATCGGTCTATCGCAGGTTATCAGTAATGTTCCCTCGACCATTTTATTACTGAATTACGTTCCTGCTTCCCTGTTACTCGCCTTTGCAGTCAACATCGGTGGTTTTGGGTTATTGCCGGGATCGCTGGCGAATTTGATTGCATTACGCATGGCAAATGACCGCCGCATCTGGATTCGCTTCCACTATTATTCACTGCCAATGCTGTTATGGTCGGCCCTGCTGGGCTACGGTATTTTGCTGTTGCTTAAGCAATTATAAAAGAAGGGGCTTTTCAGCCCCTGATTCAATATTACGCGTTAAACGGCGCTTCTTTTTTCAGCGCTCGCTCAATCACATTCAACACACTTTGTTCATTGCAGTGCCCGGTCTGATAAGCGGCGATTTGCTTAATTTTTTCCGGCGCATTCGCCATCGCGAACCCATATTTTGCCTGGCGTAGCATTTCGATATCGTTCCCGCCATCGCCAAACGTCACCACTTCGCTGTCATCAATGCCCCATTTTTCCTGTAATATTCGCAAGCCATTCGCTTTGTGAACACCGGGGATAATCAGGTCAATCGAGCCATGGCCGCTGGTGACCGGCACCATAATTCCGTCTAATTGCGCAGCCAGAGAATCCATGGTGTCATCTAATAAATTATCTGGCAGATTCAGGGCGAATTTAAAGAACACGTCATCCAGATTTGAGAAGTTTTCGACCACTTCCAGGCGGTGATAATAACTGCGCGCCATTTTGATAAACGCATCATCATAGCTTTTCAGGGTGTAGCCGTTGCGTTTGCCACAAGCGATGATATCCACATGCGGCAACGTCAAAAGATGATCGATGACGGTGTTGAATTCCTGCTTTGTCAGCTCACCGTTAAAGGTATCTTTGCCTTCGCTGACCACCCAGCCGCCATTATCGGCAACGAAAGAAATCTCGTGGGCGATCTCCGGGAAGAATGAAATGAGCTGGTAATATTGGTTGCCGCTGGCGACCACAAATCGAATGCCTTGATCTTTCATCTGCGCATAAAGCTCCGCAAAACGCGCACGGTTGTAATCTTTATTATCGTCCAGGAACGTACCATCCATGTCGACGGCAATTAATTTCACACTCATCGAACTCTCCCTTCAAGCGAATTGGTCACAAGATCGGTTGGTTTAGCGACGGCTTTCGCAACCAGTGCGGCGACCACCATTAAACTCAATACCACTAACATAGCCAGGCGCAGGCCGTAATGTTCGCCTAAGAAGCCCAACAACGGCGGGCCAACTAAAAACGCGATATAGCCTGAAGCCGCAACCACACTGACGCGAGTTGCCGGATCCGGGCCGGTATCGCCCGCTGCGGAAATGGTTAATGGGAAACCGAGAGAGGTTCCCAGTCCCCATAAAATAACGGAAATACCAGCCACAAAGGTGTTATCCACAAAGATGATTAAGCCGATGCCTAAAATCCCCATCATTGCGCAGGCGCGAACCACGGCTACACGGCTGTAGCGATCGATAAACCAGCCGCCGGTAAAACGCCCGACCGTCATGCCCAGCGTGAAACCGACATAAATCATTGAACCTGAGGTTGGGCTAAACCCATGGCCATCGACCATCAGCAGTGGCAGCCAGTCGTTGGCAGAACCTTCAGCAAACGCCATTGCCAGTACAATCGTGCCAATTAAAATCAGCTGTAAATCTTTATAAAAGGGCGGATGAGGTTCGTGCCCATTATCAGTATTAGCATCGGCATTATTTTTCCCGACACCGTGTGGGATTGCAGTAATAGCAATAACAATCGGGGTGATAACCACCAGGCCAATCACTAAAAGATGCCCATACGCGGTGACGTTCAGGGCGGTCAGACTCATGCCAATTCCCGCGCCTGCTAATGTGCCGAGGCTATAAAAGCCGTGCATCATGGGTAATACGGTCTTTTTTAGCAGCCCTTCAACAATTGCGCCTTCGACGTTCATTGCCACTTCAGCCGAACCCAGTCCCGCCCCGAGGATTGCCAGGCCAGTTGCGAACAGAACTGGAGACGCCAGGAACAGCGCGGCGCCCATCACCAGCATGCCAGTGACCATCAGCGTCATGCCGCTGCGAATAATATTGCGCGTACCAAAACGTTTAACCAGCCAGCCTGAACATAAAATGCCGCTCATCGAACCAATCGACAGGCCAAATAGCACGATACCCATACCGGCAGTTGAAACGCTGAGTGTGTCACGAATGGCTGGAGTACGGGTGGCCCAGGAGGCCATGACGAGGCCGGGCAGGAAGAAAAAGGCGAACAGCGCCCAGGTGCGACGTTGAGTCGCTTTGCGATGACTAATGGCGGCAGGCATGGAAGTACCGGTTGGCGGCGAATGGAAATTACACTAGCAAGTTTGTGTACATTTGTACACATTGCCTGGTAAACTCTTTTGAGTCTGTTTTTACCGAGCGAAAATGATGACTAAAGCACCGCGACGCAACGACCCCGACCGCCGTTCGCGTATTTTGCAAGCCACGCTGGATATGCTGGTGGAACACGGAATTAGCCATATCACGCACCGCAAAATTGCCGAAGCGGCAGGTGTCTCGCTGGGATCGATGACCTACTATTTCGAGGGCATCGAATCGCTTTTGAGCGAAGCCTTTACACAGTTTGCGCATCAAATGTCAGACGATTATCGTTGCCGCATTGAGCAGGCCCGTAATCGCGATGAAGCCTGCGAAGCGATAGTCGACATGATTTGCGGTGAGAAAATCGCCACGTCATACAACCTTCAAGTGATGTATCAACTCTATGCATACGCAAATCGCAATCCTGAACTAAAAATCATCATGCAGGATTGGATGTGTCGCAGCCAACAAGCGCTCGAGGCCTTTTTTGACCCGATAACCGCTCGCATGCTGGATGCTTTTATCGAAGGTATGACACTGCATTATGTGACGGACAGGAACCCGCTGAGCCGGGATGATCTCAGCAGGATGCTGGCAAAAATTGCCGGTTAGATTCGACAGCACAGGCTTATCAGTCGATCGCCGTACCCGCAGTCATATTGACCACCGTTGCCGTCATCGCCCCTGCGTTTTCTGACGCCAGAAATGTCATTAACTCTGCAATCTGCGAGAGTGTAGGCAAATGTTTTAACATCGTACTTTGTGCCGCCCCTCCTACCCACTGTTCCACGCTCAAACCCATCGCTTGTGCCTTTGGCTTGGTATAGGAACCAGCCTGAACGGCATCAGAAATGGCATGTGAGCGCACACAGAGGACGCGGATATTCTTCGGGGCAAGTTCACTGGCGAGCGCTTTAATGAAGGTTTCTGTGCCAGCGTACTACCGATAGCGCCGCTGCCCCCGAAGATCACCACGATTTTGTCTTTAAGTAACATCACGAATCCTCGCTCACTCGCTCTCAGTGTTCAAATTATGAACGATGGATTTAGATTTGGTGGTGATTAAGGCGTGACTGGAGCAGAGAGGGGCAAGAGTTTGATTTGGAAGGGAACACGAATTTCAGGCAATAAAAAACCCATCAACCTTGAACCAAAGAGGCGGGGTTGATGGGCTCCACAAATTGGGGACATCAAAGAAAAGCAGTGGCACTAATTAAGACTTTGTCTTGGGTAAAAAGTTCGCACTGCCATAAAAAAATCTTTTTTCTTTGTCTGCGGTACGGATCACAAACCAGGCCATATGATTACGATAAGCGTCCCCGCCAACGTTAACAACACGTTAGCGATAGCGTAGGTTCCGGCGTAGCCAAGGGCTGGAATATTACTGCGCGCGGTGTCGCTGATAATTTCCATCGCTGGTGCACAAGTTCGTGCGCCCATCATCGCCCCGAACAGCAATGCGCGGTTCATACGTAAAACATATGCACCGAAAAGGAAGCAGATCACTACGGGTACCAAGCTAACGATAAGGCCGGCGATCAACATTTGCCCGCCGACGGCACCTAAACCATTGCCAATGCCGCTACCTGCACTTAACCCGACGCCCGCCATAAACACCATCAGGCCGAATTCTTTCACCATGTTCAATGCCCCTTGCGGGATATAGCCGAACGTTGGATGGTTGGCGCGCAAGAAGCCCAACATGATTCCGGCAAACAGCAAGCCTGCGGCGTTACCGACACCGAAACTAAACGAGCTGAACTGGAAGGTGATCATGCCGATCATCAGGCCGATAATGAAAAAGGCGCAAAAAGCGAGCAGGTCGGTAATCTGGCTATGAATCGAGATAAAACCGATGCGCTCTGCCACGGTTTTCACGCGTCGAGCGTCACCGCTAACCTGTAAAACGTCGCCTTTGTTCAGCACGATATTGTCGTCGATAGGCATTTCAATCTGGCTGCGGATAACGCGGTTCAGGAAGCAACCGTGATCGGTCAGCTTTAATTGGCCCAGGCGGCGACCTACGGCATTGTGGTTTTTCACCACAATTTCTTCGGTGACGATGCGCATGTCCAGCAGGTCACGGTCGAAAACTTCTTTACCATTACGGAAGCTTGGGTCGAGGCGAGAATGTGCGTCCGGGTAACCGACCAGCGCGATTTCATCCCCTTTTTGCAGCACAGCGTCACCGTCCGGGTTTGCCAGAATACCGTTACGGCGAATACGTTCGATATAGCAACCGGTCTGGCGATAAATACCCAGTTCGCGCAGATTTTTGCCATCCGCCCAGGCAACAAGTTCAGAACCGACGCGGTAGGCGCGGATAACGGGCAGGTAAACTTTGCGTGCGGCATCGGTATCCAGACCGCGTTCACGAGCGATTTGTTGAGCGCTGGTTTGCAAATCCTGGTGCTGAAGTTTTGGCAGATAACGCGCACCAACAATTAAACTCACCAGGCCGATAAGATAAGTCAGCGCGTAGCCGAGGCTCAGATTATCAAGAGAGGCGGCAAGTTCGGTTCCCGCTATGCCGGAATGGCGCAAGGTATCACCTGCACCGACCAACACGGGGGTAGAGGTCATCGAACCGGCGAGCATACCGGCGGTGAGGCCAATATCCCAGCCAAAGAGTTTCCCCAATCCCAATGCAAGAAGCATGGCGCTGCCGACCATCACCAGTGCCAGCATTAAATAATTTTTGCCGTCGCGGAAGAAAATTGAAAAAAAGTTTGGCCCAGCTTCCACGCCAACACAAAAAATGAACAGCATGAAACCCAGATTTAAGGCGTCTGTGTTAATGGAAAAATGTTGTTGTCCGAGTAATAAAGAGACCACTAAAACACCAATGGAATTACCCAGTTGGACAGAACCGAGGCGTAATTTACCCAGGCATAAGCCTAAGGTCAGAACAACAAATAATAACAGGATGTAATTCCCGCTTAACAAATCTGCGACGTTTATATTCACGAAGGATAACTTCTTGTTTACTAGTAAGCTGTTGAAAGAAATGGTTTTTTGGGTTAGGGTTTCTACTAATTACAACGCAATTTAATGTATTTTTATTGCATTAAAATATCCAGTGCACAGACCTGATAATAGCCGCTAGTTTAATCTTTATGTAGTTTTACGGCTAGTAAGAATATTGTGCGAATTGCGCGACTTATTTTTTAGCAGGGATTGCTGAAACTTATCTGACTCGGGCTGTTCTGCGTGCAGAACTGTAATTTTAAGTTCGATACAAGCGATCGTCAGGAGGATGTGTGTTCATGCGTGGACAACGTTGGTTTGGAGTCATTTGTTGCTTCGTGTTGTTTGTTGGCGTGTTTTTGTCTCAGAAGTTGAGTGCCGCCAATAGCTACCCGGGTGATAGACATTCAGAGTGGGGATTGCTGTTTTTTATCCTTCCGGGTGTTATTGCTAGCGTGTTTTCACGCCATGGCCGAGTGATCAAACCGCTGATGGGCGCAGTACTGGCTTCACCGCTTTGTCTGTTAATCATTCACTTTTGGCTTTCGCCAACGCGAACGTTCTGGCAGGAAATGGCCTGGATGTTTAGTGCTGTGTTTTGGTGTGCTCTTGGAGCATTGAGCTACTTATTTGTTCGTACATTGCTCCGCCGTCAGCGGCGATAAAAAAACCGGCTCGGTTATACAACGGAGCCGGTTTTTTTAGTTTGAGTATTTATTCCGCGTTCTGGAACAAACTCAGGTGTTCTTTCGCGTAAGCTTCAAAATCAGTACAACCACCGATATGTTTCTGGTCGAGGAAAATCTGCGGTACGGTTTCAACAGGTTTACCTACGGTTTTTTCCAGATCGGCTTTGCTGATGCCTTCTGCATGGATATCAACGTAACGGAAGTTGAAGTCATCACGCTCAGCGGTCAATTTCTCAGCCAACTCTTTAGCACGAACACAATATGGGCAGCCTGGGCGACCAAAGATTACTGCAAACATAGAATCTCCTTTATTTTTTGTGGCCGATACGTACCGGCGAATGGCAACTATAATGCCGCTAACAGGGGGGAATGGAAAGAAGGTCTTGCCTCTTACATTGATATTCATCATCTATATTGCAACGTAAGAGTCAGGCGCAACCAGGTTATACTCAATTGATAATTGCCTGTGGAGACAAGCGGATGCGTTCACTCGGTGCCTTACCGAAACCTGTATTAATCCTCGAAGTTATCGGTATCGCCTTTTTATTGCTTTCTTATCTTTCCCTGAACGGTTATGTGGCATTACCCGCACCCTTTGGGAATGCGACGGCGGCCATCATCATGGTATTTTTAGGGATTGCACTCATGATCCCGGCAGCGGCATTCATGGTGTGGGCGATGGCTCAAAACGCTGCACCGCTGCTGACCAAAGGGCAATCGCCCGTTAAAAAATCTCTTTCAGACAAGCCAAAGGATAAACACGATGACGCCGACCATTGATCTGCTGCGTTCACACCGTTCCGTTCGTCGCTACACCGACGAGCCCATTACCGACGAACAGCGTGCAGCGATTGTTGCCAGTGCCCAGGCGGCCTCAAGTTCCAGTTTTTTACAATGCACCTCGATTATCCGTATCACGGACAAATCCCTGCGCGAGCAGCTTGTTCCGCTCACCGGCGGGCAGAAACATGTCGCGCAAGCCGCTGAATTTTGGGTGTTCTGCGCCGACTTTAACCGTCATCTACAAATTTGCCCGGAAGCGCAGTTAGGTCTGGCCGAACAGTTGCTCCTTGGCGTGGTTGATACGGCTATTCTGGCTCAAAACGCGTTTACCGCAGCGGAGTCGCTGGGATTGGGCGGCGTTTATATCGGCGGGCTGCGTAACAACATCGAAGCGGTGACGGAATTACTGAATATCCCAAAACACGTGTTACCTCTGTTTGGTTTATGCCTGGGTTGGCCTGATGAAGACCACGGTATTAAACCGCGCATCCCGGCGGCCATGATCATGCATGAAAATAGCTATCAGCCGGTCGATGAAAACGTGCTGGAGCAATACGACGAAGAGGTGGCGCAATACTATCTTTCCCGTGGCAGCAATACGCGCCGCGACACGTGGAGCGATCATATTCGTCGCACAATCATCAAAGAAAACCGTCCATTTATTCTCGATTATTTGCACAAACAGGGCTGGGCTACCCGATAATAACCTCTGGCGGTGGCGCTCGCCGCCGCTGATCAATACATTTTCGCTATCAATCACCCGCCTAAACGGTATTGGTTTTGCACCATTGTGAGTCGGTATAACAGAGTTAACGCAAATTCTGATTATTCGACTCATGACAAGGAGCACCTGATGCCGATGACTACTCTTGATAACTCTCCGTATTACGCCGCAGATATTATCCGTTCCCGTATTAATGGCCTGGTGCCGCGCGTGGCTTTCATTCTGGGGTCTGGCCTGGGCGAACTGGCTGAGAAAATCGAACAACCTGTTGTTTTCCCTTACGATGAACTGCCAGGTTTCCCGGTAAGCACGGTGCACGGCCATGCTGGTGAGCTGGTGGTAGGGACGCTTGCGGGTGTTCCTGTCGCTTGCATGAAAGGACGCGGTCACTTCTACGAAGGGCGCGGTATGTCAGTGATGACTAACGCGATTCGCACGTTTAAATTGCTGGGCTGTGAAATCCTATTCTCCACCAACGCCGCGGGTTCATTGCGTCCTGAAGTGGGGCCAGGCAGCCTGGTTGCGTTGAACGACCATATTAATACCATGCCGGGTACGCCAACTGTCGGCCCTAACGATGACCGTTTCGGTGAGCGTTTCTTCTCTCTGGCAAACGCTTATGACGCTGATTACCGTGGCGTATTACAGCAGGTCGCAAAAGAGCAGGGCTTCCCACTCACCGAAGGTGTGTTTGTTTCCTATCCTGGCCCCAACTTTGAAACCGCAGCTGAAATTCGCATGATGCAAATCATCGGCGGTGATGTGGTGGGTATGTCTGTTGTGCCTGAGGTGATAAGCGCTCGCCATTGCGGCCTGAAAGTCGTGGCGGTTTCGGCGATTACCAATCTTGCTGAAGGCCTGGGAAGCGTGCAGCTTTCTCATGCGCAAACGCTGGCGGCAGCGGCACTTTCGCGCCAGAACTTTATTAATCTGATTTGCGGTTTCCTGGGCAAACTCGCCTGAGGCACTACCAACACACCGGGTAAAACACATGGCGATTAACGTTTTGGCGATTAAACCTCGCTTGAAAATCATGTTGTTTTTGCAGTATTTCATTTGGGGCGCATGGTTGGTCACCCTAGGTTCATACATGATTAACACCCTCGGTTTCCGGGGGGCTGATGTCGGTATGGTCTACAGTACCAAGGGGCTTGCGGCGTTATTAATGCCGGGGATCGTCGGCATTATTGCCGACAAATGGCTGTCTGCGAATCGTGTCTATGCACTCTGCCACCTGGTGTGCGCCGCAATGCTGGCCTGGGCTGCCAGCATTAATCAGCCGGGGCTGATGTTTTGGGTGATGCTGGGTAACGCGATGGCATTTATGCCAACCATTGCCCTGTCGAACACCATCTCGTATGCCAGCCTTGAAAAAGCCGGACTGGATACCGTCAGCCATTTCCCACCGATCCGCGTTTTCGGCACTATCGGTTTTATCGCCGCGATGTGGACAGTGAGCCTGATGAGATTTGAGCTGAGTAATCTCCAGCTTTATATTGCCGCGGGAGCCTCGCTGGCGCTGGCATTGTATTCCCTGACTCTGCCAACCATTCCGGTGGCGAAGGGCTGTGTGTCGCGCTCGTGGGTGAGCCGTCTGGGTCTGGATGCGTTTGTATTGTTCAAAAATCCGCGCATGGCTGTTTTCTTCTTATTCGCCATGCTGTTGGGTGCGGTTTTGCAAATAACCAATACTTTCGGCAACCCGTTCCTGCATGATTTTGCGCGTAACCCTGAATTTGCCGACAGCTTCGTGGTTCAGTACCCGTCGATTCTACTTTCAGTTTCGCAAATGTCTGAAGTGGCGTTTATCCTGACCATTCCATTCTTCTTACGTCGCTTTGGTATTAAACAAGTGATGTTGATGAGCATGGTGGCCTGGGTGCTGCGGTTCGCGTTGTTTGCCTGGGGGGACCCGTCTGCATTCGGCTTCGTATTACTGCTACTTTCGATGGTGGTTTATGGCTGCGCGTTCGACTTCTTTAATATCTCAGGTTCTGTTTTTGTGGAGCAAGAAGTCGATAAACGTATCCGGGCTAGTGCGCAAGGGCTATTCATGACGATGGTTAACGGGATTGGTGCCTATGTCGGGGCGATTCTCAGTGGCTATGTGGTGGATTACTTTAGCGTTGATGGCGTTAAAGACTGGACGACGATTTGGTTGGTGTTTGCCGGATACGCATTAGTGCTGGCAGTTATTTTCCACTTCAGTTTCCAGTATCGACACAATCCTTCGCTCAAGGCTTCGGCACCGGTCGCACATTAACAGTCGGCTGGATTACAGCGAGCGGCAGGAGTGATAGTTTATGGGGCTGCCAGAACAAAGGGAGCCTCATGAGCATTTCACAGCGAGTTTATCGTACTGATTTAAAACTATTGCGCTATTTCCAGGCTGTGGCAGAAGAGCTGCATTTTGGTAAAGCTGCGGCGCGCTTAAATATGTCTCAGCCGCCGCTGAGTTTTCATATCAAAGAATTAGAGTCCCAGCTCGGCACCGTTCTGTTTATTCGCCATTCACGTAGCGTCGCGCTCACATATGCTGGTGAAATTCTACTCGAAGAAACCCGGCGTTTGCTCGACAGCGCAAACCTCGCCCTGGCCCGAGTCGAACAAATAGGTCGTGGTGAAGGTGGACGAATTCACCTGGGCATAGTCGGCACCGCTATCTGGGGCGGGTTGCGTCTGGGGCTGCAACAATTTATCGCTGATTATCCCGCGATTGATATTTTATTCCGCGAAAAGTCACCTGGCGTCCAGCTTTCTTTAATTGAACGCCATGACATCGACGCAGGGATCTGGCGTATGGAAACCAATCCCCCTCCAGGTTTACGCAGCGAAAAACTTCACGACGCGACGTTTTTAGTGGCCTTGCCAGAAAAGCACCCCCTCACAAAACAAACCGCCATTGATATCGAACAGTTGCGTCACGAGGCTTTTGTCACCATGACGGCGGTGCATTCTGACTGGACTTTTTTGCAGGGGGTCTGTCGGGAAGCGGGGTTCACGCCGCGTATAGTCAGGGAAGCCGTCGAGCCGCAAACGGTGCTGGCATTAGTGAGCATTGGTATCGGATTAACCATCATGGCTGACAGCTACGCGCAAATGAACTGGCCGGGTGTTACCTTTCGCCCGCTCACAAAAGCGATCCCGGCGGATCTCTATGTGGTCTACGATCCACATCATCTGGCTTCCACAACACGCCATTTAATTGACGTGCTAAAACAGTCTCCAGATACATTGCCCGTTCGTTGAATCAGGATGGCAGTGCTATGATATCCGCGCTGTCATTATTAGACTGGAAACGCTGAGGTGCAGGGTGAAAATCGCCATTTTGTCCCGGGATGGAACGCTTTATTCTTGTAAACGGCTTCGTGAAGCGGCATCGCGCCGGGGTCACGCCGTCGAAATTATCGATCCCCTTTCTTGCTATATGAACATCAATCCGGCAGCACCCTCTGTGCATTATAAAGGCCGCCAGCTTCCGCATTATGATGCAGTTATTCCACGTATCGGCTCGGCAATCACATTTTATGGCACTGCGGTTTTGCGCCAGTTTGAAATGCTGGGCAGCTATCCACTCAATGAATCCGTCGCGATTACCCGCGCGCGCGACAAACTGCGTTCCTTGCAGTTGATGGCGAGGCAGGGCATTGATTTGCCCGTTACCGGTTTTGCTCACTCACCTGATGACACCAGTGATTTAATCGACATGGTCGGCGGTGCTCCGCTGGTGGTAAAACTGGTGGAAGGTACACAAGGGATTGGCGTCGTGTTGGCTGAAACCCGGCAGGCGGCAGAAAGCGTGATTGATGCCTTCCGGGGTCTTAACGCTCATATTCTGGTGCAGGAATATATAAAAGAAGCGCAGGGCAGGGATATCCGCTGTCTTGTGGTCGGCAACAAAGTGGTGGCGGCAATCGAACGCCAGGCAAAACCCGGTGATTTTCGCTCCAACCTGCATCGTGGAGGCGTGGCGAATCAGGTTGAAATCACCGAACGTGAACGCGAAATCGCCCTGCATGCGGCTGCAACGCTCGGGTTAGATGTGGCGGGCGTTGATATTTTGCGCGCCGAACGCGGCCCACTGGTTATGGAAGTCAACGCGTCGCCAGGTCTGGAAGGCATTGAAAAAACAAGTGGTGTGGATATTGCGACACTGATGATTAAATGGATTGAGCAGCAAGCGCAGCCGGGATATTGCCTGAAAACAGGCGGCTAAATTCGAACGCATGAGCCATTGGGCGCATAATATTAGTATGAGGCGTTATTTTTGCGTAAGCTATGGCGCGACTTACTCACCCTTATTTAAGAGGCTACGGCATTTATGGATTCACTCGTTGTCCCGACTCTGGACATCTTACGCCGCTGGCTTGACGAAATCGGCGTGACCATTTTCGAGTGCGACACTTGCCAGGCGCTCCATCTGCCCCATATGCAGAATTTTGATGGTGTCTACGATGCGAAAATCGATTTGGTCGATAATATCGTCTTGTTCTCAGCGCTGGCCGAAGTAAAGCCTTCCGCTTTGCTGCCACTGGCATCTGATTTGTCCTCTATCAACGCCAGTTCGTTAACCGTGAAAGCGTTCCTGGATATCCAGGATGACAATTTGCCTAAACTTGTGGTTTGCCAGTCGCTGCAAGCGTCAGTCGGCATAACCCGTGAGCAGTTTGCTGCTTTTGTAAAACAGAGTGAAGAGCAAATCTCTATGGTGATTCTGGAAGCGTGTGCCAACCAACTGCTCTTTATCTCTGAAGGAGAAGAAGAGCAAGATGACGGCACAATTATTCAAACCCACTTCCTGCACTAATCGTTTCTTTCCTGACCGCAGCGGCTGCCATACCTGCTGCGTTCCATGTTTTTTTATTCTGCCTTAATAGCCTCCCACCAGAATTATTTTCGCCACTCCTGCCCGTTTTGCGCCACACCATAGATGTTTTATGCTTAAAAAATTGATAAAAGTCACTTTTCTGCCTGGGCTATAGTCTCTAAGTCTGGCTACAGTTATTCTTGCGGGACGCGTAAAGCGTGCAATGTCTGCTGGGGAGGCGTCAGTCTTTTTTCACAGCAGTTTGAATAGAGATGCATGATTCTTGCATGGCCTGTGTGCGAGAAAAAAATGCGTGAAAGGTTGATTGAGTAAATTATGCTCGCGAAAGCGAGATTTACCCTTTATTCAGAAGGAATGATAACTATGTTCGCCCAACGTAAAAAATTGCTATCGGGTATGGTGGCGGGTTTGCTGATGGCCGTTTCTGCCACCACATTTGCTGCTGAACAAAAGACGCTGCACGTTTATAACTGGTCTGATTATATTGCGCCGGATACGCTGGCAAACTTCACCAAAGAAACCGGTATTAAAGTCGTTTATGACGTCTTCGACTCCAACGAAGTGTTGGAAGGGAAGTTGATGGCGGGCAGTACGGGCTACGACCTGGTTGTGCCTTCTTCGCAATTCCTCGAACGTCAGGCTCAGGCCGGGATTTTCCAGCCGCTGGATAAAAGTAAACTCCCGAACTACAAAAACCTCGATCCGGAAATGCTCAAGCTGGTCGCGCACAACGACCACGACAATAAATACGGCATTCCGTACATGATGGTCACAACCGGTATCGGTTACAACGTCGAAAAAATCAAAGCGGCACTGGGCAAAGACGCGCCAGTGGATAGCTGGGATCTTATCCTGAAACCCGAAAACCTCGAGAAGCTGAAAAGCTGCGGTGTCTCCTTCCTTGACGCACCAAGCGAGGTCTATGCCTCTGTGTTGCACTATCTGGGCAAAGATCCTAACAGCACCGATCCGAAAGATTACACCGGGGCGGCGAACGATCTGCTGTTGAAACTGCGCCCGTCTATCCGTTATTTCCACTCTTCTCAATACATCAATGACCTGGCAAACGGCGACATCTGCGTCGCGATTGGTTGGTCGGGAGATATTCTCCAGGCAGCGAATCGCGCCAAAGAAGCAAAAAATGGCGTGAATATTGCTTACACCATTCCTAAAGAAGGGGCGATGGTGTACTTCGATATGTTCGCCATGACCGCAGATGCGAAAAACAAAGACGAAGCCTATCAGTTCCTGAATTACCTGATGCGTCCGGATGTCGTGGCTAACATCAGTAACCACGTTTATTACGCGAACGCGAACAAAGAGTCGACGTCGCTGCTGAACGCGGAAATTCGCGATAACCCAGGTATTTATCCGCCAGCTGATGTGCGTGCCAAACTGTTCACCCAGGGTGTGCAATCGCCAAAAGTTGACCGCGTAATTACCCGGGCATGGACTAAAGTTAAAACAGGCAAATAAGTAAACCTGTTAGCGACTTAACAAGGTTTGCAACGGAGTGGTGCACCGAAACAGTGCATGTGCTCCAACACGAGCAGAGGCTTAGGCCTCTGTATCGTCATTAGTACGGCAACCGGGTCGTACATCTATTTCGTTTTTGCCGGAGAGCAACATATTGAACGACGCAACTCCTCGTCCACACGCGAAAACTCGCAAAGCGCTCACCCCGCTGCTTGAAGTACGCAACCTCACAAAATCCTTCGACGGGCAACACGCCGTTGATGATGTGAATCTCACCATTTATAAAGGCGAAATTTTTGCGCTGCTCGGGCCATCCGGCTGTGGTAAATCAACACTTTTACGTATGTTGGCAGGCTTTGAGCAACCGAGTGCCGGGCAGATCGTGCTTGATGGTGTCGATTTGTCGCATGTGCCGCCGTATCAGCGCCCGATCAATATGATGTTCCAGTCGTATGCGCTTTTCCCGCATATGACGGTTGAACAAAATATCGCCTTCGGCCTCAAGCAAGACAAACTGCCGAAAAGTGAAATCACTCAGCGCGTGCAGGAAATGCTGACTCTGGTGCATATGCAGGAGTACGCGAAACGTAAGCCGCACCAGCTTTCTGGCGGGCAGCGCCAACGTGTCGCGCTGGCACGGAGCCTGGCGAAACGGCCAAAACTGTTGCTGCTCGATGAGCCTATGGGCGCGCTGGATAAAAAGCTGCGTGACCGTATGCAACTTGAAGTCGTCGATATTCTTGAGCGCGTGGGCGCGACCTGTGTGATGGTGACGCACGACCAGGAAGAAGCGATGACTATGGCGGGGCGTATCGCCATCATGAATCGTGGTAAATTCGAGCAAATCGGCGAGCCGGAAGAAGTCTATGAATACCCGGCAACGCGCTACAGCGCTGAATTTATCGGTTCGGTAAACGTCTTTGAAGGTCTGTTGAAAGAGCGTCAGGAAGATGGCCTGGTGATTGACAGTCCAGGGCTTGTGCATCCGTTGAAAGTTGACCCGGATATTTCAGTGGTCGACGGTGTGCCGGTCTACGTTGCATTGCGCCCGGAAAAAGTAATGCTTTGCGACGAACCCCCTGCCGATGGCTACAACTTTGCGGTGGGTGAAGTGGTGCACATTGCCTATCTTGGCGACTTGTCGATTTATCACGTCCGCCTGAAAAGTGGCCAGATGATCAGCGCGCAGTTGCAGAACGAGAACCGCAATCGTAAAGGAATGCCGACATGGGGCGACGAAGTGCGCCTGTGTTGGGATGCTGAAAGTTGTGTGGTGTTGACGGTTTAAGGGGGCGAAATGAGCACGATGACTGAACGCCCGGCGGAGCCACCGGCAAGCGGTTTTAAATTGTGGCTGGGAAAAATGCAAATGCGCCATGGCCGCAAGCTGGTGATCGCTTTGCCTTATCTGTGGCTAATTTTGCTGTTTATGCTGCCATTCTTGATTGTCTTTAAGATAAGTTTTGCAGAAATAGCGCGATCCATTCCACCTTACACCGATCTTGTCACCTGGGCAGACGATCAGATTTCGCTGGCGCTGAATCTGGCTAACTACCTTCAGCTAACTGACGATCCGTTATATGCCGAATCCTATCTGCAATCGCTGCAAATGGCGGGCGTTTCTACAATTTGCTGTTTGCTGCTGGGCTATCCGTTGGCCTGGGCGGTGGCTCACAGTAAATCCTCAACCCGTAATATTCTGTTGTTATTGGTTATTTTACCTTCATGGACCTCGTTCCTGATTCGCGTGTATGCGTGGATGGGGATCCTCAAAAATAACGGTGTGCTTAATAACGTGCTGATGTGGTTGGGTGTTATCGATCAACCGCTGGTGATTTTACATACCAATCTCGCGGTTTATATCGGTATTGTTTATGCCTATTTACCCTTTATGGTGCTGCCGATTTATACCGCGCTGACCCGAATTGATTACTCGCTGGTGGAGGCCTCTCTGGATTTAGGCGCCCGGCCGCTAAAAACGTTCTTTAGCGTTATCGTGCCGCTCACTAAAGGCGGGATTATTGCCGGCTCGATGCTGGTGTTTATTCCGGCGGTAGGGGAGTTTGTTATCCCGGAACTGCTCGGCGGGCCAGATAGCATCATGATTGGTCGTGTACTGTGGCAGGAATTCTTCAATAACCGCGACTGGCCTGTGGCCTCAGCGGTGGCTATCACTATGCTTATCCTGCTGATTGTGCCGATTATGTGGTTCCACAAATACCAGAACAAAGCTGCTGAGGACCACGCATGAACAATTTACCGGTAGTGCGTTCGCCGTGGCGTATTTTGATTTTGGTGATTGGTTTCACCTTCCTGTACGCCCCAATGTTAATGCTGGTGATTTACTCATTTAACAGCTCAAAACTGGTAACAGTATGGGCGGGGTGGTCTACACGTTGGTATGTCGAGCTATTCCACGACTCGGCGATGATGAGTGCGGTGGGGCTGAGTTTGACCATTGCGGCTGCGGCTGCAACAGCCGCGGTTATCCTCGGCACTATTGCTGCTATGGTGATGGTGCGTTTTGGTAAGTTTCGGGGCTCCACAGGTTTTGCCTTTATGCTCACCGCACCGCTGGTTATGCCTGATGTCATTACTGGCCTGTCGTTGCTGTTGCTGTTCGTCGCGCTTGGGCATGCCATTGGCTGGCCAAGTGACCGCGGCATGTTGACCATCTGGCTTGCGCACGTCACTTTTTGTACTGCGTATGTGTCAGTGGTGATTAGCTCACGCTTGCGCGAGTTAGACCACTCAATCGAAGAAGCGGCAATGGATTTAGGCGCCACGCCGCTGAAGGTGTTTTTTGTGATCACCGTTCCGATGATTGCTCCGGCGATCGTTTCCGGCTGGCTACTGGCGTTTACCTTATCGCTCGATGATTTGGTTATTGCGAGTTTCGTCTCAGGGCCTGGTGCGACAACCTTACCGATGCTGGTATTCTCGAGTGTCAGAATGGGGGTCAACCCGGAAATTAACGCTCTTGCATCCATCATTTTGGGTGTTGTTGGGGTTATTGGTTTAATTGCATGGTGGTTTATGGCGCGGGCAGAAAAGCAGCGCCTGCGCGATATCCAACGTGCAAGGCGTAGCTGAAAGGTTTAAAATCTGATAAAACCCTCAGTGCCGCGCCAGACGCGGCACTGTGACGTATGGAACACGAGGTTTGCGGAAATTTTCAGGAAACGAAGTCAAACTCAAGCCAAATTGAATGCCCCCACACTCGTTCTGGTGGCGGCAATCGCTATTCTTACTACGCGGATGCTCGATCTTATGTTGCTGTTCAACATGCTCGGGTTGCGTGGAGTGATTGATTTTGTTCATCGCAGTGTGCAAACCTGGAACCTGACGCTGATTTTCCTTGCCAGCCTGGTGATGCTTTGCATCGAGTTACGTTGTGCGTTTGTCATCATGAAAGGGCGCAACTGGGGGCGCTGGGTATTCCTTGCCACGCAGGTTATTGCGGTCTCATATTTATGGGCGGCGTCGCTGGGTTGGGGTTATCCCGAACTTTTTAGTATTCCCGGCGAGTCAAAACGTGAGATATTCCGCTCGTTAATGATGCAGAAACTCCCCGATTTACTGGTGTTGTTCCTGCTGTTTGCCCCTTCGCGCAGTCGGCTTTTTTTCAAACTTCAATAACCGCGTAGTGTTTTGCTCTGCGCCCTTCAGGATTTAATTATGCATTGCGCGCTATACCAGGCTAATCGTTGCCGTTCTTGTCAGTGGATTGAACAGCCGATTTCTGAACAGCTCACCGCCAAAATGAACGAACTTCAGCAATTACTGGAGGGAGTTGCGGTGCAAGACTGGCGCGCGCCGATCAGTGGCCCTGAACACGCTTTTCGTAATAAAGCTAAAATGGTGGTCAGCGGCAGTGTAGAAAAGCCGTTGCTTGGCATGCTGCACCGCGATGGGACGCCTGAAGATTTAACCGAATGCCCGCTTTATCCTGCCTCTTTCCAGGCGGTTTTTGCCGTACTGAAACCTTTTATTGCTCGTGCGGGTTTGACGCCCTATAACGTGGCGCGTAAACGTGGCGAACTGAAATATCTGTTGCTGACGGAAAGCCAGTTAGATGGCGGCATGATGCTGCGTTTTGTATTGCGTTCCGATGCAAAAATTGAGCAGCTGCGTGCGGCGCTGCCATGGCTGCAGCAACAACTCCCACAGCTCAAAGTGATTTCCGCCAACATCCAGCCAGTGCATATGGCGATTATGGAAGGCGAGCAGGAGATTCCGTTCACCGAACAGCAATGGCTTGAAGAAAATTTTAACGGCGTGCCGTTATATATACGCCCGCAAAGTTTCTTCCAGACTAACCCAACAGTTGCTGCGTCGTTGTATGCCACCGCCCGCGAGTGGGTGCGAGAATTGCCCGTCAAACATATGTGGGATTTATTCTGTGGAGTTGGCGGCTTTGGGCTGCACTGCGCCACTCCGGATATGAAACTGACTGGAATTGAAATTGCCCCAGAAGCGATTGCCTCAGCTCGCCAATCAGCCGAAAAACTCGGCTTAACCGATATTCACTTCCAGGCGCTGGATTCCACGAAATTTGCTACTGAGCAGGAAGATATTCCTGACCTGGTTTTAGTGAATCCGCCAAGACGCGGTATCGGCCAGGCGCTGTGTTATTTCCTGAACAACATGGCTCCGAAATACATCATCTATTCAAGTTGTAATGCGCAGACGATGGCGCAGGATATTGCTTCGCTGGCGGAATACCGGGTTGAACGTGTGCAGCTGTTTGATATGTTCCCGCATACGGCGCATTACGAGGTGTTGGCGTTGTTGGTGAAAGTTGCTCTATAGTTGCATATGAGTCAATTGATTTAGATAAATTATCATTAAGAGGTACCGGAGATAAGGATAAATTGCTTGTTCGGTATTTCTTTATAAATACTCACTATAACTTCCCCAGTTATATATATCCGCCATATTTCAACCTGTATCTGTATTTCGTGTAATAACTCATCTTAATCACTTACTGCAATGATATACCGGGTTTTTAAAAAAGTTTTATTCCAGAATTTTGATGATTTTTGACTTCCTATCTTAGGAGTTTCGGGAGCAAAATGATTATTCATCTACTTTAACGGTATGGCTTTTATGCAAAATACTCATTCTGAAGTTGAAGAAAGTATCAAACAACTTACCAGACAAATTTGTGATGTGATTAACCAAAATCCTCTTGGGCTAGAAGAAAAATTGGCTGCAGTTGTAATGGCAAATTTTGAAGTATTGATCGCCATTCCCGCCAGTGGCGTACGAATGAACGTTTCTGACGGGCATACACTTTTTGTAGAGCTTAAACAACCAACTTCTGAAATTCATTGATTAGGATATCTGACAATGGCTAATAACATTTATCTGTCTTTAACTGGTGCTCAGCAAGGATTACTTTCTGAGGGCTGTTCTTCTTATGATTCTATCGGGAACGCATTCCAGACTGCACACCTTAATGAGATTATGGTTTACGAACTAGCTTATGCTATTAGTCGAGATCAAAATGTCAATCATCAACCTTTAACCTTCAAAAAACCTATTGATAAATCCTCTCCTTTACTCGCTTCAGCAATTTCCAATAATGAGAAAATGGAAGCTATCTTTGAAACCTATCGAACAGATAAGTCAGGTATTCAGATGCTTTTTTATCGAATAAAACTAATCAAGGCGACAATTGCTGATATTAATCTGGTTTCACCCAACTCATTGACCCATCACGATGCACAGCCAATAGAAACCGTTTCATTAAAATATGAAAGTATTACATGGGAACATATTCGATCGGGCACATCGGGTTATAGTTTATGGGAAGACAGGGTGTTCTGATATGGATTATATATTTTCTGATAGCCCGGGTAGGGTTAATGATTACTACCAGATCATGGGTAACCTGGAAGGTCGGGCTGTTATTGAAATTGGGTTAACTGCTTCTCAATTTATAAAAAATAGTCGCGTGAGGATAGACTTCAGAAACGATCTGTCTCATTTTGTGGAAAACCAACTTGAAATATTAAACGGAGATTATTCTGCAGTACAAAAGAAGCAAGCAATGAGTTATTTAAAACAAGAGCGAGACTATTTATCTCATCAAGAGTTTTTGCTGAGATACAAAAAAGCCATACTCGCAGTTTCTATAACTATTGAGTTTGTGAAGGAAGTCGCGGGCATCGCTGGGTATTACGTGGTGAAAGGTATAGGGGTTTATGCAGGGTATGCTCAAATAACAGCTGGAATAGCTCTTATCGGTGGTAGCTATACTACAGAACCTGGTGCAATTGTAGGGAATGTTGCAGGAGTTGCATTAGTCGTGCATGGTTTAGGAGCCATTGAAGAGAATGTTATGTCGCTTTATAATCACAACCCTGATTATAAAGGGATTCTGAGAAGAGGTTATGAAAGAGCTTCGACTTATGCTGGGTTTAGTAGCCAGCAGGGAGATATTCTCTACGGTGGTATTGATTTGGCGCTGTCAGGGTATGGATTGTTTAGAAATGTCATTTTGCCCGAAAAAAATCGATTATTTTATTGGATGTACAATGACACCATAGTCGGTTTCAAAGATATGAAAGGCCCTGCATTAACAATGGAAATGTTAATAGATGTATTGACCGTCAGCGGAATGAATGATTCGAAAAATGTTAGGGAATAGTTGGAATGTTATGCTGATAATCACATGTGATATTTAATATAGTATTAATTTATGCTAAATATCACTATCTGTTATAACTCATTGGGATTTTGATTTCATTGAATTTAATTTTGCAACGAATTGATAAGATTTAAATGTCAGGCTTACAGCGTGTTTTATACAAATAATTATAAAAATAATAGCATAAATAGCGGCTAGTGCTAAATTGCTTTTCAAATCATTGTCATTGAGTGCAATGAATAAAAAAGCAATAATAAGAAAGCAAAATAGTTTAAAGATCACACGGTAAAATTCCCCTGCCAGATAGGTTACTGCTTGCTCAATAGTAAAACCTTCTTTTCTGGCAGCGTAGGCCACTTTCTCAATTTCTTTCTTAGTAAAACCTTTTTCATCCATAAGGGTAATGATTTCATTATTATTCATTCATTATCTCGATTTATGTTAACTCTATGCTATTGTTCGTTGATTTAAGCATGAATAAATAGAAAAAGCAAAATAGATATATGGCTAATTTTCATCATTAAATTCAGGCTAGCTTACCCAGCCTGAATAAGCTTTTTGCAGAAAAATTTTACTGCGGGAACCACTGCTGGCTAATCTTCTGATACGTCCCGTCAGCTTTAATCGCCGCCAGCGCCGTATTCAGTTTGGTCAGCAACGCCTGATTATCAGGACGCACCGCAATACCCAGCCCGGTACCGAAGTATTCTGCATCAGTCACATGCTCTCCCACTGTCCCTAACTGCGGGTTGGTTTTCAGCCATTCGTTCACGACAGCCGTGTCGCCAAATACGCCATCAATACGGCCATTTTTCAGGTCGATAATCGCATTCTGGTAGCTATCGTAAGAAACGGTTTTAATTTCCGGGTGTTTATCCTGGAGATATTTCTGATGCGTGGTGCCGTTTTCCATGCCGATACGTTTGCCTTTCAGTTCGTCAAAAGACTTAAAGGCCCCTTTTTTGGCAATCACCACCGCTGAGTTGGCATAGTACGGTGCAGTGAAGGAAACTTGTTTGCTGCGTTCAGGGGTAATATCCATGCCGGAAATTACGGCATCGTATTTACGGAATTTAAGCGATGGGATCAGGCTGTCAAATGCATGGTTAGTGAATGTGCATTCAGCCTGCATTTGTTTGCATAAAGCTTTTGCCAGGTCGATATCAAAACCGACAATCTGATTATTGGCATCCAGCGATTCAAATGGCGGATAAGTCGCCGAAGAACCAAAGTTGATTTTGTCGGCCGCGGCCACGTTGAATGCGGCTGTAGCGAACAGTGCGGCCAAAATAAACTTCTTCATGTGTAGCTCCCGTCTGTCGTGTTTTATTGTTTTCACCGTTTCCCGGCGTCAAAAAATCATGCCAGCAAATGAATTTATATGCAAATTAAATGTATAATTATATTTTTCGGGATATAAAAAAGGCGGGGAATTCCCCGCCGTTTTCTATGATTCGCTATCGTTTAATTTCGACGTTCAAATGCCAGAGCGCGACGTTCTACCACACGCATTATGAGCGTCAGTAAACCGTTCACGACCAGATAAACCAGGCCTGCGGCACCGAACACCATCACATCGTAAGTCCGTCCATACAGCAACTGCCCGTGGCCCATCACTTCCATCAGCGTAATGGTGTACGCCAGCGAAGTGCTTTTAAACACCAGAACCACTTCGTTCGAGTACGACGACAGCGCGCGTTTAAATGCATAAGGAAGCAAAATGGCGAGCGTATCTTTTTTGCTCATTCCCAGTGCGCCACACGATTGCCACTGCCCCTCAGGAATCGCGCGAATCGCCCCGTAAAACAGTTGTGTGGTGTAAGCCGCACTGTTTAACGAAAGGGCAATCAATGCACACAACCACGGCTCAGAAAGCAGATGCCACAACACCGGGTAATTTTGAATCGACGGGAATTGACCTGGGCCGTAGTAAATCAGGAAGATTTGCACCAGCAAAGGCGTACCAGTAAACAGGGTGATGTAGGCACGTACAATATGAACCAATACCGGTGTTTTCAGCGTCAAAACGATGGTGAAAAACAGCGATAAAATCAACGCGACCATAATTGACGCTACGGTCAGAGTCAGGCTGGTATGCAGGCCTTTAAACAGTTCCGGTAAATACTCAAGCATCAGCCGGGTCTCCGTTCAAAACGAGTCGCTCTCTGGTCAATACGTTTGAGCACGTACTGGCTGATAAGGGTGATCACAAGGTAGATCGCGGCAGCAACCACATACCAGGTAAATGGCTCCTGGGTACGGGTGGCGATACTCTTGGTTTGTAACATCAAATCATTGACGCTTATCAGCGAAACCAGCGCGGTATCTTTAAGCAAAACTAACCACTGGTTGCCTAAGCCTGGCAGCGCATGGCGCCACATTTGCGGCATCACTAAGCGGAAGAAAATCGCGGCTTTCGATAAACCTAATGCCTGGCCGGATTCCCATTGCCCAATTGGCACGGCTTTCAGTGCGCCACGCAAAGTTTGCGAAGCATAAGCCGAGTAGAGCAGGGAAAGTGCAATGACGCCGCACAGGAACGGGCTGACATCGAAATTCTCGATCTGTAATTGGATGGGGATCTGCGCAAAACCGAGATTTAGCGTGAAGCCATCTGAGAGGATA
Organism: Buttiauxella sp. BIGb0471; assembly: GCF_024807715.1. Lineage (NCBI taxonomy): Bacteria > Pseudomonadati > Pseudomonadota > Gammaproteobacteria > Enterobacterales > Enterobacteriaceae > Buttiauxella > Buttiauxella sp. BIGb0471. Next base: position 293,903 of record NZ_JANUEU010000002.1, read on the forward strand.
AGCAGTAACTGTGAGGAGCCGAAATAAATAAACAGCACCACCAGAATTTCAGGTAAGCCGCGCAGCACCGTTACCCAAGCTGAACCCAGCCAGGCTATCGGACGCCATTTTGCAGACTCCCATACGGCAAAAATCATCGCCAGAGCCAGGCCGATGATTAGCGCACAAATGGCAAGGCCGACGGTCATCCCGGCGGCGCTTGCTAAAGTAAACATTTCGTTCATTCAGATTACTTCTGGAACCATTTTTCGTAGATGGTTTTGTAGGTACCATCTTGCTTCACTTTTTCAAGTGCAGTGTTGAACTTCGCCTGCAGGTCAGTGTTGCCCTGACGAACAGCGATGCCCAGGCCTGTACCGAAGTAGTCTTTATCCGTCACTTTATCGCCAATGGCGGCCAGCTTAGGATCGGCTTTCAGCCATTCGGTAACGACAGCAGTGTCACCAAATACCGCGTCAATACGGCCACTTTCCATATCCAGCTTGGCATTCATGTAGCTGTCGTAAGGAACGGTGGTGATTTCTGGATGTTTATCCATGATAAATTTCTGGTGCGTGGAGCCGTTCTGCATACCCACTTTTTTGCCTTTCAGCGCAGCGATATCCGCAACTTTGCCTTTCTGGCCGACAAACAGCGCAGAGTTTTCATAGTATGGGCTGCTGAAAAGGACCTGTTTTTCACGCTCAGGGGTGATATCCATGCCAGAGATCACCGCGTCAATGCGGCGGAATTTCAGGCTTGGGATCAGGCTATCAAATGCCTGGTTGCTGAAAGTACAGGTTGCATCAATCTCTTTACACAGCGCATTCGCCAAATCGACATCAAAACCAATAATTTTGTTACTGGCATCCATCGATTCAAACGGAGGGTAAGACGCTTCCATAGCAAAACGAATAGTTTGTGCAGCCGACGCGGAAAGGCTCAGGCTGGCTAATAATGTGGCAAGCAGAACTTTTTTCATGGTTATTTTCCCGGATACATCAGTGTGACAGATAGAATTTAAACGCTTCGGTCTGTGGTTTTGCGAAGCAACTCGCATCACCTTGCTCGACGATGTGGCCATTTTCCATGTAAACCACACGGCTTGCGGTTTTACGCGCAACTTCCACTTCGTGGGTCACGATGACCTGAGTGATGTTGGTTTCTGCCAACTCACGAATGATGCTGACGATCTGCGCGGTGATTTCCGGATCCAGTGCTGCGGTGGGTTCATCGAACAGCAGGATCTGTGGTTCCATCATCAAGGCACGTGCAATCGCGACACGCTGCTGCTGGCCACCGGAAAGGTGCAGCGGATAGCGGTCCATATACGGTTTCAGGCGTAAACGCTCAAGCAGTTTGTCGGCACGCTGACGCGCTTCATCTTTGCTGATCCCCAGAACGCGACAAGGCGCTTCCATCAGGTTTTGCAGCACAGTGAGATGAGGCCAAAGATTATATTGCTGGAACACCATGCCAACATTGCGACGCAATTCACGAATGGCTTTATCGCCAGGCGCTTTTGCAAAGTCAAAATGGTTATCCGCAATGGTGAGTTGCCCGGAGCGCGGCATCTCAAGCAGATTGAGTACGCGCAGAAGCGAGCTTTTACCTGCGCCGCTTGGACCAAGCAGCACCAGCGTTTCGCCCTGTGGGCAACTAAGGGTGATATCGAACAGCGCCTGGTGTGCGCCGTAAAAACAATTAATGCCGTTTAGTTGAATACTCATGCGCATAAGTTGAATAGCAATTGAAGCCGCAAAGGGTACCTTTAACAGAATAGTTATGCAATCTTTGTGCGTTAAAACCTAAAAATAACTACTCACATGCATTAAAGGTAGCACAATATACCGGGGCGGGGTGAAGGCAAGAATAAATGTCGGAGTTATGTCAAAACTCCAGACTATTTACATGGGTTATGAATTTCACCCCGCCGCTTGCGTGAATATTAGACAGTTGTTAGTTGGTTTCTATTGCCTGACGCAGGCTACCTGAAGGTGCATGGCTGTTTTCGCCTAAGTAACGCACGTCATCCACTGTCCAGCACTGACCCTCACGAATCATCAATACTTCATCGTTCCAGCTTTGACTGCCTTTGGTCAGTTTCACACGCAACGGAATATTCCGCGCGTCGGTGTTGGGAATGGTTGACGCAGAAGCCACTTCGGCGGTGTCTGCGCCGTCTGCGTTGCTGGTAAACATATTGCTGCGCATAAATTCATTCTGCGCGTTTGGCGAAGCGCTGGCTTTCTGCATTTGCTGCGCCAGAGAATCACTCATATAAGGACGTAAGCCGGTAATGGCGCTACTGCCCTGGGTTTTATGGGTTAATTGATAATCGTAAAATTTCTGTGCCACGCTATCCGGGCCGCCCTCAATACAAGGGCCGCTGCGGGTGCCAATATCTTTAAAAGCGGGAGTAACGGGGGTGGTACAGGCCGTGAGGAGCAGAGCGCACGGAAGAAGAACCAAAACTGAGCTGCGCATTTTTATTTCCTTATTTTCTCAGGAGGACTCACTTAGCATAGCGTATCGCTGTCAAAACCCGTCATACTTCGAGCTGCCTCTTTGTTGGCTGCGCGAACTCACCCGAATCACTTAGTTTGCTAAGCTCGTCGGGATTCGTTTACTCGCCGCCGCGATGCCGCTCGAATTATGTAGAGTTTAATTTGTTGATTCAAAAAAGAGAGAGGGAAGCGAATGCAGTGGCGAATTAGCCTGATCATTTTCGTAGCTTTGCTGGCGGGATGCGCCAGCAAGCCTGAAGTTGCTGAAAAAACCGTTGTCGATAAAGGCGATTTTAAAGTCGATACCAGCCGCACCGCGAGGAATGCCTATCCACGGGTAAAAGTGTTGGTTATTCACTACACCGCTGATGATTTTGCCGGTTCGCTAACCACTTTGACTGAACAAAATGTCAGTTCTCATTATCTCATTCCTGACACGCCCCCGGTATCTGGCGGCAAGCCTGTTATCTGGCAATTAGTGCCTGAGAGTGAATTGGCGTGGCATGCAGGAGTGAGCTTTTGGCGTGGCGCAACGCGGATTAATGACACCTCGATTGGTATCGAGCTTGAGAATAAAGGCTTCACGCGTCAGGGCCGTGTAAAACAGTTTTATCCCTTCAATGCTCCGCAGATCTCGGTGCTGGAGAAACTGGCGAAAGTGATTATCGCTCGCTACAACATCGAGCCGCAAAACGTGGTCGCCCATGCTGATATTGCTCCGCAACGTAAAGTTGACCCAGGTCCGCTATTCCCATGGCAGCAACTGGCTCAACAGGGCGTGGGTGCCTGGCCGGATGCAAACAGAGTGGCCTTTTATCTGAATGGCCGTGGGCCTTACCAACCCGTGGACAGGCGAGGTTTGCTCGAGTTGTTATCGCGTTACGGTTATCAGGTCACGTCTGAAATGTCGTGGGAGCAGCAAAAGAGAGTGATCCAGGCTTTCCAGATGCACTTCCGCCCAACCAAATATTCCGGTGATGCGGATGCGCAAACTGAGGCAATAGCGGAAGCGCTACTTGAAAAATACGGGCAAGGTTGATTAGCGATGCAATAACGTACCGTGGTCACGCAGCCAGAGCGCGGTACGCCGGATACCTTCATCAAGCGTAACAACAGGCTGATAACCTAATTCTGTTTCAGCGCGTCTCGTATCGAGCGTTAAATCAAAATTAAGCTTCGACACGCCGTAGTGAGTGAGCACCGGTTCTTTGGCTGATTTACTGCCAAAACGCTCCATGCTTCGGGCAATCATATCCAGCATCGGATACGGTACCGAACGGATCCTGCATTGAATGTCTAATTCATCAATCAGCTTTTGCACAATAACCCACAGCGGGCGAGCTTCCATGTTGGTGATGTTATAGGCACGCCCAGAAGGCTGTGTTTCGCACTGAGTTGCGAGCCACATCGCATGTACGGCATTTTCGATATAAGTCATATCGACCATCGCATCACCACCGCGCGGTAACAGCACGCTGCCGTAATGACGCATCATCTGTACCAGACGTGGGAAGAAAACTTTGTCGTGCGGGCCGAACAAACTTTGCGGACGCAGAATCGTAAAGCGCGTGTGCGGATTCGATTGTGCCAGCAGCTGAATGACTTCTTCGCTAGCGGCTTTGCTGCGGGCAAATTCGTTGGCAAAGCGTACAGGACGGAAGTCCTCGCTGATATTGCGATGATGGTGATAATCAAAATAGAGTGAAGGTGAGGAAATATGCACAAAGTTGCGCACCCCCCACGCCACTGCCCATTCACCTAAGCGGCGAGTCGCACGGACGTTGGCGAGGTCAAAGGCTTCCTGAGTTCCCCACGGCGAGGTAAAGCTTGAGCAATGCCAAAGTGTATCGACATCGGCCAGCATCACTTTAGCCTGCGAGGAAACCAGTTCCGTCAGGTCGGCATGGACGAACTCGGCACCCATTTTTTCCAGCAGTTTGCCCATGGCTTCATTGCGCCCGGTTGCCCGTACGCTGATGCCTTTAGCGCGAAGAAATTCGACCGCGTTTCGGCCTAAACCGCTGGTGGCGCCCGTTACCAGTACCTTCATGTCGACCAACTCATGGTAATTGAGATTTACGCTGCGCATTTTTCCGTGAAATGGCAGCGCTTGCAATGGGGAAAGCCAAAGATTCGGATGAGTTAACAGACTTTATGTGACATTTGTTCGGAAATCTGGCAAATCCGTCGGGCCATGCCACGGAAAATGAACAGATGCGCGGGGATCATGACCAACCAGTAGAACAAACCTGCTGTTCCATGCGGATGCCACCAGGCGCGAACATCCAGCGTGCGATGTTGGCCGTGGTCACGCAAAGTGAAAGAAAGTCGCCCAAGTCCGGGGGCTTTCATGCCAAACAATAGCGTCAGCTCTTTCTCGGGTTCGACAATAATCACTTTCCAGCTATCAACCCGATCTCCAACTTGCAGCATTTCCCGCTCCGGGCGTCCTTTCGCCAGTCTGTGACCGACCAGCAAATCCATATATCCTCGGGTTTGCCACAGAATGTTGCCGAAGAAATACCCTTCTTTGCCGCCAATCTGATTCACCACTTGCCACAAATCTGCCAGCTCAGCGGAGGTCGTTAACGTACAACCTGCCTGTTTGGGGAAGAAGCCATATTCCGGACGCCAGCGTGCGTACGCCTGAGCGTCGTAACCCCAGTCCTGGGAGTTTGCCAGCTTGTTTTCATCTTCAAGTGTTGCGCGAACGGCATCGTCAAAGGTGAGCAGGGGTTGTGGGATCAGCGCACGTAATTCGCGATCGTCAGCCAGAAGATCGTGTTTTAATCCCTGGATCAGGGCCTTGGCGATGGTCGGCGGCACCGAAGTTATCATGTTTAGAAACCACACCGAGATCCAGCTCGTTGGTAGCGGGATAGGGATCAGTGGGCGGCGTTTACCGCTTATTGCCATAAACCGTTCGAATTGCTGCTGATAACTCAGCACGTCAGGCCCGGCAGCCTCAAATACACGGTTCTCCTGTGCAGGATGTTTCAGCAATTCAACCAGATAATAGAGCAGGTTTTTCAGCGCGATAGGTGTTGTGCGCGAACGCACCCAGCGCGGTGGCGTAAGCACCGGCAGGTTATAAACCATGTCGCGCATCACCTCAAAGGCAGCGGAACCGGCACCAACAATAATACCGGCACGAATTTCGGTAACGGGAACGCCTGCATCACACAGAATATCCGCTGTTAGCTGGCGAGCGCGTAAATGCTCGGAGTCGCCATCACCTTCAGCGGCTTGCAGAGAACTGAGGAATATAAGCTGTTTTACCGGATGCACACGCAGCGCATCGCGCAAATTCAGGGCCGTCTGGCGTTCATGGGCCACGAAATCGGCTCCGTCACCCATGCTGTGCACCAGATAATAAAGCGTATCGACGTTTTCCAGCAATTGAGGTAGCGTTGACGGCCACTGTAAATCGACGTGACGGCAGTCAACGCCCGGCCAGGGTTGTTTTTCCAGCCACTCAACGCGCCTTGCGGCCGCCGTGACATGATGCCCGGCGGCGGTAAGTTCCGGCACAAGGTGTTGCCCTATATAGCCGCTTGCGCCAAGTACCAGAATATTTTGTGGCTGTGTCATCTTCCCTGACCCTCCGGTTAGCGTTGTAAAAATGCCTGCCAGTGGGAAACCACTTCGGTCAGTTGCTGGCGATTCACATCAAGATGAACAACCAGACGAGTGACTGGCCCTGCGCTCATCAGCACCCCGCGTTCTTTCATAAATTTGCCGAGGCTTTCAGCCTGCTCAACCGGCACGCGAGCAAACACCATATTGGTGTCCTGACGTGTCACATCGACGCCAATTTCACGTAACTCACCCGCCAGCCAATGCGCGTTGTTGTGGTCTTCTTTCAGGCGCTGCACGTTATTCTCAAGGGCGTACAAACCTGCGGCTGCCAGAATACCGGCCTGGCGCATACCGCCGCCGACCATTTTGCGCCAGCGCGTAGCACGTTTAATGTATTCGTGGCTACCGACTAACAAAGAACCAACTGGCGTTCCCAGGCCTTTTGAGAGACAAATCGTGAAGGTATCGCAGTAACGCACCACTTCTTCCAGCGTGCAGCCATATTCCACCACGGCGTTGAAGATGCGCGCACCATCAACGTGTAATGCCAGATTATGATTGCGGCTAAACTCCCACGCCTGCTTGAGATACTCGCGCGGCAGAACTTTGCCGTTATGGGTATTTTCGAGACTCAGTAATTTCGTGCGTGCGAAGTGGATATCATCAGGTTTGATTTTTGCCGCGACTTTATCGAGAGGCAGCGAACCATCGGGATTGGCGTCAATAGGTTGCGGCTGGATGCTACCTAACACCGCAGCACCACCCGCTTCATAGAGATAATTGTGCGCCAGTTGCCCCACAATATACTCTTCGCCACGTTCGCAATGGCTTAACAGGGCCACCAGGTTAGCCTGGGTGCCCGTTGGCAGGAATAGCGCGGCTTCTTTGCCGCTGATTTTGGCCGCGTATTCTTGTAATTCATTGACCGTTGGGTCATCGCCATAGACGTCATCGCCGGTTGGCGCTGCCATCATACGCTTGAGCATTTCTTCACTCGGTCGGGTTACTGTGTCGCTGCGCAAATCAATCACGGTGGATCCTTATTATTATCCTCAATTAAAGGAATGTTTTACCGGAACCAGTTCGTTTTCGCCAGTTCGATAACTTCATCGCCGCGCCCGCTAATGATGGCGCGAAGCATATACAGGCTGAATCCTTTGGCTTGTTCGAGTTTAATTTGCGGTGGGATCGCCAGCTCATCTTTGGCAACGACCACATCTACCAAAACCGGGCCGTCGATGCTAAAAGCACGTTGCAGAGCGGCGTCTAACTCTTCCGCTTTCTCAACGCGGATGCCGGTAATGCCGCAGGCGTTAGCGATATTGGCAAAGTTAGTGTCGTGCAATTCGGTACCGTCCGTCAGGTAACCGCCAGCTTTCATTTCCATTGCCACAAAGCCCAGCACGCTGTTGTTAAACACCACGATTTTGACGGGTAATTTCATTTGCACGACCGACAAAAAATCGCCCATCAACATGCTAAAACCACCGTCGCCACACATCGCGATCACTTGTCTGTCAGGAGCTGTAGCTTTTGCACCGAGTGCTTGCGGCATGGCGTTGGCCATTGAACCGTGAGTGAACGAACCCAGCAAACGGCGTTTGCCGTTCATTTTCAGATATCGTGCGGCCCAGACTGTCGGCGTGCCTACGTCACAGGTGAAAATGGCGTCATCATCAGCGTAATGGCTGATTTGTTGCGCGACATATTGTGGATGGATGACTTTGCCATCGCCCTGTTGCGCGAGTTCGTCCAGGCTTTCGCGGGCCTCGCGATAGTTATCCAGTGCTTTATCCAGGAAGCTGCGGTCGGTCTTTTCTTCCAGAAGCGGAATCAATGCCGCAAGTGTGGCTTTAATATCCCCGACCAGCGCCATATCCACTTTACTGTGCGCTCCGATGCTGCCAGGGTTGATGTCAATCTGAATAATTTTCGCGTCAGTCGGATAGAAAGCACGATAAGGGAATTGGGTGCCGAGCAGAATCAGCGTGTCGGCATTCATCATGGTGTGGAAGCCGGAAGAAAAACCAATCAGGCCGGTCATACCTACGTCATAAGGGTTGTCATATTCAACGTGCTCTTTACCGCGCAGAGCATGGACAATGGGCGCTTTAAGCGTGGCGGCAAACTGCACCAGTTCTTCATGCGCACCGGCACAACCGCTACCGCACATCAGGGCAATGTTGTCGTTGTAGCGTAATAACTGAGCGAGCTTTTTGAGTTCTTCGTGAGCGGGAACAACGACGGGTTGCGGCGCAGAATACCAGTGGGTGCTGGCGCTTTCAGGGGCGGGTTTAAGCGCCACATCACCGGGCAGCACTACGACGGAAACGCCACGGTTAAGAACCGCTTTGCGCATTGCAATGGCTAAAACCTGGGGAATTTGTTCCGGGGATGACACCAGCTCGCAATAATGGCTGCATTCGCGGAATAACTCTTCGGGGTGGGTTTCCTGGAAATAGCCGCTGCCAATTTCACTTGATGGGATATGCGCAGCAATCGCCAGGACCGGAACCCGGTTGCGATGGCAGTCGAACAGGCCGTTAATTAAATGCAGATTACCAGGGCCGCAGGAACCGGCACATACCGCCAGCTCACCGGAAAGATGGGCTTCTGCACCCGCAGCAAATGCGGCGACTTCTTCATGGCGGGTGGGCATCCATTCAATTGTGCCCATGCGGTTCAGGCTATCGGACAGTCCGTTGAGGGAATCACCGGTGACGCCCCAGATGCGTTTCACGCCTGCACTTTCGAGAGTTTTTGCCACATAAGCGGCGACGGTCTGTTTCATTGCTTCTCCTTGTCACGATTCAGTTAACGTAAACAAGCTTAGTCAAGGAAACAGAAGAGGCGGGGCAGAAAGTGCCACTCAGAGTCTGAGTGGCACGAGTGGATCAAGCGAGAACTAAGTCCCCTTGCGGATGGCAACAGCAAGCCAGCACATAACCGTTGGTAATTTCTGCCTCGGTCAACGTCATGGAACTGCTGACCGTGTAATCACCGGACTCGATTTTGGTTTTACAGCTACCACAAACCCCGGCGCGACATGCCGCGTTGACGGGCACGCTATTGCTCTCCATTGCCGCCAGCAACGTGCTGCCAACGGGGGCGTAGAACTCGCGCAGCGGTTTTAGCGTGGTAAATTTCAAACCACTTTCGACAGGAGCGGCGACGGGTGTGAAGAATTTTTCAGAATAAAACTCAGTCACCCCCAGGGCTTTGACTTCTGTTTCGACCAGTTCCATATACGGCGCTGGGCCACAGGTCATTACGGTGCGCGAGGCAATATCCGGCACGGTTGCCAGAATTTCGCGGGTTAAACGCCCGGCGATAAAGCCGTGCGTCGCGTTATTCTCGGCAATCATGGCTACCGAATAATTGCGCCATTCGTCGGCAAAAATCACATCTTCGGGCGTTCGAACATTGTAAATAACCTGCACGTCGGCCAGCGGACGATGCTCTGCCAGCCAGCGGCGCATCGCCATAATCGGCGTCACGCCACAACCTGCCGCGACTAACAAATAGCGGTCGGTGTTCAGATTTTCACAGGTGAATTCCCCCTGGCCTTCAGATAGCCACAGGTAGTCACCTGGTTTCACATCCTGCGTCAGCCATTGGGAACCAACGCCATTCTCGATACGACGAATCGTCAGCGTGATAAACGGGCTGAGTCCCGGCGTGGAAGAGACAGTATAAGCGCGCAGTGTCTCATCGCTATTACGAATACTCACCAGGGCGTATTGCCCGGCTTTGTATGGATAGAAATCGTGATTAATCAGCGATAGCGTCCAGACATCCGGCGTTTCCTGATGAATATGATGCACCTGCATACGATGCGGACACAGTGGCGTTGGCATAGTCATGGCGTCTCCTTATGCACTCATCAGCTGTTGAATGTCTTGCTCAACGGTAGTGATGGCGCGCAGGCCAAATTTCTCGTTCAGCACAGCCAGCAGATTTGGCGTCAGGAAAGCGGGTGTAGTTGGGCCAGCGACGATATTAGTCACGCCCAGCGAAAGCAGAGTCAGCAGGATGACAATCGCTTTTTGCTCAAACCACGAAAGCACCAGACTTAGCGGCAGATCGTTCACGCCGCAGCCGAGTTTCTCAGCAAGTGTGACGGCGAGAATGATCGCAGAGTAAGCATCGTTACACTGGCCTGCATCGACCAGACGTGGCAGACCTTCGATATCGCCGAAGTCCAGCTTGTTGAAGCGATATTTACCGCAAGCCAGGGTCAGGATCAGGCAGTCTTTTGGCACGCTGGTGGCAAAATCAGTGAAGTAGCTGCGCTCGCCACGCTCACCGTCACAGCCGCCGACCAGGAAGATGTGGCGCAGTTTTTCACGGCTGACCAAATCAATTAGCGTATCGGCAGCGCCCAACAGAGTCTGGCGACCAAAGCCAACAGTGATCAGGTGCTCGATTTCGCTGTACGGGAAGCCAGCCATTTGTTGCGCCTGAGTAATCACGGGTGCGAAATCATCACCTTCGAGATGGCTCACGCCCGGCCAGCCAACAATGCTACGTGTCCAGATACGGTCAGTATAAGAACCCACTTCCGGGTTGATGATGCAGTTGGAGGTCATCACCACGGGGCCTGGGAAACGGGCGAACTCGGTCTGCTGGTTTTGCCAGCCGCTGCCGTAGTTACCGACCAGATGCTTGAATTTACGCAGCTCAGGGTAACCGTGGGCCGGCAGCATTTCACCGTGGGTATAGACGTTAACGCCAGTGCCTTCAGTTTGTTCCAGCAGGTTGTAGAGATCTTTAAGATCGTGGCCGGAAATCAAAACACATTTGCCCGCTACCGGGCGCACGTTAACTTGCGTCGGGGTCGGGTGACCGTATTTTTCGGTTTCGCCGAGATCCAGAATGCTCATCACTTTGAAGTTCATCTGGCCGATTTCCATGGAGCACTCAAGCAGTGCGCCCATGTCAGCAGGCCAGGTTCCGAGCCACGCCATAATTTTGTGGTATTGCGCGTAGATATCGTTGTCGTATTGGCCGAGCACGTGAGCGTGTTCCATGTAGGCCGCCGCACCTTTCAGGCCGTACAGACACAGCAGACGCAGGCCAAGAATATCTTCGCCAATTTCTGCTTTATCGCGGTTTGGTGCGAATTCAGCCGCCTGGCGTTGTAAATCACCCAAATCTTTGCTGACCAATTGCAGCTCGGCCATTGGATTAGTGACGGTAATATTTGGATTAATTGCGAGGCTGCGCGCCTTCAGGCTTTCGCGCAGCGTAATAGCTTCCTGCGCGTAGCCCACAATGCGCGGGGAGTCGAAGTTAACGTTAGTCAGGGTAGAGAAGAAAGCGCGTGGCGCAAAGTTGTCGATGTCATGGTCGATGATGCCAACTTCACGAGCAGCGATTGCCCATGCAGACAGCCCTTGCAGCGTGGCAATCAGCAGGTCCTGGAGATCGGAAGTTTCGGCAGTTTTGCCACACATCCCCTGCGCATAAGAGCAGCCGTTGCCTGCCGGGGTGCGGATTGTTTGTTCACATTGCACACAAAACATGATCGTACCTTTTAAAGTTATATTTAATATACATGTTTAAGGTTATGCTCAGTGCGACACAGGGAAAAGGGATTTTTAATGCAACTTAGAGGGAGATTGATTTAGCGCAATTTTGGCGGTAGAAACCTACCGCCAATGAGGTATCAGGAGGCGAAAAAGGCCATGAGTAAAGGTGTCAGCAAGCTGAGAATAAAACCGTGAACGATTGCCGCGGGAACAATTTCTAAACCGCCGCTGCGTTGCAGAACCGGAAGCGTGAAGTCCATCGACGTTGCGCCAGATAACCCAAGTGCGGTTGAGCGACTGCGACGAACGAGGCCGGGAATCAACATGATTGCCACCAATTCACGCGCCAGATCGTTGAAGAACGAGGCACTACCAATCACCGGGCCGTATGATTCAGTCATTAAAATACCGGAAAGTGAATACCAGCCGAATCCTGAGGCCATCGCCAGCCCGGTCTTAATCGGCAGGTCGAGAATAAAGGCATTGATAACGCCACCGGCGAGGGAACTGAGTGCGACGACTACGGCGACAATCATGCCCCTTCGGTTCAGCACGATCTGTTTTAGCGTCATGCCGCTATTGCGCAATTGGATACCGACCAACAGCAGCAGGAAGATTAATGTGTATTCGCTGGCATCGGTTGCGTGCTGCAAAATAGGCCATCCCGCCAGGCCTAGCAGAAAACCGGCTACCACTACGCCGCATAATTTGAGCGATTCCAGTGCCATCGCAATACGTGAAGGGAGTTTTTCTTGCTCGTGGTTATGTCGCCACGGCATCGAACGCTCCAGCCAGAGCAGTGCCGCAGCATTGCACAGCAATAACACCACCACGGTGACCGCCGTGTAATGAAAAATTGCCAGCAGATTACTTGCCAGGTTGTCGAGAAATGCGAGGCTGATGCCCATGAAAAATAAAATAACGTACACAATCCAGCTTAATAAGCGATTGATTAGCTTTAGCAGACTGGTTTGTTTTAATGGAATGAGATAACCGATAATCAGCGGCACTAAGATAATTAACAATCCCGAAAACATGGTGCGGACAATCCTTGCAATAAAAGTAACGACATGTGTCACACTACCCAAAGTTCGGGAATGAGTAAAGCTACGAAAAAAAAGGATTTTTATGCAGGGAGAAGTTTGGCGAAGAGCGGTGGGAAAGCCGCGTCACTTGCCAAAATTCGGCAGGTGACGCGAAAGTTTGATTAGTGACGTTTTTCCAGCAAAGTACGGTAAATAATGCCACCCAGGATACCGCCAATAATTGGCATTACCCAGAACAGCCAGAGCTGCTGAAGTGCCCAACCGCCCTGGAAGATGGCGACCGCAGTACTACGCGCTGGGTTCACAGAGGTGTTAGTGACAGGAATACTGATTAAGTGAATCAGCGTCAGCGCCAGGCCAATGGCAATAGGTGCGAAACCGGCTGGAGCAAGCTTGTCTGTTGCGCCATGAATAACAATCAAGAAGCCACAGGTTAATACGATTTCAATAATGATGGCTGACAACATGGAATAATGGTCCGGTGAATGCTCGCCATATCCATTCGATGCAAAGCCGCTAGCCGCAGCATCAAAACCGCTTTTCCCGCTGGCAATTAAATAGAGAATACCTGCCGCAACAATACCGCCAATGACTTGTGCAACAACATAGCCAATCACTTCTTTTGCCGGGAAACGTCCGCCTGCCCATAAACCGAGAGTCACCGCCGGGTTAAAGTGGCCGCCGGAAATATGCCCGACGGCATAGGCCATCGTTAATACGGTTAAACCAAATGCTAATGCGACACCTGCAAAACCTATCCCCAATTCAGGATACGCTGCGGCAAGAACCGCACTGCCACAACCACCAAATACTAACCAGAACGTACCAAAGAATTCTGCTGCTAATTTCCTGAACATAACCACCTCTGCGTTTCATAATTTTAACTGCGGGTAGGGTAAATAAACGCACCCATCCGATTATTTTTTGTCACAACTATTTAAGGCGTAACGTAAATAATAAAAGAGCAGTAATGTTAATGAGATCACTAAGTCAGAACTAGCCTATAAAATCCTAAAAAATTGATTTAGGGCAATGAGATGGCATTCCTTACAAGAATAAACACGTAGAAAGTATAGAAGACTTTTTAATAAAGTAAGAATCTTCTGCTATTCAATGTATTTTTTGATAACCCTGATTTTATCAAGGGTTAAATACAAGGATTTCGGATATTATTAAATAAAATAAAAATTGAAATTTAGATAATCCCTGCTACTTCATAAATAACCCGAAATGCTCACCTGCAACCTGAGGTACGAAGGGTATATACTCAGGTTATGCGTTGAGCCGTGCGGCTAATGGAAAGCATCAACCAATCTGGAGGGATTATGTTTCTCGAGCGAGTAGAGATTGTCGGATTCAGGGGTATTAACCGTCTTTCGTTAATGCTTGAGCAAAATAACGTGCTGATTGGCGAGAACGCATGGGGTAAATCGAGCCTGCTGGATGCCTTAACCCTGCTGTTGTCGCCGCACGAAACGCTTTACCATTTTAATCGTGATGATTTTTACTTTCCGCCGGGCGACGTACAAGGCCGGGAACACCATTTGCACATTGTTCTGACGTTTCGGGAGACTGCTCCAGGGCACCATCTTGGGCGGCGTTACCGTTCACTTGCGCCGGTGTGGGTAGAAGGTAACGACGGCTTTCAGCGCATTATGTACCGCCTGGTGGGCGAGCTGGCGCCAGACAATTCGATTTTGACGCTTCGCAGTTTTCTCGACGAGAAAGGCCACGCAATCGATCTTGATGATATTGATGACGTGGCAAAACAAATTACCCGCCTCAATCCCGTTTTGCGCTTACGTGACGCGCGTTTTATGCGTCGATTACGCAATGACAGCATACCCACTATGCCAGAAACCGAAATGACGGCTCGCCAGCTTGATTTTCTTTCGCGTGAACTGGTGTCGCGCCCGCAAAATCTTACGGATGCGCAGTTACGTCAGGGGTTGTCGGCGATGGTGCAATTGCTTGAGCACTATTTTTCTGAGCAGGGGGCTGTAGCTCAACAACGTTTATTACGCCGTCGCTCCCACGATGAACAACGCAGTTGGCGTTATCTGGATATCATCAACCGCATGATAGATAAACCAAATAGTCGAGCGCATCGGATGATTTTATTGGGAATGTTTTCCACGCTTTTGCAAGCGAAAGGCAGCGTGGCGCTGGATAAAAATGCGCGGCCTTTATTGCTGGTCGAAGATCCCGAAACCCGACTGCATCCCATTATGTTATCGGTGGCCTGGCATTTACTAAACTTGTTACCGCTGCAAAAAATCACCACCACCAATTCCGGTGAATTGTTATCCCTCACGCCTGTCGAGAATGTCTGCCGCCTGGTGCGCGAATCCTCTAAAGTCGCAGCGTGGCGGCTCGGCCCCGGCGGCATGAACGCCGAAGACAGTCGCCGCATCGCATTTCATATCCGCTTTAACCGTGCTTCTTCGCTGTTTGCCCGCTGCTGGCTATTGGTTGAAGGGGAAACCGAAGTGTGGGTGATGAACGAGCTGGCACGCCAGTGTGGGCACCATTTCGACGCCGAAGGGGTGAAGGTTATTGAGTTCGCCCAGTCCGGGCTGCGGCCATTGATTAAGTTTGCTCGACGTATGGGTATTGAATGGCATGTGCTGGTGGATGGTGACGAAGCCGGTAAGAAATATGCCTCCGTCGTGCGCGGCATTCTGGAAAATGACCGTGACCAGGAACGCGATCATTTAACCGCATTACCTGCGATGGATATGGAACATTTCATGTATCGGCAAGGGTTTTCCGATGTCTATCACCGGGTGGCGCAACTCCCTGAAAACGTGCCGATGAATATGCGCCGCGTTATCGTCAAAGCCATTCATCGCTCCTCAAAACCCGATTTAGCTATTGAAGTGGCAATGGAAGCCGGAAGGCGGGGCGTGGATGCGGTACCGTCGCTGCTGCGAAAGATGTTCTCGCGAGTGTTGTGGCTTGCACGTGGCCGGGCTGACTAACCCGGCCGTTGGACTAAAGCTGCTGCTCAATTTGTTCCATCATCTCATCTAACAAACTGTAGCGGCGGCGATACTCAGCGCGTTTTTTACTGGCGATATCCTCAATGGGTTTGCGTGACACATTAAGTGGCAGTTCAAAGAAACCTTCAGGCGTTAATTCCCCGCTCATTGATTCCCAAAAGCTATCGTAATCTGCATGGATTTTGTCTTTCTTCTTTTTCGCATAACGCCAGGAACGGTAAATATGCGCGTTGTTGCTCACTGCCAGAATCTGGCTCATGCCTAAATGATGCGCCAGCAGGCAGGCCGCTTCCAGCACCAGACGCTTCGGGAATAAGCCATGACAGGCTTTTGTCGCAATCTGAATGTATTCATGCGGGATATCACTTTTAGCGCCCTGTAGCCCGCCGATGAACAAAGTCGGCTTATCATGATGCTGGCATAGTGTGAAAGTTAACCCGGCGAGGGCAACCCCGTCGTCACGGCTCAGGGTTATCGTCGCTTCACCTTCTTTATCTACATTGGCGATAGCACATAAATCAAGATGGTAGAAGTTCTCATCTTTACCCGTTATTGTTGCCAGGCGCACGCCACTGGCTGAATAGTGCTGCTGTAACAAGTGCTCAGGCAGTACGTGAGTTAAAGAGTGATAGTGGAAAGACAATGCATTAACGGCATCCTTACGGTTAAAATTTGCCGTTAAATAGGGGCGGTGCGCACGACAGGGTAGACCCGGCTGCACGGCGAGCAGTTTTTCCAAAAAAGGTTGGTGGGCCAAATCGGCCAGTAAACGAGCCGTCGCGAGCGGAGTAGTCAGTGAACGCAGGACGAATTTCCGACGATAAACCGGATTTTGCCAGGCGCTTCCAGGCATCCATTGTCCGGTGGCTAAAGAGAGAAATAACTGCCAGCCATTGCGTTGAGTGGCGGGTATAAATTCGTTTACGGCAGTTGGATACATGGTTGAGGTCTGGTTAAAGGGTTATGGCGTAATTTCACCATTTGTTTGCTCAACGAATGTTCAATCGCCACACAGGTCGATAAGACCATATGGTTTTTGTTGATACTTCGTTTAATTTGCCAGTTTGTTTGTAGGATACCTATGAGATTCAAGGGAAAAATTAAAAAGCGTTATTGGCTTCTGGGCCTGCTGGTATTACTCCTGGTGATCTGGCTGTGGCAGTTTTTAAATGCGCCAGCGCCGGTCTATCAGACGATGATTGTGCGTAAAGGCGAGCTGCAACAAAGCGTGTTGGCGACCGGCAAACTGGATGCTCTACGCAAAGTGGACGTCGGTGCTCAGGTCAGCGGGCAGCTCAAAACGCTGTCGGTGAATATCGGCGATAAAGTGAAAAAAGAGCAGCTGTTGGGGGTGATTGACCCGGAACAGGCGCAAAACCAAATCAAAGAAGTTGAAGCGACACTCATGGAGTTGCGTGCGCAACGGCGACAGGCTGTGGCTCAGGCAAAACTCGCGCAAGTGACGTTAAATCGCCAACGTGCGCTGGCAAAAACTCAGGCAGTTTCGCAGCAAGATTTGGATACCGCATCGACCGATCTGGAAGTCAGGCAGGCGCAAATCGGCACCATAGATGCGCAGATTAAACGCAATCAGGCCTCGCTGGACACGGCAAAAACAAACCTCGATTACACCCAGATTGTGGCTCCAATGGCGGGTGAAGTGACAGAAATCACCACCAAACAAGGCCAAACGGTGATTGCCGCGCAGCAAGCGCCAAACATTCTGACGCTTGCCGATCTCGGGACCATGTTGGTGAAAGCGCAGGTTTCTGAAGCGGACGTGATTCACCTTAAACCGGGCCAAAAAGCCTGGTTTACGGTGCTGGGAGATCCATTAACGCGTTATGAAGGCGTGCTCATTGATATTTTGCCGACGCCGGAAAAAGTGAACGACGCGATTTTCTATAACGCCCGTTTTGAAGTGCCGAACCCGAATGGCGTGCTGCGTCTTGAAATGACAGCACAAGTACATATCCAACTTGGCGGCGTAAAAGATGTGCTCACTATTCCACTGGCTGCACTGGGCGAGCCTGTTGGCGATAACCGCTACAAAGTTTCGTTATTGCGTAACGGTGAAACGCGTGACCGTGAAATCACCATCGGGATGCGTAATGACACGATAGTGCAAGTCGCCAATGGACTGACTGAAGGTGAAGAAGTGGTGATTGGGAAAAGCACCGCCGGGAGCGCACCATGACGGCACTGCTTGAGCTACGGGATATTCGCCGTAGCTATCCGTCGGGAGACGAACAAGTTGAAGTGCTTAAAGGCATTAATATCACCATTGAAGCTGGCGAAATGGTGGCGATTGTCGGGGCGTCTGGCTCTGGTAAATCGACGCTGATGAATATTCTCGGCTGCCTGGATAAACCCACCAGCGGGAGCTACAAAGTCGCAGGCCAGGATGTTGCGTTGCTGGATAGCGACGCGCTCGCCACATTACGCCGCGAGCATTTCGGCTTTATCTTCCAGCGATACCACCTGCTTTCTCATCTTAATGCGACGCAAAACGTTGAAGTCCCGGCGGTATATGCCGGAACGGCGCGGGTCTTTCGCCAGCAGCGGGCGCGGGCATTATTAATGCGTCTTGGGCTTGCAGAACGCGTGGACTACCTGCCTTCACAACTCTCAGGCGGCCAGCAGCAGCGTGTGAGTATAGCTCGTGCCCTGATGAACGGCGGGCAGGTGATTCTTGCGGATGAGCCGACAGGTGCGTTGGATAGCCATTCTGGTGAAGAAGTGATGGCCACGCTTAAGCAACTGCGTGAGCAGGGGCATACCGTCATTATTGTGACGCATGATCCTTCCATTGCTGCGCAGGCGCAGCGTGTGATTGAAATTCGTGACGGTGAAATTATCAGCAACCCTCCCTCGGTGGCGCAAGAATCTGCCGCGCAGAAAGAGGTGAAAACTCAGCCGATAAATTCTGCGTTTCAGCAAACTATCAGCAGCTTTCGTGAAGCATTCGCCATGGCCTGGCTGGCGCTGGCGGCGAATAAAATGCGCACTTTGCTGACCATGTTGGGGATTATTATCGGTATCGCATCCGTGGTGTCGATTGTGATTGTTGGCGACGCGGCGAAACAGTTGGTATTACAGGACATTCGCTCGATTGGCACCAATACGATTGATATTTATCCGGGTAAGGATTTCGGCGATGACGATCCGCAGTATCAACAGGCGCTAAAATATGACGACCTGGCGGCTATCAGCCAGCAGCCGTGGGTCAGTTCAGCCACCCCGGCGCTCTCGAGCAATTTACGTGTGCGTTACGGCAACGTTGATGCGGCGGCAAGCGTGAATGGTGTCAGCAGCCAATATTTTAACGTTTACGGCATGAGCTTTAGTGAAGGCAATACCTTCAACGAGGAGCAATTGGCCGGGCGTGCGCAAGTGGTGGTGCTCGATAGCAACACCAAACGCCAGCTCTTCCCGAACAAAGCCAAGGTGGTCGGTGAAATTATTCTGGTGGGGAACATGCCTGCAACGGTGATTGGCGTGGCGCAAGAAAAGCAGTCGATGTTTGGCAGCAGCAAAATTCTGCGTGTCTGGTTGCCTTATAACACCATGGCCGGGCGAGTGATGGGGCAAAGCTGGCTTAACTCGATTACGGTGCGAGTCAACGAGGGTTACAACAGCCACGAAGCCGAACAGCAGCTCAATCGGTTGTTGCAGTTACGTCACGGTAAGAAAGATTTCTTCACCTACAATATGGACGGGCTGTTGAAAACGGCGGAAAAGACCACACGTACTCTTCAGATGTTCCTGACATTAGTGGCGGTGATTTCGTTACTGGTGGGTGGGATAGGCGTGATGAATATTATGCTGGTTTCGGTGACAGAACGTACCAAAGAGATTGGCATTCGTATGGCCGTAGGAGCCAGAGCCAGTGATGTATTGCAGCAGTTTTTAATTGAAGCAGTGCTGGTGTGTCTGGTGGGCGGTGCGTTGGGGATTTCGTTATCCTTGTTGATTGCCTTCACGCTGCAACTGGTTTTACCCGGCTGGGAAATCGGTTTTTCACCGATGGCGTTACTGACTGCATTTGCGTGTTCGACTGCTACGGGGATTATATTTGGTTGGCTACCGGCAAGAAATGCTGCGCGATTAAATCCAATTGATGCGCTAGCGCGTGAATGATTTTAATCTTTGGTATTACGTTTGGTTATAAAAATGCCAGCGTACAAGCTGGCATTTTGATTTAGGGATGTACACAATGAAACAAAAGGTCAGGCGACCGCTGCTTCGAGTTCAAGAGGCACAATCAAACTAGCGTGATTGCCTTTTGGCCCCTGGTGCACATCAAACCTGACAGTTTGTCCGGCTTTAAGCGTTCTGTAACCATCCATCTGAATGGTGGAGTAGTGAGCGAAGATATCTTCGCCGCCGCCCTCAGGGCAGATAAAACCGAACCCTTTAGCGTTATTGAACCATTTAACTGTACCCGTCTCCATGCTTCTACATCCTTCGTAAATCTTATAAGTGAGATGGAATGAACCGGTGGGTGAGGGCGGGCTGTTCAAAACCTCGCCAACTCACGCTTGTACAATGTAGATAATTTAACCATGTCGTCAAGCGTTGCACGGGGGGGTAAGAATGAAAATGAATCAAAAATTTGAAGCAGTTAACGCTATTGTGATTAATGTGACGAAGCTCTCGATTGCGATTTACCGTCCCTTTTAAACACAATGAATCACGTTAACTGAAAGCGTATTACACTCAACCTATGGGCTTCGCCTTCATGACAAAGGGCGATTAAACATGATGACGATTTGCAATGGGTAAGACGAACGATTGGTTGGATTTCGACCAGCTGGTGGGCGACAAACTGCGCGAGGCGCTCAAACCACCGTCGATGTATAAAGTGATGTTAATGAACGATGACTACACGCCGATGGAATTTGTTATTGACGTGCTGCAAAAGTTCTTTTCTTATGATGTAGAACGTGCAACGCAATTGATGCTCACTGTGCACTATCAGGGTAAAGCTATCTGTGGCATTTTTACTGCAGAAGTAGCGGAAACCAAAGTCGCGTTAGTGAACCAGTATGCAAGGGAGCATGAGCATCCGCTGCTGTGTACGCTAGAAAAAGCCTGAAGAAGGCAAAATTTGGGGGAGGTGCCTATGCTCAATCAAGAACTGGAACTCAGTTTAAACATGGCTTTCGCCAGAGCGCGCGAGCACCGACATGAGTTTATGACTGTCGAGCATCTGTTGCTGGCTTTACTCAGCAACCCATCAGCTCGTGAAGCGCTGGAAGCGTGTAGCGTAGATCTGGTGGCGCTGCGACAGGAACTCGAGGCCTTCATCGAACAAACCACACCGGTTCTGCCAGCCAGTGAAGAAGAGCGCGATACTCAA
The DNA here is from genome assembly GCF_024807715.1 of Buttiauxella sp. BIGb0471. Lineage (NCBI taxonomy): Bacteria > Pseudomonadati > Pseudomonadota > Gammaproteobacteria > Enterobacterales > Enterobacteriaceae > Buttiauxella > Buttiauxella sp. BIGb0471. Next base: position 314,909 of record NZ_JANUEU010000002.1, read on the forward strand.
CCGACGCTCAGCTTCCAGCGTGTGCTGCAACGTGCGGTGTTCCACGTCCAGTCTTCTGGTCGCAGTGAAGTGACTGGCGCAAACGTGCTGGTGGCTATTTTCAGCGAACAGGAATCCCAGGCAGCGTACTTGCTGCGCAAACATGAAGTCAGCCGCCTTGATGTGGTGAACTTCATCTCTCACGGTACACGTAAAGACGAACCAAATCAGGCTCCGGGGGCAGAAAATCCGGTCAATGAAGAGCAAGCAGGCGGGGAGGAACGTATGGAAAACTTCACCACCAATCTCAACCAGCTTGCACGCGTGGGAGGGATAGACCCCTTAATTGGCCGCGATAAAGAGCTTGAGCGCGCCATTCAGGTTCTGTGTCGTCGCCGTAAAAACAACCCGCTGCTAGTGGGTGAATCCGGGGTGGGTAAAACCGCCATTGCCGAAGGACTTGCCTGGCGTATTGTGCAGGGCGACGTTCCGGAAGTGATTGCCGATTGCACAATTTACTCGCTGGATATTGGTTCGCTGCTGGCGGGCACCAAATACCGTGGTGACTTTGAGAAACGTTTCAAAGCGCTGCTTAAACAGCTTGAGCAGGATCAGAACAGCATCCTGTTTATTGATGAAATTCATACCATTATTGGTGCGGGTGCCGCATCCGGTGGGCAAGTTGATGCTGCAAACCTGATTAAGCCGCTGCTGTCGAGCGGCAAGATTCGGGTTATCGGTTCAACTACGTACCAGGAATTCAGCAATATCTTCGAAAAAGACCGTGCTCTGGCGCGTCGCTTCCAGAAGATTGATATTACTGAGCCAAGCGTTGAAGAAACCGTTCAGATTATTAACGGCCTGAAACCGAAGTACGAAGCGCATCACGACGTGCGTTACACCGCGAAAGCGATTCGTGCAGCGGTGGAGTTGGCGGTGAAATACATCAACGATCGCCATTTGCCAGATAAAGCGATTGACGTTATCGACGAAGCGGGCGCTCGTAGCCGCCTGATGCCGGTGAGCAAGCGTAAGAAAACGGTCAATGTTTCTGACATCGAAACCGTGGTTGCGCGTATTGCGCGTATCCCGGAGAAAAGTGTTTCAGCAAGCGACCGCGATACGCTGCGCAGCCTGGATGACCGCCTGAAAATGCTGGTGTTTGGCCAGGATAAAGCCATCGAGGCGTTAACCGAAGCCATTAAAATGAGCCGTGCCGGGTTAGGGCACGATCATAAGCCTGTGGGTTCCTTCCTGTTTGCCGGGCCAACCGGTGTGGGTAAAACAGAAGTGACCGTGCAATTGGCGAAATCGCTGGGCATTGAGCTGCTGCGTTTTGATATGTCCGAATACATGGAACGCCACACCGTGAGCCGCTTGATTGGTGCACCTCCAGGCTACGTTGGTTTCGACCAGGGCGGGCTGTTGACGGATGCGGTGATTAAACATCCTCACTCAGTGTTGCTGCTTGATGAAATCGAAAAAGCGCACCCGGATGTCTTCAACCTGTTACTGCAGGTTATGGATAACGGTACGCTGACCGATAACAACGGGCGCAAGGCGGATTTCCGTAATGTGATTCTGGTGATGACCACTAACGCCGGCGTGCGTGAAACCGAGCGTAAGTCTATTGGCCTGATTCGTCAGGACAACAGTACCGATGCGATGGAAGAGATCAAAAAGATCTTTACTCCAGAGTTCCGTAACCGTCTGGACAACATCATTTGGTTCAACCACCTGTCTACGGATGTGATTCACCAGGTGGTCGACAAATTTATCGTCGAGCTTCAGGTGCAATTGGATCAGAAAGGTGTGTCTCTGGAAGTAAGCCAGGAAGCCCGTGATTGGCTGGCGGAAAAAGGCTATGACCGTGCAATGGGGGCTCGCCCAATGACGCGTGTCATTCAGGACAACCTGAAAAAACCGCTCGCTAACGAACTGCTGTTTGGTTCATTGGTGGACGGCGGCCAGGTGACTGTCGCGCTGGATAAAGAGAATCAGAAACTGACTTATGACTTCCATAGCGCTCAGAAGCATAAACCAGAAGCAGCACACTAATTAATTCGTGTTGCCATAAAAAAAGGCCAGGTTATTAACCTGGCCTTTTCATTACTAAACTGTCTGCGCCGCATGTATCTATGCAGCGCTAAATAAAACTATCAGCGACTACGGAAGACAATGCGGCCTTTGCTCAGGTCGTACGGGGTCAGCTCTACAGTGACTTTGTCACCCGTCAGGATGCGGATATAGTTTTTACGCATTTTACCGGAGATATGAGCGGTTACCACGTGCCCGTTTTCCAGCTCAACGCGGAACATGGTGTTAGGTAACGTATCAAGAACGGTACCCTGCATTTCAATATTGTCTTCTTTGGCCATCTAATCCTCGAGGGTATCACTACCATAGTTTTGAACCGGCAAGATAATGCCCAAGTTCACGTATCATGTAAAGAATTGTTGGTGAAATCACCAGCGAAAGTGCAATTTGCACATTACCCAAAACCCACTCAAAAGCTGCACGGATTGTGCCTGCGATGAGGGCTGCGAAGAGATAAACGATGGGTTGTCCCTGTTAAAGCTAATCCCAAACGGCGGCGGGGTAATGAGCAGAGCTCACTCTGCGGGGCTAATTATAACACTCTTAACAGTAATGTGCCGTAAACATTATCGTTACGACAGGATTTGTGGCACCCAACAATACGATGCCAGATGTTGTGGACGAAATATCGACAGATGTTCCAGATATTCCCGACGCGGAATTTCAATTGCACCTAAAGACGCGGTATGCGCGTTAAGAACCTGGCAATCAATTAACTTACCGCCATAGCTTAGAAAGTGTTGGCAGAATACCAGTAACGCAGTTTTGGAGGCATTTTCCCGGCGGCTGAACATGGACTCACCACAAAACAATGCGCCTTGCGCCACACCGTACATTCCGCCAACCAGTTCATCCCCTTCCCAGACCTCAATAGAATGAGCGTGGCCTAATTCGTGCAGCCGTGTGTAGGCGTCGATAATTTCGGGTGTAATCCATGTGCCCTCTTCACGGTCATCTGCGCAGTCGCTGATAACACGCTCAAAAGCATGGTTGAGCGTGACACGATAGGGCGAGTCGCGATGGAAGCGCTTCATACTGCGACTCAGGTGAAACTGTTCCGGGAAAAGCACCGCACGCGGATCGGGCGACCACCATAAAATCGGGTCGCCAGGCGAGAACCACGGAAAGATGCCGCGTTGATAAGCCATCAACAAACGAGCTGGACTTAAATCACCGCCAAGTGCCAATAACCCATTAGGTTCACGCAACGCGCCTTCCGGGGAAGGGAAGGCGATTGAGTCACGAGAAAGCTGAATAAGGCGCATGACGACACGGCTCCACGGCTAGCAATAATTATTGATAATAGACCAATTACACAGGCTACAAACGCTGATGAAAATGATAATAACGACCCGCGCTAGCCATCAAATCTGCGTGATTACCTTGCTCAATAATTTGCCCGTTGTCCATCACAATTATATTGTCGAAATCAGCCAATCCGCGCAGGCGATGAGTGACCATTAAGACGGTTTTCTCTTTGGTCACTTCTGCCAGTAAATCAAGTATTTGACGCTCAGTTTCTGCATCCAGACCTTCGGTAGGTTCATCGAGCAAGAACAGCGGAGCATCATGTAATAACGCACGGGCAATGGCCAGGCGGCGCAGTTCGCCACCAGAAAGCTGGCGGCCACCTTCACCCAACCAACTGTTAAGACCTGAATCGTCTAACAACTTCTCCAGACCCACGCGGGTCAGAACCTGCTTCAGCTCATCATCGCCAGCGTCAGGTGCGGCGAGTAGAAGATTGTCGCGCAGTGTGGCGCTGAACAAATGCACACGCTGCGACACGACGCTGGTTGAAGTACGTAAAGCCGTTTCATCGAATTGGCTGAGCGCCTCACCATTAAGACGAATTTCGCCCTGCTGTGGTTCCCAGGCGCGGGTCAGCAACTGTAGCAGTGTCGATTTTCCGCACCCGGTTCGACCCAAAATAGCGACGTGTTGACCGGCTTCAACCTGCAACGAAATATCACGCAGCGCCATTTGTGACTGTTCGGGATAAGCGAAGCTGAGGTTGTGAATCTCCAGTGCCACACGCTCAGGTACGGCATGAGTTTTCTCGGTGAAAATGACCTCGGGTTTCTGGCTGGTAATTTCAGTCACGCGCAAGGCCGAAGCAATCACTTGCCCCAAATGCTGAAATGACCCGGTGACGGGAGCCAGCGCTTCAAACGAGGCGAGTGCACAGAACACAAACAATGCTATCAGCGCACCCGGCGTGGTATTTCCACCCACACCTGCGGCGGCCATCCATAGCATCAGAATGACGGCGATTCCGCTAACCAGCAGCATAACTGCCTGCGACAATGCTGTAAGTTCAGCCTGGCGGCGTTGCGCTTCTTGCCAGTTGTCTTCGCTCGCTTCAAGCTGCTGGCGATAACGTTGTGTCGCACCGAAAATGGTCAGTTCCGCGTGGCCCTGTAGCCAGGCTGTAAGCTGCTGGCGATATTGCCCTCGTTGAACGGTAATCGCTTCACCGGTTTTTCTGCCCGCAAAATAGAACACGGGTGGCAGCAGAACTAATGTTGCCAATAAAATGCCGCCGAGCGTGAGCGCCAGGTGCACATCCAGCCAGCTTAATCCGAACGTGACGACCACAATCACGACAAACGCACCGACCAGCGGTGAAATTACACGCAGATAGAGGTGGTCTAAGGTATCAACATCGGCGACCAGACGGTTAAGCAACTCACCCTGGCGAAAACGAGCCAACCCGGCAGGGGAGAGTGGTAGCAATTTGCTAAATGTGGAAACACGTAAGTGCTGGAGGACGCGGAAAGTCGCATCGTGGCTCACCAGTCGCTCAAAATAACGGCCTGCAGTACGGGTAATCGCACCGCCACGAACGCCTGCGGCAGGCAACATGTAGTTGAAGCTATAAATGCCAGCCACGCCGACTACCGATGCGGCGGAGAGGAACCAGCCTGATAGTGTCAGCAGCCCAATACTGGCTAAGAGAGTAATAATCGCCAGCACAACGCCCAGCGTCAGTAACCATTTGTGGCGGCAATAAAGCGCAAGATAGGGGAGTAGCGCGCGCATTAAATCTCCTCCTGGCGATGAGTCAGTAACGTTGCAAACGGGCCTTCCTGAGAGGCCAGCGTTGCGTAATTTCCTTGTTGCACGATACGTCCATCACGCATCACCCAAACCTCGTCCCAATCGTTGATGTAATCTAACTGGTGCGTCACCATCAGGGTAGTTTGCTGTCGGGAGGCATTGCCCAACGCTTCCATTACACGCTGTTCGCTATGGGCATCCAAGCTTGCGGCAGGTTCATCGAGCAATAACAATCCGCATGGCATTAATAAGGCGCGCGCGACGGCAACTCGTTGTGCTTGTCCGACGGATAAGCGTGCTGCTGACTCACCTAATGGTGTATCAATCCCTTGCGGTAACAGCGGCAGGAATTCATTGACTGAGGCTTTTTCTAACGCAGCGGCTAATTGTTCGGCGTTGGCATCAGGCACCGCTAAAAGCACGTTCTCACGAATAGTGGGGGCGGGGAGTTGGGGATTTTGTCCGACCCAACTCAGTTGTTCGCGCCACCATTTTGGGTCCAGCTCTGAAAGCTCAACCCCGTTGACCAAAAGCTGCCCCTGGTAAGGTAAGAATCCAGATATCACATTAAGCAGAGAGCTTTTCCCTGCACCACTTTGCCCAACCAGCACCACGCGCTGCCCGGCAGAAAGGGTGAAGTTCAGCGGGCCGGCGAGTGTTTTTTCTTCGGTAGAAAGAATCACCAAATCACGCGCTTCGATGCTGACAGGCTCGTTATTATTGAACCGGGCAGTTCCTTGTTTACGCTGCTGTAGCGGGGCATCAAGGAATGTCATCAGGCTATCCGCTGCACCGACGGCCTGCGCTTTTGCATGATAAAAAGTGCCTAAATCGCGTAACGGTTGGAAAAATTCAGGAGCCAGAATCAAAGCCAGGAAACCAGCAAATAGGGTTACGCCAGTGCTGTAATGGCCAAAATTCAACTCGCCTAAATAAGAGAAGCCGAAGTAAACCGCGACGACTGCGATGGATAGCGAGGCAAAGAATTCCAATACGCCTGAAGACAGAAATGCGAGGCGCAAGACTTCCATTGTCCGCTGGCGGAAATCCTGAGAAGCCGCACGAATATTCTCGGTTTCGGCATTTCCACGATTGAACAAGCGCAACGTTTCCATGCCGCGCAGACGGTCAAGGAAATGGCCGCTCAGACGCGCCAGCGCTTGGAAGTTACGACGGTTAGCATCTGCGGCTCCCATCCCTACCATCGCCATAAACAGCGGGATCAGTGGTGCTGTACACAGTAGAATCAGCGCGGCAACCCAGTTAGATGGGAAAATCACGATCAAAATCAGCACCGGAACCATCACCGCAAGCGACATTTGCGGCAGATAGCGTGCATAGTAATCGTGCATATCTTCAATTTGCTCCAGCACCAGCGTTGCCCAACTGCCCACAGGCTTACCCTGAATCCAGGCGGGGCCAGCCTCATGAACGCGGTCGAGCACTTTGCGCCGAATTTCTTGCCGTATGTGCAACCCGGCGTAGAAACCCGCTTTTTCACGCAGCCAAACCACCCATGCGCGCAATACAAAAATCAGTATCAGGATGACAAAAAGCAGAAGCAGCGCTTCGCGAGGAATGTTTTCCATGATCATGTGCTGCAACATCCGTGCTAACAGCCAGGCTTGAGCAACAATTAAAAGTCCACTGATCAAACCCAAAACGCGGGAAAGCCCTAACCAGCGGCGCGAAATAATGCTTTGTTGTTTTAGCCAGCGGCTAAGTTCTTGTTGACGGGTTTTGTTCATGGGTTGCCAGTGCAGGTAAATAATGAATTATCAGGCAAAATTTGCGGGCAATGTTACAACGCAGACAAAAGAAAGGCGACCTATTCAGTCGCCTTTACGTATCTTCAAACTGCCGGTGAAGGCGCTAAGAGTTACTTATTCTGTTCGGCCAGACCGTCCAGGTAGCGCTCGGCATCCAGTGCAGCCATACAACCCGTGCCTGCAGAGGTAATCGCCTGGCGATAGATATGATCCATTACGTCGCCTGCCGCGAACACACCAGGGATGCTGGTTTGTGTTGCGTTGCCGTGAATACCGGACTGCACTTTGATGTAGCCGTTTTCCAGCTCGAGCTGGTCGGCGAAAATTCCGGTGTTCGGGCTGTGTCCGATTGCGACGAACAGACCTGCAACTTCTAACTCTTCAGTCTGGTCAGTATTGTGTGCATCGCGCAGGCGCAGACCGCTCACACCCATCTGGTCACCGGTCACTTCATCGAGCGTGCGATTAGTGTGCAGCACGATATTGCCGTTCTTCACTTTTTCCATCAAACGGTTGATGAGGATTTTCTCGGCGCGGAAGCTATCGCGGCGGTGAATCAGGTGCACCTCAGAGGCAATATTTGCCAGATAAAGTGCTTCTTCAACCGCAGTGTTACCCCCGCCGATAACCGCAACTTTTTGATTGCGATAGAAGAAACCGTCACACGTTGCGCAGGCAGAAACGCCACGGCCTTTGAACGCCTCTTCGGAAGGCAGACCCAAATAACGAGCAGAAGCACCCGTGGCGATAATTAACGCATCACAGGTGTATTCGCCGCTGTCGCCTGTCAGACGGAACGGACGGTTTTGCAAATCCACTTTAGAAATGTGATCGAACAGAATTTCTGTTTCGAATTTGGTCGCATGTTCGTGCATGCGCTCCATCAACGCTGGGCCTGTCAGGTCATTAGGATCGCCAGGCCAGTTCTCAACTTCAGTCGTTGTGGTCAACTGGCCACCTTTTTCCATCCCGGTAATCAAGACGGGCTTGAGGTTAGCGCGAGCCGCGTAGACTGCTGCGGTATAGCCCGCAGGGCCGGAGCCAAGAATTAGCAATTTACTGTGTTTAGCGGTGCCCATGAGATCCTCATTGTTCGTTGGCAGTCAATCGAGGGATTGTAGGGAATTTGGCGGGTTAAAAAAAGGGTGCAACGGTGGTGATGGGTAATAGTGTTAACGATATGTGCAATAGTCGTGTTCAATCAACCTGGGCAAATGAATAGAAAGCGCATAGAAATCCATCAGAACAGGGTAATTAGTCACGCCACTAAAGTGATGAATAATCGTCAAGTCGCCGGGATATATGGCACGTTCCACTAATTTTCGATGTTTTGCTTTGACAATCCGCTAAGCATTTGCGAAAACATTCGAGGAAGAAAAACATTTGGTGTGAGAGCAGTAAAATAATCACGCATACCTGATGCAATTTTACCGGGTTATTGAAATCTACTCATGGCGTGGACAGACGCCATGAGTGATGTCGATAGCGGCCATTGGGCACCGGTCTTCTCACGTACACTCGGAACATTGACGTTGACCGGGTTATGGCAGGTGAAGGAAGGAACAAAGAGAGACAATAATAATGGTAGATAGTAAGAAGCGCCCTGGCAAAGATCTCGACCGCATCGATCGTAACATTCTGAATGAACTGCAGAAGGACGGACGTATTTCCAACGTCGAGCTTTCGAAGCGAGTAGGGCTTTCACCGACTCCGTGCCTTGAGCGCGTGCGTCGTCTGGAACGACAGGGTTTCATTCAGGGCTACACCGCTCTGTTGAACCCGCATTATCTGGATGCATCACTTCTGGTTTTTGTTGAGATTACTCTGAATCGTGGCGCCCCGGATGTGTTTGAGCAATTTAACGCCGCAGTTCAGAAACTTGAAGAAATTCAAGAATGTCATTTGGTATCCGGCGATTTTGACTACCTGTTGAAAACCCGTGTACCTGATATGTCTGCGTACCGCAAATTACTAGGCGAAACCTTGTTGCGACTGCCGGGTGTGAACGATACCCGTACGTATGTAGTGATGGAAGAGGTCAAACAGAGCAATCGTCTGGTTATTAAGACCCGTTAACACGGGCCAGGTGCAAAATCTGCGTATTTTGGTTACACTCCTGGTAATTCATACAGCAACAGTGCCGGGAATGCCCGGCACTGTTGCTCTCCATATTTATTAAGGACCTGGAGAGTCTTACTTGAGCCAGGAATACACCGAAGAAAAAGAAGTTACATTGAGGAAACTCAGCAGCGGGCGTCGTGCGTTAGAGGCGTTACTGCTTCTTGTTGCCATTTTTGCCGTCTATTTGATGGTGGCGTTGCTCAGTTTTAATCCTTCCGATCCGAGTTGGTCACAAACCGCGTGGCATGAACCTATCCATAATCTGGGTGGAATGCCAGGGGCGTGGCTGGCCGATACTCTGCTATTCATCTTTGGCGTGATGGCCTACACCATCCCGGTCATCATTATCGGCGCGTGTTGGTTCACTTTCCGTAACCGGGATAGCGAAGAGTTTGTTGATTACTTTGCCGTTTCCTTACGCCTGATTGGTGTATTGGCAATGGTACTTACGGCCTGTGGCCTGGCGGCGATAAACGCAGATGATATTTGGTACTTTGCCTCAGGTGGCGTGATAGGGAGTTTGCTCAGCACCGCGATGATGCCTTTGCTTAATAGTAGCGGCGGCACAATTGCCTTGTTGTGCGTTTGGGCGGCAGGTTTAACTCTGTTTACCGGCTGGTCCTGGGTCAGTATTGCAGAGAAAATTGGCAGTGCGACATTAAGCGTGCTGACTTTTGCCAGTAACCGTACGCGCCGGGATAACACCTGGCAAGACGATGATTACGACTACGAAGATGAAGAACATAACGAAGAACACGCTTCAGAAGTAGTGGAAAAGCGTGAGTCTCGTCGTGCGCGTATTTTGCGTGGAGCATTAGCACGTAAGCAGCGTATATCTGAGAAATTCTCCAATCCTAACGCGCGTAAAACAGACACTGCGCTGTTTTCTGGTAAGCGTATGGATGATGCGGAAGATGACGTTTTATTCTCGGGAAATAAAGCGACGCTGCCTGAGGACGACGTTTTGTTCTCAGGGAATAAAGCAACACTACCTGAAAGCGACGAATACGATCCTTTATTACACGGGCAGTCTATCGTTGCCCCAGTTGCGGCAACTGCCGCTGCGGCAATGGCGAACCCTGCCTATGCGGCTCCCGTTATGCCAACAGCGACCGTCTCTCCAGTAGCAGCACCGGCACCAGAAGTGGATCACCATCCCGCTATTGCCTGGGAACCTGCGCCTACTACGGTGACGCCTGAACCCGTTATTGCGCCTGCGCCTGAAAGTTACGACGCGCCTCGCGCGACGGATCAATATCACCCGCAATACTCTGCACAACAAAATCCGCAGCAGCATCCGCAGCAAGTCACCAGCCACTGGTCAGAACCGGCTGTGGAGCAACCTTTTGTTGAACCGGCTTACTATGAACCAGAGGCTCCAGAGCCTGTTGTTCAGCCTGAGCCTATTGAAGAATTTAAACCCGCCGTTCGCCCGCCGCTGTACCATTTCGAAGAAGTCGAAGAGCGTCGTGCGCGTGAACGTGAGCAACTGGCAGCCTGGTATCAGCCGGTAAACGAACCTAAGCCTGACCCTTATGGCTATGACAGTTCTCCAGCTTTTGCATCAACAAGTTCTACGGACGCTTCGCGGGTTGAACCACCGGCTATGCCTCAGGGGATGTCCAGCATAATGCCGGAAATTCCGATCGTGCCAGCCCCGGATATTCCGCAAGGTGTTAAAGATGCTGCAAAAGTCGCAGGTGTTGCGGCAGCGTTTAGCCCGGTGTTTAGCATTGCCAGCGACGCGCCTCGTCCTCAGGTTAAAGAGGGGATTGGCCCGCAGTTGCCACGTCCAAATCGTGTGCGCGTACCAACTCGTCGTGAGCTTGCGTCCTATGGCATCAAGTTGCCTTCTCAGCGAATGGCTGAAGAAGAAGCGCGTCGCCAGGGCGGGATGGATATCGAAGACGACTATGCTGACGATGCCGAGGAAATGGAACAGCAGGAACTCGCTCGCCAGTTCGCGGCCCAGCAACAGCAGCGTTATGGTGAAGAGTATGAAGACGATGCGACACAGCAAGATGAAGCAGAGGCTGAACAGGCAGAATTAGCTCGCCAGTTTGCAGCGCAGCAGCAACAGCGTTACTCCGCGGAACAACAGCAACCAACACAGCAACAGCCAAATAATGTGCCGTTCTCACTGGATGATTTTGATTTCTCACCAATGAAAACGTTAGTTGATGATGGCCCGAGCGAGCCATTATTTACGCCGAGTCCGGTTGAAGCGCCAGCTCCTGTTCAGCAACCGCAAAGTTGGCAAGCTGCACCGCAGTCGCATGTGCAACCGCCAGCACCTGCCCCTGTTGCAGCACCTCCGGTACAAGAAAGTTTGATTCATCCATTCCTCATGCGAAATGGGGACGATCGTCCACGGCAGCGTCCAACAACGCCATTGCCATCGCTGGACTTGTTGACCTCGCCGCCAGCAGAAGTGGAGCCGATTGACACCTTCGCGTTAGAGCAAATGGCTCGCCTGGTGGAAGCTCGTCTTGCCGATTACCGGATTAAAGCCGATGTGGTGGATTACTCTCCAGGCCCGGTTATCACCCGTTTCGAGCTGGATTTAGCGCCAGGTGTCAAAGCCGCTCGCATTTCTAACTTGTCTCGCGACCTCGCGCGCTCGTTATCAACAGTGGCGGTGCGTGTCGTTGAAGTTATTCCAGGCAAACCCTATGTGGGCCTTGAGTTACCAAACAAAAAACGCCAGACCGTTTACCTGCGCGAAGTTCTCGACTGCGCTAAGTTCCGCGAAAGTGCTTCTCCGTTAACGGTCGTCCTGGGTAAAGATATCGGTGGCGAACCGGTGATTGCCGATCTGGCGAAAATGCCACACTTGCTGGTTGCGGGTACAACCGGGTCCGGTAAGTCTGTTGGCGTGAACGCCATGATCCTCAGCATGTTGTATAAAGCGACGCCTGAAGAAGTGCGCTTTATTATGATCGACCCGAAAATGCTTGAGTTGTCAGTGTATGAAGGCATCCCACATCTGTTAACGGAAGTCGTAACGGATATGAAAGATGCGGCCAATGCATTGCGCTGGAGCGTGAACGAAATGGAACGCCGCTACAAACTGATGTCTGCTCTGGGCGTTCGAAATCTGGCAGGTTACAACGAACGTGTGCTGGAAGCTGAACGAATGGGTCGTCCAATTCCAGATCCATTCTGGAAACCAGGCGACAGCATGGAAGTTTCCCATCCAATGCTTGAAAAGCTGCCATATATCGTCGTGCTGGTGGATGAATTTGCTGATCTGATGATGACGGTCGGTAAGAAAGTGGAAGAGTTGATTGCTCGCCTGGCACAGAAAGCGCGTGCTGCGGGTATTCACCTGGTGCTGGCCACTCAGCGCCCATCCGTTGACGTTATTACAGGGTTGATCAAAGCGAACATCCCGACGCGTGTGGCGTTTACCGTCTCAAGCAAAATCGACTCGCGAACCATTCTTGACCAAGGTGGCGCTGAGTCGCTGCTGGGAATGGGTGACATGCTTTATTCCGGGCCGAACTCGACGCTACCGGTACGTGTTCATGGCGCGTTTGTCCGTGACCAGGAAGTCCATGCGGTGGTTCAGGACTGGAAAGCGCGTGGTCGTCCACAATACATCACTGGCATTACTTCCGATAACGAAAGTGAAGGCGGCGCAGGTGGCGGGATTGACGGTGATGAAGAGCTTGATCCACTGTTTGATCAGGCAGTTTCCTTCGTGGTTGAAAAACGTAAAGCGTCTATTTCCGGTGTTCAGCGTCAGTTCCGCATTGGCTATAACCGTGCAGCCCGTATTGTTGAACAGATGGAAGCGCAGGGGATCGTGAGTCCGCAAGGTCACAACGGGAATCGCGAAGTGCTTGCACCACCGCCATTTGACTAACTTTTTGCATCAGAGCCGCCGTTGCGGCTTTTATGCAAAGAAGGGTAAATTACCGGAAAATCAGCTTTTTCTTCTGTTGCTCCCAAGCAATTCTCCACTAGAGTGGGCAACAGAAATGCCACAGTGCAGTCGCTATGTGGCGCATGAATTTAAGGGATCGTAATGAAGAAAATCGCTATTACTTGTGCTTTATTGACTGCTCTGACCGCAACTGCTGCCTGGGCTGACGCCGCGGGCGACCTGAAAACGCGTCTGGATAAAGTCAGCAGCTTCCACGCAAGCTTCACACAGAAAGTCACCGACGGTGGCGGCGCTGCAGTGCAAGAAGGTCAGGGTGATCTGTGGGTTAAGCGCCCGAACTTATTCAACTGGCATATGACTCAACCTGACGAAAGCGTCCTGGTTTCCGATGGGAAAACATTGTGGTTCTACAACCCATTTGTTGAGCAAGTGAGTGCCACCTGGCTGAAAGATGCTACTGGTAACACTCCGTTTATGCTGATTGCGCGCAACCAAAGCAGCGACTGGCAGCAGTACAACATCAAACAAAACGGTGATGATTTTATTCTGACGCCTAAAACCAGCGCCGGTAATCTTAAGCAATTCACCATTAACGTTGGACGTGATGGAACCATCCATCAGTTTAGTGCTATTGAGCAAGACGATCAGCGCAGCAGCTACGCGTTGAAATCGCAGCAAAATGGCTCGGTGGATATGAGCAAGTTTACGTTTACCCCGCCTAAAGGCGTGACGGTGGACGACCAACGTAAGTAGAGGTATGAGTGAGCAACTTGTCGCTCGATTTTTCTGAAAATACCTTCCAGCCTCTGGCCGCGCGTATGCGGCCGGAGAACCTCGCGCAGTATATCGGCCAGCAGCATCTTCTCGCTCCGGGCAAAGCTCTTCCTAAAGCTATAGAAGCCGGGCATCTCCATTCGATGATTTTATGGGGCCCCCCAGGCACAGGTAAAACCACGCTTGCCGAAGTCATTGCGCATTATGCGGACGCAGATGTAGAACGAATCTCTGCTGTTACCTCCGGTGTAAAAGAAATCCGCGAGGCTATTGAGCGTGCGCGTCAGAGTCGAAATGCAGGGCGACGTACGATTCTGTTTGTTGACGAAGTCCATCGTTTTAATAAAAGCCAGCAAGATGCTTTCTTGCCGCATATTGAAGATGGCACGATAACCTTTATTGGCGCGACCACTGAAAATCCCTCATTCGAGTTGAACTCCGCTTTACTTTCACGCGCCCGGGTTTATTTGCTCAAATCGCTGACGACTGAAGATATTGAAAAAGTCCTCGATCAGGCGATGAACGACACGGCTCGCGGCTACGGCGGGCAGAATATTGTCCTGCCAGACGAAACTCGTCTGGCAATCGCTCAACTGGTCAACGGTGATGCTCGCCGCGCACTGAACACGCTGGAAATGATGGCTGATATGGCCGAAATTGATGCGAGTGGAAATCGTGTGCTACAGATTGCGCTGTTGACCGAAATTGCAGGTGAACGTAGTGCGCGATTTGATAACAAGGGCGACCGTTTCTACGATCTGATTTCCGCGCTGCATAAGTCAGTGCGCGGTTCCTCGCCGGATGCTGCACTTTACTGGTATGCACGCATTATTACTGCAGGCGGGGATCCTTTATATGTTGCCCGGCGTTTGTTAGCGATTGCGTCCGAAGATGTAGGCAATGCCGATCCACGTGGTATGCAGGTGGCTATCGCTGCCTGGGATTGCTTCACGCGGGTTGGCCCTGCGGAAGGTGAACGCGCCATTGCTCAGGCGATTGTTTATCTGGCTTGCGCGCCAAAAAGTAATGCAGTTTACAAAGCTTTCAAGGCAGCAATGGCTGATGCTCGTGAGCGCCCGGATTACGACGTTCCTGTTCATCTTCGTAATGCGCCAACAAAACTGATGAAAGAAATGGGGTATGGTCAGGAGTATCGCTACGCTCATGACGAACCCAATGCTTATGCTTCCGGAGAAGTTTACTTCCCGCAGGAAATGGCACAAACACGCTATTATCAGCCTACAAACAGAGGTCTTGAGGGTAAGATTGGTGAAAAGCTCGCCTGGCTTACTGAACAGGATCAAAATAGCCCGACAAAACGCTACCGATAATTCAGGCGTTGCGGTAAGGTTAGCAAGACTATCATTGCGGTTGCAGGCTGTGACCGCTATCCCCTTCATTTAATTCGATAAGCACAGGATAAGCATGCTCGATCCCAATCTACTGCGTACAGAGCCAGACGCAGTCGCTGAAAAACTGGCACGCCGAGGCTTCAAGCTGGATGTAGAAACGCTGCGCTCCCTTGAAGAGCGTCGTAAAGTATTGCAGGTTAAAACAGAAAATCTGCAGGCTGAGCGTAACTCGCGATCGAAATCCATCGGCCAGGCGAAAGCGCGCGGGGAGGACATCGAGCCATTGCGTCAGGAAGTTAACCAACTCGGTGAAGAACTTGATGCGGCGAAAACTGAACTTGATGCCCTGCAGGCAGAGATCCGTGATATCTCGCTGACTCTGCCTAACATCCCGGACGATTGCGTGCCGATGGGTAAAGACGACAGCGAAAACGTTGAAGTCAGCCGCTGGGGTGAACCACGTAAATTCGATTTTGAAGTGCGTGACCATGTGACGCTGGGTGAGATGGCTAAAGGCCTGGATTTCGTTTCTGCGGTTAAACTGACCGGTTCTCGTTTTGTTGTGATGCAAGGGCAAATTGCTCGCCTGCACCGCGCTTTGAGCCAGTTCATGCTCGATTTGCACACTGAACAGCATGGTTACATTGAAAACTATGTCCCGTATCTGGTGAACCATGAAACGCTGTACGGTACGGGTCAGTTGCCAAAATTTGGTGGCGACTTGTTCCATACTCGTCCATTGGATGAAGAAGCTGATAGCAGCAACTATGCGTTGATCCCAACCGCTGAAGTGCCGTTGACCAACCTGGTGCGTGACGAGATTATTGATGAAGACTCGTTGCCGCTGAAAATGACCGCTCATACGCCGTGCTTCCGTTCAGAAGCGGGTTCTTACGGTCGTGATACCCGCGGTCTGATTCGTCAGCACCAGTTCGATAAAGTCGAAATGGTTCAGATTGTGCGCCCTGAAGATTCTATGGATGCATTGGAAGAACTGACAGGACACGCAGAGAAAGTGCTGCAATTGTTGGGCCTGCCATACCGTAAAGTACTGCTGTGCAGTGGCGATATCGGGTTCGGCTCGGCTAAAACCTACGATCTCGAAGTCTGGTTGCCGGCGCAGGACACTTACCGTGAAATCTCTTCTTGTTCGAACATGTGGGATTTCCAGGCGCGTCGTCTACAGGCTCGTTGCCGTAGCAAAGCAGACAAGAAAACCCGTCTGGTACACACCCTGAACGGTTCTGGTTTGGCTGTAGGTCGTACTTTGGTTGCGGTACTGGAAAACTACCAACAAGCTGATGGACGTATCGAAATTCCAGAAGTGCTGCGTCCGTACATGAAAGGTCTTGAGTACATAGGCTAATCATTGCGACTAATACATTAGTACTGTTTTACTCTCGAAAAGCGCCTAAGGGCGCTTTTTTTATGCCGTAATTATTCTCATTCCCACAGATAATCTGCCTTTATTGATACCAGGCAATAACAAATACCCCTATATGAGTATCATTGCCTCCAGAAAGAGAGTGATGATGACGAATACAACTCATTCAGTTCCCTTATCATTTCGCCGTTTGAAGTTACATGATGTAACCGGACAGCCAATCCTGGGACTGACATAAATAAAGACACTCCTTTCTCTTTTTGGCTGAGCAACGGAAACGCGGGCCTATTTCCCTGAGTAACCTTTGCCAGCTTGTTCAAACGTGAGCACGATACAAGTGGGTCATTATGAAAGAGAAAACTTCTAATGCGGTTCTGAGCGCACAAGTTAGCCGCCGTAAGCTGGTGAAAACCACGGCTATCGGTGGGCTTGCAGCTGCGAGCGGTGCATTAACACTCCCCTTTAGCCGTCTGGCTTTCGCACAAACTGCCGCTGATACGGTCAGTGCCGCTGAAAATGTGGTGTGGAGCGCTTGCACAGTAAACTGTGGCAGTCGCTGCCCATTGCGCATGCATGTGGTCGATGGCGAAATCAAATACGTTGAGACCGACAACACCGGCAATGATGATTATGAAGGTCTACACCAGGTGCGCGCTTGCCTGCGAGGCCGTTCAATGCGTCGCCGCGTCTATAATGCCGATCGCCTGAAATACCCGATGAAACGCGTTGGTGCTCGTGGAGAAGGGAAGTTTGAGCGAATCAGTTGGGATGAAGCCTTCGATACCATTGCCAACAGCATGAAAGGCATTATCAAAGAACACGGCAACGAAGCTATTTATCTGAACTACGGCACAGGGACGTTGGGCGGCACGATGACTCGCTCCTGGCCACCGGGTTCCACGCTTATTGCTCGCCTCATGAACTGCTGCGGTGGCTATCTGAATCATTACGGTGATTACTCTACCGCGCAGATTGCGGCTGGCCTGAACTATACCTATGGCGGCTGGGCGGATGGCAATAGCCCGTCTGATATTGAAAACAGCAAACTTGTTGTGTTGTTTGGGAATAACCCGGGCGAAACGCGTATGAGTGGCGGCGGGGTGACTTATTACCTCGAGCAAGCGCGTGAAAAATCTAATGCTCGCATGATTATCATTGACCCGCGTTATACCGACACCGGTGCAGGTCGTGAAGATGAATGGATTCCAATTCGTCCAGGTACAGATACCGCTCTTATCTCCGCCCTCGCTTGGGTGATGATCGCTGAAAACCTCGTTGACCAGCCTTTCCTCGATAAATACTGCGTCGGTTATGACGAAAAAACGCTACCAAAAACGGCTCCGGCGAATGGCCATTATAAGGCTTATATCCTCGGCGAAGGGGCTGATGGTGTAGCGAAAACCCCGCAGTGGGCAGCAAAAATCACGGGTATTCCTGCTGAGCGCATCGTGCAACTGGCTCGTGAAATCGCAACGGCTAAACCCGCGTTTATCAGCCAGGGATGGGGGCCTCAGCGCCACTCAAACGGCGAGCTGGTATCGCGCGCAATCGCCATGTTATCGATCCTGACGGGTAATGTGGGAATCAACGGTGGTAACAGCGGTGCACGCGAAGGTTCTTATAGCCTGCCATTTGTGCGTATGCCGACCCTGGAAAATCCGGTTCAAACCAGTATTTCGATGTTCTTGTGGACGGATGCTATAGAACGCGGCCCAGAAATGACTGCGACTCGCGATGGTGTGCGCGGTAAAGATAAGCTCGATGTGCCGATTAAAATGGTCTGGAACTATGCCAGTAACTGTCTGATTAACCAGCATTCTGAAATTAACCGCACCCATGACATCCTTCAGGATGACAAAAAATGCGAGATGATTGTGGTTATCGACAACCACATGACTTCTTCTGCGAAATATGCGGATATCTTGCTCCCAGATTGCACTGCTTCTGAACAGATGGATTTCTGTCTTGATGCATCTTGCGGCAACATGGCTTACGTGATTTTTGCAGGTCAGGCCATCAAGCCACGCTTTGAGTGCAAAACCATATATGAGATGACCAGCGAAATCGCCAAACGTATGGGGGTTGAGCAGCAATTTACCGAAGGTCGCAACCAGGAAGAATGGATGCGTCATTTGTACAAACAATCGCAAGAAGCTATTCCAGAACTCCCGAGTTTCGAAGAATTCAGCAAGCAAGGCATCTTCAAGAAACGTGACCCGGAAGGGCATCACGTTGCCTATAAAGCTTTCCGTGAAGATCCGGCTGCCAACCCTCTGACGACCCCTTCCGGGAAAATCGAAATCTACTCTGAGCAACTGGCTGAGATTGCCGCGACCTGGCAGCTTAATGAAGGAGATGTCATCGATCCTCTGCCAGTTTACAGCGCTGGCTTTGAAAACTACGGCGATCCTTTGGCAGAGAAATGGCCATTACAGATGACTGGTTTCCACTATAAAGCGCGTACTCACTCAACCTACGGCAACGTGGAAGTGTTGAAGGCCGCCTGCCGTCAGGAAATGTGGATCAACCCGATTGACGCCCAACAGCGTGGGATTAAAAACGGCGACATGATCCGTATTTTCAACGGACGTGGTGAAGTTCATATCAACGCGAAAGTGACACCGCGCATCATCCCCGGTGTT
Organism: Buttiauxella sp. BIGb0471; assembly: GCF_024807715.1. Lineage (NCBI taxonomy): Bacteria > Pseudomonadati > Pseudomonadota > Gammaproteobacteria > Enterobacterales > Enterobacteriaceae > Buttiauxella > Buttiauxella sp. BIGb0471. The sequence continues at coordinate 333,976 of NZ_JANUEU010000002.1, forward strand.
GTCGCGATGGGGGAAGGGGCGTGGTATAGCCCTGATGCCAATAAAGTGGACCATGCTGGTTGCATTAACGTGCTGACTACCCAGCGACCATCGCCACTGGCGAAAGGCAACCCATCCCACAGTAACCTCGTCCAGGTCGAGAAGGCGTAAGGAATAGCTGATGACAACCCAATACGGATTTTATATAGATTCCAGCCGTTGCACCGGTTGCAAGACCTGCGAGCTGGCTTGCAAAGATTACAAAAACTTAGGCCCGGATGTCAGTTTCCGCCGCATTTATGAATACGCGGGCGGCGACTGGCAGGAAGACAACGGTGTATGGCAGCAAAACGTCTTTGCCTATTATCTTTCGATTGCGTGCAATCATTGCGAAGACCCGGCTTGCACCAAGGTTTGCCCGAGTGGCGCGATGCACAAGCGCGAAGACGGATTTGTCGTCGTCAACGAAGACGTGTGCATTGGTTGCCGCTACTGCCATATGGCTTGCCCTTATGGCGCGCCACAGTACAACGCAGAAAAAGGGCACATGACGAAATGCGATGGTTGCTACTCGCGTATTGCTGAAGGGAAGAAACCTATTTGTGTGGAATCTTGCCCGCTGCGTGCGCTGGATATGGCTCCGATTGCAGAATTACGTGAGAAATATGGCGAACAGGCAGCGATAGCTCCGTTACCGTCAGCACATTTCACCAAACCAAATATCGTCATTAAACCCAATGCCAACAGCCGCCCTTGTGGGGATAAAACCGGCTATCTGGCAAATCCGAAGGAGGTGTGAGATGGGTAACGGATGGCATGAATGGCCGTTAATGGTCTTTACGGTTTTGGGGCAGTGCGTCGCAGGTGGTTTCATAGTGATGGCGCTGGCGTTGCTGACTGGCATCTCAGACCGCGTACTACAAAAGCGCGTGCACTGGGCGATGATTGTGCTTTGGGTTCTGATGGGCATTGGCTTTATGGCCTCTGTTCTGCACCTTGGTTCACCGCTGCGAGCATTTAACTCGCTAAATCGTATTGGTGATTCCGCATTAAGTAATGAAATTGCCAGCGGATCGGTGTTCTTTGCGGTGGGTGGTTTCTGGTGGTTGGTTACAGTGCTGGGCAAAATGCCTCAGGCATTGGGCAAAATCTGGATGGTGCTGACCATGATTCTGGGCGTGTTTTTCGTCTGGATGATGTGCAAGGTTTACCTGATTGATACCGTGCCAACGTGGTATAGCGTTTATACGCCGCTCACTTTCTTCCTGACGATGTTTATAGGTGGCCCACTTCTTGGTTATTTACTGCTGCGTGTTGCGGGCGTAACGGGCTGGGGAATGCGACTTCTTCCCGCTATTTCGCTCTTAGCGATTGTGGCAAGTGCAGTCGTTGTGATGTTACAGAGCACGGAGCTGGCAACTATTCACAGTTCTATTGCGCAGGCATCAGCACTCGTGCCGCAATACGGTGCGTTGATGTCGTGGCGATTGCTGCTGCTTTCTGCTGCATTGATTTGCTGGATTGCTCCACAATTAAAAGGTGGGCTGGCAAGTCCGGTAGTCCTGACGTTTGCATTCGTGCTGATGATTGCTGGAGAGCTTATCGGACGCGGAGTTTTCTATGGCTTGCATATGACTGTCGGCATGGCGATAGCCAGTTAATAAACTTCTGATATTAAATGCGCCTCCGGGCGCATTTTTTTTACCCTCGTATAAGAAAATGTCATCTGAATCACCATGAAATTTTTCATCTAATCCGCTTCGATTCACAATTGCAGATGCTATCAAAAACAGAGAGATAGCATTTTGGCGCTGTACTTCGCTCGTCACTTGGATAAGTTTTTCAAATCGACGGCTTTCAAATCGTGCCAGGCCCCGTCAACGCTGGATTGACAATCATTTTTCCAGTGGCATGATGCGCACAAATTATTCTCTTCCTCGCGGTTTTTTACATGTCCACCTATACCCGACCAGTGATGCTTTTGCTCTGTGGTCTGATGCTTTTGACCCTGGCGATAGCAGTTTTAAATACACTGGTTCCACTCTGGTTAGCTCACGGAAATCTTCCTACCTGGCAAGTTGGGATGGTGGGTTCATCGTATTTTACCGGAAACTTACTGGGTACATTGATTACCGGGTGGCTGATTAAACGCCACGGATTCAACCGTAGCTATTATCTTGCATCGCTGATTTTTGCCACAGGCTGTGTCGGTCTGGGGTTAATGACCGGTTTCTGGAGTTGGATGATGTGGCGTTTCATCGCCGGTATTGGCTGTGCGATGATTTGGGTGGTAGTTGAAAGTGCTCTCATGTGCAGCGGGACTTCACGTAATCGTGGACGCCTGCTGGCGGCATATATGATGGTTTATTACGTTGGCACCGTGCTGGGCCAATTGCTGATAAGCAAAATGCCGACCGATTTAGCCAGCGTTCTGCCATGGGTAACCGCGCTTATTCTGACCGCCATTCTTCCGTTGTTATTCACTCGTATTGTTAATGATCGCAGTGAAAACCAGGAGGCGACATCCGTCTGGCCGATGCTTCGCCTGCGCCATGCACGCCTTGGAGTGAACGGCTGCATTATTTCCGGGATTGTTCTCGGTTCGCTTTACGGATTAATGCCGCTATACCTGAACCATCAGGGTGTGAGTGATGCTGGCATTGGTTTCTGGATGGCAGTCATGGTCAGTGCAGGCATTGTGGGCCAGTGGCCGGTAGGGCGCCTGGCCGATCGTTTTGGCCGTTTGTTGGTGCTGCGAGTTCAGGTGTTTGTGGTGATTTTGGGTTGCATGGCAATGCTCACTCATGCCGCAATGGGTCCAACATTATTTGTACTGGGTGCGGCTGGGTTTACACTTTATCCGGTAGCAATGGCCTGGGCTTGTGAAAAAGTTGAGCACCATCAACTGGTGGCAATGAACCAGGCTCTGTTATTAAGTTATACCGTTGGCAGTTTGCTTGGCCCAACATTTACCTCAATGCTGATGCAAAGCTACTCGGACAGCCTGTTGTTTGTGATGATTGCCGGAGTGGCGTTTGTTTACTTACTGATGCTGCTGCGCAAAGCGGGGCCACATTCCACTCCTATTGCCCACGCCTGATACAAAAATGGCCCTCGTTGAGGGCCATTTTTGTTGGTGTATCAAGATCAGTACATCACTTTGTGACCGTACTGCTCCAGAATCCCTTTGACGCGTTCCATGGTTTCTTTCTTCGGTGGATGTACGCCATCAAGTTTGTACTCTTCACCCATGGCGACCCATTTGTGTTTGCCCAGTTCATGATAAGGCAAAAGCTCAATCTTCTCGACGTTGCCCATATCACGGGTGAATTCGCCGAGGCGATGTGCAGAGTCATCATCATCAGACCAGCCTGGAACGACAACGTAGCGAATCCAGACGTTAACGTTTTTATCTGAAAGATAACGGGCAAATTCCAGGGTGCGATGGTTTGAAACACCGACCAGATTCTGGTGAATCTCGTCGTTCATTTGCTTCAAATCCAGCATCACCAGGTCAGTTACTTCCAGCAATTCATCAATGACCGGGTCGTAGCGACGCACAAAGCCGTTAGTATCAAGACAGGTATGAATACCTTCTTTACGGCAGGCGCGGAACCAGTCACGCACAAACTCAGCTTGCAGAATGGCTTCACCACCTGATGCTGTGACACCACCACCTGACGCGTTCATAAAGTGGCGATAGGTCACCACTTCTTTCATCAATTCTTCAACAGTAATCTCTTTGCCGCCGTGCGTATCCCAGGTATCACGGTTGTGGCAATACAGGCAGCGCATCAGGCAGCCCTGGAAGAAGGTAATAAAACGAATACCGGGACCATCCACGGTACCGCAGGATTCAAAGGAATGAATTCGGCCAATTACTGACATTGCGGTGTTCTCTCCAGTATTGGTCCAGGCTTTACAGCAAGAACCAGGTTGAGCGCGGTCTTTAAACAGAATGCCGCGTCGAATCAATTTTGCAAGATACCCTAAACTTAGCAGCTATCTTGCAAAATCGGTTCTGACATAAGAAAAGGCCCCACCGAGGTGGAGCCTTTATTCTACGCCTTTTCAGACAAACCGTGAATTACATGGTTTGAGTGAAGGTACGGGTAATAACGTCCTGCTGCTGTTCTTTAGTCAGGGAGTTAAAACGTACAGCGTAACCAGATACACGAATGGTCAGCTGAGGATATTTCTCAGGGTGTTCCATCGCATCCAGCAGCATTTCACGGTTCATTACGTTCACGTTCAGGTGTTGACCACCTTCGATGGACGCTTCGTGGTGGAAGTAACCATCCATCAGACCCGCGAGGTTAGTTTTACGAACTTCGTCGTCTTTACCCAGTGCGTTAGGAACGATAGAGAAGGTATAAGAAATACCATCTTTAGCGTAAGCAAACGGCAGTTTAGCAACGGAAGTCAGAGAGGCAACAGCACCTTTCTGGTCACGACCGTGCATTGGGTTAGCACCTGGACCGAATGGAGCGCCAGCGCGACGACCGTCTGGGGTGTTACCGGTTTTCTTACCATAAACCACGTTAGAGGTGATGGTCAGAACAGACTGAGTCGGGATAGCGTTACGGTAAGTAGTCAGTTTCTGAATTTTCTTCATGAAACGTTCTACCAGGTCAACAGCGATGTCATCTACGCGAGAATCGTTGTTACCGAACATTGGGTATTCGCCTTCGATTTCGAAGTCTACAGCCAGGCCGTCTTCGTCACGAACAGGTTTAACTTTCGCGTATTTGATTGCAGACAGTGAGTCAGCTGCAACAGACAGACCCGCGATACCACAAGCCATGGTGCGAACAACGTCACGGTCATGCAGAGCCATCAGAGACGCTTCGTAGCTATACTTATCATGCATGTAATGAATGATGTTCAGCGCGGTGACGTACTGTTTAGCCAGCCAATCCATGAAGTGGTCAAGACGATCCAGAACGTTATCGTAGTCCAGGACATCTGCCATGATTGGTGCTTCTTTAGGACCGATCTGCAGTTTCAGTTTTTCATCAACGCCGCCGTTGATTGCATACAGCATGGTTTTCGCGAGGTTAGCACGAGCACCGAAGAACTGCATTTGCTTACCAACGATCATTGGGCTTACGCAGCATGCGATTGCGTAGTCATCGTTGTTAAAGTCAGGGCGCATCAGATCATCGTTCTCGTATTGCAGAGAAGAGGTATCGATGGAAACTTTAGCTGCGAACTTCTTGAAGTTCAGTGGCAGTTTTTCAGACCACAGAATAGTGATGTTCGGCTCCGGAGACGGCCCCATGGTGTACAGGGTGTTCAGGAAACGGAAGCTAGATTTGGTAACCAGAGTACGACCATCTACACCCATACCGGCGATAGATTCAGTTGCCCAGATTGGGTCACCAGAGAACAGCTCATCATACTCAGGGGTACGCAGGAAGCGAACCATACGCAGTTTCATGACCAGGTGGTCAATCATTTCCTGTGCTTCAAGCTCAGTAATTTTGCCTGCTTTCAGGTCACGTTCGATGAATGCATCCAGGAAAGTGGATACGCGACCAAAGGACATTGCAGCGCCGTTCTGAGATTTAACCGCAGCCAGGTAGCCGAAGTAAGTCCACTGAATAGCTTCTTGAGCATTTTTAGCAGGACCAGAGATATCGCAGCCATATTTAGCAGCCATTTCTTTGATCTGACCCAGAGCACGGTGTTGCTCGGAGATTTCTTCACGCAGACGGATTGTTGCTTCCAGATCTTCGCCGTTTTCCAGTTTGGATTGCAGAGAGTTGAACTGAGCAAATTTGTCTTTCATCAGGAAGTCGATACCGTACAGCGCTACGCGACGGTAGTCACCGATGATACGACCACGACCGTAAGCATCCGGCAGACCGGTGATTACGCCTGATTTACGGCAGTTCAGGATGTCTTTGGTATAAACGTCAAACACACCCTGGTTGTGGGTTTTGCGGTATTCGGTGAAGATCTTTTTCAGCATTGGGTCAAGTTCACGACCGTATACTTTGCAAGAACCTTCAACCATTTTGATGCCACCAAACGGAATAATTGCACGTTTCAGTGGAGCATCAGTCTGCAAGCCAACGATAGTTTCGAGGGACTTGTTGATGTAACCAGCATCATGAGAGGTGATGGTGGAAGCGAGGTCAGTATCGAAGTCAACAGGCGCATGAGTGCGGTTTTCCTGTTTAACACCTTCCATGACGTTGTCCCACAGTGTGGTAGTTGCTTCAGTAGCACCTGCCAGGAAGGACTCGTCACCCTCGTAAGGGGTGTAGTTTTTCTGAATAAAGTCACGCACGTTGACTTCATTCTGCCAGTCACCTTTGGCAAAACCTTCCCAGGCTGTGGCTAACTTTTCATTAAGCTCGGACATTTAACACCTACCTTCTAATGTGGATTTCTTATTCCCTGAACAATGGTTAGCACATTAGTGCTTATCGCCACCGCGCAGATAAATTACCCAGTACGTCAACCCAACCAGTACACCGCCACCAATGATGTTCCCAATAGTTACTGGGATCAGGTTATCAGTGATGAAGTTCAATACGGTCAAGTGTGTGAAATTGTCCGGAGACGACCCGACTGCGGTCCAGAATTCCGGGCTTGCAAAGTTGCGTACTACGATACCCAAAGGGATCATGAACATGTTTGCGATACTGTGCTCAAAACCACAAGCAACAAACATGGCGACCGGGAGGATCATAGCAAACATCTTATCCATCAAACTGCGGCCCGAGTAGCTCATCCAGACAGCCAGACAGACCATCAGGTTAGCCAAAATACCGAGGCATACAGCTTCAATAAAGGTGTGATGCATTTTGTGGTCTGCGGTTTGAAGCACATTCAGACCCCACGCACCATTTGCTGTCATATACATGCCTGACAACCAAATCAACACCACGAATAGCAACGCACCAACCAAGTTTCCGACGTAGACGTTAATCCAGTTCTTGGCTAGCTGACCCCAGGTGATTCGCCCGCTGGCTTTCGCAACAACGATTAACACCGTAGAGGTGAAAAGGTCGGCACCGCAGATGACACAAAGGATAAGCCCTAAGGAGAAGCAAGTACCACCAATCAGTTTTGCAATCCCAAATGGGATGGTCGCAGTACCCGTGGTAGCAGTGATGTAAAAGACAAAGGCAATCGAGATGAACATGCCCGCAGTTATCGCTAAATAAAACGTGGTCAGCGGGTGTTTTGTTGCTTTATAGACGCCAGCATCTTCGGCGACTTTCGCCATAGCGGCTGGGAGCAATAGATCAAAAGGGTTGTCAGCTTTCACACTAACTCTCTCTTATTTAATTCGGCGACGAGATACTAACAAAGCATTATAGAGTAAAATTTGATATGGATCATATCTCGCCAAGCTTATAGGCCTGAAAAAAGCAGGTGTTTACCTGTTTTTCAGCATAAGTGATTGATTTTGGTTATAAAAATAAAGTTTAAAGTTTATAATGTAATTTGATATTTAACCTCGGCGCTCCTGTGTCAGGTTAATTAGAATGGAGTATTTCTATAATTTGGCAACAATATTTATTGTTTTAAAATAATAATATTTCACCAATATTTAACTATTGAGTCACATATGAAATTATTGCGGCGACAATAAAAACACGGGGCAATAAAAATCGCCCCGTAATATAGCGTAAACCTTATGGTTTACGTACCTTTACTCAAGTTTTATTACTTTATTTCCAAAAAGCCGCTTTTGCGCGTTGCAGTTTTTCATACGCGCCTAACAATGCCTGATGGGCTGGGAAAGCTTTCAGATCGCTGTCTACAGCTTGCAAGCCATAGAATGGCGCTTCACCGCTCAGAGCAGCACTTGCCGCTTCGACTGTTTCTGCGCCGTACATACGTACGAAGGCATTCAGATATTGCAGCGGTTGGCGGTCTTCTTCCATCGCCAGTAACAGCAGGGTTTGCAGACAGCGATAGTAGTTCGCACGCTCAGGGCTGAAAATAGAGGCGTTGAACTCCATCGTCCATTCGGTCCAGATAAGCGCCTGTTCGGTATCACCACCCGCCAACGCCAGCATGGCTTTCAGCTCGCCAATACGTAGCGTGTACCAACCGTTGTCTTTACCGGTCGCCAGGCCGAGCAGTTCACGCACACGGGTGAAATCATCATGACCTTCTTCATCTAACTGCGAGATGAGACCCAGATAATCCTGTTTTTCCCACTCACTTCCTGGCAGCGCCAGAATGGTGTCGCGCAGGTGATAACCCATATTGTTATTGGCAAGCAGCAAATCTTCCGCAGGATAGATATCGGACATTCCAGGCACGATGATACGGCAAGCGTAAACATCCAGATGCTGGTAATCGGCGATGTACACTTCTTGATCTTCTGCGTCAAAGATGGCCATCAAAGTGGCGAATTCTTCTTCTGTTGTGCCGGAGAAACTCCAGTCAACAAACGGATAGTCAGCATCCTGCTTGAACATATCCCATGAAATCAGGCCGCTTGAGTCAATGAAGTGGGTTTCCAGGTTCGCGTGTTCGGCCACTTCTTCGTCATCAAAAGTAGGCGGAGTGAACACGTCCAGGTCTTTTAAACCACGGCCCTGAAGCAGTTCAGTCACGGTACGCTCCAGCGCAACACCAAAATCAGGATGCGCACCGAACGAAGCAAAACAGGTCCCGTTTGCTGGGTTGAATAGCACAACGCAGATAACCGGGTATTTGCCGCCCAATGAACCGTCGTAAGCGAAGATTGGGAAACCTTCAGCTTCCAGCGTGGCAATGGATTCAACCACGCCAGGATAGCGAGCCAACACTTCCTGCGGGATTTCCGGCAGGCTAATGCTTTCCGCGATAATGCGATTTTTAATGTAACGCTCAAAAACTTCTGAAAGTCCCTGAACACGGGCTTCGTTTGCGGTGTTCCCTGCAGACATCCCGTTAGAAACATACAAGTTCCCGATGATGTTCATCGGAATATAGACGGTTTCTTGATCCGATTGACGGGTAAATGGCAGGGCGCAGATCCCACGCTCTTCATTACCTGATTGCAGGTCAATCAGCATACCTGCGGTGACTTCGTTTTCAGGATCGTAGAATGCCCGCAGACGCTCGTCGAGAATACCTTCTGGCAACTGCTCATCTTCAGGAATCGGGAACCACTTCTCGTTTGGATAATGCACAAACGGGCCATTAGCAATGGTTTTACCCAACCAGAAATCAGCGAAGAAGTAATTGGTCGACAGGCGTTCGAAATATTCGCCCAACGCAGATGCTAATGCTGCTTTTTTAGTCGCACCCTTACCGTTGGTGAAGCACAGTGCGCTGTCTTTATCACGAATATGAACGGACCAGACGTTAGGGACCGGATTTAACCAGGAGGCTTCTTCTATATTAAAGCCAAGATCGGCAAGCTTGGTCTGGAAGCGAGCGATGGAATCTTCCAGAGCGGCATCTTTGCCAGGAATAAAGGTTTGAGTCATGAGGTTTCACTTTTGTCGTACGCAAAGCGCGCAATGATACGGGTTTTAGCCAACCGACGCTATCGTCAGCGGCAAGCAGGCGGCCTTAGCATAACAGGCTATGCTTATTGTCAGTAACCTACTGTTATGGCGGTATAAATGAAGAGTTTTGATCTCCAGCGGATGGCGCTAGACAAAGTCCCTTTAGATTTTCTGTGGGAAGTGGCTTTTCGTAGCCTTTACACCTTTGTGCTCGTGTTCCTGTTTTTAAAGATAACCGGGCGGCGTGGCGTAAGGCAGATGTCGTTGTTTGAAGTGTTGATAATTCTGACTCTTGGCTCAGCGGCAGGTGATGTGGCGTTTTATGACGATGTGCCGATGCTGCCTGTCTTCGTCGTATTTATGACGCTCGCTTGCTTATATCGTTTGGCGATGTGGTTGATGAGCCACAGTGAAAAACTCGAAAATCTGATGGAAGGAAAACCCGCGGTAATAATAGAAGAAGGTGAGTTTGCCTGGGAAAAAATGAAAGCTCAAAACATGACCGAATTTGAGTTCTTCATGGAACTACGCCTGCATGGTGTAGAGCATTTGGGGCAGGTTCGGCTGGCAATATTAGAAACCAACGGGCAGATTAGCGTCTATTACTTCCCCGATGATTTGGTCAGGCCGGGTTTATCTATATTGCCTGAGTATTGTAGCGAGCGTTTCGAGAGGGTTCCGGAGGATGGGGATTACGCCTGCATTCGATGTAGTGAAGTGTTGACGTTAAACGCAGGAAGAAAAATTCTTTGTCCACGCTGTAAACATCATCAATGGGTCAAAGCCAGCACGGCAACACGAGTCACCTGACGGGGGTTTATCGGGTGTTTAATTCAGCGATTAGTTGATTCTGTTGTGTGATTTTGCGCACATTACCGCACCATGCCGTATTAACCATTGCAGCCTCAGCATCTCAATGATAAAACCGAATATGTGGTAAAACTTATGACTCTAAGCGTGGTGAGGGGAAATGACTCAGGTATACAATTTTAGTTCCGGCCCGGCGATGCTACCGGCTGATGTACTTCGTCGTGCACAAAATGAACTCTGTGACTGGCAAGGTTTAGGCACCTCCGTAATGGAGATAAGCCACCGCAGTAAAGAGTTTATTCAGGTTGCTGAAGAAGCTGAAAAAGATTTTCGCGATCTGCTGCAAATCCCCTCGAACTACAAAGTTTTATTCTGTCACGGTGGTGGTCGCGGCCAATTCGCGGGCGTTCCGCTCAATATTCTGGGTGACAAAACTACCGCTGATTACGTTGACGGCGGCTACTGGGCGAGCAGTGCAGTAAAAGAAGCACATAAATACTGCAACCCAAATGTTATTGATGCCAAAGTCACTGTTGACGGTCTGCGCGCCATCAAACCGATGAGCGAATGGCAACTTTCTGAAAACAGTGCTTATTTGCATTTCTGCCCAAACGAAACCATCGATGGCATTGCTATTCATGAAGCGCCAGATTTTGGCGACACCGTTGTTGTTGCTGACTACTCATCTTCTATCTTATCGCATCCGATGGACGTAAGCCGCTTTGGCGTAATTTACGCTGGCGCGCAGAAGAACATCGGCCCTGCGGGTTTGACGTTGGTCATCGTGCGTGAAGATTTGCTCGGCAAGGCGCATAAAGCGTGCCCGTCGATTCTTGATTACACCGTGCTTAATGACAATGATTCTATGTTTAACACCCCGCCAACCTTCGCCTGGTATCTTTCAGGTCTGGTGTTTAAATGGCTGAAAGAGCAGGGCGGCGTTGAAGCGATGGACAAAATCAATCAGGCGAAAGCTGAGCTGTTGTACGGCGTGATTGATAAAAGCGATTTCTATCGTAACGATGTTGCTTCGGCGAACCGTTCACGCATGAACGTGCCATTCCAGTTGGCTGACAGCGCACTCGACAAACTGTTCCTCGAAGAATCCTTTGCTGCGGGTCTGCATGCGCTGAAAGGCCACCGCGTCGTCGGTGGGATGCGTGCCTCCATCTATAACGCCATGCCGCTTGAAGGCGTTAAAGCATTAACCAACTTTATGGTCGATTTTGAACGTCGCCACGGTTAATTGCTGTTAGTTGAGATTATCCCCGCGACATGCTTCGCGGGGTTTTTATTCTGTTTTGAGTTGAGAGTATTTTCCCCATGCTGGAATCCCTGACGTTACAACCCATCGCATTGGTCGACGGCACAATTAACCTCCCAGGTTCAAAAAGTGTTTCTAACCGAGCACTGCTACTTGCAGCGCTGGCTAATGGCACCACCGAACTGACTAATTTGCTGGATAGTGACGATGTGCGTCACATGCTTAACGCGCTGAAAGCCTTGGGAGCGAGTTATACACTTTCCGCCGATCGTACGCGTTGTGAAGTCACAGGAATGGGTGGCCCATTACAAGCATCGGGTGAGCTTGAACTGTTTTTAGGTAACGCGGGTACGGCAATGCGCCCTCTGGCGGCGGCATTGTGTCTGGGCAGTAACAACATCGTGCTGACGGGCGAACCGCGCATGAAAGAACGCCCAATCGGCCATTTGGTTGATGCTTTACGCCAGGGCGGCGCGCAGATTGATTACCTGGAGCAAGAAAACTATCCGCCGTTGCGTCTGCGTGGTGGTTTTAGTGGCGGGCAGGTTTCTGTCGATGGTAGTGTCTCCAGCCAGTTCTTGACCGCACTTTTAATGACGGCGCCACTGGCAGCAAACGACACCGAAATCACTATCAAAGGTGAGTTGGTCTCGAAACCTTATATCGACATCACACTGCACCTGATGAAAACTTTCGGTGTAGAAGTGGAAAACCGGGATTACCGTAGTTTTGTGATTCGTGGCAGCCAACAGTACACCTCACCAGGCGCTTATCTGGTGGAAGGTGATGCTTCATCTGCGTCCTATTTCCTCGCAGCTGGTGCCATTAAAGGCGGCACGGTAAAAGTGACCGGTATCGGGCGCAATAGCGTCCAGGGTGATATTCGCTTTGCAGATGTGCTCGAAGCAATGGGTGCAAAAGTGACGTGGGGAGAGGATTTTATCGCCTGCGAACGCGGAGAACTCAACGCTATTGATATGGATATGAACCATATTCCTGATGCAGCGATGACCATTGCAACTGCGGCTTTGTTTGCTAAAGGCACCACTACATTGCGCAATATTTATAACTGGCGCGTGAAAGAGACTGACCGCCTGAGTGCAATGGCTACAGAGTTGCGCAAAGTTGGAGCGGTGGTGGAAGAGGGCGAAGATTACATCACTGTGACTCCCCCCGCTCAGCTACAAGTTGCAGAAATCGGGACTTATAACGATCACCGCATGGCGATGTGTTTCTCGCTGGTGGCATTGTCGGACACACCGGTCACGATTCTTGATCCGAAATGTACAGCCAAAACCTTCCCGGACTACTTTGAACAATTAGCACGCATCAGCACTCTCGCGTAGCGTACAACATTATGCTCCGGTCACAGATCGTGTACCGGAGCCTATTTTAACTACACCGCTTAGTATCAATCCCGCGCTTAATATCAACTCCGTTTTCATACCCCTGCTTTTATTGCACCAGCGTGTACCGCTGTTAATCTCGCTTCCGATTTGATCGACAAATCAATGATTTGTTTCATGTATAGCTCATCAATGGAAGATAACTATGAAGACGTTAAAAATGGCACCCCTGTTAATTACAAAGTGTATTTGACCAGTGATGTAAATGCCTGGGCAATGGCTAACGGTTGTGTGCGTGCGTGTGTATAGCGGCCTGATGGATATGATGACTGATAACGAAGTGGAAGGCGTTTTGGGCCATGAAATGGGACACGTTGCGCTGGGTCACACTCGAGAAAAAATGCAAACGGCGTATGCGACAATGGCCGCTCGTGATGCAGTCTCAGCAACCAGTGGTGTCGCTTCGCAGCTATCTCAATCGCAACTTGGTGATTTGGCCGAAGGGGTCATCAATGCAACATTCTCGCGCAGTGAAGAATCTGAAGCGGATGATTTCTCATATGATTTGCTGAAAAAACGCGGTATCAGTACACAAGGCCTTGCCAGCAGTTTTGATAAACTGGCAACGCTGAGTGGAACAGCAAAATCTATGTTTGATTCACATCCACCTTCAACGGAACGTGCGCAGCATATTCGCGAACGTATAGCAGCTGATAAAAAATAATCTACCTCTCTGATTTTAGGGCTGGTTTTTTCCAGCCCTGTCTCAATTCGCGCAATTCTTCTACACTCAGCCCTATTAACGACGATAATTGGCACGAAAGATAACGGTCAGGGTTCTGGCGGCGTATAATACGCGGCGTTTCTATTTCAGGTCCGCAATTCCAGCGAGAGGAGAGTAAGATGACGGCATCCGCCCCGGTAATAACGATTGATGGCCCAAGCGGCGCAGGTAAAGGCACGCTTTGTAAAGCCATGGCGGAAGCGTTGCAATGGCATCTGCTTGATTCCGGCGCGATTTACCGCGTTCTGGCATTAGCGGCTCTGCATCACCAGGTAGATGTGACCTCTGAAGATGCATTGGTTCCGTTGGCCGCTCACCTTGATGTGCGCTTTGTTGCCAACAATGGCAACCTGGAAGTCATCCTCGAAGGCGAAGATGTCAGCGCTGAAATCCGTACCCAGGAAGTTGCCAACGCTGCTTCCCAAGTCGCTGCTTTCCCGCGTGTCCGCGAAGCCCTGTTGCGTCGCCAGCGTGCTTTCAGAGAAGCGCCTGGTCTGATTGCTGATGGACGTGATATGGGGACGGTTGTTTTCCCTGATGCACCAGTAAAAATATTCCTCGATGCGTCTTCCGAAGAGCGTGCGCACAGACGTATGCTACAGTTGCAGGAAAAGGGCTTTAGTGTTAACTTTGAGCGCCTTTTGGCAGAAATTAAAGAACGTGATGACCGTGACCGTAACCGTGCAGTAGCACCGTTAATGCCAGCCGCAGATGCGTTGGTGTTGGATTCAACCAGCATGTCCATTGAAGACGTCATCAAACAAGCGCTGAGTTATGCGCAGAAAATTTTAACACCAGCACAATAGCCAATATTGTGCTGGTGTGTGTTTTGTCATATTTGTCATGATATTGCCATAGTGGTATCCTGACATATCGGGTAGTTTTTTACCCCTGTAACCTAAACCCTGTCGGCATGGAGCCAATGGCGGGGTATGTGAAACAACCCCATTCGGCGGGATGCTAAATGGACGTTAAACTAAAGAACCTTGAAGATTAACAACATGACTGAATCTTTCGCTCAACTCTTTGAAGAATCCCTGAAAACAATCGAAACCCGTCCGGGTTCCATCGTTCGTGGCGTAGTAGTTGCTATCGACAAAGATATCGTACTGGTTGACGCTGGTCTGAAATCTGAGTCTGCAATTCCTGTAGAGCAGTTCAAAAATGCTGCTGGCGAACTGGAAATCCAGGTTGGTGACGAAGTTGATGTTGCTCTGGACGCTGTTGAAGATGGCTTTGGCGAAACTCTGCTGTCCCGTGAAAAAGCTAAGCGTCACGAAGCTTGGATCACGCTGGAAAAAGCTTACGAAGAAGCTGAGACTGTGGTCGGTATCATCAACGGCAAAGTTAAGGGTGGCTTCACTGTAGAGCTGAACGGTATTCGTGCGTTCCTGCCAGGTTCACTGGTAGATGTTCGTCCGGTACGTGACACTCTGCACCTGGAAGGCAAAGAGCTTGAGTTCAAAGTCATCAAGCTGGACCAGAAGCGTAACAACGTTGTTGTTTCTCGTCGTGCAGTTATCGAATCCGAAAACAGCGCAGAACGTGATCAACTGCTGGAAAACCTGCAAGAAGGCATGGAAGTTAAAGGTATCGTTAAGAACCTTACTGACTACGGTGCATTCGTTGATCTGGGCGGCGTTGACGGCCTGCTGCACATCACTGATATGGCATGGAAACGCGTTAAGCATCCAAGCGAAATCGTGAATGTTGGCGATGAAATTACCGTTAAAGTACTGAAGTTCGACCGTGAGCGTACTCGTGTGTCTCTGGGTCTGAAGCAACTGGGCGAAGATCCATGGGTCGCAATCGCTAAGCGTTATCCAGAAGGTACCAAACTGACTGGTCGCGTGACTAATCTGACTGATTACGGCTGCTTCGTAGAAATCGAAGAAGGCGTTGAAGGCCTGGTTCACGTTTCCGAAATGGATTGGACCAACAAAAACATCCACCCATCCAAAGTTGTTAACGTTGGTGATGTAGTGGAAGTTATGGTTCTGGATATCGACGAAGAACGTCGTCGTATCTCCCTGGGTCTGAAGCAGTGCAAATCTAACCCATGGCAGCTGTTCGCTGAAACCCACAACAAGGGCGACCGCGTTGAAGGTAAAATCAAGTCAATCACTGACTTCGGTATCTTCATCGGCCTGGACGGTGGCATCGACGGCCTGGTTCACCTGTCTGATATCTCCTGGAACGTTGCAGGCGAAGAAGCAGTTCGTGAATACAAGAAAGGCGACGAAATCGCGGCTGTGGTTCTGCAAGTTGACGCAGAGCGTGAGCGTATCTCCCTGGGTGTTAAACAACTCGCAGAAGATCCGTTCAACAACTACGTTGCACTGAACAAGAAAGGTACTATCGTTACTGGTAAAGTAACAGCAGTTGACGCGAAAGGTGCTACAGTTGAATTAGCAGATGGCGTAGAAGGCTACCTGCGTGCTTCTGAAGCTTCCCGTGACCGCGTTGAAGATGCAACTCTGGTTCTGAGCGTAGGCGACGACGTTGAAGCTAAATTCACCGGTGTTGACCGTAAAAACCGTGTTGTGAGCCTGTCTGTTCGTGCTAAGGACGAAGCTGACGAGAAAGATGCAATCGCTACTGTTAACAACAAACAGGAAGATGCACCTAACTTCTCTAACGCTATGGCTGAAGCATTCAAAGCAGCTAAAGGCGAGTAATCGTCTGAGCACTAAATCAGGGCGGCTACGGCCGCCCTTGTTCGATTGATAGCTGTAAGTTAATTTTCCTGAAAGGAAACCGGAGGAATCATGACCAAGTCAGAATTGATAGAAAGACTTGCAACTTCGCAATCTCACATCCCGGCGAAAGCTGTAGAAGATGCAGTGAAAGAGATGCTGGAGCATATGGCCTCTACTCTCGCCCAAGGTGAGCGTATTGAAATCCGGGGTTTCGGCAGTTTTTCCTTACACTATCGCGCACCTCGCACCGGACGTAATCCAAAAACTGGCGATAAAGTGGATCTGGAAGGCAAATACGTTCCGCACTTTAAACCAGGTAAAGAATTGCGTGACCGCGCCAACATTTACGGTAATTAAGTCTTCGGACTTGATCCTCAAGAACGGCACCTCAGGGTGCCGTTTTTTTATACTCAAAATCTGTCTTTTCGAGCAGACTCGCAAAATTCATGAGCGTTACTTTTTAGAGCGTAAAACCCTGGAACCCTCATCGGAAAGGCAATAAAACCAGACTGACTCTAATGATTAGATATCTCAGACTGCCTTCAACAAGGAGGTTCTGTGAACAATCTAATCGGTCTGTGTTTTTGCATAATTATTGGCATAATCCCCTTAATGGTGCTTCCTGCTATTCCTGCTGGCAATGTTATAGCCGCACTGTTCGTCATCGCCTTGTGCCTGGCTTTTATTCCATTCCGATTGATGCGTTTCGTTGCAGTTATTGTGATTTGTTTTGGCTGGGCGCTTTTCAGTGCAGGGCAGAGTCTTATGCCCTTCGAAAGGTGGGCGGCGAAACCCGTTGTCGTCGAAGCGGCGGTTACTCGCACGGATGGAAAACAGAACCATGAGCTGCAAATAATCTCGGTAGAAGGCAAATCCATTTTCCCAACCTTTGGTATCAGAAGTCAGGGAACTTACCTGGCAGGAAGTGTGTGCGCAGGGCAGCGCTGGCGCATGAAAGTCCTGCTTCGCCCGGTTCATGGCCAACTTAATGAGGGCGGTTTTGATAGCCAAAGATACGCACTTGCACAGCATCAGCCTTTTAGTGCGCGTATTATTTCGGCTCAACAAATCTCTGAAAAATGCAGCTTGCGGGCACATTGGCTTGCTGCAGTAGAGGGAGTGACCGATTCATTGCCTTATCAGGGTGTTATTCTGGCGTTGGCTTTTGGTGAACGTTCAGGCGTGAGTGATGAACAAAAGAACTTATTGCGCCAGAGTGGCACCGCTCATCTGATGGCGATTTCCGGGATGCATATTTCACTGGCGGCCATGGTCGGTTGGTTACTGGCGCGTTTGTTGCAACTGAGTTTTCCGGCCCATCGAATTCACTACAGGATGCCCTTAATAGCCAGTGTCATAGCCGCCGGCGTATATACCTGGCTTGCTGGCGGAAATCCTCCGGCAGTAAGAGCATTGATTGGCTTGAACATCTGGTTATTACTTAAGTTACAAGGCCGAAGCTGGTCGGGATGGGAAGTCTGGTTGTGTTGTATTGCCGGTATCCTGATTTACGATCCGCTAGCGGTATTATCAGACAGTTTTTGGTTATCGATACTTGCCGTGGCGGCACTTAATTTTTGGTATCAATGGATGCCGCTTCCGCGCAGTGTGGCAACGGCGCGATGGTTCTGTCGATATCCGCTTTATTTATTACACCTTCAAATTGGCATTATGCTTTTACTGATGCCGCTCCAAATTTTTATCTTTCACGGAATCAGCCTCAGTGCGCTGTTTGCCAACGTGTTTGCGGTCCCGCTGATTTCATTTGTTGTTGTCCCATTGCTGCTTGCCGGATTAGTGTTGACCCCAGTTCCGTGGCTCGGTGAACACTTATGGTGGGCAGTTGACCGCTTTTTAGCACTGCTATTTAACGCTTTATCTCTGTTACCAGACGGTTGGCTGACTGTAGACAGGCGTTTCCAGGCATTGAGCCTGAGCGGTTGGTTAACTGTCATTATCCATCGTTTATCACTTTGGCGGAGCTCATTTGTATCAGTAGTAGCGCTGATGTTGTCTCTGGCTGCTTCTACAATGCGAGTAGATAAAAAAGATGATTCATGGCAGGTGGTTATGCTGGATGTGGGGCATGGGCTAGCTATCGCCCTGATCAGGCAAGGAAAAGTGTTTTTATATGACACCGGGAATGCCTGGCCTGGCGGTGACGCTGCGCAACAAGTCATTATTCCATGGTTGCGTTGGCATCATTTGTCACTCGAGCAAGTTGTCATAAGCCATGAACATCTTGACCATAGAGGGGGGTTAAACAGCCTACAACGTGAATGGCCAGCTATAAAAGTTCGTAGCCCTTTACGCTGGGCGGGGCATAATCCTTGTTTTCAAGGTGAGAAATGGCAGTGGCAGAAATTACAATTTACCGTGCTCTGGCCACCCGTTTCACCCACTTCGACCGGTAATAATGGCTCATGTGTTGTTATGGTGAGCGACGGACATTTTCGTATTTTATTAACCGGGGATGTGGAAGCTGAAGCAGAATTGGCTATGCTGAAGAGGCGATGGGGCATCTTACATGCTGATATTATTCAGGTACCTCATCATGGCAGCCGTACATCATCTGGTGCTCCCTTACTACGAGCGGTCGCTGGAACTGCGGCACTTGCCTCAACATCGCGCTATAACGCATGGCATTTACCTTCTGGAAAAGTAGTCAAACGCTATCAGTCGCAGGGGTACACCTGGTACGACACTGCGCAATCAGGCCAACTTACTATCGATATAAATAGTGATAAATGGCAAATCAATAGCCTCAGAGCTCAAATTTCACCCCGTTGGTATCATCAGTGGTTTGGTGTATCCCGGGATAATGGGTAGAATATGCGGCTATTTCATCTAATGCTGGTTTACTGAATGCATAACGATAAAGATCTTTCCACATGGCAGACCTTCCGCCGCCTTTGGCCGATGATTGCTCCTTTTAAGCCAGGTCTGATTGTGGCTGGTATTGCGTTAATCCTCAACGCTGCCAGTGATACCTATATGCTGTCTTTACTCAAACCGTTACTGGATGATGGTTTTGGAAAAACCGATAAATCGGTTTTACTCTGGATGCCTTTAGTTGTTATCGCACTGATGGTGCTGCGTGGCGTAACAAGCTATGTTTCCAGCTACTGTATCTCCTGGGTTTCAGGGCACGTGGTTATGAACATGCGTCGTCGTTTGTTCAGTCATATGATGGGGATGCCTGTTGCATTCTTTGACCAACAGTCAACGGGGACTCTGCTCTCGCGTATCACTTATGACTCCGAACAAGTTGCCTCGTCTTCTTCCAGCGCATTAATAACAGTTGTCCGTGAAGGTGCTTCAATCATCGGCCTGTTTGTATTGATGTTCTGGTATAGCTGGCAGCTTTCGCTGATTCTGATTGTGCTGGCACCTATCGTTTCTTTTGCTATCCGCTTTGTTTCAAAGCGTTTTCGTAATATCAGCAAAAATATGCAGAACACGATGGGCCAAGTGACAACCAGTGCTGAGCAAATGCTGAAAGGTCATAAAGAAGTGTTGATCTTCGGCGGTCAGGATGTTGAAACCGAACGTTTCAACAAGGTCAGTAACCGTATGCGTCTTCAGGGCATGAAACTGGTGTCTGCATCGTCTATCTCTGACCCGATCATTCAGCTCATCGCTTCTCTGGCTCTGGCTTTCGTCATTTATGCGGCAAGCTTCCCAAGTGTGATGGAAACACTGACTGCCGGTACTATCACGGTTGTGTTCTCTTCCATGATTGCTCTGATGCGTCCGTTGAAATCATTAACCAACGTCAACGCACAGTTCCAACGTGGTATGGCCGCATGCCAGACGCTGTTCTCTATTCTCGATACTGAGCAAGAGAAAGACACCGGGACTCGCGTGATTGAGCGTGCTAAAGGTGATGTTGAATTCCGTGATGTGACCTTTACTTACCCTGGCCGCGATGTGCCTGCACTGCGCAGCATCAACCTGAATATTCCAGCAGGGAAAACGGTAGCGCTTGTCGGGCGTTCGGGGTCGGGGAAATCCACCATCGCAAGCCTGATGACGCGTTTTTACGATATTCAGGAAGGCAACATTACGATTGATGGTGTGGATATTCGTGAATACACCCTGTCTTCTCTGCGTAATCAGGTAGCTCTTGTTTCGCAAAATGTTCATTTATTCAATGACACTATTGCGAACAACATTGCCTATGCGCGCAATGAACAGTATTCGCGTGCAGATATCGAAAAAGCTGCGCAAATGGCTTATGCCATGGACTTTATCAGTAAGATGGATAATGGCCTGGATACCGTCATTGGTGAAAATGGCGTGCTTCTTTCAGGCGGCCAACGTCAGCGTATTGCCATTGCCCGCGCATTGTTACGCGACAGTCCAATCCTGATTCTTGATGAAGCAACATCTGCTTTGGATACCGAGTCAGAACGTGCAATTCAGGCTGCACTGGATGAACTGCAGAAAAACCGTACTTCTCTGGTCATTGCTCACCGTTTATCAACTATTGAACAGGCTGATGAAATTGTCGTGGTAGAGGACGGTCGCATTGTGGAACGTGGTGCTCACGTCGAACTGCTTGAGCACCGTGGAGTCTATGCGCAACTGCATCGGATGCAATTCGGTTCATGATTGAACGCATTTGGTCGGGAAAATCTCCCCTCTATCTTTTGCTATTACCGCTCTCCTGGCTTTATGGCCTGGTGAGCGGTGCTATTCGTCTTAGCTATAAAATAGGGTTACAAAAAAGCTGGCGCGCTCCTGTGCCAGTGGTGGTGGTCGGGAATCTGACTGCGGGTGGTAACGGCAAAACTCCGGTTGTTATCTGGCTGGTTGAGCAACTACAGCAGCGTGGTATTCGTGTTGGCGTGGTCTCGCGGGGTTATGGTGGTAAAGCAGAATCCTACCCATTGTTGTTGAACCCGGATAGCACTACTACCCAGGCGGGTGATGAACCCGTACTTATCTATCAGCGCACTGGTGCCGCAGTCGCTGTGGCTCCCCGTCGTAGTGATGCGGTAAAAATACTGGTGGAAAAAGTACAACCGCAATTGATTATTACCGATGACGGTTTGCAGCATTATGCGCTGGCTCGTGATAAAGAAATTGTGGTTGTTGACGGCATCAGGCGATTTGGCAACGGCTGGTGGTTACCGGCAGGGCCAATGCGTGAACGTACAGGCCGTCTGGCGTCTGTGGATGCCGTTATCACAAATGGTGGTGTGGCAAAAGCGGGAGAAATCTCGATGGCGCTCTATCCCGGTGATGCAGTCAATTTGTTGACCGGAGAAAAGCGCCCGGTAGATCTGTTGACAAATGTGGTTGCAATGGCTGGCATTGGACATCCACCACGCTTTTTTGCCACGTTGCAGCAATGTGGTGTAAATCCAGTTCACACCGTCAGTCTTGGCGATCACCAGGCACTGAGTGAAAGTGATGTGGAAAAACTCGTTCAGACGGGGCAAACCTTGTTAATGACCGAGAAAGATGCGGTGAAGTGTCGTGCTTTCGTTAACGGTCATGATAACTGGTGGTACTTACCGGTCGATGCGCATCTGGCGCAACCTCAGGCCGATGAATTATTGCACTCATTATTGGCGCTGGTGCGCTAAACAAAAGTTCGCGCACCAGAATTCAAGTTTGCTGACGACAGGTACTCTTTCATGTCTGTACCGCAACTGACTTTACGTGCAGCCCGCAACCTTCATCTGGCAGCACAGGGCTTATTACAAAAACCTCGCCGTCGTCCAAAACCTTCCGATGTTATCGCTGCGATTTCTCGCATGTCACTGCTTCAGATTGACACGATCAATATTGTTGCCCGAAGCCCTTACCTCGTCTTATTCAGTCGCATTGGCAGCTATCCGCAAAGCTGGTTAGATGATGCTCTGCTTGGTGGTGAGTTAATGGAATATTGGGCGCATGAAGCCTGCTTTTTGCCGCGAAAAGATTTCGCGTTGATACGCCACCGGATGCTGAATCCAGAAAAGATGGGCTGGAAATATCGCCCTGAATGGATGGTAGAACATGCCGCAGAAATCGAAAAACTTTTAGCCCATATCGAATGCAACGGCCCTGTTAGATCTGCTGATTTTGAACACCCGCGCAAAGGTGCTAGTGGGTGGTGGGAATGGAAGCCACATAAAAAGCACCTTGAAGGTTTGTTCACCGCCGGAAAAGTTATGGTGGTTGAACGACGTAATTTTCAAAGGGTGTACGATCTCACCTCACGTGTTATGCCGCACTGGAATGATGATTTGCATCTCATTCATCAGCAAGAAGCAGAACAACAAATGCTTGCAAACAGTGCCCGTAGTCTGGGAATTTTCCGCCCCGAATGGCTAGCTGACTATTACCGACTAAAGAATATCTCGCTCAAACCCCTGCTTGCACAATGGCAAGAGAACGGCATCGTGACTCGGGTCGATGTGGAGGGGATTGGTGAAATGTGGCTGCATCATGAGCAGTTGCCATTAATGGAAAAAGCCGAGAAAAATACCCTACGCGCCACGCATAGTGCGGTGCTTTCTCCTTTCGATCCGGTGGTATGGGATCGCAAACGTGCTGAAGTGTTGTTCGGATTCTCATATCGCCTTGAATGCTACACGCCTGCTGAAAAGCGCAAATACGGTTACTTTGTGCTTCCATTACTGCATCAAGGGGCTTTAGTCGGTCGTATTGATGCAAAAATGCATCGTAAAATCGGTGAGCTGGAAATTATCAGTCTCTATCTTGAAGACGGTGTTAAACCGGGTCAGGCATTGATCAATGGCTTGTACTCGGCACTGACAGATTTTGCTCAATGGCAAAATGCGAGCCGGATTCTTCTTGGAAATATTCCCGCCGTTTTAGCTTCATCCTGGGGTGAAGGCTGGGAAATTAGCCCGGAAAGCCCGTGAATTATGTTATTCTGCTGCCTTTGATGGCAGCCATTCTGGAGTAACCATGGATCATCGATTACTTGAAATCATTGCTTGCCCGGTATGTAACGGCAAGTTGTACTTTAATCAGGAAAAGCAGGAGCTTATCTGCAAACCTGATCACCTGGCGTTTCCTCTGCGCGATGGTATTCCAGTGCTGCTGGAGACTGAAGCTCGAGTTTTGACTTCTGACGAGACGAATCCATGAGTTTTGTGGCAATTATTCCTGCTCGCTATGCTTCGACACGTTTGCCGGGCAAACCTCTGAAAGACATCAACGGTAAACCGATGGTGGTGCATGTTCTGGAGCGCGCCCGCGAATCGGGTGCCGATCGCATCATCGTTGCAACCGACCATGAAGATGTTGCACGTGCGGTTGAAGCGGCTGGTGGTGAAGTTTGTATGACCCGCGCCGATCACCATTCTGGCACCGAACGTCTTGCTGAAGTTATTGAAAAATATAATTTTAGTGATGATACCGTGATTGTGAATGTGCAGGGTGATGAGCCGATGATCCCTCCGGTTATCATTCGCCAGGTCGCGCTCAATCTGGCAAACAGTCAGGCGGGAATGGCGACACTGGCTGTGCCAATCGACTCTGCGGAAGAAGCCTTCAATCCCAATGCAGTGAAAGTCGTGATGGATGCGCAGGGTTATGCACTTTATTTCTCCCGTGCGACGATTCCATGGGATAGAGATCGCTTTGCCCAGTCGCGTGAAACAATTGGTGATTCTCTGCTGCGCCACATCGGTATCTACGGCTATCGCGCCGGTTTTATCCGCCGCTATGTGACCTGGGAACCTAGCCAGCTCGAACAAATCGAAATGCTTGAACAGTTACGCGTTTTGTGGAATGGTGAAAAAATCCATGTCGCTGTCGCTAAAGAAATTCCGAGTATTGGCGTTGATACGCCGGAAGATTTGGAACGCGTTCGCCAGGCAATGCGCTAATCCTTCTTCTCTAATAAAAAACCGGCGCTCAGCGCCGGTTTTTTATTATCGTCAGTCAATTTGATCTGAATGGATGACATCCTGCGTTCTCAAGCTCATTATAAAAACACCAGTGTTGTAAGGGGTAATGAGTCATGGAGTTGCTACGCAAGGAATTGAGTCATCTGCTGGGTGAAAAACTAAGCCGGATTGAGTGCATCAATGAACAGCCAAACACCGCTCTGTGGTCGCTGTATGACAGCGACGGGAATGCGATGTCTCTGCTGGCAAAAAGTTTTAGCACCCCCGGCATTGCTGCTCAGTTAGCCTGGAAAATGTCGATGCTTGCACGATCCGGCACAGTGCGTATGCCTGTGGTTTACGGTGTTGTGACTCACGATGACACTCCAGGGCCGGATGTACTGTTAATGGAGCGTTTACGTGGCGTACCCGTTGAAGCTCCCACCCGCACGCCAGATCGTTGGGAGCATCTCAAAGATCAAATTGTAGAAGGTCTGCTAGCCTGGCACCGGGTTGATAGCCGTGGCTGCGTCGGGAATGTCGACAGCACTCAAGAGAATATCTGGCCTTCATGGTATCGGCAGCGCGTCGAAACGCTTTGGGCCACCATCAATCAATATCCGAATAATGGCCTGACTATGCAGGATCGGCGCATCCTGTTCCGTACACGGGAATGTTTGCCGCGTCTGTTCGAAGACTTCAACGACAATTGCGTGTTGATCCACGGCAACTTTACCCTCAGCAGCATGCTAAAAGATGGTCGTAGCGATCAGTTACTGGCAATGGTAAATCCGGGCATGACGCTTTGGGCACCGCGGGAATACGAAATATTCCGCCTGTATGATGCAGGGCAGTCCGAAAGTTTGCTGTGGCATTATTTGCAGCGTGCGCCAGTGTCTGAATCATTCTTATGGCGGCGTTGGCTATATGTTCTATGGGACGGCGTCGATCAAC
Source organism: Buttiauxella sp. BIGb0471 (assembly GCF_024807715.1). Classification (NCBI taxonomy): domain Bacteria; kingdom Pseudomonadati; phylum Pseudomonadota; class Gammaproteobacteria; order Enterobacterales; family Enterobacteriaceae; genus Buttiauxella; species Buttiauxella sp. BIGb0471. The sequence goes on from NZ_JANUEU010000002.1 coordinate 359,132, forward strand.
TGCTACAGACGGGCCGCTTAAATCGACCCGCCTTTGATGTGGCTGCGAAAAATTTACTTCCCTGGATCTCCTGATGATCCTTTCATCCACTGCCAGATGCGTCCCAGAGTTTCATAACCCGCCCGGTCGCTGTGCATTAACCACACTGGAGAAGGGATGATTCTCTCCCAGGGATTTAACGGAGACTCAATCGCCAGTTGGTTCGCGGGTGCCGGAAGGGGATGCAAACCTGCATTGTGGAAGAAAACCATCGCCCTCGGTAAGTGAGAGGCGGAAGTCACCAGCAAGAACGGTTGCTGCCCGATGGCTTTCTCCACCGCAGCCGCTTCTTCTTCGGTATCTTTTGGCGAGTCCAGAGTGATTATCTCGGAGCGTGGAACGCCCAGACTCTCAGCCACTCTGGCACCGGCTTCAGCGGTACTTACCGGATTTGTCATCGCTCTTGCCCCGGTAAAAATAAGCTTCGAACCAGGGTTTTCCTGCCATAACCGAATACCTTCAGTCACGCGTGGCAAACTATTATTGATGAGATTGGAACTCGGCGCCCATTCTGGGTTCCACGTATAGCCACCGCCTAAAATCACGATGTAATCCACTTTCTCGCTTCCGCGCCAGGTCGGGTAGGTATTTTCGATAGGCTTGAGCATTTTGTCGGCTACGGGCTGTAAGCTAATCAGCAGCAAAACTAACCAACTCACGCTTAACAGCGCCTTTGCGCTTTTTTGCCAACGGGTGAACCACAACAAGCAAAGTGCCACGCCCATCATCAATAATAAAAAAGGTAAGGGCAGAAGCAGTCCCCCGATAAATTTTTTCAGGATAAAAAGCATGAATTATGGGTCCTTTTTTAGCCATACAGCAGGTAAACGAAGGTGATCTTACACCAGACGGGTTCATTCCTGGCGCAGCTGTGCCAAAATACCCACCGATCTCGGATAATCCCTTTTCCCCCATGGAGCCGTACCCGTGCGTGACCGCAATTTTGACGACATTGCTGAGAAGTTCTCACGCAACATTTACGGTACAACCAAAGGACAACTTCGCCAGGCCATCTTATGGCAAGATCTTGATGCTTTGCTCTCCACCATGCCTGAGAAATTACGGGTTCTGGATGCAGGCGGCGGCGAAGGACAAACTGCCTGCGGTCTTGCGCAGCGGGGTCATGAAGTTCTGCTCTGTGATGTTTCCGCTGAGATGATTTCTCGCGCTCAGGCACAAGCCTGTGAGAAAGGTGTGAGCGAGAACATGCATTTCGTACATTCCTCCGCCCAGGATATTGGTCAACATTTGGAAAAGCCGGTTGATCTGATATTGTTTCACGCTGTGCTGGAATGGGTCGTAGATCCTCAGGCTGTACTGAAAACATTGTGGGACAGCCTTGCACCCGGCGGTGCTTTATCCCTGATGTTCTACAATGCTAACGGCTTACTGATGAGAAATATGTTTGTCGGTAACTTCGAATATGTTCTCCAGGGCATGAAAAAGAATAAGCGAAAGACTCTGTCGCCTGACAATCCGCTACAGCCAGAACAGGTGTACCACTGGCTGGAGCAAATTGGCTGGCAGATAACCGGGAAAACCGGTGTGCGAGTGTTCCACGATTACTTGCGCGATAAGCACAAACAACGCGATGGTTTTGAGAATTTGCTTGAACTGGAAACGCGTTATTGCCGCCAGGAACCTTTTGTGAGCCTCGGCCGCTATATCCACGTGACAGCTATCAAGCCGCTTGAGCCAAGGAAAAATTATGAGTGATGTTTCCCAGACAGTGCCAGAGCTGGTTGCCTGGGCCAGGAAAAATGACTACTCGATTTCACTTCCAACAGAGCGCCTGACGTTCCTGTTGGCTATCGCCACTCTAAACGGTGAGCGCCTGGACGGTGAGATGAGTGAAGGCGAGCTGATAGATGCTTTCCGCCACGTCAGCGAAGGTTTTGACCAAACCAGCGAAACCATTAACGTTCGCGCCAATAACGCCATCAATGACATGGTGCGCCAGCGTTTAATCAATCGTTTTGTCAGCGAAATCAATGAAGGTAATGCGATTTATCGCCTGACGCCGCTCGGCATTGGTATTACTGATTACTACATTCGCCAGCGCGAGTTTTCGACCTTGCGTTTATCCATGCAGCTGTCGATTGTCGGTGGCGAATTGAAGCGCGCGGCAGATTCAGCGGATGAAGGTGGTGACGAATTCCACTGGCATCGCAACGTTTTTGCGCCACTGAAATACTCGGTCGCCGAGATTTTTGACAGCATCGATCTCACCCAGCGCATCATGGATGAGCACCAACAACAGGTTAAAGATGACATCGCGCAATTGCTGAACAAAGACTGGCGAGCGGCCATTTCTAGCTGCGAAATGTTGTTATCCGAAACTTCCGGTACGTTGCGTGAGTTGCAGGACACCCTTGAAGCCGCAGGTGACAAGCTTCAGGCAAATCTATTACGCATCCAGGATGCCATTCTGGGGCGTGATGATCTGCATTTTGTTGACCGCCTGGTGTTTGATTTGCAGAGCAAACTTGATCGTATCGTTAGCTGGGGCCAGCAGGCCATTGACCTGTGGATCGGCTATGACCGTCACGTTCATAAATTCATTCGTACCGCTATCGACATGGATAAAAACCGTGTCTTTGCGCAGCGTCTGCGCGTTTCGGTACAAAACTATTTCGATGCCCCTTGGGCATTGACCTACGCCAACGCCGATCGTCTGTTAGATATGCGTGATGAAGAAATGACGCTGCGTGACGATGAAGTCATGGGCGAGCTGCCAAGTGATCTGGAATTCGAAGAGTTTAACGAAATCCGCGAACAGCTTGCTGCCATGATTGAAGCTGCACTTCAGGTCTACAAAACCAGACAAGTGCCGCTGGATTTAGGTGTGGTAATGCGGGACTATCTGGCGCAATACCCACGCGCCCGCCATTTCGATGTGGCGAGAATCGTAGTCGACCAGGCTGTCCGTCTGGGTGTGGCTGAAGCAGACTTTACTGGCTTGCCGCCACAGTGGCAGGCAATTAACGATTACGGAGCCAAGGTACAGGCGCATGTCATCAACAAATATTGAAAAAGTGATGCCAGTAAAACTGGCACAGGCGTTGGCCAATCCGTTATTTCCAGCACTCGATAGCCAATTACGCTCCGGAAGGCACGTCGGGCTTGATGAACTGGATAATCATGCCTATTTGATGGACTTCCAGGATGAACTGGAAGAGTTTTACACTCGCTATAATGTGGAGTTAATTCGCGCGCCGGAAGGTTTCTTCTATTTGCGTCCGCGCTCCACCACGCTGATTCCACGCTCTGTGTTATCCGAGCTGGACATGATGGTCGGGAAAATCCTTTGTTACCTGTATCTCAGCCCTGAACGCCTGGCTAATGAAGGTATCTTTACTCAGGCTGAACTTTACGACGAGTTATTGACGCTGGCGGATGAAAGTAAGCTGCTCAAGCTGGTGAATAACCGTTCTACTGGCTCCGATCTGGACCGCCAGAAGCTGCAAGAAAAAGTGCGTGCCTCGCTAACCCGTCTTCGCCGTCTCGGCATGATCTGGTTTATGGGGCATGACAGCAGCAAATTCCGTATTACCGAATCCGTATTCCGCTTTGGCGCCGATGTGCGCGCCGGTGACGATGCGCGTGAAGCGCAGTTACGCATGATCCGTGATGGAGAAGCGATGCCGGTAGAAACTCGTTTGCAACTCAATGATGAAACAGAAGAGTCGCAAATTGTTCAGGACAACGCGGAGGATGAACAGGAATGATTGAACGCGGAAAGTTTCGCTCACTAACGCTGATAAACTGGAACGGTTTCTTCGCGCGTACTTTTGATTTAGATGAGCTGGTTACCACGCTTTCTGGCGGTAACGGTGCCGGTAAATCCACCACAATGGCGGCGTTTGTCACCGCGTTAATCCCCGATTTAACGCTGCTGCACTTCCGTAATACCACCGAAGCAGGGGCTACATCTGGCTCACGCGATAAAGGTCTGCACGGTAAATTAAAAGCCGGTGTCTGTTATTCCTTGTTGGACGTGGTTAACTCCCGCCATCAACGTGTCGTGGTCGGTGTGCGTCTGCAGCAAGTCGCAGGCCGCGACCGCAAAGTCGACATCAAACCGTTTGCGATTCAGGGTTTGCCGACTTCTATTCAGCCAACACAATTGCTGACGGAAGCGCTCAACGAACGCCAGGCGCGCGTACTAAGCCTGCAAGAGTTGAAAGATAAAGTGGAAGCCATCGACGGCGTTCAGTTTAAACAGTTCAACTCGATTACCGATTACCACTCGCTGATGTTTGATTTGGGCATTGTGGCGCGTCGTCTGCGCAGTGCGTCAGATCGTAGCAAGTACTACCGTCTGATCGAAGCCTCGCTTTACGGCGGGATTTCCAGCGCGATCACCCGTTCACTGCGCGACTACTTGTTGCCGGAAAACGGCGGCGTGCGTAAAGCCTTCCAGGATATGGAAGCGGCTTTGCGTGAAAACCGCATGACGCTTGAAGCGATTCGCGTCACTCAATCAGACCGTGACCTGTTTAAGCATTTGATTTCTGAAGCCACCAATTACGTGGCCGCAGACTACATGCGTCATGCCAACGAACGCCGCATTCATCTGGATAAAGCGCTCGAATTCCGTCGTGAATTGTTGACCAGCCGTAAGCAACTGGCTGCGGAACAATACAAACATGTCGAAATGGCACGCGAGCTTGGCGAACACAGCGGTGCGGAAGGGGATCTGGAAACAGATTACCAGGCGGCCAGTGACCACCTGAACCTGGTGCAAACGGCGATACGCCAGCAGGAAAAAATCGAGCGATATGAAGCCGACCTCGATGAACTGCAAATGCGCCTTGAAGAACAAAATGAAATTGTTGCTGAAGCCTCTGAGCAACAAGAAGAAAACGAATCCCGCGCCGAAGCCGCAGAGCTGGAGGTTGATGAACTGAAAAGTCAGCTTGCCGACTACCAGCAAGCGCTTGATGTGCAGCAAACTCGCGCGATTCAGTACCAACAAGCGTTGCAGGCGCTCGAGCGTGCGCGTTCACTGTGCCATCTGCCAGATTTAACCGCTGAAAGTGCGGAAGAATGGCTGGAAACCTTCCAGGCTAAAGAGCAGGAAACCACTGAAAATCTGCTTAATCTTGAGCAGAAAATGAGTGTGGCGCAAACCGCGCACAGCCAGTTTGAGCATGCTTATCAGCTGGTGACGGCCATCAATGGTCCGGTGAGTCGTAGTGATGCCTGGAGCGTTGCGCGTGAATTACTGCGTGACAGCAATAATCAGCGCCACCTGATGGAACAAGTTCAGCCGTTGCGTGCTCGTCTTAACGAACTCGAGCAGCGCCTTCGCGAGCAGCAAGAAGCTGAACGAATGTTTGCTGAGTTCTGCAAACGTCAGGGCAAACACTTCGATCCTGAAGATCTGGAAGTGTTGCATGACGAGCTTTCTGAGCGCATCGAAACCTTGCAGCAACGCGTTTCTGATGCCAGCGATCAGCGTGCCAATTTGCGTCAGGAACAAGAGCAAATTCAGGCGCGTATTAAACGCCTGCAACAGCGCGCCCCGATTTGGCTGGCAGCGCAAACCAGCCTGACTCAGCTTTGCGAGCAAAGCCATGAGCAGTTTGAAAGTAGCCAGCAAGTTACTGAATATATGCAGCAACTGCTTGAGCGCGAGCGTGAAGTCACAGTTGAACGTGATGAAGTCGGCGCCCGTAAGCGTGCCATCGATGAAGAAATCGAACGTCTGAGCCAACCAGGCGGTGCTGAAGACTCACGTTTAAATGCGCTGGCTGAACGGTTTGGCGGCGTACTGCTGTCAGAAATTTATGACGATATCAGCCTCGACGACGCACCGTACTTCTCTGCGTTGTATGGCCCATCGCGTCACGCCATTGTGGTGCCAGACTTATCGTTAGTGCGCGAGCAACTCGATAATCTCGAAGATTGCCCGGAAGACTTGTACTTAATTGAAGGGGACCCGGCTTCCTTCGATGACAGCGTTTTCACCGTTGAAGAGCTGAATGCCGCTGTTCTGGTCAAAACCGCCGAACGCCAGTGGCGCTATTCGCGTTTGCCTAAGTTGCCATTGTTTGGTCGCGCGGCCCGTGAAAACCGTCTCGAAAAGCTGCATGCGGAGCGTGAAACTCTGGCGGAACGTTTCGCAACGTTGTCATTTGATGTTCAGAAATCTCAGCGTTTGCACCAGTCATTCAGCCGCTTCATCGGCCAGCATTTGGGCGTGGCATTTGACGATGATCCGGAAGCGGAAATTCGTCAGCTAAACACCCGTCGAGGCGAAGTTGAACGTGCTATCAACAGCCATGAAAACGACAATCAGCAACAGCGCCAGCAATACGATCAGGCTAAAGAAGGCGTTGATCAACTTAACCGCCTGTTGCCGCGCATTAGTTTGTTAAATGATGAAACACTGGCTGACCGTTGTGATGAAATCCGTGAGCGTCTTGACGAAGCGGAAGAAGCGGCTCGTTTCCTTCATCAGTTTGGTAATCCGCTGGCGAAACTCGAAGCAGTGGCGTCGGTACTGCAAAGCGATCCGGAACAGTTCGAGCAGTTAAAAGAAGACTATCAATACGCGCAGCAAGTGCAGCGTGACGCGCGTCAGCAGGCGTTTGCATTGACTGAAGTTGTGCAGCGTCGCGCACACTTTAGCTACTCAGATTCCGCCGCAATGCTAGATGGCAATAGCGATTTAAATGAAAAATTGCGTAACCGTCTTGAGCAGGCCGAAGCAGAACGTACTCGTTCACGTGAAGCGCTGCGTAGCCATGCCCAGCAATTGAGTCAGTTCAGCCAGCTAATGGCATCGCTGAAAAGCTCCTTTGACACTAAAAAAGAGCTGCTGACCGACCTCCATAAAGAGTTACAGGATATCGGGGTTCGTGCCGATCTCGGTGCGGAAGAGCGCGCACGTGCGCGTCGCGACGAACTGCATACTGCGCTAAGCAACAACCGCTCTCGCCGCAATCAGCTTGAAAAAGCGCTGACCATGTGTGAAGCGGAAATGAGCAACCTGACGCGTAAACTGAAGCAACTGGAACGCAGCTATTTTGAAATGCGCGAACAGGTTGTGACAGCGAAAGCGGGTTGGTGTGCCGTCATGCGCATGGTGAAAGAGAATGGGGTTGAGCGCCGTCTGCATCGCCGCGAACTGGCGTATGTTACGGGCGACGAGCTGCGTTCTATTTCGGATAAAGCATTGGGTGCTTTGCGACTGGCGGTAGCGGATAACGAGCATCTGCGTGATGTCCTGCGTATGTCTGAAGATCCTAAACGTCCTGAACGTAAAATTCAGTTCTTTGTGGCGGTCTACCAGCATCTTCGCGAGCGTATCCGCCAGGATATCATCCGTACTGACGACCCAGTTGAAGCCATCGAACAAATGGAGATTGAACTGAGCCGTCTGACTGAAGAATTGACCTCACGCGAGCAGAAACTGGCGATCAGTTCCCGCAGCGTGGCGAATATCATTCGCAAGACGATTCAGCGTGAGCAGAACCGTATTCGGATGCTCAATCAGGGTCTGCAAAGCGTTTCCTTCGGCCAGGTAAACAGCGTTCGCCTGAATGTGAACGTGCGTGAAACCCATGCGATGTTGCTGGAGGTGCTTTCAGAACAGCATGAACAGCATCAGGATTTGTTCAACAGCAACCGCCTGAGCTTCTCAGAAGCATTAGCGAAACTGTATCAACGCCTGAATCCGCAAATCGATATGGGCCAGCGCACGCCGCAGACCATTGGCGAAGAACTGCTGGATTATCGCAACTATCTTGAAATGGAAGTTGAAGTTAACCGTGGTTCAGATGGCTGGTTGCGTGCGGAAAGTGGCGCATTATCTACCGGCGAAGCCATCGGTACCGGGATGTCAATTCTGGTTATGGTCGTTCAAAGCTGGGAAGAAGAGTCGCGCCGCCTGCGCGGAAAAGACATTTCCCCATGCCGTTTGCTGTTCCTTGATGAAGCGGCACGACTGGATGCCAAGTCCATTGCGACGCTATTTGAGCTGTGCGAACGACTTGAAATGCAACTGATCATTGCGGCACCAGAGAACATCAGCCCGGAAAAAGGCACCACTTATAAGCTGGTACGTAAGGTTGTTCAGAACCATGAACACGTACACGTAGTCGGGCTGCGAGGCTTTGCGCCGCCGCTTCCCGAACCGGTTGCCGGAACAATAGATGCGTCATAAATAATCGCGGGCTACGGCCCGCGTTTTCTTTTCTCGATAGTTCTTAATCTTTAATTTTATTTACATTTATACGGGCAAATAATATTCGCTGTTTATATACTGAGTTTAAAACCCAGCGCTAAAAGCTGGGGAATGTAATGTGTATAAACAGGGGGCAAAGGATGTTGCTAAAAAAAACGCACGGTTTTCGACTGTCAGCGCTCGGTTACGGGCTGGCACTCAGTTTCGCTCCACTGTTTATGGCGCAGGCCGATGAGCCAGCGGTAGTTCCATCTGACAGCTCTGCTGTAAGCATTGAACCAGCCAGCTCACCTGACCAGCCATTACCACAATCAACCGCTACCGCCACGATGGTGGGCGTGCTCCCGCTTAATTCTACCGGTATGTCAGCCGCGCAAAGCCGCTCTCAGCTCGTGGCGCATCTGCCTGCGGGTTACACACCGGTTTATTTGAATGCCCTATCAGCCTTCTATGCCGCACGTGAAATGAAGCCGATGTGGGAAAATCGCGATGCAGTTAAGGCCTTCCAGCAACAGCTCGCGGAACTTGCCATAGCCGGTATACAGCCTCAGTTTACGACCTGGGTTGAGTTGCTAACCGACCCCTCCGTTACCGGTATGAGCCGCGACATCGTGTTATCTGATGCGATGATGGGCTATCTGCAATTTGTGTACGGTATTCCGACCGAAGGCAACCGCTGGCTTTACAGCACCAAGCCGTACAAGATGCAGACCCCGCCAATTTCCGTAATTAACCAGTGGCAGGTGGCCGTCGATCAAGGAACGCTGGTGAGTTTTGTTGAGACCTTAGCGCCTCAGCATCCGCAATATGCCAAATTACATCAATCGCTCGTGCACTTGCTGAGCGACTCGCGCCCCTGGCCTCAATTGACCGGGAGCGAAACACTGCGCCCTGGCCAGTGGAGCAACGACGTGCCAGCCCTGCGTGAAATTCTTGCGCGCACCGGAATGCTGCAAGCTGAGCCATCTATTCCTCTCCCTGAGCGCTCGGGCAGAGGGGATACCATTGCGGCGGTTAGCCCGTCAGCGATTCAGTTAGACAGTGACCAGACCGCTCAACAGGTTCCAGATGCTGTCGCCGGCAAGAAAAAGAAATCAGCACCTGCTGTTCGCAGTGCCTATAGCAAAGAGCTGATTGAAGGGGTGAAGCGCTTTCAGAAATGGCAGGGACTGGGTGTTGATGGCGCAATTGGTGCGCTAACACGCGACTGGCTGAATGTGACACCACAGCAGCGTGCATCGCTGGTGGCGTTAAATATTCAGCGTTTGCGCTTGCTGCCGAAGAAACTTGATACCGGCATTATGGTTAACATTCCTAACTATTCCCTGAGCTATTACCTTAACGGCAGTGAAGTATTGGCTTCGCGTGTGATTGTTGGGCGCCCGGATCGTAAAACTCCGATGATGAGCAGTGCGCTCAATAATGTGGTGGTTAACCCGCCATGGAACGTGCCACCAACGCTTGCGCGGAATGACATTCTGCCAAAAGTGCGCCAGGACCCGGGCTATCTCGACAGGCACGGCTATAGCGTACTGCGTGGCTGGAGTAACAATGCCGAATCTATCGACCCATGGCGCGTTGACTGGGAAACCATCACGGCCAGCAATTTGCCTTTCCGCTTTCAGCAAAAACCGGGCACCCAGAATTCGTTAGGCAGATATAAATTTAATATGCCCAGTTCTGATGCGATTTATTTGCATGACACGCCAAATCACAACTTGTTCCAGAAAGACGCAAGAGCGCTGAGTTCAGGCTGCGTGAGGGTAAACAAAGCTTCTGAACTGGCAAATATGCTGTTACAGGATGCGGGCTGGAACGATGCGCGGATTTCGAGTCAGCTTAAAGACGGCAGTACGAAGTACGTAAACATTCGTCAGACCATCCCGGTGAACCTTTACTACCTGACTGCTTTCGTTGGTGAAGATGGGCGCACCCAGTACCGTACAGATATTTACAATTATGATCTCACCGCGCGATCTGGCGCACAAATTCTTCCAAAAGCTGAACTATTGATCCGGTAAATGCAGTAATTCTAATGAATTAGCGGTCGTAATAATTGTGTAACCCAATCGGGGCCCCTACAGGCCCCGGTTTTACTGGGTTTAGCGCGCCTTGACTCGCATTGTTTTGGCAGTTAAGGTTCCCGGCAGTGCGCCTGAAGTGCATATTATTCGATCGTTTTTTACCTGTAGGCCTGGACATCATGGACAAATTTGACGCAAACCGCCGCAAGCTGCTGGCGTTGGGTGGCGTGGCTTTAGGTGCCGCTCTGCTTCCATCGCAAGCGTTTGCCACACTCTCAACACCGCGCCCGCGCATTCTGACTCTCAATAACCTGCACACAGGTGAGTCATTGAAAGCCGAATTTTTCGATGGTAAAGGCTATATTCAGGACGAATTAGCAAGGCTTAATCATTTCTTCCGTGATTATCGCGCGAACAAAATGAAATCCATCGACCCTAAATTGTTTGATCAGCTTTATCGTTTGCAGGGTTTGTTGGGGACCAACAAACCGGTGCAATTGGTATCAGGCTATCGTTCGCTCGACACCAATAATGAATTACGTGCCCACAGCCGCGGTGTTGCTAAAAAGAGCTATCACACCAAAGGCCAGGCCATGGATTTCCATATTGAAGGGATTTCGTTAAGCAATGTTCGCAAAGCAGCATTATCTATGCGCGCTGGTGGTGTAGGATACTACCCACGCAGCAACTTTGTGCATATTGATACCGGGCCACTAAGGCACTGGTAAAACAACGGAATCCGGCGATTGCTGCCGGTATTGGAGTGTCATGAACTATCACATTATCCCGGTCACCGCATTCGGCCAAAACTGTTCACTGATTTGGTGTGAAGAAACTCAACAGGCAGCGTTGGTTGATCCCGGTGGTGAAGCCGAAAAGATCAAACAGCAAGTTGCAGCGAAAGGGGTGAAACTCACGCAAATCCTGCTAACGCATGGTCATCTTGACCACGTTGGTGCGGCTGCTGAACTGGCCGAGTTTTATGGCGTTCCTGTTGTCGGACCGGAAAAAGAAGACGAATTTTGGTTGCAGGGATTACCTGCACAAAGCCAAATGTTTGGTCTGGAAGAATGCCTGCCGCTGACCCCCGATCGTTGGTTAAATGAAGGGGATAGCGTGTCAGTGGGAAATGTAACCTTACAGGTGTTGCATTGCCCAGGGCACACGCCTGGTCACGTTGTATTCTTTGATGCGCAATCTCAGTTGCTGATTTCCGGTGATGTGATTTTCAAAGGCGGAGTGGGGCGCAGTGATTTCCCGCAGGGCAATCATGCCGCGTTAATTGACTCTATTAAGCGTAAGTTACTGCCGTTGGGTGATGATGTGACGTTTATTCCAGGTCACGGTCCGCTTTCAACGCTCGGTTACGAACGCCTGCACAACCCGTTCCTGCAAGACGAATTACCGGTCTGGTAAAGCCTGGTGAAATAAAAAAAGCCGCTTTAATCAGCGGCTTTTTTGTCTCTGCTATTTGTTTACAGCACAGCGACAATCGCTTCGCACAGCGGTGCCATGTTATCTGGCGTCATACCCGCCACGTTCACACGCCCGGATGCAACCGCATACACACCAAACTCTTCACGTAAACGCAGCACCTGCTCTTTGGTCAGGCCGCTGAACGAGAACATGCCATTCTGGTTGATGATAAAGCTAAAGTCGCGGTCAGCGCCTTTCTCTTGCAGAGTATTCACAAACAGCTGGCGCATGCGATGAATACGCTGGCGCATGTCAGACAGTTCCTGCTCCCAGATAGTACGCAGCGCTTCGTTGCTCAAAATGGTAGCAACAACAGATGCGCCGTGTGCTGGCGGGTTAGAGTAGTTAGCGCGAATCACTGACTTCATCTGGCTGAATGCACGGTCAACGGTATCGGCATTCGCAGCAACCAGCGTACAAGCACCTACGCGCTCATTGTACAGGCCAAAGTTCTTGGAGTATGAACTGGCAACAATCAGTTCCTGGTGGCTTGCAGCAAAGATACGCAGGCCTTCTGCATCTTCTTCCAGACCACGAGCAAAGCCCTGGTAGGCGAAGTCAAACAGTGGTAGCCAGCCTTTAGCCTGAGACATCTCAGCCAGGACTTTCCACTGTTCAGACGTTGGGTCGATACCGGTTGGGTTGTGGCAGCAGCCATGGAACAACACGACGTCGCCTGCTTGTGCGGCTTGCAGACTGCTAACCAGGCCATCGAAATTCAGAGAATGGTTTTGCGCGTCGTAATAGTCATATTCACAAACTTCCAGACCCGCTGAATTAAATACACTTTTGTGGTTCGGCCAGCTTGGATTGCTCACCCACACACGTTTAGCCGTGGTGTTTTTAGCGAGGAAATCAGCGGCAACACGCAATGCACCTGTGCCACCTGGGGTTTGTGCGGTGCGGGCGCGTTTGGCCGCGCTCAGCGCGTTACCTTTCCCGAACAGCAATTCCTGGGTGCAGTGACCGAATTCAGGAATACCGTCGATACCGAGGTAATTCTTGGTGTTCTCATTCTCAAGAAGATACAGCTCTGCTTTTTTAACGCTGGTCAGAACCGGAGTTTTACCCGTTTCATCTTTATAAACACCAATGCCGAGGTTAATTTTTGTCGGACGGTCATCGGCGCGAAACAGATCGGCCAAACCAAGAATTGGATCAGCAGGGGCTGCGGTAATGTTCTCAAACATGACGGGTTTCCATTTTGATATCGAGGGAGTAACGCTCTCAGGTTAACTGCTGTTTTAGCAAATGCCAACCGTTTGCAACAAAAAGAAACAGGCTCCGTCACAAGTAATTTTTTTCATCTTTTCAGGCATAAAAAAACAGGGCCGAAGCCCTGTTTTTAAATCATCCTTGCAACAAAGTTGCGGGATAATTAGAACTGGTAAACGATACCAACTGTGGTCTGGTCGTCAGTTTCCAGACCAGTAGCAGCGCTGTATGCGTTATCATCCAACAGGTTGAATTTATACGCAGCGTATACGTTCATGTTTTTGTTGAAGTAGTACCAGGTACCCACTTCAACGTATTTAACCAGATCAGCGTTACCGCCAGCGAAGCCATTACGTGCAACCAGGTCTTTACCTTTAGACTGAACGTAACCAATGGATGGACGCAGGCCGAAATCGAACTGGTACTGAACCACAGCTTCGAAGTTCTGAGTTTTATTCGCGAAGTTAGCATCTGCTTCGCGAGTCATGTTGGTAGTCTCTGCATACTGGATAGCTGCGTAGACGTTGTTTGCATCGTATTTAGCAGCAGTAGACCATGCTTCAGCTTGATCACCGCTCGCGCCGCCGTTGTAAGCAACACCAGCTGGAGTCGAAGCTGTTAATGCATTTTTCTGTGCATCGGTACGGTCAGAGTTCGCATAACCCGCAGCAACGCTGAAGCCTTCTGCAAAATCATAAGTTACAGCAGTGCTGTAGCCTTCGCCGTTGGCTTTAGCGCCGTTACCGCTCAGGGAAATTGACGTTGGAGTACCGGTAGTGTTGTCGTACTCAACTGTCACTGGGCTGTTACGATCGTTTTTACCCTGGTATTGCAGAGCAAAGTTCAGACCGTCAACCAGACCGAAGAAGTTGCTGTTACGGTAGGTCAGAACGCCATTGGTACGACCAGTCATGAAGTTGTCAGTAGCAACCCAAGAATCGCCACCCCAAACAACCAGCATATCGGTATAAGCCGCTACGTCGTAGATTGCGCCGTAGTTACGACCGTAATCCAGGGAGCCTGCATCGCCAAATTTCAGACCAGCAAATGCCAGACGAGTGTTTTGGCTCTGAGCGCCTTCCGGATTGGAAGCGGTCATGTTGTATTCCCACTGACCGTAACCAGTCATCTGGTCATTGATCTGGGTTTCACCCTTGAAGCCAATACGAGCATAGGTAGAGTCAGCGTTTGTGCTGTTGCCGTTAGTTGTCCAGCCATGCTCACCTACAGCTTTACCGTAGAAGTCCAGTTTGTTGCCGTTTTTGTTGTAGATTTCTGCAGCGTTAGCTGCACCGGCTACCAGCAGAGCAGGGATTAACACTGCCAGAATATTGCGCTTCATCATTATTTATTACCCTCATTAGGTTTTTTTGTAACACCTGCCACTGCCGTCAATAATTCTGTACGGAACTATTGATGAGAGTTTGGTGTCTTTCTGTATCTGTCAGGCATCTTTCCATCCATGAAACCGTTTCGCTAGCCTGAAAGTGCTACAAACATCGAGAGTGAGTTACAAGAAGAAACTATGTGTAACTAAATGTGTATTTTACGGAACTTTGTGAACTATCTCAAACTTCCTGGCTGCTTCGTCTAAAATTCCACCTTTCTTATCCTATATATATGAAATACTTATGTTTAATTGGCATAAGTTAAACTTCAGTGAATATTTCGCTTACATTTGTACATTCTTTGAGTGATTTTTGGATGTCCAGACTTCTGTGTGAAAATTATCCAAATGTGCTAAGTCAATCCTCGGAATGAGGATGCAAGCCAAAAGTAGGGTTATTTTGTGATTGTCTGTTTCGCAGACACAATTAGTAACGGGGGAGTTGCGAAATGGGGTTGAAATTGACGTTTGTTTAACTTTCGTTGAAGAAAAAAGACGAATTTGTTTCAGGTAGAAAAAAGGCCAGCAATGCTGGCCTGAGTAAAAATCAAATCTTAGAAGTTTGCATTACGCGGTGTACGTGGGAACGGAATCACGTCACGAACGTTTTGAACGCCGGTTACATAGGCAATCAGACGCTCAAAACCAAGGCCGAAACCTGAGTGCGGCACGGTGCCGTAACGACGCAGGTCGCGATACCACCAGTAATCTTCTTTATTCAGACCCATCTCGGCCATGCGCGCATCAAGCACATCCAGACGTTCTTCACGCTGAGAACCACCGATGATTTCACCAATGCCTGGCGCTAACACATCCATTGCAGCAACGGTTTTACCGTCTTCGTTAAGGCGCATATAGAAGGCCTTAATGTCTTTCGGATAGTTTTTCACAACAACCGGAGCTTTGAAGTGTTGTTCAGCAAGATAGCGTTCATGCTCGGAAGAAAGGTCAACGCCCCAGTAAACTGGGTTTTCGAATTTCTGACCGCAGTTTTCCAGAATTGTAACTGCGTCGGTGTAATCCACCTGCGCAAAGTCAGCTTCGATGAAGCGCTGTAAACGTTCCACTGCATCTTTGTCAACGCGCTCGGCAAAGAACTCCATGTCATCCATGCGCTCATCAAGCACTGCTTTAAAGACATATTTCAGCATCGCTTCAGCCAGACCCGCAACGTCGTCGAGGTTGGCGAAAGCAACTTCCGGTTCCAGCATCCAGAACTCAGCCAGGTGGCGGCTGGTGTTGGAGTTTTCAGCGCGGAAAGTTGGCCCGAAGGTATAAACTTTGGACAGAGCACAGGCGTAAGTTTCGCCGTTCAACTGGCCGGATACGGTCAGGAACGCTTCTTTACCGAAGAAGTCTTTATCGAAATCGATTTTGCCAGCTTCAGTACGCGGCAGGTTTTCCATATCCAGCGTAGATACGCGGAACATCTCACCTGCACCTTCGGTATCAGATGCAGTAATCAGCGGGGTAGACACCCAGAAATAACCCTGCTCGTGGAAGAAACGGTGCAACGCCTGAGCCAAAGTATGACGAACGCGGGCCACAGCACCGATCATGTTAGTGCGCGGACGCAGGTGAGCCACTTCACGCAGATATTCAATACTGTGGCGTTTTGCCGCCATCGGGTAAGTATCAGGATCATCAACCCAGCCGGTAACTTCGACTTCGGTCGCCTGGATTTCAAAGCTCTGGCCCTGACCAAGAGATTCAACCACTTTACCGGTGACAACAACGGAGCAACCGGTTGTCAGGCGCAGTACATCTTCATTGTAATTAGGCAGAGAATTATTAATGACGGCCTGTACAGGAGAGAAGCAGGAACCGTCATAGACGGCGAGGAATGAGATACCAGCTTTTGAATCTCTTCGAGTACGCACCCACCCGCGAACGGTGACTTCTTGGTCAACGGCTACACGGCCCTGGAGTACGTCGGCTACAGGCACAACGCTCATAGTTTTCTCTCTATTAAATGGTCAGTGACAAAAAAATAATTACCCACAATTGGGGGTTATCTATGTTACCTGTCGCGAGCTTTCAGACAAGCAGAAAAATCAAAGGAGATGAAGAAATACAATAAAGAAGAGAACCCATGAACAAGTTGGATATTGTTTATGGGTTTTATCAGGATCAGCTGGCTTTTTTAATCTGCGGTAAATCGAAGGCTTTACGCAGCGCCCGAACGAAGGCTTTATCGTGGCAAATGGTTTTGCCTGGGCTATCAGAAAGTTTAGCGACCGGCTTGCCGTTACACTCCACCAGCTTGATAACAATATTGAGCGGTTTAACCTGTGGAATATCGCAGGTCAGACGTGTACCAATACCAAAACTCAGATTGACGCGGTCGCAGAAATGACGATACAGCTCAACTGCCTTTGGCAAATCGAGATTGTCTGAGAACACCAATACCTTAGTTTTGGGATCAATGCCCAGCTTCTTGTAATGCGCGATAGCTTTCTCACCCCATTCAACCGGATCCCCGGAATCATGGCGCAGCCCCTGGTATTGGCTGGCAAACGAGTGATCAAAGTCACGTAAGAAAGCATCCATCGTGATGCAGTCGGTTAGCGCAATACCGAGTTGGTCAGGGTATTCGTCAAGCCAGGCCTGAAGTGCTGCGCGTTGACTGTTTGCCAGAACCGGACTGATTTGTTGGTGCGCCTGGAACCATTCATGAGCCTGCGTGCCCATTGGCGTTAAATCCAGGCGGCGCGCCAGGTCATAATTGCTGGTGCCGACAAACCACGATTCTTGTTGCAGACGGGTAACGATAGCCTCTTGCACCTCACGCGAGAAGCGGCGGCGGGTGCCGAAGTCCATCAGGCGGAATGCAGAGAGATCGACCTGCGCCGTCAGTTCTTTGAACTGAACCAGTTTGCTTTCCAGACTGTCGAGTGCCATTTGCGGGGTCACGCCCGGCGAACGATGCTGATGCACCACCTCGCTGATAACCGCCAGCAAGGGCACTTCCCACATAATCACTTCCAGCCACGAACCGGTCAGACGAATGTCTAAATGACCATTATTATTGCTGATGTGAACTTGCGCGGGGTCGTAGCGGAAAGTACGCAGCCACGCGAGATAATCTGCTTCAAAAAATGGCAGACTTTCAAGGAATGCGAACTCCTCATCGTTGAGCGTGAGGTGGCGCATGAAATCCACCTGTTCACGGATGGCATCGGCATAGACACCCAGCAGGTCGTCACCACGGCAACGGAACTCGGCGGCGACGCTCACGTCGTGATAACGGTGGAATACCGCCTGCTGCATATGAAGCTTATAGGCGTCAGTATCCAGAAGCGTTTGCAAAATCGGGGAAGCGTGTCGTGTCATGGCGCGTTGCAGCATCCTCTCACAGGAGCGTTTCCATCAAGGGCTAAGCAGATAAAAGACGCAGGAGTATACCCTGATTATCTGTTTATTAAACCCGGATCACAACACACGGACACTTTCTGGTCGATGGCAATTCGTGCCGCTTGTTATAAAAATGTAGCAATTCGCGTGAGAAGCCCAGAAAAGATGATGATTCTGCGTGGCAACATTAGGGCAACAGGAATAGACTGAACCCCGAAAACTTACGGATGATATATAAGGTTTTTTATGACACAACAGCCACAAGCCAAATATCGCCACGACTACCGTGCGCCGGATTACACGATTACCGATATCGATTTGACCTTTGACCTTGATGCCACAAAAACCCTGGTCACTGCTATTAGTCAGATTACCCGCCAGGGCGCAGCAGACGCGCCACTTCGTCTTGACGGCGAAGACCTGACGCTGGTTTCAATTGATGTGAATGGTGCCGCCTGGGAAGATTACCGCCAGGAAGAGGGCGCATTGATTATTGAATCACTGCCAGAAGCCTTCACGCTGACTATCGTTAATGAAATCAGCCCGGCGACCAACACCGCGCTGGAAGGGCTTTACCTTTCTGGCGATGCGCTTTGCACCCAGTGTGAAGCAGAAGGTTTCCGCCATATTACCTGGTATCTTGACCGACCGGATGTTCTGGCGCGTTTCACCACCAAAATCATTGCCGACAAATCCAAATATCCTTTCCTGTTATCTAACGGCAACCGCATTGCCGAAGGTGAGTTGGATAACGGCCATCATTGGGTACAGTGGCAAGACCCGTTCCCGAAACCTTGCTACCTGTTTGCGCTGGTGGCAGGTGATTTCGACGTCCTGCGTGATACTTTCAAAACGCGTTCCGGTCGCGATGTGGCGCTGGAATTGTTCGTTGACCGTGGCAATCTCGACCGCGCAAGCTGGGCGATGACCTCTTTGAAAGCCTCGATGAAATGGGACGAAACCCGTTTCGGTCTCGAATACGATCTCGATATCTACATGATTGTCGCCGTTGATTTCTTCAATATGGGCGCGATGGAGAACAAAGGGCTTAACGTCTTTAACTCCAAATATGTGCTGGCGCGAGCTGAAACGGCGACTGACAAAGATTATCTCGATATTGAACGTGTTATCGGCCACGAATATTTCCATAACTGGACCGGCAACCGCGTGACTTGCCGCGACTGGTTCCAGTTAAGCCTTAAAGAAGGGCTGACCGTGTTCCGCGACCAGGAATTTAGCTCCGATCTCGGTTCACGCGCGGTCAACCGCATTCAGAACGTGCGCACCATGCGTGCCGCGCAGTTTGCAGAAGACGCAAGCCCGATGGCACACCCGATTCGTCCGGATAAAGTTATCGAAATGAACAACTTCTACACGCTGACCGTGTATGAAAAGGGTTCTGAAGTTATCCGTATGCTGCACACCTTGCTGGGTGAAGAGAACTTCCAGAAAGGGATGCAACTTTACTTTGAACGCCATGATGGCAGTGCGGCGACCTGCGATGATTTTGTGCAGGCGATGGAAGATGCGTCAAACGTTGACTTGTCTCACTTCCGCCGTTGGTACAGCCAGGCCGGTACGCCAGTCGTCACCGTGCGTGATGACTACGACCCGGAAACCGAGTTGTACACGCTGACCATCAGCCAGCACACACCGCCTACCGCCGAGCAACAGGAAAAGCATCCGTTACACATCCCGTTCGATATCGAACTGTATGACAACGAAGGCAAAGTGATTCCATTGCAGAAAAACGGCCACCCGATTCACCACGTGCTGAATGTGACGCAGGCAGAGCAGACGTTTGTTTTCGATAACGTTTATTTCCAGCCGGTTCCGTCATTGCTGCGTGAATTCTCAGCGCCGGTGAAACTGGAATATAAATGGAGTGACCAGCAACTGACGTTCCTGATGCGTCATGCGCGTAACGATTTCTCCCGTTGGGATGCGGCGCAAAGTCTGCTGGCAACGTACATCAAGCTGAACGTCAACCGCAGCCAACAGGGCCAACCGTTGTCGCTGCCGCTGCACGTGGCTGATGCGTTCCGCGCGATTCTACTGGATGAGAAAATCGACCCGGCGCTGGCGGCAGAAATTCTGACGCTGCCTTCGCAGAACGAAATTGCCGAACTGTTCCAGAAAATCGATCCGCAAGCGATCGCCGCCGTGCATGAAGCCTTAACACGCACGCTGGCAAACGAACTGGCGGATGAATTCCTGGCAGTTTATAACGCGAACAAACTTGATGCTTATCGTGTCGAGCATGCGGATATCGGCAAACGTGCGCTGCGCAATACTTGCCTGCGTTACCTGGCGTTTGGCGAGCAAAATCTTGCGGAACAACTGGTGCGTAATCAGTATCAAAGCGCTGATAACATGACCGATTCTATCGCCGCCCTGGCCGCGTCTGTTGCTGCGCAGTTACCATGTCGCGCAGAATTGATGGCTGCGTTTGATGAGAAATGGCATCAGGATGGTCTGGTGATGGACAAGTGGTTTGTACTGCAAGCCACCAGCCCAGCAGCAGACACCTTGAGCAAAGTGCGTGAGCTACTGAACCATCGTTCATTTAGCATGAGCAACCCGAACCGTGTGCGCTCGCTGATTGGTGCTTTTGCAGCCGCTAATCCATCCGCATTCCACGCGCTTGATGGCAGCGGTTATCAGTTTATGGTGGAAATGCTCAGTGAGCTAAACCACCGTAACCCGCAGGTGGCTTCACGTCTGATTGAGCCGTTGATTCGCCTGAAACGTTACGATGAGAAACGTCAAGACATGATGCGTGCAGCGCTGGAACAGCTGAAAGGGCTGGAGAATTTGTCGGGCGATTTGTTCGAGAAGATTTCTAAAGCACTGGCTTAAAAACCACCCTCACCCTAAGCCTCTCCCTCAGGGAGAGGGGATTATTCGGAGTCGGGGTGAGGGCAATAAATCTAACCGGTGCGCACCACGCGCTCCGGTTCTTCAACAACCTGCCGCTTCATCACACGCTCTAACACCTGCGCTTCCAGTTCAGCCAGCCGGACAGAGCCGAGCTTACGTGGGCGAGGCAAATCCACCGTCAGATCCAAACCGATCTTTCCTTCTTCAATCAGTAACACGCGATCCGCCATCGCAACGGCTTCGCTAACATCGTGCGTCACCAGCAGCACCGTAAAGCCATGTTCCTGCCATAAAGAGACAATCAATTCCTGCATTTCAATGCGCGTCAGGGCATCGAGCGCACCTAATGGTTCATCGAGCAACAGCAGGCGTGGGCGATGAATCAGCGCCCGAGCCAGCGCCACACGTTGTTTCTGGCCGCCGGACAGGGCGGCCGGCCATTCATTAGCACGATTGGCAAGCCCAACCGCTTCCAGCGCTTTCGTTGCTGCCTCTTTCCAGTTCCCTTTCAGTCCCAGGCCGACATTATTAATCACTGACTTCCATGGCAGCAGGCGTGCATCCTGGAACATCAAACGCGTTTCATCCTGACTCTCGCGTAGCGGGGCGTTTCCGGCAATTAACGAACCACCGTTAGGGTTTTCCAGCCCTGCCAGCAAACGCAGCAACGTACTTTTCCCCCCGCCGCTGCGCCCAACAACCGCAACAAACTGCCCGGCGGGAATATGCAATTCGAGTTCATCAAGAATCGTTTTATCGCCGTAACGTTTAGTCACGTTGTTCAGTAGTAGGGGAGTACCCTGATTTAAACGAGCGGTATTCATGCGTTCTCCTCCTGTAACTGATAAGCCGGGTGCCAGCGCAGCCAGACACGTTCAAGTAATTGCGCGCTAATATCGGCAAGTTTGCCGAGCAGGGCATACAGAATAATGGCGACAACGACGACATCGGTTTGCAAGAATTCGCGGGCGTTCATCGCCAGATAGCCAATTCCCGAATTGGCCGAAATAGTTTCGGCCACGATTAACGTCAGCCACATCAGACCAAGTGCAAAGCGAATCCCGACCATAATTGAAGGCAGCGCACCGGGGAGAATGACCTGGGCAAACAGGCTAAAACCAGACAGCCCATAGCTGCGTGCCATTTCCAGCAGACCCTGGTCGATATTACGGATACCGTGCCAGGTATTGATGTAAATCGGGAACAACGTGCCAAGTGCGACCAGGAAAATCTTCGCTGATTCGTCAATGCCGAACCATAAAATCACCAGCGGGATAAGCGCAAGGTGCGGAACGTTACGCAGCATCTGAATCGAACTGTCCAGCAAACGTTCCCCCCAGCGTGACAGGCCACTTATCAGCCCGAGCACTAACCCAAGAGAGCCACCAATACTGAAACCGATCACCGCACGCCATGAGCTAATCGCCAGGTGTTGCCACAATTCACCGCTGGCTGAAAGACTCCAGAAAGCGAGAACTACCCCTTCCGGAGAAGGGAGGATGCGACTGGAGAGCCAGCCTGCGCTTGAAGAGAGTTGCCAGATGACGATAACCGCAACGGGCAGCGCCCACGGAGCCAGTCTCAACAATAGTTTGTGCGTTGATGGGGTCATTGGCGGCTCCTTAGCTTTGCGCGACTTTGCGCGGGATGAAGTCATTCGCCACCACTTCGCCCCGTTCATGAATCTGGCGCGGTTGGGGAATTTGTGGAATCGCAACATCGAGATGTGGGAACAGCAGTTCGCCGACGCGATAGGCCTCTTCCAGATGCGGATAACCGGAGAAAATAAAGCTGTCGATACCGAGTGCCGCGTATTCATTAATACGTGCCGCCACCGTCGGGCCATCGCCAACCAGCGCGGTGCCTGCACCGCCACGCACCAGACCAACGCCCGCCCACAAGTTAGGGCTGATTTCCAGATTGTCACGCTTGCCACCGTGCAACGCCGCCATGCGGTGTTGGCCGACGGAATCCGTGCGCGCAAAAGCGGCCTGTGCTTTGGCGATCGTTTCGTCATCAAGTTGGGAAATCAGGCGATTAGCGGCTTCCCACGCTTCTTCATTTGTTTCACGCACAATCACATGCAGACGAATACCGAAACGAACGGTGCGCCCATGTGCTGCGGCTTTAGCACGAACCTGCTCAATTTTCTCTTTCACTAAATGCGGTGGCTCGCCCCAGGTGAGATAAAGATCCACCTGTTCGGCAGCCAAATCCTGCGCCACATCTGACGAGCCGCCAAAGTAGAGCGGTGGACGCGGTTGTTGTACTGGCGGGAACAGCAGTTTCGCGCCTTTAACCTGAATGTGTTTGCCTTCGTGATCGACCGTTTCGCCTTCCAGCAAGCGCCGCCAGATGTGGGTAAATTCTGCGGAAGCTTCGTAACGTTCCTGATGATTAAGGAACACGCCGTCTGCCGCTAACTCTTCCGGATCGCTACCCGTGACCAGGTTAAATAAAGCGCGACCGTTGGAAAGCCGGTCAAGTGTTGCGGCCTGGCGTGCTGCCACGGTTGGCGAGGTTACGCTTGGGCGCAGTGCCACCAGGAATTTCAAACGCTGCGTCACCGGAATCATCGAGGCGGCAACCAGCCAGGCATCTTCGCAAGAACGCCCTGTTGGGATCAGTACACCAGTAAAGCCGATTCTGTCTGCTGCCTGGGCAATTTGTTGCAGGTAGCCATGGTCAACCGGACGCGCTGAGTCGTTGCTGCCTAGGTAATGGCCATCGCCATGGGTAGGTAAGAACCAGAACATATTCAGACTCATGATTTATCTCCTTTAGCGGGTTGCCAGATGCGGGTGCGAATATCGACTTTCTTAGGCACTAAATGGTTGTCATAAAACAGATCTGCGGTTTGCTGTTGTTTTGCCGCAGTCTCGGCGCTGACAGGTGTAATCACCGTTGGTGGGCGATGATCGAAATAGGTAGCAATCACGTTTTCCGGCAGTCCCATGGTTTTTGCCAGTAGCGCAACGCTTGCGTCACGTTGGGTGCGAGTTAACGCATCGGCATCACTAAAGGTCTTCAGAACGTGTTGCAGGAACGGACCGTTTTGTTCGGCATAAGAGCGTGAAGCAAGATAGAAAGAGCCCGTCTGATTCAGCTCGCTGCCGTCGGTTAACACACGTACGCCACCGTTCAATAGTGCTGCGGAGTAATACGGATCCCAAATTGCCCAGGCATCAACGTTGCCTTGTTGGAATGCGGCGCGAGCATCGGCAGGCGTCAAATAGGCTGGCTGAACATCAGTAAATTTCAGCCCGGCTTTTTGTAGCGCTCTCAATACCAGGTTGTGGGAACTGGACCCTTTCTGGAAAGCGATTTTATGCCCTTTCAGGTCGGCCACGGTTTTAAGCGGACTGTTCTCTGGCACCAGAATCACTTCGGCTTTTGGTTTTGCCGGTTCAGAACCGACATACACAAGATCTGCGCCTGCCGCCTGGGCGAAAATTGGCGGAATGTCACCGGTGCTGCCCAGATCGATACTGCCAATATTCAACGCTTCCAGCATTTGCGGGCCAGCCGGGAATTCAATCCACTGGAATTTGGTTTGCGGATACTCTTTTTCCAGCAGTTGATGGCTTTTTGCCAGCACCATGCTCACAGAACCTTTTTGATATCCGATGCGTAACTGTTCTGGCCCGGTTTCTGCGGCGTGCAGGGTGGCGCTGAGGCTCAGAGCGCCAGTCAGCATCAGCCAGGGCGCGGTTCGTTTTAGCAGATTAAACATGGGCAACTCCTTGCGCCTTAAAAGGGGAGGTGACGATAAATTCCCGGCGGTGCAGTGCCTGCCAGAACGTTTCCAGCGAGCTATCAAGACGCTGTTGTAAGTTATTGCTGAACACCGGTTTGTGCTGGTAATCCGCAATTTGGCTGTCGTCGGCAAATACGCCATGAAGGATTTCCTGAGCTTTCAGGGCGTTAAGCACAGGCTTTAAGGCGTAATCGACCGCCAACATATGTGCCACGGTGCCGCCAGTTGCCAAAGGCAGAACGACTTTTTTATCCAGCGCGCGTTCAGGCAGCAGATCGAGCAAGGTTTTTAGCGCACCGGAAAACGAAGCTTTATAGACAGGAGTTGCGATGATCACCCCATCGGCTTGCTGTAATTGTTCAATTAACGCGAGCAGTGCCGGGCTGTCGAAACGGGCGTACAGCAAATCTTCTGGAGCGAAGTTCTTTAGATGCCAGTGACATACCTCGATATCCAAAGCGCTTAATTTTTCGCGGGCATATTCCAGCAGCGCACTGGAACGAGAGGGGAAGCGCGGGCTTCCAGCCAGGGTTATCACACGCATATTGTTTCCTTATAACTAAATGTTTGCTTTTAGGTAACATTGATAACAATTGAGTGTGATATTCGCGCAGAAGTGTTATTCCACTAAATGATTTATCTGGTTTTCATTTGCCAGAAATCGCATAAAGGACAAAGAGAAGAAAACGTTTGCGTTGATTCGGTGTTTTTTGTTGCAGGTCAATTCCATTCAGGGGCGTTATCGTTAATAATACTGCCCCGGTTTGCATACCGGGAATCCAGGAGAGTTCATGTACTACCCCTTCGTTCGTAAAGCCCTATTCAAGCTCGATCCAGAGCGCGCTCATGAAGTGACATTTCAGCAATTGCGTCGTGTAACAGGTACACCTCTCGAATGGCTGGTGCGGCAAAATGTGCCGTCAAAACCTGTGACGTGCATGGGACTGACGTTTAAGAACCCATTGGGTCTGGCCGCAGGTCTGGACAAAAACGGTGAGTGCATTGATGCGCTGGGTGCCATGGGCTTTGGCTCCATTGAAATTGGCACCGTCACGCCTCGCCCACAGCCTGGAAATGATAAGCCACGCATTTTTCGTCTGGTAGAAGCTGAAGGTTTAATTAACCGCATGGGGTTCAATAACCTCGGGGTTGATAACCTGGTTGAGAATGTCAAAAAATCTCATTTCGATGGGGTCTTGGGCATCAATATCGGCAAAAATAAAGACACTCCAGTTGAGCAAGGCAAAGACGATTATTTGATCTGCATGGATAAAATTTATCCCTATGCGGGTTATATCGCGATCAATATTTCTTCGCCAAATACCCCTGGATTACGTACGCTGCAATACGGCGAAGCCTTAGACGATCTTTTAATTGCGATTAAAAATAAGCAGCAGGAACTTCAGACATTGCACCATAAATATGTGCCGGTCGCCGTGAAGATCGCGCCGGATCTTTCTGAAGAAGAATTGATCCAGGTGGCTGATAGTTTAGTTCGCCATAATATTGATGGGGTAATTGCCACCAATACCACATTGGATCGTAGCCTGGTTCAGGGCATGAAATATTGCGATGAAATGGGTGGATTAAGTGGTCGCCCGGTTCAGTTAAAAAGTACCGAAATTATTCGCCGCCTGTCGCAAGAATTAAATGGTCGCTTGCCGATTATTGGCGTCGGTGGGATTGATTCAGTGATTGCCGCGCGTGAGAAGATGGCGGCTGGCGCTTCACTGGTTCAAATATATTCCGGCTTCATATTTAAAGGCCCACCGCTGATTAAAGAAATCATTTCAGGTCTGTAATCATTTTACTTTCCAGACAACCGGAGCTTTATTTCCTGCTCCGGTTGTTTTATATTCCATCACTGTTGCTAATTTGAACATATTGGTCTTTTATTAATGTGTTCATTTACGAAGCGGCGATAAGGATATTTTTAATCGCGGGAAGAAGAGAGAAGGTAATAATTATGCGGATTAAACCGGACGATAATTGGCGTTGGTATTATGACGAAGAGCACGATCGTATGATGCTCGATTTAGCCAATGGTATGCTTTTCCGTTCGCGTTTCCCACGTAAAATGCTTACTCCTGATGCCTTTGAAAATACTGGATTTTGTGTCGACGATGCCGCGCTTTTTTTCTCTTTTGAAGAAAAATGTCGCGACCTGGTTTTAAGTAAAGAACAACGCGCGGAACTGGTATTAAATGCGCTGGTGGCGATTCGTTACCTCAAGCCGCAAATGCCAAAAAGCTGGCACTTTATGTCTCACGGTGATTGCTGGCAGCCGATTCCTGGCGACGCCGCTTGTGTGTGGTTAAGCGATGATATGCAGCAAGTGAATCTGCTGGTGGTCGAAACAGGTGACAACGCGGCACTCTGCTTACTGGCGCAACCGGGTCTACAACTGGCTGGCCGCACGATGCAGTTGGGTGATGCAATAAAAGTGATGAATGACAGATTAAGGCCGCAACCGTTAAGCAACGACCTTAACCTCGATCAGGCGGTTTAATTTCCCGCTAATTCCACATCGCCCGCCGGTATACAGCTGCAGCACAGAATTGTTCCGTCGTCATTGATCGCGCTTTTCTTCAACGCTTTGACTTCTCCGCTAACCAACTTAATTCGGCAACTTCCACAAATTCCTGCCCGGCAAGAATAGGGTACACGGATGCCTTGTTGTTCTAGCTGTTCGAGCAAAATTTGCTGATTGTTACCGCGGAACTGTTGGCCCTGCCAGTCAATGGCGACCATGCTCTCTTGCTGCTCGAAAGGTTCGAGTAACTCTGCCACCGCCCCGGCGCCATAAATTTTGGCGGGCTTAGTCGCTAACACCTGAAGTTCATCCCCGACACGAATCACGCCGCTATTACGAGCAATGAGATTCTGGCCAAAATCAACATCGCCATTATCCAGCGCTGTACGGAATTTTTGCAACGTCGCCAGTGGTTCGCTACTCGGATGCTTACGCCCACGTTCCGGGCTGACGGTTGTCAAAATACAACGGCTGCAAGGCTTGGCGACATCAAACGTCACACCACCCATTCGCACCACTTGCCAGGTGTCTTCTTCCCAGGCTTGCGCACCTGTCACCACAATGTTCGGGCGAAACTGCGTCATTTTGACGCTTGCCGGGCAGCGGTTCTGTAAATCACGCAGTGACGCTTCGTTAGCCAGTAGGAAAGGGTAGCCGTCGGCAAAAGATAAAGGGACTTCTTGATGACGTTTTACGCGGCGCGTTAAGGATTCACCCAACCAGCGTAATTGAACCGGGCGAGAAAAAAAGCCGCTCAACCATTGGTTGATTTCATCAGGCGCGATTTGCGCGGTGAAGTGATTCCCCCAGACTTCGGTCGGTTCAGCCTGAGGCTGAAAATCCGCAAAACGCACGGTGGCGGAGCTGCCGTCTGGTGCGCTCAGGAACAAACCATCGTGAGTGATTGCTGGAGTAAACAGCACCATTTCCGGTGAAGTACGTGCGGTAATAAAAGTGCCGTCAGGTTCTGTCACCATAAAGATGCGATCAAAGGCCAAACCGCTTGGGGTTACCTGCGCATGAGAGAGGGCAAGACCGCGCATTGATTTCACCGGGTGAATAAAAAGTTGAGACAGGCTAATCATGGCGTCCTCCTTGCCCGTAAAAAAATAATAAGAAGCCAACTTTATGACATGCGTGGCGGATTGGCTATAATGCGCCACAATTTTCTTTTAACACCTGATAAGTGACGATATGAATTCTCTGTTTGCCAGTACGGCGCGTGGGCTTGAAGAGCTATTAAAAACTGAACTGGAGGGCCTTGGTGCGCAAGCATGCCAGGTGGTTCAGGGCGGCGTACATTACCAGGGGGACTCACGTCTGCTCTATCAAAGCCTGATGTGGAGCCGCCTTGCGTCCCGCATTTTGCTGCCTTTAAACGAATGCAGTGTTTATAGCGATCTGGATTTGTACCTCGGTGTACAGACCATCGACTGGCCTGCGCTGTTTGGCCCGGATGCGACCTTTGCAGTGCATTTCAGCGGTCTGAACGACGTTATCCGTAATAGCCAGTACGGTGCGCTAAAAGTGAAAGATGCGATTGTTGACTCCTTCACGCGCAAAAATCTGCCTCGTCCAAACGTCGAACGTGAACAACCAGACCTGCGTATTAACGTCTGGTTGAATAGAGACACCGCCAGCATTGCACTGGATTTAAGTGGCGAAGGCCTGCATCAACGCGGCTACCGCGATAGCACTGGCGCCGCGCCTATTAAAGAAACGCTGGCATCCGCTATTGTGATGCGTTCTGGCTGGCAGCCGGGTACTCCGTTGCTCGATCCGATGTGTGGTTCCGGCACGCTGCTAATTGAAGCGGCAATGATCGCCACCGATCGCGCTCCGGGTCTGCATCGCAAGCACTGGGGTTTCCTGGGCTGGGCGAATCACGATGTCGATTTGTGGAAAGAGATCACCACCGAAGCGCAGGTTCGTGCGCGTAAAGGTCTGGGTGAATACACTTCGCGTTTCTATGGTTCGGATAATGACTCTCGGGTTATCGAACGCGCGCGCGCCAATACCCGTCGTGCGGGTCTGGGCGATATTATCAGCTATGAAGTCAAAGACGTGGCTAAATTGACCAACCCGCTGCCAGAAGGTCCGGTTGGTACGGTTGTTAGTAACCCGCCGTACGGTGAGCGTCTGGATAGTGAGCCTGCGCTGATTGCGTTGCACAGTCTGCTTGGCCGCAATATGAAAAACCATTTTGGCGGCTGGAATTTATCACTGTTTAGCGCATCCCCAGATTTGCTAAGCTGCCTGCAACTGCGTGCCGAACGTCAGTTTAAAGCGAAGAACGGCCCACTGGATTGTGTGCAGAAAAACTATCAATTATCGGCTACCAGCACGGGTGCGCAATCAGGCCAGATTGCTGATGATTACGCAAACCGCCTGCGCAAAAATATCAAAAAACTCGACAAATGGGCGCGGCAGGAAGGCATCGAATGCTACCGAATTTACGATGCCGATTTGCCAGACTATAACGTTGCTGTTGACCGCTACGGCGAGTGGGTTGTGGTTCAAGAATATGCGCCGCCGAAAACCGTGGATGCCAACAAAGCGCGCCAGCGTCTGTTTGATGTGATTGCTGCAACAATGTCTGTACTGGAATTACCATCCAACCGACTGATCCTGAAAACCCGTGAACGTCAGAAAGGGAAAAGTCAGTATCAGAAAATGGATGAGAAGGGTGACTTCATGGAAGTGAGCGAATATAACGCTCGTCTGTGGGTCAATCTAACGGATTACCTTGATACCGGTTTGTTCCTCGACCACCGTATCGCGCGTCAAATGCTGGGCAAAATGAGCAAAGGGAAAGATTTCCTTAACCTGTTTGCTTATACCGGCAGCGCGACAGTTCACGCAGGGTTAGGTGGCGCTAAAACGACGACCACCGTCGATATGTCTCGTACTTACCTGGAGTGGGCTGAGCGTAACTTGCGTCTTAACGGTTTGAGTGGCCGTGCGCACCGCCTGGTGCAGGCTGATTGCCTGGGCTGGTTGCGTGAAACCGATGAACAGTTTGATCTGATTTTTATCGATCCGCCGACGTTCTCAAACTCAAAACGTATGGAAGAATCTTTTGATGTCCAGCGCGACCACATCGTGCTGATGAAAGACCTTAAGCGCCTGTTGCGTCAGGGCGGCACCATTATGTTCTCCAACAACAAACGTGGCTTCAAAATGGACTTTGACGGGTTAGCTAACCTGGGCCTGAGCGCTCAGGAAATCACGCAGAAAACCCTGTCGCAAGACTTTGCCCGTAATCGCCAAATTCATAACTGCTGGCTCGTTACTCACGTAGCCAAGGATTAATTGTCATGTCATTGATTAGTATGCACGGTGCCTGGTTGTCGTTTAGCGACGCACCGTTATTAGATAACACCGAACTTCATATCGAAGAAAACGAACGTGTCTGTTTAGTTGGCCGTAACGGCGCGGGTAAATCCACGCTGATGAAAATCCTGAATCGTGAAGTGCCGCTGGATGATGGGCGCATGGTTTACGAACAGGATTTAATCGTCGCGCGTTTGCAGCAAGATCCGCCACGTAATGTTGCTGGCACTGTTTATGACTTCGTTGCTGAAGGCGTTGAAGAACAAGCGGAACATCTGAAGGCTTATCACGATATTTCCCATAAAGTGATGACCGATCCGAGCGACAAAAACCTCAACGAGATGGCGCGTATCCAGGAGATTTTGGATCACCAGAACCTCTGGCAACTGGATAGCCGCATTAACGAAGTGCTCGAACAATTAGGTCTGGAAGCTGATACTGAACTGTCGGCACTTTCTGGCGGCTGGTTGCGCAAAGCGGCACTAGGCCGTGCGCTGGTGAGTTCTCCACGTGTTCTATTGCTTGATGAGCCAACCAACCACCTGGATATCGAAGCTATCGACTGGCTGGAAGGTTTCCTGAAAGAGTTCCAGGGCAGCATTATTTTCATCTCGCACGACCGTTCATTTATTCGCAATATGGCTACGCGTATCGTCGACCTTGATCGCGGCAAACTGGTTTCTTATCCTGGCGATTACGATCAGTATCTGCTGGCCAAAGAAGAAGCTCTACGAGTTGAAGATCTGCAAAACGCCGAGTTTGATCGCAAACTTGCTCAAGAAGAAGTGTGGATCCGTCAGGGCATTAAAGCACGCCGTACGCGTAACGAAGGCCGCGTGCGTGCCTTGAAAGCGATGCGTAACGAACGCAGTGCTCGTCGTGAAGTGTTGGGCAGCGCCAAAATGCAAGTTGGTGAAGCGGCGCGTTCCGGCAAGATCGTCTTTGAAATGGAAAACGTGTTTTACCAGATCGCTAACAAAAACCTGGTGTCGGATTTTTCAGCCCAGGTGCAGCGCAGCGACAAAATCGCGCTGGTGGGGCCAAACGGCTGTGGCAAAACCACATTACTGAAACTGATGTTAGATCAGCTGAAAGCGGATAGCGGGCGCGTGCATTGCGGTACCAAGCTTGAAGTGGCGTACTTTGACCAGCACCGTGCCGAGCTTGATCCTGATCGTACGGTAATGGACAACCTGGCGGAAGGTAAGCAAGAAGTGATGGTGAATGGTAAGCCACGCCATGTACTGGGCTACTTGCAGGACTTCCTTTTCCACCCGAAACGCGCCATGACTCCGGTTCGTGCGTTGTCTGGTGGTGAGCGTAACCGCCTTTTACTGGCGAAGTTATTCCTAAAACCAAGCAACTTGATGATTCTCGATGAACCGACGAATGACCTGGATGTCGAAACGCTCGAATTACTTGAAGAGTTGATTGATGGTTACCAGGGCACGGTCATGTTGGTGAGCCACGATCGTCAATTCGTTGATAACACAGTGACCGAATGCTGGATTTTTGAAGGTGAAGGTAAAATCGGTCGCTATGTGGGCGGTTATCATGATGCTAAAGGTCAGCAAGCTTCTGCTCAATCTTTACGCCACTCTGTGGCAGATAAAGCGCAAAACAACCAGCCTGCTAAGGCGGAAGTTGTTAAACGCGCAAGTAGCAAGCTAAGCTATAACCTGCAACGTGAATTAGAGCAATTACCGCAACGTCTTGAACAACTTGAGGCGGAGCTGGAAGCCCTACAAGCGAAGGTCGGGGATGCTGAGTTCTTTAACCAGCCACACGATGTGACGCAAAAAACATTGAGTGATATGTCCACCGCAGAAAAAGCACTGGAAGAGGCTTTTGAGCGCTGGGAATATCTGGAAGCTCTGAAAAACGGCGCGTAACCCAAGGAGACCCGATATGTGTGCCACGCATCATCATCGTTCACACATATTGTGTTCACAATGTGACTTACTGGTTGCACTACCGGTATTGGAGGACGGTCATAAGGCCGTCTGTCCACGTTGCGGTACAACACTTCTCACTCAGTGGTCCTCACCACGCCAACGTCCTACAGCTTATGCGCTAGCAGCTCTGTTTATGTTGCTGCTCGCCAACCTATTTCCCTTCATCAACATGAAAGTAGCAGGACTCAGCAGTGAAGTTTCGCTGCTTGAAATTCCAGGCGTCATGTTCAACGAAGACTACGCAAGCCTTGGCACTTTCTTTATGGTCTTTGTGCAGGCGGTGCCTACGTTCTGTTTAATTACGATTTTGTTATTGGTTAATCAGGTGGCATTACCACTGACGTTTAAAAAGCGTCTGGCACGAATCCTATTCCAGCTAAAGTCCTGGGGTATGGCTGAAATTTTTCTTGCGGGCGTTTTGGTCAGTTTCGTCAAATTAATGGCTTACGGCGACATTGGCGTCGGGAGCAGTTTTATTCCGTGGTGCTTGTTCTGTGTGTTGCAACTTCGGGCATTCCAGTGTGTGGACCGGCGTTGGCTTTGGGATGATATTGCGCCTGAACCGGCGATTTCGGTACCGCTTAAAGTCGGTGTATCAGGCCTTCGCCAGGGGTTGCGCTCTTGTTCATGCTGCACAGCCATCGTGCCAGAGGATCAGGAAATTTGTCCACGCTGCGAAACCAAAGGATATGTTCGTCGCCGTCATAGCTTGCAATGGACACTCGCTCTGCTGTTGACTTCAATTATGCTGTACCTACCCGCAAATATATTGCCCATCATGATAACCGAAGTGTTGGGCAGCAAAATCCCGTCGACGATTATTGCCGGGGTTATCTTATTGTGGAGCGAAGGCTCCTATCCGGTTGCTGGCGTTATTTTTATCGCCAGTATTTTGGTTCCGACACTGAAAATGTTAGCGATTGCCTGGTTGTGCTGGGATGCTAAAGGCCACGGTCAGCGTGACAGTGAAAGAATGCATTTGATCTACGAGGTGGTCGAATTTGTCGGGCGTTGGTCAATGATCGATGTGTTCGTTATAGCGGTATTATCGGCCCTGGTACGTATGGGAGGATTGATGAGTATCTACCCGGCGATCGGTGCCGTGATGTTTGCATTAGTAGTGATTTTGACAATGTTTGCAGCGATGACCTTTGACCCTCGCTTGTCCTGGGATCGCGCACCGGATTCAATTCATGAGGAGTCGTCTGAGCATGGAAAATAAAAGCGGGGAAGCAAAAGTCGCAAAGGTGAAAAATTGGTCCCCGGTATGGATTTTCCCTATCGTAACCGTGCTAATCGGCGCGTGGATCTTATTTTATCACTACAGCCATCAAGGCCCGGAAGTGACGCTGATTACCACCAATGCCGAAGGTATTGAAGGTGGGAAGACCATGATTAAAAGCCGAAGCGTTAATGTCGGTGTCGTGGAAAGCGCTGTCCTGTCCGATGATTTGCTGCATGTCGAAATTACGGCACGTTTAAATTCCGGTATGGAAAAACTTCTGCACAAAGACTCAGTGTTTTGGGTGGTGAAACCGCAGGTCGGTCGCGAAGGTATTTCTGGCCTGGGTACGTTACTCTCGGGTGCCTATATCGAACTGCAGCCGGGGACGAAAGGCTCAAAAGTGGAACGTTATGATTTGCTGGATGCTCCGCCGCTGGCACCGCCGGATGCAAAAGGCATTCGTATTACGCTCGATAGTAACAAAGCAGGTCAGCTCTCTCCTGGCGACCCGGTTCTGTTCCGGGGTTATCGCGTAGGTTCAGTTGAAACCAGCACTTTCGATGCTGCAAAACGTAGCATCAGCTATCAGCTGTTTATCAGCGCGCCAAACGATCGTCTGGTCACCAGTAATGTGCGTTTCTGGAAAGACAGCGGGATCGCCGTGGATATGTCTTCCCAGGGGATGCGCGTCGAAATGGGTTCTCTCACCACGCTGTTTAGCGGCGGTGTGAGTTTTGACGTGCCGGAAGGTTGGGATCTTGGCAAACCTGTGAAAGCGGGCAGCGAATTCAATCTGTTTGATGATCAGAAAAGTATTCAGGACTCCTTGTATACCGATCACATTGATTACCTGATGTTCTTTAAAGATTCCGTGCGTGGCCTGCAACCAGGTGCACCTGTTGAATTCCGTGGTATCCGCCTCGGGACAGTGGCGAAGGTGCCATTCTTCACCGAAGGCATGCGTCAGAAAATCAACGATGATTTCCGTATCCCGGTTCTGATCCGTCTTGAACCTGAACGTTTGCAGAATCTTGTTGGTGATGACGTCCATATTCAGGACAACATGACCTCGTTAATCAAACGTGGTTTGCGGGCTTCGATGAAAACCGGCAGCCTGGTGACTGGGGCACTGTTTATCGATCTTGATTTCAACCCTAAAGCTCCGCCTGTTACCGATTTGCCGACCTTTAACGGTTATCCAATTATCCCAACGATGAGCGGAGGCCTGGCGCAAATCCAACAGCGCTTGCTGGAAACTCTGGATAAGATTAATAACTTGCCATTGAATCCGATGATTGAGCAAACCACCAATTCGCTTGCCGAAAGTCAGCGAACCATGAAGCACTTGCAGCAGACCCTCGACAATCTGAACAAGATTACGTCGAACAAGTCGATGCAATCATTGCCTGAGGATATGCAGTCAACGCTCCGTGAGCTCAATCGCAGCATGCAAGGCTTCCAGCCAGGCTCTGCGGCTTATAACAAGATGGTGGCGGATATGCAGCGTCTTGACCAGGTTCTGCGTGAATTGCAGCCGGTGCTACGAACGCTGAACGATAAGAGTAATTCGCTTATCTTTGAAGCGAAGGATAAAAAAGATCCCCAGCCGAAGAGGGCAAAAGAATGAAAAGATGGCTCCCATTGATTGCTGCATTAGCCTTAACGGCCTGTAGCAGCAGCGACGAAGGAAAAACGTATTACCAGCTGCCTCAAAGCTCAACGCCTGCTGTGCAGGCTGTGAGCCAGCCTGGCACCCACTTGTTATGGGTGGAACAAGTGGCGGTTCCTGATTACCTCGCCGGAAACGGCGTGGTTTATCAAACCAGTGATGTTCAGTATGTCATCGCTACCAGCAACTTGTGGGCGAGTCCTTTAGATCAGCAACTGCGTAATACGCTGGTGAGCAATCTGAGCAGTTCATTACCCGGTTGGGTGGTGGCTTCACAACCGTTGGGCAGCCTTCAGGATACTCTGAATGTTAATGTGACGGGTTTCCACGGACGCTATGACGGCAAGGTGATTGTGAGCGGTGAATGGTTGCTCAATCATCAGGGGCAATTGATTAAACGCCCGTTCCATGTGGAACTTAAGCAGCAAGAAGATGGCTATGATGCGATGGTGAAAACCTTAGCGCAGGCGTGGCAGCAAGAGGCGCAAAGCATTGCCAGCCAGTTAACCCGTATTAATTAATCTTCTTAAGTAGCACAAAAAAGCTGCGTCTTTCCGCTGTAAAGCGGGGCGCAGCTTTTCTTTTGGCATTAACCTATTACCCGACCCATCTCACATTTTTATCTCAAATATCATCACGTGTAGCTCACATTTATGACATTGGCGTGAATTTTGCGCATTGACGATGGCTGTTTTTGGAGGTATTCGTTATATGTGCTTGCACATTTTGCAGGCACTGTTTTCTTTCCACCAGATTAAAGAAATGAGGGAAACGAGGCATGAAGAGACAAAAACGAGATCGCCTGGAACGGGCTCATCAACGTGGTTATCAAGCAGGTATCGTCGGACGTTCCAAAGAGATGTGTCCTTATCAGACACTGAATCAAAGGTCGTACTGGATGGGAGGCTGGCGAGAAGCCATGGAAGACAGGGCGGTTACCGCGTAATCACTGTCTCTTTAGAAAAAGAAACCTCCGCATGGCGGAGGTTTCGCGTTTCAGAGCTTTATACAATCAGGCTTAGAAAGCAGTAGTGTCTTTGAACAGACCTACTTTCAGATCGGTAGCGGTGTAAATTACACGGCCGTCAACCAATACTTCACCATCTGCCAGGCCCATAATCAGGCGGCGGTTAATAACGCGTTTGAAGTGAATACGGTAGCTGACTTTTTTCGCAGTTGGCAAGATCTGACCCGCGAGTTTAACTTCACCCACGCCCAGCGCACGGCCTTTGCCTTCGCCGCCTAACCAGCCCAGATAGAAGCCTACCAGCT
The DNA here is from genome assembly GCF_024807715.1 of Buttiauxella sp. BIGb0471. NCBI lineage: Bacteria > Pseudomonadati > Pseudomonadota > Gammaproteobacteria > Enterobacterales > Enterobacteriaceae > Buttiauxella > Buttiauxella sp. BIGb0471. The sequence continues at coordinate 395,445 of NZ_JANUEU010000002.1, forward strand.
GCCACATCGCATCCAGACCCAGGCAACCAGGCATTACCGGATCGCCGATAAAGTGGCAACCAAAGAACCACAGATCAGGATTGATATCCAATTCTGCTTCAACGTAACCTTTATCGAAGTTACCGCCGTCTTCAGTCATCTTGACTACGCGGTCCATCATCAGCATGGATGGCGCAGGCAAACGTGGGCCTTCAGCGCCAAACAGTTCGCCACGACCAGAGGCAAGAAGATCTTCTTTTGTATAGGATTCGCGTTTATCTACCATGTTTACAGTAAGCCTTTTTATAATGAAGCACGCATGTTAGCTAACACGTGTACGCTCAACAAGTCCGATCAGTTTTGATTGAACCAGTTAAGCCAACGTAATGGCCATGGATAACGGTGCCGAATATCTTGCGCAGATGCCTGAGCGATTCGCTCTTGCACCGCACGCAACAGCGTATTTTGCCCTTCGCCATCCCAGGGCAGGTTTGTTAATAAGGGTAGTGCATCCGTGACATCGTCGATGGCCCAAATCGTGAATTGGCCTTGTTCTACGGCATCCAGAACATCCTGGTGCAGACAAAGGTGACGTACATTAGAAACCGGGATAATCACGCCTTGTTTGCCGTTAAACTCACGTTGCTGGCAAATACGGAAGAAGCCTTCGATTTTCTCATTGAGGCCGCCCACTGGTTGCACACGACCAAACTGATCGACTGAACCTGTCACCGCGATATGCTGATAAATAGGCACATTAGCCAGCGCACTGATTAACGCGCACAGTTCGGCCATTGAAGCGCTATCACCGTCGACTTCGCTGTAAGACTGCTCGAAAGTCAGCGAGGCGGAGAAGGGGATTTGCTGATCAAGCTGCAATTCTGACATCAAAAATGCCTGCATGATCATCATGCCTTTCGCATGAATATTACCGCCCAACTCAGCTTTGCGCTCAACGTCAGTAAATTCACCATCACCCACATGCACAACACAGCTGATGCGCGAAGGTTCGCCGAATGCACGTGGATGACCAGGGAATTCAATGACCGACAAGGCGTTGATCTGGCCAACCATTTCACCTTCGGTTTCGATCAGGATCTGCTCAAGCAGGATTTCATCCTGCATGCGTTCAGCCAGATAACCTTCACGCCATTCGCGCTGCGCTAGCATTTGCGTCAGCTCTTCGGCACCAAAGCTTTCATTTTCAGTGAAGGCGGCAACTTCGCGTAGCTGGCGGCTAATCCATGACGGGCACAGCGGCAGAGTTTCCTGGTCGCCGGTATAACGCACGGCTTCACGGATGAGTGGCTGCCAGGCATCCGTTGCAGGAACTGGCAGGGATTTTGATTGCGCAACGGCATAAATCCACTGGCACCACAACGCCATATCATCGGCAGAGGCGATCTGCAGATTCTCTTCAAACTCGCTGTAAATGGCCGAAGTCGCCAGTTCAGGTTCCATGTCCTGGAAATCAGCCAACGATTCACGTTCACCCACCAGCACCAGTTTCAGGCTTAATGGCAGTGATGGAATGTTAACAGGCAATGGACGCGTTTCATCCTGGGATATCCAGTCGAAACGGCCTTGAATGACCATTTGTTTAAGGCGCAACCACAGTAGCGGTTGCGCTAAAACACTGCGCAATGACAGCACCAGAATGCCACCATTTGCGCGGTGAACCAGACCCGGTGTCAGCGTGATTTCACCCGCGAACTGACGCACGCAACCGAAAAGTTGTTCCGCTTCAATCCAGTCAGCGGCAACGACTTCAGACTGGCCTGCAAAATTGTCTTCAGCTGTTTCGGCAGGGCGTAGCGTGATGCGCGAACCTTCAATCAGGTAATGTCCGCCTGTCAGAGCGTTATCCTGCGACCAGCATTCACGTGCTGCTGCGGCAATGAGATTAAGGTACTCGGCTTCTTCAGCGGCTTTTACCAGCATCAGATCGGCCGAGGCTACCGGTTGGCTTAGCTGCACAAGTCCATAAGACAGACGAGGTTGTACAGCGGAGAAAGGGGCAGTTTCGGAATCATAAGGCTGTGCAAAGATTTCCTGATAGCTTTCGGTATCAGGTACAAGAGCACGCCATTCAAGTCGATTAGTCGTCAAAGTCGCTATTTATTAATTAGATGTCAAAGGCGCGATTATACAAGAATAGCCAGGGCAGCACACGGTTTATGCGGAGCGGCAAGTTTACTTAGCTCACAGCTTTCATTTTTCAGGTAAGCGAAAATAGAAAAAACTGTTATTCTGAAGTGAGTTACACGGTCACACTGAGACAACAATGAAATATCAACAGTTGGAAAATCTCGAGAGCGGCTGGAAGTGGAAGTATCTGGTTAAAAAACACCGCGAAGGCGAGCTAATCACACGTTATATCGAGGCGAGTGCAGCGAAAGAAGCTGTTGATGAGTTGTTACGCTTAGAGAATGAACCGGTGCGTGTGTTGAGCTGGATAGAGCAGCATATGAATCCAGAACTTCACAACCGCATGAAACAAACTATCCGTGCGCGTCGTAAACGGCACTTTAATGCCGAGCATCAGCATACGCGTAAAAAATCCATCGACCTGGAATATCTGGTCTGGCAGCGTTTAGCTGGCCTTGCTCATCGGCGTGGATGCACACTGTCGGAAACGATTGTACAGTTGATTGAAGATGCGGAGCGTAAAGAACAATACGCCAATCAGATGTCATCTCTCAAACAAGACCTGCAGGCATTGCTGGGTAAAGAATAAGAGCAGTTGTTGTGACGCTGTGCTTCTCTATTCCTGGTTACTTAGAATTCAGAAACAAAAAACCCCGCCGAAGCGGGGTTTTTTTATAACGGTAACTTATGCCGCAGGCTGAGTTACAACGTCTTTGATACCTTTAACTTCGATCTCAACGCGACGATCTGGAGCCAGGCAATCAATCAGTTTAGCTTTAGGAGCTACGTTATCACAGGTGTTGCCAGTAACTGGGTTAGATTCGCCCATACCGCGTGGGGAGATCTTGTTAGCTGGGATACCTTTAGAGATCAGGTAATCAACAACAGACTGTGCACGTTTGTCAGACAGTTTCTGGTTGTATTCATCAGAACCGATACGGTCTGTGAAGCCCAGAACAACTACTGAACCATCTTTCGGATCAAGGTTGCTCAGCTGAGTATACAGCTGATCCAGAGCTTGCTGACCTTCTGGCTTCAGAGTTGCTTTGTTGAAGTTGAACAGAACGTCAGACTTCAGGGTGAAGTGCTTGGTCTGTACTTCTGGAGCTGGAGCTGGAGCTGGAGCTACAACTGGAGCTGCATCGTACTGACCGAAACGGTAAGAAACACCCAGGCTCAGCATGCCGTTGTCTGGACGAGTACCAACTGTTTGTGCGTCACCGATGTTGCTAACCCACTGGTAATCCAGACGAGTTGCGATATCACGGGTGATTGCGTATTCAACACCAACTGCTGCCAGTGGGGAAACGCCAGTGTCGTGGTCGCTAACGCGGCGGACATCACCAGTAGTAACGTTACGATAGTTACCTTGGGAGTCTGCACGCCATACCATACCACCCAGACGAGTGTAGATATCCAGTTCGTCAGTGATTGGGTAGCTCAGTTTAGCAGCCAGTTGAACGCCTTGCGCTTTGAAAGCACCGTTATTCACGCTGCCGGTGTAAGCCATACGGCCCAACCAGTCATAACCCATTTCAAGACCAACGTACGGGTTAACCTGGTAACCACCGAACGCACCAGCACCCAGTTGGCTGTTGTGAGTTGAACCATTGTTGTTCTCATAGCCGTTTCCGTAGAAACCGGTGTCATGGAACTGGGACCAACCCAACTTACCACCTGCATACCAGGTATTATCTTTCGGTGCGGCCTGCGCTACGGTAGCGAAGCCAGCCAGTGCCACTGCAATCGCGATAGCTGTCTTTTTCATTTTTTGCGCCTCATTATCATCCAAAAAGGCCATGAGCTTTAAAATCGCTCTAAAGCCCAGGGTTAAATCCTTCGCCCGAGTTTATGCTCACTTGTTACTCTACCGATCAATCGGTGTTATGGAAGAGCAACCCTGGCGAGCTAAAGTCTACAACGTAGTTGAAAACTTACAAGTGTGATGTCCGTCAGGCATATGAAAAAAAACGACTTGTGTACACATTTTCTAACAAGTTTGCGCAGAATTTATACTCAAAGATTTCTGGAGAATGCCGCTACAAGCGGCTTGAGACGCGGTTCCACTATGAATCACAAAGATTTGTCAGGAGCTGAAGAAAAGTTCCAGGATTTCTCTTAAATTTACTTAATGATACAAACTAGAATGAATTTTTAGGCCAGTTCGTGGTCGACACCCTGTTTTGGAGGTGTGCATCGGACGCATTATGAAGCCGATCGCATTACCCATTTCTGCTGCTGATGATAGCTGCAAATGTTCTTCATCTGTTAATTCTTTAGGCAACCAACCGATGACCACGCTGTAATTTCCAGTCTGCAATGCTTTTACCATAGCATCTACGGTGAAAAGTGGATCTAACTGGCTCACCTGCATGACTTTTGTAAGTGGAAGACCTGCCGATTTAACCCATTGACGACTCAATTTTTGCTGTGGCGTTAGCCAAAGCTGCCAACGTGACTGTTGACCCAGTTGCTGGAGCAGGGGCAACAGAACCAGTTGCGTAACCCATGGCTGATCTTCGCTATAGATCACTTCACTTATCAACCCTTTAGTATTGTTACCTGCTGATGACTGAGTCAAAGAAGAAAGAGGGGCAACGTGAGTTAGAACGTTATGTGATTGCATAGTTAATCCCGCCTGATGGGTTACTGTATGAATATACAGTAATACCTGTCAGGCCAAAGATCAATCTAAATTTCGGAAAGCATATCGCAATTTCTTCACGTAAATCTGCAGAATGCGAAAATGTGATTGCCGTCTGTCATCAGGTTACCTATTTTCGTGTTACTGGAAACAGTAACAAGCCGTAATGATGTGTTATAGCATGATATTTAAGGATATATTCATGAAGAAGCGATCTTATACAAGGATTCATCAATCGAAAGAATGCTTATCCCCGCTAGGGGATATCAGCCATCGTTCATTATTTGGAGGCTATAGTCTGACGGTCGATAATGTCGTGTTTGCTATGGTTTCTGAAGGGGAACTTTACTTAAGAGCTTGTGAGCAGTCAGAGGTTTATTTTGTTAAGAGGGCGGCAGCGCCATTGCTCTATAACAAACGTGGGCGGACGATTGAACTTAATTACTTCCGAGTTGATGAAGGGTTGTGGAACGATCAAGAAACGCTTTTAAAGCTCTCATCGGATGCATTGTTTAGCGCCCGCCGTGAAAAATCCCGCCATAAGTCTCATCAACGACTCAAGGATCTCCCGAATTTAACCCACAGTCTGGAGATGATGCTGTGGGAAGCCGGTATTGCGGATGTCAGAACGCTACATGCTTACGGTGCAAAGCGGTCATGGATAAAGTTGAGGGGCGTGAATAAGGGGCTGGGAGTTAGAGTACTACTGGCGCTGGCGGGGGCGATTTGCGGTATTCATGAAGCAGCACTCCCGGCGACGACGCGCCAGGAGTTAGTTGAGTGGGGGCAGCTATACGAACAACGGCATGCGGGTTAATCGTACTGCTGTGTGACAAGCTGCTGGAGGCGCGAGATTTCTGGTAAAAGTGCAACCAACAGGCCAATTTGCTGAAGGACTAACGGCTCTTTGGTCTCTGGTTGCGGCTCCAGTGAAGTTATCCGCTCGGACAACCCTTGCAAGGCTTTTTGAACGCGTTCTTCATCGGCAGGCAGATGATGCAGTGCATCATCGACGTAACAGACGGCGTCATCAAGAAGCAACAAAATATCTTCATTGGTCAGCATCTCGCGGTGCGCGCCCAACGCCGAAATATAACTGTTAAATGTATGATTGAGGCACAATAAGCGAAATGCCGTTTCTCGCGCTTCCGGTGTGACTCTGGGCTCTGAGGACATGTTCGATACCACAGATGCCAGCTCCGCATCCTTGTTGTGTGCATCCCGGCGCGCAATACGATACTCCAGCCGGTTATCACGGCCTTGATGATATTGCTCGAGAATGGCATCCAGATAGCGGCAATTGGCATTGAATGCCCGTTCTACCACTAATGGCAGCCGACGGAATCGCCAGTCAGGCCAGATGAAACTCACCGCCGCCCATGCGATCCCACATCCCAAAAGGGTATCGAAAATTCGCGGCATTGCGACTTCAAAACCTTCTCCCAACAAGTTGAAACACAGCAATACCAGCAACGTGATGAACATAGTGGCGTGAGCGTATTGCACGTTGCGGAAGGCAAAAAACAGCACGCCGGTGATAACAATTAAAATCAGTTGCCCTTCGAGTGACGGCACAAAATAGAGAACCGGTAAACCGACTGCCACGCCGACTAACGTGCCAATTATACGAAGCGCTAAGCGGCGACGAGTGGCACTGTAGTTGGGCTGGCAAACAAACAGGCTGGTCAGAAGTATCCAGTAGCCATGTTTTAGCCCGGTAAACTGGATAAACGCGTAGCCGACGCACAGCACCACAGACATGCGTACCGCATGGCGGAATAAAGCAGACTCCGGTGTCAGATTGCGCTTCAGCCGTTGCCACATATCACCAAAGCCGGTCAAACGGTCATCAAGCAGGCGGTTTTCGATATTATTTTCCGGTGCTGCCAGCGCCTGCTCAGACTCAATCGTCGCCAGTTGAGCGTCAATTGCGCGCAAGTTACTCACCAGATAACCCAGTGCTTTTAATTCGTTCGCCAGTGCCGGGTCAGTTTTCAGCCTTTCAATCGCAGCGTCCAGATGTGTAAATGCACGCTCAAAGCGTGGATCGTGTTGATATTTCAGCCGCAGTAAAACAGAGCGCGAGAGCTGTAAACAGGCTTGAGATTGCAGGGACAGCAAGCGTTGAAAGCGAAACATAATATCGCTGTAGCGGAATTTGTCGCGCAGTGCCTGGTATTGAATATGTGATGAGCTTGCGCGTTCGTGAATATCCTGGGCGACAAAATAGTAGTGCAGCGTTCGGCGTGTGCCGCGCTGCCCACGATCGCCACGCAAACGCGTCAATAATGAACCTTTGGTCTGATTTAACGTTGTCACCAACTGGCTGTTAGCCATGGCAAGCTCAAGCATTGGAGCCTGGCTTTCTTCTTCGATATCGGGGTCAAAAAGCGTAGCTTTAACTTCAAGATAACGAGCGAGGCTTTCATAACAACGCGCCAGGTTATCTTGCAGCGGGCGGATGGGGAAAATCAGATGGCCTGCCAGAGTCAGCAAGTTGTACCAGATTGCACCTGCCAGCAGCAGAATCGGTTGTTGATACCAGTGGTCATATAAAGAAATACCCAACATGGTATAGATGGCAATGAGCAGCGCGCCAAAGGCGATGGTGGCATAACGCTGGCCTAAACCGCCCAGCAGAATAAATCCGCTGGTGGAAATCATCAATCCAATGCCAAACAGCAGCGGCCACGGATACAGCAACTCCACAGACGCCGAAGCAATAAAGAAACTCACCAGGGTTATCAGAAGGTTTCGCAAGCGCCCGGCCAGCCGGTCATCTAAATCGGCAAGGGCTGCAGCAACCACACCCAGGGTCAGCGGAATAGTGAGCTTAACTTCACCTAACCACCAGGGCAGGGCAGCAGTGCCAGTGAGCGCAATAAAGATGCGCAAGTTATACAGCCAGGCACTGTTCCAGGTATAACGACGCAGAATTGGACTAAGCATTAATACTCACTAAATTTGTCAAATTTACTGGAAACGACGGCGGGCGTTAGCTTCACGCGCAGCCTGTGCGACTTCGACAGAAACGACACGGCGGCCCACAGGCCAAAGCGCGATAACAGCGATTTTGAAATTAGCGATTCCCACAGGAATACCGATAATGGTGATGCACTGGGCGATACCGGTGGCGATATGAAGCACGCAGAGCCACCAGCCGAAAAATATCAGCCAGATGATATTCAGCAATGTACCACCGGTATTCATAATTGCGCTTTTACCCTGAGGGTTAAGTTCATCAACATGAATGGCTTCGTTACCGTACGGTACGAAAGAGAGTTTAGTAATCTCCCAGCAGGATCGTGTCAGCGGCAACGTGAAAATAAAAATGATACTGACCAGAGTGGCCAGCAACCAGGATAGGGTGGTCAGAAAACCGCCGAGTACAAAGTTCAATACATTAAGGACTGTACGCATAATCACTCTTACTGTAACTGGTATAGTTGGACAAATTAATAACCACAACAATTGTAACGCGTTTTTACTCTGGAGCGTCATTCCTTCGCCGGGTAAACTTAACCACAATCACCATTCTGGATCAGGCAAAGCGTAATGGAATTAAAAGCGACCTCTCTTGGCAAACATTTAGCACAGCACCCATACAATCGTGTGAAATTACTGGCTGCGGGTGTAGAGGTGAAAGGTGAACGTCACGAATACCTTATTCCATTCAATCAGTTAATTGCTATCAATTGCAAGCGCGGTCTGGTCTGGGGCGAGCTGGAATTTGTGCTGCCGGATGACAAAGTGGTGCGTTTGCATGGTACAGAATGGAATGAAACCCAGCGCTTTTATCATCATCTTGATCAGTTATGGCAGAGCTGGAGTGTCGAGATGAGTGAAGTTGCGGCGCAGGTGCTTCAACAGCAGTATGCCGAGATTACGCGCCGCATCCAGCAGGAAAAATGGTTCAAACGCAGCGATATGCAGGCATTGCAGCAAAATGTACGCGTCGCTTTTTCTGCATTGCCACTCCCGCAGGCAAGGCTGGAGGATTTCGATAATTGCCGCGAATTATGGATGCATTGCAAAGCCTGGCTTGAACAAGGTGAGACTCGTCGCCATCAGCGTAATACCGCGTATACCAATCATATGCTTGAAAAGCATGCTGATTTTTTCCAGAAAATCGAAAGCTCACCGCTCAATCATTCTCAGGCACGCGCCGTAGTCAACGGCGAAGACTCACTTTTGGTGTTAGCGGGAGCCGGGAGTGGCAAAACTTCGGTGCTGGTGGCTCGTGCGGGTTGGTTACTGCAACGTGGCGAGGCCAGCGAAGATCAAATCTTGTTATTGGCTTTTGGTCGCAAAGCCGCTCAGGAGATGGACGAGCGTATCGCTGAACGCCTTCATACCGACGCGATTTCAGCCCGTACCTTCCATGCTCTGGCGTTGCATATAATCCAGCAGGGCAGCAAAAAAGTGCCGCGCGTCAGCGATCTCGAATCCGATACCAACGCGCGCCACCAATTACTGATTGAATGCTGGCAGCAGCAATGCCGTGAGAAAAAAGCACAGGCGAAAGGCTGGCGTGAATGGTTGCGAGACGAGTTGCAATGGGACGTGCCGGAAGGCGAATACTGGAAAGACGAGCGCCTGGCGAAACGTCTGGCGAGCCGTTTAGACCGTTGGCTTGGCCTAATGCGAATGCACGGTGGTTCGCAGGCTGACATGATTGCTTCTGCGCCGGAAGACATTCGAGATCTCTTCGCTAAACGCGTCAAGCTGATGGCCCCGTTATTAAAAACCTGGAAGACGGCACTGAAAGCCGAAGAGGCCGTCGATTTCTCAGGGCTGATTCATCAGGCCATTAATGTGCTGGAAAAAGGGCGATTTATCAGTCCGTGGAAGCATATTTTAGTTGATGAATTTCAGGATATTTCGCCTCAACGCGCAGCATTGCTGGCGGCGCTGAGAAAACAAAACTCGCATACTTCGCTGTACGCGGTGGGCGATGACTGGCAGGCAATTTATCGTTTCAGCGGTGCAGAAATGTCGCTGACAACCGCATTCGCTCAAAACTTTGGCGATGCAGATCAATGTGCGCTGGATACGACGTACCGCTTCAATGATCGCATCGGCGAGATTGCTAATCGTTTTGTGCAGCAGAATCCGCATCAACTTGCTAAGCCGCTGAACAGCCTGTCAAAAGGTGATAAAAAAGCCGTCACGTTATTGGCAGACGACCAGCTTGAAGCTCTGCTCGATAAAATGAGCGGATATGTGAAACCGCAAGAACGCATTCTGGTGCTGGCGCGTTACCATCATCTACGCCCAGCTATCCTCGAAAAAGCCGCAACGCGTTGGCCTAAACTTGCCGTCGATTTTATGACGATTCATGCCAGCAAAGGGCAGCAAGCAGACTATGTTGTGGTTCTGGGATTGCAGCAGGGGAAAGATGGTTTCCCGGCCGTGGCACGCGAATCTGTCATGGAAGAGGCGTTGTTGCCGCAACCTGAAGACTATCCTGATGCGGAAGAGCGGCGGTTGTTGTACGTGGCGATGACGCGGGCCCGTCATCGTGTCTGGCTGTTATTCAACAAACAGGAACCGTCCAGTTTTGTCGATATTCTCAAACAGCTTGGCGTGCCCGCAGCCAATCGACCGTAATTATTTCAGTCGTTCTGCCAGATAGCGTGGGTAATCCGGGATTAAAATTTCAACTGACTGGTCAAAGCCTGGCGATTGAATAATAAAATCAGCGGTCGATAAATTGGTCGCAACCGGGATGTTCCACACTGTCGCCAGGCGCAGTAACGCTTTAACATCCGGGTCATGTGGAACGGCGTTAAGCGGATCCCAGAAGAAAATCAGCACATCAATTTTCCCTTCAGAGATCAGTGCCCCAACTTGCTGATCGCCGCCCATCGGGCCGCTAAGCATGGCGTTGACATCCAGGCCGCTGCCGCGCTGAATCAGATTTCCCGTGGTGCCGGTGGCGTACAACACATGATTGGTGAGAGTGGCTTTATGGCGCTCAACCCATTTCAGCAGCGCGTCTTTGCAGTGATCGTGCGCAACCAGCGCAATATGTTTTTGTTCCGCCAGCGTGCGGGTCGTTAATTCCATTGCTTAATCCTGATTGATTTATATTGCCTACAGCTTACTGGAAGCGATTGATGCTGCAAGAGAAGGGTGTCAAAAATGCAGGATTGGCAAAGCAATTATTGCGTTGGGTTATCTTTTACCCATTGTAAGAAACGCTCACGAGTCGGTTTGTCGGCTTGCAAAAACCAATATCGAAGGCGTTGCTCCGTTAATGTTTCTGACTGCCGGGGAGGGGTATCAAGCTCGGATGATTTCGAGAGCAACTCGCTATCATCCGCCATCATTGTAGCGAAACCTTTTATCGACGCCGTTTTTCCCGCCTTGTTGTAAAACTGAGTATCTCGCTCGTAATCAATTCCCTGAGATGTGGCTTTGACCGGCAAAATATCAATTTTCAAGGGGATCACGGCGGCATCACCATCCAATAATTGCAGATGCGGAGCGTGGTCGAACTCATCACTTTCTTTATCATTCTCTAAACGGGGCAGATTAAAATTAACCTGGCTTACTTCTTTGGTATCGAAGCTCACCACCAACGGTGGGGAAATATAAAGACGCTGTTCACGCGTGCTGGTACGAATATTTTTTTCTACCCGAAACACCAGCTGGTGTGGGCCATTATCCAGCTCAAGACTATCCGCGCCTCGCAGTAAAGAACTGGAAACTTTTTTCCCATCAAGCACCAGCAAATCGATATCCGTAGACAGACGTAACGTTGTTGACCACGCTTCAGGCGGTAAAATAAGCAAACAACATATCGCTATGAAGAACCAGGTTCTCATCAATGACTCCTGCCTCAAGTAAATTGGGCTATCCGTAGCTGAATGTATCAAAATTTTTCACATCCCCCGCTCATTAACATATAGACATATTTCCAGGATTTGCTCTACTACGTCTGTATGGGAAAGATGGTGAGACAGGAATGGATGGCATACACTTTTGATTACTGAGTCCCAGCGGAGAGTGTGATGAAACAGGCAGATATCGAAACTATTCTAAAAAGCACCCGAACAATTGCGCTGGTGGGAGCCAGTGATAAGCCCGACAGACCAAGCTATCGAGTGATGGCGTATTTGCTCGACCAGGGTTATGAAGTGATTCCTGTGTCGCCGAAAGTGGCGGGTAAAACGCTTTTAGGCCAGCAGGGCTATGGCACGCTGGCTGAAATTCCTAAAAAAATCGATATGGTGGATGTGTTCCGCAATTCTGAAGCTGCGTGGGAAGTGGCGAGAGAAGCGATTGCCATTGGCGCAAAAACGTTGTGGATGCAATTGGGCGTCATCAATGAACAAGCCGCCGTACTGGCGCAAGATGCAGGGCTGAACGTGGTCATGGATAAATGCCCGGCGATAGAAATTCCGAGATTGGGTCTGGCTAAATAATTCAACAATAAAAAACCCCGCAGCGCGGGGTTTTTGCTAATTACGTAGGCGAGGTGCCTGAAGTTGCTGCCGTATCGAAGCCGCCAATTCATCCATCGACGGTTGTTCGGGATGCTCGTCTTGTGACTCCCCACTTAACTGGGCTTCAGCAAGATAGGTATGCACCGCCTGGCCATCATCATCTTCCATCACTACATGATACCAGGGGGCACTACGGAGGACATCGTTGTCGGCCAGATCATCTTCCGCAGGTTCATCCAGAGAATATTCCGGGTCGATATCGACCACCACCCCCAGATAACCCAGCAAAGAATGTCGTACTTGCTGGCCAATGCCGAATTTGCTGGCAATCATAGTCACCTCCTGAGAAACATTACCTGCCTTTAATGTGCGGGCAACATTCCATTTTTCAAGTTACATGACGCGACAGGCAAACCCTTTCAAATACAGCCCTTCCGGGTAGGTCGCGATCACTGGGTGATCGGCGGCCTGGCGGAACTGCTCTATAAATTGTACATCACGCCCGGCATCAACGGCGGCATCAGCAATGATTTTCTGGAATAAATCTGTCGTCATCAGTCCAGAACAAGAGAAAGTCATCAGAATGCCACCCGGATTCAACAGCTGAATTGCCAGCATATTGATATCTTTGTAGCCGCGGCAAGCGCCCATCAATTGGCTCTTGTTTTCGACAAACTTCGGTGGGTCCATCACGATGACGTCGAACTTCTCACCCTGGTCGCGATACTTGCGCAGCAGTTTAAATACATCATCACGCAAGAACTCAGCTTTGCTCAAATCGAGTTTGTTCAGCTCAACGTTTTGCTTCGCAACATCCAGCGCATCCTGAGAGGTGTCCACGCTGACAACCTGGCTACATCCGCCCATCAAAGCAGAAACCGCAAAACCACCTGTATAAGAGAAGCAGTTCAGCACACGCTTATCTTTCACATACTGGCGAGTGGCAAAACGGCTGTCACGCTGGTCAAGGTAATAGCCGGTTTTGTGGCCGCCTTTGATATCGACCAGTAACTTCATGCCGTGCTCTTCGATTGGCAGCAAATCCGGCGGCAGTTCACCGCTGACCGGGCCTTGCGTTAATTCCATGCCTTCTTTCTTACGCACCGCTACGTCAGAACGGTCGTAAATCGCGCATTCTGGGTAGAGGTTTTGTAATGCGGCAACTAGCGCCGGGCGTTGATATTCCGCACCGGCTGAAAGCAATTGCAGCACTAAAAAATTGCCGAAACGATCGATAGTGACGCCAGGCATTCCATCGGACTCGCCTGCAATCAGACGATAGCTGTCCAGCCCGTCACGCGCGGCGAGCCATTCGCGCCAAAGTTGCGCCTGCTTTAAACGACGAATGAAGAATTCAATATCAATGCTTTCGTTGGCATCAAATGTCCAGACGCGAGCACGAATTTGCGACGATGGGGAATAAGCGGCGCGGGCTAACCATTTGCCCTGGCTATCGACGACATCAATCGTTTCACCAAGGTTGGCTTTGCCTTCCATGCGTGCAACGGCACCAGAAAACACCCACGGATGACGGCGCAATAACGATTTTTCGCGCCCTTTGGTTAACACTAAACGTACACTCATAATTTGCTATGCTTTCTTGCTAATAATTGGGCGTCATTTTCCGGCTTACACCGGCTAAATGCAACGCAAGAACCCGAAACGGAGGAAGTTATGGCCACAGTATGCACACTTGCCTGGGTCCACGGCCTGGTTCAGGGAGTCGGTTTTCGTTACAGCACCCAGCGCGAGGGGTTAAAACTGGGGTTAACCGGTTATGCCCGCAATATGGATGACGGTAGCGTTGAGGTATTGGCCTGCGGTGAAGCGCAACAGGTTGAGGCGCTCATCGCATGGCTAAAAGCTGGGGGGCCGCGCAGTGCCAGGGTGGATAAAGTGCTGACAGAACCACACCAACCCGACCGCCAATGGACAGACTTTAGTATTCGCTACTAAATGCATTTCACCGGTTTTGGCAGGCCAGCAATTTTTGTTGCCTGCTTAGCCGGCCCTTTTGGAAACAATCGATACAGATAACGGCTATTGCCTTTTTCTTCTCCGAATTTGTTTGCCATGGCTTTAACCAGCATCCGAATCGCCGGGGAAGTATTAAATTCCAGGTAAAACTCACGCACGAATCTCACCACTTCCCAGTGTTCTACGGCAAGGGTAATGCCTTCGTTAGCGGCTATCGCTTCTGCCAGCGGTTCGCTCCACTCCTGGCTATTTTTAAGATAACCATCGGCATCGGTTTCTATCTCACGGCCTTCAAACATCAACATAATTATTCTTTGCTCCAGACAAACTGGGCGCAGTGTAGCAAATTTACCGGGCCAGAAAAAACAAAGCCCCGCAGATGCGAGGCTTTGGTGTGAGATGCTTTATGAGATTAATCGCGGCTTGCGAAGCCCAGAATGCTCAACAGGCTGATGAAGATATTGTACAGAGAAACGTACAGGCTCACCGTTGCGCGAATGTAGTTGGTTTCGCCACCACGGATGATATTGCTGGTTTCAAACAAAATCGCACCGGATGAAATCAGAATAAACACCGCGCTGATTGCCAGATGCAGAGCAGGCAATTGCAGGAAGATGTTTGCCACCATACCGATAAGCACCACCACCACGCCTGCCATCAGCATACCGCCGAGGAAGGACATGTCTTTTTTGGTGGTCAGCACATAAGCAGAGCAACTGAAGAACACTAGTGCGGTGCCGCCCAGCGCCATGCCAATGACATCGCCCATGCCAGCGGAAATATAGGCGTTCAGCATTGGCCCAAGGATATACCCCAGGAAGCCAGTAAAGGCGAATGCAGCCAGAATACCGGTCGGCTTATCTGCCAGACGGTAGGTTAAAAACATCAGGCCATACATGCCGACAAGCGTCAGAATCAAACCTGGAGATGGCAGCATCAGCACGGTGCTGGCGGTTGCGGTAATCGCAGAAAACGCCAGCGTCAGGCTGAGCAGGAAATAGGTATTACGCAGTACCTTGTGGGTACTCAGCAGTGACGAACGGTCACGCGAGGAAGTAATTATGCGATCCATTCAGAAACTCTCTCTTATAGCAGTGGTTATAGTGACTGAGAGTAATGGCCTCCTTTATTGCAATAAAGTCCTTTTACCCATCTTTACCTTGCCGGGCATTATTTCACAGACCAGACCTCCGTCATAAAACTCACTTATATGTGACTGAAATTTATTGCTTTATCTATTTCGGCTGCTAAGAGTGTTAACCGTACCGTCGTTAATAACTCAAATAAGGCGTGTTATGAAAACAAATAACCACATCACATTTATGAAATCGTTTATCGCAATTGGACTGGCTAGTGCAATTTCAGGTGCCTGGGCGGCGAATGTGCCAGCAGGAACCGAACTGGCTGCGAAACAGGAACTAGTACGCAACAATGGCAGTGAACCGGCTTCACTTGATCCTCATAAAGTAGAAAGTAGTGTGGAGTCGGCAATTATCAGTGATTTTTTTGAAGGGCTGGTAGAGGTACGCAACGATGGTTCCATCGAGCCAAGACTGGCCGACAAGTGGGAACAAAAAAGCAGCACGGAATGGGTTTTTCATCTTCGCCCTGGCATTAAATGGTCCAACGGTGAGCCGATCACTGCTGAAGATGTGGTCTGGAGTTGGCAGCGTCTGGTTGATCCCAAAATAGGATCACCTTATGCGAGCTATCTCGGCAATATGCATGTGGAAAACGCGGCAGATATTGCAGAGGGTAAAAAATCCCCTGATACGTTAGGTGTGAAAGCGTTAGATGCAACCACGCTGCAAGTTACGCTGACTCAACCTACTGCCGCCTTCCTCGCAATGCTCGCACACACCTCGCTGGTGGTGGTTGATAAAGCCGTTGTTGAGAAGTTTGGCGACAAATGGACGCAGCCGGCTAATTTTGTCAGTAGTGGGCCATACACACTTTCTGACTGGGTAGTAAACGAAAAAGTTATCGGGGTGCGTAATAAAAACTATTGGGACGATAGCCACACCGTTATTAACAAAGTGACTTATTTGCCCATTGCTTCTGAAACCTCAGACATCAATCGCTATAAAGCCGGTGAAATCGATATTGTTTTGACTGTGCCGCAAACGCTGTACGCTTCACTGAAGAAATCTATACCCGATCAGGTGCATGTGACACCTAAACTGGCGACCTACTACTACCAATTTAATACCACTAAAGCGCCATTTAACGACCCGCGTGTGCGGCGTGCGCTGAACATGGCACTGGATAAAGACATCATCGCTGAAAAAGTGCTGGGGCAGGGGCAAATCCCGGCCTGGGTCATCAGCCAGAAAGATATTGGTGGTGTCGAACTCAAATCACCTGATTACGCCAGTTGGAGCCATGAGAAGCGTGTAGCGGAAGCGAAAAAGCTTCTGGAAGAAGCGGGGTTTAATGCCACCCATCCGTTGAAATTCAATCTGTTGTACAACACTTCTGAATCGCATCAACGCATTGCCATTGCCGCCAGTTCAATGTGGAGCAAAAACCTGGGAGTAGAAGCGAAGCTGCAAAACCAGGAATGGAAAACCATGCTTGATACTATGCACAGCGGGACATTTGACGTGGTGCGTTATGCGTGGATTGCTGATTACGACGATGCGGCGACATTCCTGAATAACTTCCGCACTGGCGATAGCGAAAATACCTCGAAGTACAGCAATGCCGCTTTTGATGACGCACTAAAAAATGCAGCCAAAGCAGACAATGTGGAACAGCGCGGTAAGTTCTACCAACAAGCCGAAGATAAACTGGCGGAAGATGTGCCAGCCATTCCGGTTTATCACTATGTATTGGTCCAGTTAGTGAAACCTTATGTCGGCGGATACGCGCCAAACAATCTTGGTTTCTACTACACCAAAGATATGTACATCAAAAAACATTGATAGTTGGTTCGTTGCAGGCTGCAAAACTTGCAACGAATTCTGATGTTAAATTGCTCAAGTTGTTGGCGTTTCACTCAAACGGTGCGAGTTTGGTGATTTATCAGGCGAACGAACAAAATCATGCTTTACAGGAAGTATGGGGATGTTTATAGTTCGCCTCGTTGGAAGCGTGGCCGAGTGGTTGAAGGCACCGGTCTTGAAAACCGGCGATCCGAAAGGGTTCTAGAGTTCGAATCTCTACGCTTCCACCAACATTCAAGCCCTAGCTTAGAAATAAGCTGGGGCTTTTTCGTTTTAACTTTTTGATGTTTCAATTAAATAACACGATTTTGGTTATTTTTAAGGCGAACGAACAAAGTCAGGCTTTACAGGAAGTTCGGAGATGTTTATAGTTCGCCTCGTTGGAAGCGTGGCCGAGTGGTTGAAGGCACCGGTCTTGAAAACCGGCGATCCGAAAGGGTTCTAGAGTTCGAATCTCTACGCTTCCACCAACATTCAAGCCCTAGCTTAGAAATAAGCTGGGGCTTTTTCGTTATTGCTATTGCTTATAACGCGGTGCTGGCACGCCAGTCAGGCAGGCATGATAGATTGCCAACCGGGCCGATTCATAAGCCTCCCATTTCGCCAGGTCATGCAACGCCGGGATGGTCACCGCTTCGCCGTTTTCCAATCCGGCAAGGGCTGCATCCACCATATTTTCACTGGTCATAATTGCCTCAGGCGGCAATATATCCATGGACACTCCCGACACGCCCCATATTTCCGTGGCCGTTATCGCCGGTAGCACCGCCTGAATTCGCACGTTGCTGCCTGCCACTTCTTCTTGCAAACCACGGGTGAAATTCAGCACATAGCCCTTTGTGCCGCTATATACCGCACTTCCGGCCGTTGCATTAAGTGAAACCACTGACGCGATGTTAATAATCGTGCCGCTGTTTTGTGCCTTAAAGCGGGTCAGGGCGGCAAGGCTCAGGCGGGTCAGCGCGGTGATATTCAACATCAGATCCGCCAGATGCAACTCAACGCTGCCATCAACAAAAGGCGCAATATGGGCAGTTCCGGCGTTATTCACCAACACTTCTATGTGGTCGGTGCGTCGTATTGCCTCTTCCACCGCCTGAATTCCTCTTTCATCCGCAAGGTCCGCGGGCAATATCTCGACGTTTATTCCATGCAGCGCCTGAAGTTTGTTAGCCAGTTCTTGCAGGCGTTCTTCCCTACGTGCAACCAGCAACAAATCGTATCCGCGAACGGCAAAGCGTTCAGCATAAACCGCGCCAATACCCGAAGAAGCACCGGTAATGACCGCAACAGAAGGGGACGTCGTCATGGTATTGCCTCGTTGGTCAAAGTAGATGGGGATTTCCCCATTAAACATAGATGGAATCGCTTTCGTTCACCGACTGTTTTTGCGACAGGGTCAA
The DNA here is from genome assembly GCF_024807715.1 of Buttiauxella sp. BIGb0471. Lineage (NCBI taxonomy): Bacteria > Pseudomonadati > Pseudomonadota > Gammaproteobacteria > Enterobacterales > Enterobacteriaceae > Buttiauxella > Buttiauxella sp. BIGb0471. Next base: position 413,992 of record NZ_JANUEU010000002.1, read on the forward strand.
AAGGCGACAGCCGTTTTTTCTGCCAAACTGAATGCGGCACTTCATTCGTGCCATAACATCTTGAGGATGAAGGGATGAATAAAAAAACGATTGCGGCATTATTGGCTATGGCTTACTTCGCACCTGCACTGGCGCACGCCGAAACCGCGCCACAGGGTTACAAACTTGAACAAGTGTTGCTGATGAGTCGCCATAACCTGCGCGCCCCGCTGGCTAACAATGGCAGCGTACTGGAACAATCCACGGCGCAGTCCTGGCCTGAATGGGATGTGCCGGGTGGCCAGCTCACCACTAAAGGCGGCGTGCTGGAAGTGTATATGGGCCATTACTTACGTGAATGGCTTGCCGAACAAGGGCTGGTCAAAAGTGGTGAATGCCCAATGCCACAAAGCGTGTACGCCTACGCTAACAGCTTGCAACGTACCGTCGCTACGGCGCAGTTCTTTATCACCGGGGCGTTTCCTGGATGTGATGTGCCTGTCCATCATCAGGAAAAAATGGGCACCATGGACCCAACCTTCAACCCGGTCATCACCAATGATTCGCCTGAGTTTAAGCAAGCCGCTCTGAAGGCGATGGAAACCCAGCGCGAGCACTTCAAACTGGACGACAGCTACCAACTGCTGGAGCAAATTGTCGCATTCAAAGATTCGCCAGGTTGCAAAGAAAAACAGGTGTGTGACCTGACCGCGCAGAAAGACAAATTTAGCGCCAATGCCACAGAAGAACCTGGCGTGAGTGGCCCACTCAAAGTCGGTAACTCGCTGGTGGATGCGTTTACGCTGCAATATTACGAAGGCTTCCCGGTCGATAACGTCGCCTGGGGGAAAATCAAAACCGACCAGCAGTGGAAGGTATTATCCCAGCTGAAAAATAGTTATCAGGACACGCTGTTTACCTCGCCACAAGTGGCGCGAAATGTCGCCGCACCGCTGATCAAATACATTCAGAAAGCGTTGGCGGGCAATGATAATAAAGGGCCAAAAATCACGTTGCTGGTTGGGCATGACTCCAACATTGCATCGCTGCTGACGGCACTGGATTTCAAACCTTATCAATTACCTGAACAATATGAACGTACGCCAATTGGTGGGAAAATCATGTTCCAGCGTTGGCATGATGCGGATAACAATCGTGAATTGATGAAGGTGGAGTACGTCTATCAAAGCACCGAGCAGTTGCGTAAGGCGGATGTATTAAGCCTGCAACAACCTCCGCAGCGTGTGACGCTCCAGCTTAACGGTTGTCCGACCGATGCGAATGGTTTTTGCCCGTGGGATAAATTCACCGAAGTATTAGCGCAATCGGTGAGTCAGGCGAAGTAAAAGAAAGGGGATCCCCCGCCGTGAGCGGGGGAAATCAGGTTAAACGTTTTTCCGCTCGATGGTTTGCTCGCCCCAAAATAGCGAATCTTTATCCGTCTTTTCAAATGCCAACGTTAAGACTTCGTCGTTGCCATCTTCCCAAATTTTCTCAGCTAATTTTTCGTCGTATTTTGCCACTTCAAAAATAGCCTCTGCTATTTCAGGAGAAGTGTTTCTCAAACTCGCCCATTCACCAACATGATGAACTTTTGATTGTTGATTCTGCATGCTCTCCTCCAGAACGTCATTTAACCATGAAGTTTGACTGCCAGACCTGCCACGTGTTCACCCTGGAAGCGGGCAATAGAAAGCTCTTCCTGGCTTGGCTGGCGTGAACCGTCTGCTCCGGCAATCGTTGTTGCACCGTAAGGCGTCCCACCACGAACCTGTGAGACATCAAACAATTCTTGTGCCGCGTAACCGATAGGGACAATCACCATGCCGTGGTGGGCAAGTGTGGTCCAGGTTGAAGAGATGGTATGTTCCTGGCCGCCGCCAGTGCCGGTTGAACTAAACACGCTGGCAAGCTTGCCGTGTAAAGCGCCTGATGCCCATAAGCCACCCGTTTGATCGAGGAAGGTGCGCATCTGCCCGGACATATTGCCAAAGCGGGTTGGAGTGCCAAAAATAATTGCGTCGTAATCGGCAAGCTCTTGTGGTGTGGCTTGCGGGGCGTTTTGCGTCTTACCACCGGCTTTCAGGAATGCTTCGGCGGGCATGGTTTCCGGGACACGTTTCACCGTCACCTCTACGCCATCAACCTTCTGTGCACCTTCTGCCACAGCGTGTGCCATGGTTTCGATGTGTCCGTACATTGAATAATAAAGCACCAGAACTTTAGCCATTTCGCTTCACTCCTTACCTGTGTCGCAGCGTTTGCTGCCGTACTTTAAAGATAAGTGCTGTGGCTCAGACTGCAACCTTGAGTGCCGATTCCTTGATCCTTCACAATCTTGCAGGCATTTGAGGAGAAATGTCGCATTACGTCACATTTTCCTGAGGTGACTATTTCACTAAAAATAAGAAAGTCTTATGGATTAAGCGGCGAAAAAATCACCCATTCTGGCGATTACATGTTGCAAGATATTACGATTAACTGGTCAATTACTCTGTCTGCACTAAGCTTAGTTCCACGCGACGTTACTTATGTTTTGTTATGTTTTGTTCGCGCGGTGAAAGAATACTCTTTGACCGAATGCAATATGATCTCTTAACTATTTCGCAATCCAATCTGGAGGTTAGAAATGGCAAACCATCGTGGTGGGTCAGGTAATTTCGCTGAAGACCGTGAAAGAGCATCAGAAGCAGGTCGCAAAGGTGGCCAGCATAGTGGCGGGAACTTCAAAAATGACCCGCAACGTGCCTCAGAAGCAGGCCAGAAAGGGGGCAAAAATAGCCACGGCAAAGGTAGCAGTAAGTAATCGTACGCAGCCTGGTTAACCCCAACCGCCGGTGAAAGCCGGCGGTTTTATTTTGTCTGTCCCATTGCACGGGTCCCCGTCGCACAGCACACTATCCGGCTTGCTTATTCCGCTTCGGTATTTCCATGTCAGCCCTACTGCGCCGTTACCAATTTGCCATTAAACCCCAGGAAGCCATCCTGATCCTCATCACCATGTTTTGGGGTGGGACATTCCTTGCCGTGTCATATGCGATGACGATGAGCGGGCCATTCTTTTTCGTCGGATTACGCTTTGCCACCGCCGCGCTGGCGGTTGGTTTGCTGTCGCTAAAAACACTGCGCGGCCTGACCTGGCTTGAGATCAAAGCTGGTGTGTTTATCGGGGTGTCGATTGCGATAGGTTACAGCATGCAAACCTGGGGTTTACAGACCATTCCCAGCAGCAAATCCGCATTTATTACCGCGATGTACGTGCCGCTGGTGCCCGTTCTGCAATGGATTTGTCTGGGCAGAATGCCGGGTGTGATGTCGTGGATTGGCGTAGCACTTGCGTTTATCGGCCTGATTTTTCTTGCCGGGCCGGACGGCACCTCGTTAACGCTTGGCGCGGGTGAAATTATCACGCTGATTAGCGCCCTGGCGATTGCCGCAGAAATCATTCTTATCAGCGCCTGGGCGGGCAAAGTGGATATTAAGCGCGTCACGATTGTGCAGCTTGCAACCGCCTCGATTGTTGCGTTTGCCACCATGATTCCGGCTGGCGAAAGTGTTCCTGCATTTACCCCTGATTTGCTGGCTATTGCGTTAGGTCTTGGGATTTTCAGCGCCATTATTCAAGTGACGATGAACTGGGCGCAACGCAGCGTTTCCCCGACGCGAGCGACGGTGATTTACACCGGCGAACCGGTTTGGGCAGGTATATTCGGACGTATTGCCGGAGAACGATTACCCGTTTTGGCGCTACTGGGCGGGGCATTGATTGTGCTGGGTGTGTTGGTCAGCGAGCTAAAACTCAAACGCAAAAAGAAGCAGGAATCACTCTCAGCTTTGTAGAGACCGGATATGTCTTTTTTGTCGGGGGGGCGCTACGCTAGCCCGACCTACAACGACTAACTGTAGGTCGGATAAGCGAAGCGTCATCCGACTTATGGAACGACTGCGCCGTCGGCAATAACCACCGGGCGGCGGCTCAAAATAGCGTTCAGTATAATCGCGCCAAAAGTAGCCGTCCCAATCCCGCCGAGCGTGAAACCACCGATCGTTAAGGCGAAATCACCCGCCCCCAATACCAGCGTTACCGCCACCATAATCAGGTTGCTGTTCTGGCTTAAATCAACATTGTGCTGCACCCAGATCCGTGCGCCTGCTACGGCTATCAAGCCAAACACCACAATAGATGCGCCGCCAATCACTGGCCCCGGAATAGTATGGATAAGCGCGCCAAATTTTGGTGAAAAACCTAATAACATGGCGATGCCGGAGGCGGCGACAAACACCAGTGTTGAATAGACTTTTGTCACCGCCATCACACCGATATTCTCCGCGTAGGTCGTCACGCCGCTGCCACCGACCGAGCCTGAAAGCATGGTTGCCAGGCCATCCCCGACAAACGCTTTGCCGATGTACGGGTCCATATTTTTACCCGTCATTCCGGCAACGGCTTTTAAATGTCCGAGGTTTTCTGCCACCAGAATCACCGCCACGGGCGCTATCAGCATCATCGCCTGCACGTTAAACGTCGGGGAAGTCATTTGCGGAATACCGAACCATGCCGCAGCACCGATCAGCGCAAAATCCACCGGTTTACCGAAACCAAAACCATTTGCCAGTACCGCGTAAATGGCGCAGGCGAGGATGAGGCCAATCAGAATTAACAACCGTTGGATCATGCCTCGGGTAAACACCGCCACCAGCCCGATACACATCACCGTCATGACCGCCATCCAGCTATCGAAGCTGCTGGCGGAAACGCCCCGCACCGCAATGGGTGCCAGATTCAGGCCGATGGCCATCACCACTGCACCGGTCACGACGGGAGGCATCAGCCGTTCAATCCAGCGCGTTCCGGCCTTCATCACCACAAACCCAATCAGCGTATACACCAGGCCACAGGCGATAATTCCGCCGAGCGCCACGCTTAAATGCGGGTTTAAGCCTTGCCCGTTAAAGCCGGTCACTGCAATCACCACGCCGACAAACGCGGCACTCGAGCCTAAGTAACTCGGTACGCGCCCTCCGGTAACCAGGAAGAATAGCAGCGTCCCAACCCCCGACATTAATATCGACAAATTAGGATCAAGCCCCATCAAAAGCGGCATCAGTACCGTTGCGCCAAACATTGCCACCGCATGCTGCACGCCCATCACCAGCGTTTGACCGAGCGGCAGCGTTTCATCCGGGGCGATGACTCCGCCTTCCGTTATCGCAGTTTTTTTACGCCATTGTGGAAACCAGGAATTCGCCATATTCATCTCCAAGGGAACACGTTTCGGCTAACAGGCAGGCCGCATCAGTTGGTGATAGCCACGGTCAAACCACACCAGACCGTGGGACTCGTCATTACGTTCAAGATCCACTAATTCACAGAATAAAATGTCATGCGTGCCCACACTGACGACCTGGCTGATACGGCAATCAAAAGAGACAATGGCCCCTTCAAGTTGCGGACAACCTGTCGCGCCGTTTCGCCAGCGCGCGGCGGAAAAGCGCTCGGTCATGGCGGTTTTTCCGCCAAACAGATTGGATAACGCTTCGTGTCCGGCGGCCAGAGTGTTGACGCACAGCGCCTCGTTGCGGCTAAAAATCGGCCACACCGACGCGCTACGATTCAGGCAAACCAGCAGGGTTGGCGGGTCGTCTGTGACGCTGCACACCGCTGATGCGGTAAAGCCCGCGCGTCCGGCAGGACCGTCGGTGGTGACGATATTCACCGCCGCCCCCAGGCACGACATCGCATCGCGGAAGATTTGTTTCTCAATCATCTTTGCTCCTTAAGCCACGCGGCAGGCGGCTTCAAACGCTAGACGTGGCAGACGCGTATGGGCTTTTGCCGGGTCGCCATAACCGATGTTTATCAGCAAATTACTTTTCCAGCCGTTGGCGCTGAAAAACTCCGCATCGACTTTTTTACGGTCAAAACCGGACATCGGCCCGGTGTCGAAACCGAGCGCCCGACAGGCCGCAATCAGATAGGCGGCCTGCATGGAGCTGTTGCGAAATGCCGTTTCTTCTGCCAGCTCCGGGCTTGAGGTAAACCAGGCGCGGGCGTCGGCGTAGGGGAATAACGTCGGCAATTGTTCAAAGAAAACCGGATCCCAGGCCACGATGGCGGTCACGGGCGCGCTCATGGTTTTGTCGATATTTCCCGATGACAGCGCGGGTTTCAGGCGTGCTTTTGCCTCCGGGCTGCGGACAAATAAAAAGCGTGCAGGCGAACAGTTGGCGGAGGTTGGGCCAAGTCGCATCAGGTTATAAATCTCGGCAAGCTGGGCATCACTCACCGGTTTATCCAGCCACGCGCTGTGGGTTCGAGCGCCGGTAAACAGCGTTTCCAGTGCCTCGCTTGAGAGGGCATGACTCATACATTTTCCTTCTGAAAAGAGGGTTCGACTTGCTGCAAAGCGCTCATTGCGCTGAGAAACCGTTGATTAAAATTGTTCGCGTCAGTGACGTTGCAGGCGTGTCCACCCCACGGCATCATCTCAAGCGTGCTTTCAGCCAACGCTTCATGTAATTCCACAGAACAATTCCACGGCACCAGCAGATCGTCGCGGGAGCAAATCAGCAGCACCGGTTGGTGAATATGTGCAGCTGTGTCGTGGAAGTCAGCTGCCTTCAGCGCATTCAGGCGGCAAGTCAGATTTTCAGCTCCCTGAAAGTGCGCATTGTGCATCGCTTCTTCTGCTTCGAGGCGCGGCTGATTCGCCGCCATCCAGTCTGCCGGGTAGAGAAAAAGCGGTTGAGCCTGCAAATAGGCGGCAGGGCCACTCTCGCGCAGCAGCGTTTCACGCACCGCAAAACAGCGCCGCGTATGGGCATTGAGCTGCAACCAGCCATTGATTATCGCAATGCGATCAATAGACGCCGGGTAGTCCAGCGCCAGTTGCAGGGCGACCAGCCCGCCGAGTGCATGCCCGAGCACGCTGTAATGCGTAATGCCCTGTTGCAACAAGGCGTTGTGGATTTCATAGGCCATATCGGCAAGCGAGTAATCAGTGGGCAGCGGCTCGCGGTTCACGCCCGTCCCGCGCTGGTCGTACACCACCAGTTGGTAATGTTCGCTCAGTGTCGCTCGTTGTGGCAGCCAGTAATTGCCAGTTCCTCCAAGCCCCGCAATCAAGAGCAGAACGGGGGCGTCGGTGAAGGGCGCTGGAGTCAGCTCAATTTGCATAAGCTATTTCCCGATATGCGCGACGCTGGCGATCTCAACCAACGCGTCGGGTTTTACCAGCCCGCATTGAATGCAGAAGCGGGCCGGTTTTTCGCCGGGGAAAAACTCGGCGTACACTTCGTTGATGGCGGCGTAGTTGCTCCAGTCGGTGATGAAAATCGAGTTAAACGTCACGTCATCCATGGTGCCGCCTGCGGTTTCAATCACCGATTTTATGGTTTCCAGCACATGGCGCGTCTGGGCTTTGGCGTCTCCGACATACACCACATTGTTTTGCTTATCGAACGGCAACGTGCCGGAGACATACACCACACCATCGGCCAGCGTGCCCGGTACAAATGGCGCGATAGGGGTTGTGGTTCCCGGAGGCATAATCACAGATTTCGGCATCGGCATTCTCCTGTTCAGGCGATTCGGGCAAGGGATTGCGGCTGTAACGCCTGGCAAAACGTGCCGACGTCGCTCACCCAACCAAAGAACGTTTCAATATTGAAAAGTGCGGCTTGCTGCGCAAACGCAGGCCCAGCCTGATGCGTGGCATCGGCTAAAACCACGCCAAAATATTCGAGGAAAAAGCCATCGCGCAGTGTTGATTCCACGCAAACGTTGGTGGCGATACCGGTAAACACCAGGTGGCGAATGCCCCGCGATCGCAAAATGCTATCCAACGGCGTGTTAAAGAAACCACTGTAACGAGGTTTGGGCAGCACGATATCGCCTGGCTGCGGCACCAGTTCGTCTACCAGTTGGTAATCCCAGCTGCCTTTTGCCAGCAGTTTTCCCTGTAATTCCGGCTGCTTGCGCATGGTTTTGAGAGCGTTGGACTTGTGGAAATTCGGCGAACCTGGCCCGCCAGCTTCGACATAATCGCTGTCCCAACCGTTCTGGAACCAGACAATCAACATGCCTGCTTCCCGAGCGGCGGCCACCGCTGTTTTAATGTTTTCGATAACCGGTTTGGTTGCCGAAACATCAAAGCCCGCAAGGTCCAGATAACCGCCCTGGCTTGCATAAGCATTTTGCATATCGACGACGATCAGCGCCGTTTGCTCAGCGGCAAAGGTGAGGGCTTCCGGGCGAGCATCAAGAGTGATTTTTTTCATCACGCCACCTCGCGAGCAGAAGGGGAAAGATGCGAACGCGACTGCATCAACGGTTGGATTTTTTCGCCGAAAGCTTCAATGCCTGCGAGGAAATCATCAAAGGTGAGCAGTACGCCTTCGGCACCGGGAACGGTGGCGACTTCATCCAGCAGACGGGCGACGGTGGCGTAAGAGCCGACTAAAGTGCCCATGTTGATATTGACCGCTGAAGTGGGGTCAGCCATCTGGCGCACGTTGGTATCGGAACCGGAACGCGTGTCTTTTTGACTTTGTTCGGTCAACCAGGCCAGCGCTTCTTCATCGGCACCCGCTTTGTAGTGCTCCCATTTGGCGCGGGCGGCTTCGTCGGATTCATCGGCGATAATCATAAACAGCACGTAGGAACCGACATCGCGCCCGGTTATTTGCGCCGCTTCAACCATGCGCGCGGCAGTGGGAGCGAAGGCGGTTGGCGTATTCACACCTTTGCCAAAGCAGAAGTTGTAATCGGCATATTCGGCAGAAAATGCCATGCCCGCATCGCTCTGCCCGGCGCAAATCATTTTCACAGGCTGAGAGGGGCGCGGGCTTAAGCGGCAATCGTTCATGGTGAAAAACTCACCTTTTAAATCACTTTGCCCGGTTCCCCACAAATCGCGCAGCACCGTGGCGTATTCAGAAAGGTAGTCGTAGCGACGAGCGAAATATTCATCGCCCGGCCAGATGCCCATTTGCTCGTATTCCGGTTTCTGCCAGCCGGTCACCAGATTTACCCCAAAGCGCCCCGGTGCGATGGAATCAATGGTCGACGCCATTCGCGCCACGATAGCAGGCGGCAATGTGAGCGTGGCCGCCGTCGCGTAAATCTGAATTTTGGACGTCACCGCCGCAAGCCCTGCCATCAGGCTGAACGATTCGAGGTTATGATCCCAAAATTCGGTTTTGCCGCCAAAGCCACGCAGTTTGATCATCGAGAGGGCAAAGTCGAAATCGTAATATTCGGCTTTTTGCACAATCGCTTTGTTCAGCTCAAACGTGGGCATGTATTGCGGCGCGTTAGTAGAAATTAACCAGCCGTTGTTGCCGATAGGAACGAATACGCCAATTTTCATCACAAGCCTCTCTGGAAATGGTTGCTTTCAGTTGAGTCTTTGCAAGCCGGATGCCAGGTTGGAAAACTGTTTTGTTATCATAATGTTGAGAATTAGTTTCTATTTTTGATGTGTTAAAATCAGACTGTTTGGTCAAAATGAGTGCACAAAAAACACGCGTCAGTGCGCGTTCAGGGTGCAAAGGGGCGCAAACAGATCGTTGTCGCCAGGCGCTTTTGCTATGCTGTTGGGCAAAACCGAATAAAGAGAAATGGCATGGCACAAGGTGGCGCAGCAACCAAAGAAACCGGACGGCGTGTGCGTGCGGTCGCAGCGAAAAAGCAGGCAATTCTGGCTGCGGGACTGGAGTTTTTCTCCCAGTTTGGCATTCACGGCACCAGCATCGAGCAGGTCGCTGAGCGTGCCGAAGTGTCGAAAACCAATCTTCTCTATTATTACCCTTCCAAAGAAGCGCTCTACGTCGCGGTGCTCAAACAAATTCTGGATATCTGGCTGGCGCCGTTGCGTGCTTTTCGTGAAGATTTACAGCCGCTGGTGGCGATAGGCGAATACATCCGTCTGAAACTGGAAGTTTCACGTGATTACCCGCAGGCCTCGCGCTTGTTCTGCCTCGAAATGCTGCAAGGCGCGCCGTTGCTGAAAGAAGAATTAACCGGGGATTTAAAAACGCTGGTGGACGAAAAATCGGCCATTATTGCCGGTTGGGTCGAGAGCGGAAAACTGGCGGCGGTTGACCCGCACCATTTGATTTTCATGCTGTGGGCAACCACTCAACACTACGCTGACTTCGCAAGCCAGGTTGAAGCGGTGGCGGGCAGCAATCTTCAGGACGAGGCATTTTTCCGCCGCACGGTAGAAAACGTGCAGCGGATGATTATTGAAGGTATTCGGGTGCGTTAATTCGAGCCTGGATGGAAAACACAGCTTACGTCGCCTTCTTCGCAATTGAGCGTGCTTTTCAGCAGCTCCGTGCGCTCACGGGTTTTGTCTGTCATACATTGTGCGTGCACCATTGGGGCGACGGATGCGCCGTCAGCGCCAGAGGTTAAGAATGCACAATCGGCATCGCGAAAAGCAATCCACGCATTTTGCGCCGCTTTGAGCTGCGTTTTCTGGGTATCCGTGGCGAGCTTCATTGCCTTCTGATAAGTCTGATTGAGCAAATCATCCTGCTTTTTATACTCTTTGCCGTAACACTCATTCAGGCCAGCCTGCGATGTCTCGTTATCGCAACTGTCGGCCAGCACATTGGCGCTTAATAACAGGCAAGAAATAAGTAAACAAATGCGTTTCATCATCATTCCTCGAATAAAAAAGGCTCCCAAAAAGGAGCCTTTTTAGCGTAGTGAAAACTTAGCCGATTGTCATCAAACTGGCGTTGCCGCCTGCGGCTGCGGTGTTCACACTTAGCGAACGCTCAACGTACAAACGCTCCAGCAACAGGTTGGTTTCACCGCGAGCAAAGCCCTGCACCGAAACAATCGCACCGTCGCGTGCTGCCACTTTCTCGCACAGCAAACGTAGCTGGTCGGAATCACCGTGGTAAATCACTGCATCAAACGACTGGCTTAACAGCGCATCTTCTTTTGCAAAGTCGATGTGTTTTTGTACCAGTGTCGGCAGCGATTTTGCCAGTTCACGATGCAGCTTATCGTCAGCCCACAACGCACGGCTGCCAACACTAGTGACTGCCGCCAGTTGCACCAGCGCGTCTTGCTCGTTATCGGCGATACATAACACGCGTTCACGCGGCATTAACGCGTAGGTATTGCGCTCGCCCGTTGGCCCCGGTAGTTGGCGTAAAGTGCCGCTTTGTGCCAGCTGTGCGAAACGTTCGCAAATTGCAGGTAATTCGCCTTTTTTCACTGACCACTGCGTCAGCGTCTGGTGGGCTTCCTGGAGGCGGGCTTTCAGCGTGGTATCAACAGGCAGCTCCGCATCCTGACGGCTAAAGGTGGTTTGCAGCGCGCTATCCGGGCGGTTAGCCAGCAGGCGATACAGATACAGCGGGCCACCGGCTTTCGGACCCGTACCGGATAAACCTTCTCCGCCAAACGGCTGCACGCCGACGACTGCACCAACCATATTGCGGTTCACGTACATATTGCCGACATGGGCTGAACCGGTCACTTGCGCGATGGTTTCGTCGATACGGGTATGTACACCCAGCGTCAGACCATAACCTGCGGCATTGATTTGGTTAATCAATGATTCCAGGTTGTTGCGGTTGTAGCGCACCACATGCAGCACCGGGCCAAACACCTCTTTTTGCATCTCATCGAAGCTTTCCAGCTCAATCAGCGTCGGTGCGACAAAAGTGCCACTCTGCCACTCTTTTGCATCCACGCTGTTTTCACGCGCGGCCTGGAATACTTTGCGGCCTTTACCACGCAGCGTCTGGATGTGTTTCTCGATATTCTCTTTGGCCTCGCTGTCGATCACCGGGCCGATGTCGGTGGTCAGGCGGCCTGGGTTGCCCATGCGGCATTCCGCCATTGCGCCGCGCAGCATTTGCAGCGTGTGCTCGGCGACATCTTCCTGAATACACAGGACGCGCAGGGCAGAACAACGCTGGCCCGCGCTATCAAAGGCGGAGGCCAGCACATCAACTACTACTTGTTCGGTGAGCGCGGAAGAATCGACGATCATCGCGTTCAGACCACCCGTTTCGGCAATCAGCGGAGTCGGGCGGCCTTGTGCGTCAAGACGGTCAGCGATATTGCGTTGCAGTAAAGTGGCGACCTCGGTGGAACCGGTAAACATCACGCCACGCACGCGGGCATCACCGGTCAACTGCGCGCCGACGGTTTCACCCCGGCCAGGCAGCAGTTGCAGCACGCCCGCAGGCACACCGGCTTCGAGCAAAATAGCGATACCCTGCGCGGCAATCAGCGGAGTTTGTTCGGCCGGTTTTGCCAGCACGCTGTTACCCGCAGCAAGGGCGGCGGCAATTTGGCCACTAAAGATAGCCAGAGGGAAGTTCCACGGGCTGATACACACTACCGGGCCGAGTGGGCGATGGGTTTCGTTATCGAAATCATCGCGTACCTGGCCTGCGTAGTAATGCAGGAAATCGACCGCTTCACGCACTTCGGCAATCGCATTGCTGAAGGTTTTACCGGCTTCGCGCACCAGAATGCCAATCAACTGCTGCATCTGGCCTTCCATGATTACCGCAGCACGCTCAAGAATCGCGGCGCGTTCTTGTGGTGGCGTGGCGAACCAGATTGGCGCGTTGTTCACGGCACTTTCCAGCGCTTGCGAGACTTCCGCAGGCGTGGCTTCACGGGTAAAGCCCACGATATCGGTGGGTTCCGCCGGGTTCTTCACCGCAACCATATCGCCTGGTACAACAGGGTTTTCCAGAATCGGCAGCGCCTGCCATTTTTGTGCCGCACTGTTCAGCAGGGCAGAAGAGAGCGAGGCCAGGCGGTGTTCGTTCGCCAGATCCAGCCCACCTGAGTTGGTACGACCGCTGCCGTATAGCTCTTTTGGTAAGGGGATTTTTGGGTGCGGCAGGCCGAGTTGACCTTCTTTTCCTGCAATGCCTTCGATGGCGGTGACAGGGTCAGCGACTAATTCGTCGAGCGGTAGCGTGTTATCGGCGATACGGTTAACAAACGAGGTGTTCGCGCCGTTTTCCAGCAGGCGGCGCACCAGGTACGCCAGCAGCGTTTCGTGGGTGCCGACCGGGGCATAAATGCGGCAAGGGCGGTTCAGTTTACCGTCGGCAATTTTGCCTACCACTTGATCATAAAGCGGCTCGCCCATGCCGTGCAGGCACTGGAATTCGTACTGGCCAGGGTAGTAGTTTTGCCCGGCGAGGTTGTAAATGGCCGCCAGCGTGTGGGCGTTGTGGGTCGCAAACTGCGGGTAAATCAGGTTCGGTACGGCCAGCAGTTTTTTGGCGCAGGCCAGATATGAGATATCGGTGTATACCTTGCGTGTGTAAACCGGGTAGCCTTCCAGGCCGTCCATTTGCGCACGTTTGATTTCACTGTCCCAATATGCACCTTTCACCAGGCGAATCATCAGGCGGCGACGACTGCGGGAGGCGAGGTCAACCAGGTAATCAATCACGAACGGGCAGCGTTTTTGGTACGCCTGAATCACGAAGCCAATACCGTTCCAGCCCGCCAGTTCTGGCTCAAAGCACAGTTTTTCCAGCAGATCGAGGGAGATCTCCAGGCGATCGGCTTCTTCGGCGTCAATGTTGATGCCCACGTCGTACTGGCGTGCCAGCAGCGTCAAAGATTTCAGGCGCGGATATAACTCTTCCATCACGCGGTCGTACTGCGCGCGGCTATAACGCGGGTGCAGCGCAGAAAGTTTAATGGAAATCCCTGGGCCTTCGTAAATACCGCGCCCGTTAGAGGCTTTACCAATCGCGTGAATTGCCTGCTGATAAGAAACCATGTACGCCTGCGCGTCGGCGGCGGTCAGTGCCGCTTCACCCAGCATATCGTAGGAGTAGCGGAAACCTTTTTCTTCCAGTTTGCGGGCGTTGGCGAGCGCCTCGGCGATGGTTTCGCCGGTCACAAACTGCTCGCCCATCAGGCGCATTGCCATATCCACGCCTTTGCGGATTAACGGCTCGCCACTCTTGCTGATAATACGGTTCAGCGAGTGCGACAAACTGGCTTCGTTGTGGGTGGAAACCAGGCGGCCAGTAAACAACAAGCCCCAGGTCGCCGCGTTCACAAACAGAGACGGGCTACGGCCAATATGTGAGTGCCAGTTGCCGCTGCTGATTTTGTCGCGAATTAACGCATCACGCGTCGCTTTGTCCGGAATGCGCAATAAAGCTTCGGCGAGACACATTAATGCCACACCCTCTTGCGAAGAAAGTGAAAATTCCTGCAATAAACCCTGTACCATGCCCGCCCGGCCTGTTGCGCTCTTCTGATTACGCAATTTATCGGCGAGCTGATAAGCCAGTTTGTGGGTTTGTTCGGCGATGACCGGGGAGAGGCGAGCTTGCTCGAGGATCATGGGCACCGCGTCGGTTTCCGGGCGGCGCCAGGCGGCGGTAATCGCGGCGCGCGTGACCGACTGCGGAAGAATTTGCTCAGCGAAATCAAGGAACGGCTGGTGCGTTTCTTCAACGTGCGGTACGGCTTCTTCACTTTCGTTGGCAGCACCCGCCAGCAGAGCCGGGAGTTCTGGCAATTCGTCGTTGTTTTCCAGGCGTTCAAGATAGTTAAAAATCGCCTGTTTAATTAGCCAGTGCGGTGTGCGGTCAATGCGTGAAGCGGCTTCTTTAATGCGCTCGCGAGTCGATTCGTCGAGCTTAACACCCATGGTAGTGCTGCCCATGCCTGTCACTCCTTTATACCCGTTGTCCTTCAAGCCGAAGGAAGGGAATTGAATGGGGGGATTGATAAAAGTTACCCGGCAATATCTATCATGTTGCAACTTTGTGCAACCTTGTTAAATGTGAGCTGGATAGCAAGCTGGGAAATAGATTGAATTGTTAAATTTGGCCTAAGAAAGCGAGCGGGCTAATTATTCGCAGACAGGGTGAATTTACCGACACAGTTAACAGTTTAAGAGGGTGCAACCGTGAAAAGCGTGAGCGAGTGCAACCTCCAGGAAAAAGCTATTTTTTGTACGGTGAATTTATTGTGAATAACGTGTTAAAACGCTTGCGAGATGAAATTAATAAAAACCTGTGCTGCGTTCCGGCATGGCAAAAATCTGGAGAACTTGCATGACTATGAGTACACCAATGCTGGTGACTTTCTTTATCTACATCTTCGGCATGATATTGATAGGGTTTATCGCCTGGCGTTCAACCAAAAACTTTGATGACTACATTCTGGGCGGTCGCAGCCTGGGAAGCGTCGTCACCGCGTTATCAGCAGGCGCATCCGACATGAGCGGCTGGTTGCTGATGGGCCTGCCGGGCGCGATCTTCCTTTCCGGTATTTCGGAAAGCTGGATTGCCATCGGCCTGACTGTGGGCGCTTACATCAACTGGAAACTGGTTGCGGGCCGTCTGCGTGTTCACACTGAAGTGAACAACAATGCGCTGACGCTGCCGGATTATTTCACCGGGCGTTTTGAAGATAAGAGTCGCATCCTGCGTATTATTTCGGCGTTGGTGATTTTGCTGTTCTTCACCATTTATTGTGCGTCTGGCATCGTGGCGGGGGCGCGTCTGTTCGAAAGCACCTTTGGCATGAGCTACGAAACCGCACTGTGGGCGGGTGCTGCAGCCACTATCATTTATACCTTCGTTGGCGGGTTCCTGGCGGTGAGCTGGACTGACACAGTACAAGCAAGCCTGATGATTTTCGCGCTGATCCTGACTCCAGTCATGGTAGTGATTGCCGTCGGCGGGTTTGACGATTCCCTGGCGGTTATCAAGCAAAAAAGTATCGAAAATGTCGATATGCTCAAGGGCCTGAACTTCGTGGCGATTATCTCGCTGATGGGCTGGGGGTTGGGCTACTTTGGTCAGCCGCATATTCTGGCGCGTTTCATGGCGGCAGACTCGCATCACACCATCGTTAAAGCGCGTCGTATCAGTATGACGTGGATGGTTTTGTGCCTGGCGGGCGCGTGTGCTGTGGGCTTCTTCGGTATCGCTTACTTCAATAACAACCCGGCGCTTGCGGGTGCGGTGAACCAGAATGGCGAGCGTGTGTTCATTGAACTGGCTCAGTTGCTATTCAACCCGTGGATTGCCGGTATCTTGCTGTCGGCCATTCTGGCGGCGGTAATGTCCACTCTGAGCTGCCAGTTACTGGTGTGTTCAAGTGCAATCACTGAGGACCTGTACAAAGCCTTCTTCCGCAAAGACGCCGGGCAAAAAGAGTTGGTGTGGGTAGGGCGCTTCATGGTGTTGGTGGTGGCGCTGATCGCAATCGCGCTGGCGGCAAACCCTGAAAACCGTGTGCTGGGCCTGGTGAGTTATGCATGGGCAGGCTTTGGTGCCGCGTTCGGTCCGGTTGTGCTGCTCTCGGTAATGTGGTCACGCATGACGCGCAACGGCGCACTGGCGGGGATGATCATCGGTGCTGTGACGGTCATCGTCTGGAAACAGTTCGGTTGGTTGGGTCTGTACGAAATCATCCCAGGTTTCGTCTTCGGCAGCATCGGCATTGTGGTTGTTAGCCTGATGGGTAAAGCACCAAGTGCCACCATGCAAAAACGCTTTGAACAAGCGGATGAGATTTACCACACCGCGCCACCATCAAAGTTACAGCCTGAGTAAAATTCAGGGACTGCATATTCTCTCAAAGGCCGCATTCAGCGGCCTTTTTTACAAGTGTACATAAATAACCAAATTCTCTTCTTGTGTTTATTTTTGCCGTAATGATAATCACAATCGTTCTTCTTTTACTTTTCTTTACGTCTTTTGACCTGAGTTCACAGTTGGGGTGTCAGGAATGTTTGTTCCGTTTCTCATAATGTTACGCGAAGGCCTGGAGGCCGCGCTGATTGTTAGCTTAATTGCGAGCTACCTCAAGCGTACACAACGCGGCCAGTGGATTGGTGTGATGTGGATTGGCGTTGTGGCGGCAGCCGCGCTCTGCCTGGGCCTGGGTATTTTCATTAATGAAACCACTGGTGAATTTCCGCAAAAAGAACAGGAGCTGTTCGAAGGCATCGTGGCGGTTATCGCTGTCTTCATTTTGACCTGGATGGTGTTCTGGATGCGCAAAGTGTCGCGCAACGTAAAGGGGCAGCTAGAACAGAAAGTTGACGAGGCACTGCACAGCAAAGGCAACCACGGCTGGGCGCTGATTTTAATGGTGTTCTTCGCCGTCGCGCGTGAAGGCCTCGAGTCCGTATTCTTCTTGCTGGCAGCGTTCCAGCAGGATGTCGGCATCATGCCGCCGCTTGGCGCAATGCTCGGTTTGGGCACCGCTATCGTGCTTGGTTTCTTGCTTTACTGGGGCGGTATTCGCCTGAATCTGGCTGTGTTCTTTAAATGGACCAGCCTGTTTATTTTGCTGGTGGCAGCAGGGCTTGCGGCGGGAGCGGTTCGTGCGTTCCACGAAGCGGGGCTCTGGAACCACTTCCAGGATATTGCATTTGATCTCAGTAATGTTCTTTCAACGCATTCCCTGACCGGAACGCTGCTCGAAGGTATTTTTGGTTACCAGGAGACGCCGACAGTTAGCGAAGTGGCGATGTACTTTATTTACCTGATTCCGGCGCTGGTGCTGTTCTGCATTCCTCCGCGCATGAACACTCAGGCAACAAATAACGTTCGTTAGTTACAACATACTAATTTTTGAAAGGGATTGGCCATGACTACACATTTTCGTCGTAAGGCTTTGCACGCAGCGCTGTTCGCGTTCGCTTCTTCTGCTTTCGCGGCACAAGCCGCTGATGTTCCTCAGGTAAAAGTGACTGTCACCGATAAACAGTGCGAACCGATGAACATTACGGTTAATGCCGGGAAAACCCAGTTCATCATTCAAAACAACAGCCAGAAAGCACTGGAGTGGGAAATTCTTAAAGGTGTGATGGTGGTTGAAGAGCGCGAAAATATCGCCCCTGGTTTCTCGCAGAAAATGACCGCAAACCTGCAAGCGGGCGAATACGATATGACCTGCGGCTTGTTAAGCAACCCGAAAGGCAAACTTATTGTTAAAGCGGCAGGGGAGCAGACAGCACCGAAGAACGATCTGATGGCACTGGCTGGCCCGATCACCGAATACAAAGCGTATGTCACCGCACAAGTTGCCGAGCTAGTGAAAGGCACCAAAGCGTTTACTGACGCAGTAAAAGCGGGCGATGTCGAAAAAGCCAAATCCTTGTATGCCCCAACGCGCCAGTACTACGAGCGTATTGAGCCGATTGCGGAACTGTTCTCTGACCTCGACGGCAGCATTGACGCCCGTGAAGATGATTACGAGCAGAAAGCTAACGATCCAAAATTCACCGGTTTCCACCGTCTTGAAAAAGCGCTGTTTGCGGATAACACCACCAAAGGCATGGAAAAATATGCCGAGCAACTGAATACCGACGTGCTGGATTTGCAGACGCGCATCTCTGAACTCGCATTCCCACCGAGTAAAGTAGTGGGCGGCGCGGCAGGCCTGATTGAAGAAGTTGCGGCGAGCAAAATCAGCGGTGAAGAAGACCGTTACAGCCACACCGACCTGTGGGACTTCCAGGCAAACGTCGATGGTGCACAGAAAATCGTTAATCTTCTGCGTCCGTTGCTGACCAAAGATAACGCGCCGTTGCTGGCGAAAGTGGATGCCAACTTCAAGAAAGTGGACACCATTCTGGCAAAATATCGCACCAAAGATGGCTTCGAGACTTACGACAAACTGACTGATGCCGATCGTAATGCTCTGAAAGGGCCGGTAACGGCGCTGGCGGAAGACCTGTCTCAACTGCGCGGCGTTCTGGGTCTGGACTAGGTTTCGGGATAACGTTTTATGGAAGATAAAAACAAAAACGGCGGGCATATTCCGGCTCGCCGTCGGTTGCTGAAAGGTTTGGGCGCGTTCGGTGGCGCCCTCGCCGTTGCGGGCGGTTGCCCGGTGGCGCACGCGGCAAAACAAGAAACCTCGCCAGGCACTTTGCCGCCAGACGCTCGCATGGAAAAACAGCCGTTTTACGGTGTTCATCAGGCGGGCGTGTTAACACCTCAACAAGCGGCCATGATGCTGGTGGCGTTTGATGTGTTAGCTAGTGATAAAGCCGATCTTGAGCGCTTATTCAAATTGCTGACGGCGCGGTTTGACTTCCTCACCACCGGAGGCCCGGCACCGGATACGCCCAATCCGCGCATGCCACCGATGGACTCCGGGATTCTGGGGGCGGAAATTTACCCTGATAACCTGACGATTACGTTGGCCACAGGCACTTCATTGTTTGACGAGCGCTTCGGTTTGCAGGGGCAAAAGCCTGCAAAACTGCAAAAAATGGAACGCTTCTCTAACGACTCGCTGGATGCCAGCCTGTGCCACGGTGATTTGCTGCTCCAGATTTGTGCCAATACCGCCGACACGGTGATTCATGCGTTGCGTGACATCATCAAACACACGCCAGATTTGCTTAGCGTGCGCTGGAAGCGGGAAGGGTTTATCTCTAACCACGCGGCGCGTTCGCGCGGCAAAGAGACGCCTATCAACCTGTTGGGCTTTAAAGACGGTACGGCGAACCCAAACAGCGAAGATAAACCGCTGATGGATGAAGTAGTTTGGGTGACGGAAAATCAACAAGAACCCGCATGGACAGTGGGTGGCAGCTATCAGGCCGTGCGCATTATCCAGTTCCATGTTGAGTCCTGGGATCGGACACCACTCAAAGAGCAACAGACTATTTTTGGCCGCGATAAACACTCTGGCGCGCCGCTTGGCATGAAGAATGAGCACGACGAGCCGGATTATGCAGCCGATCCTGACGGTAATGTGATTGCGCTGGATGCTCATATTCGCCTGGCGAACCCGCGCACCAAAGAGACGCAATCCAATCTGATGATGCGCCGGGGCTATAGCTATTCGCTGGGGGTTTCCAAATCCGGGCAACTGGATATGGGGCTGTTGTTTGTCTGCTTCCAGCATGATCTTGAGAAAGGTTTTCTGGCGGTGCAGCAACGGTTAAACGGCGAGGCGCTGGAGGAGTATGTGAAGCCCATCGGCGGCGGGTATTTCTTCGTGATGCCAGGCGCTCGGGATAAGCAGCACTATTTAGGGCAGGGGCTGATTGAGGCCTGATCTGTCGTTTGGTAACCACCCTCATCCTAACCTTCTCCCTGAGGGAGAAGGGACTGTCCGGTTTTCTCTCTCTCATGGGGGAGAGGGGACTGCCCGGTTTCTCCCTCTCCTGGGGGAGAGGGCTGGGGTGAGGGCAATCCTTCCCCTGCTAATTTTTCATTTGCTAACAATTTGCCTGCCAGGTATTCATTCAATTTCTCTATGGCTAGCCCTTTGATATAAAAGTGTAATATTTTTATGTCATAAACAGGGTGAGCGCGTGACGGAACGCGAATGTTGAATTAAAGTAAAATAAGTGTTGCATTTAAGATAAAATTTGATGTACTTAAAGCACGAGCGGTAGTTCCCGGCTGTGAATTTAAATCACATTGGAGATCGCGAATGGTAGGGTCCTGTACCGGACGATTGAACAAACTTCTTACCCGCACTATCCAGCGCGGAGGTGTCTCCTCCGGCTTCGCTATCTTCACCGCTAAAAAACCTAATCCTTTAACAACTCAATGTATTAACGATGCGCTAAGCGGCGTAACTCGTCTAACTGGTGCATCCTCTCAACCGGCAGTTCCTGGCTTAAAAGGAAGCCAAACCTCATCCGTTAGTGAACATAATCGCGCCCAATGTCGTGACGCGGGAAATGAAACCAACTGTAAGGTGCCATCCATGGGAAGACAGAAAGCAGTGATCAAAGCTCGTCGTGAAGCAAAACGTGTGCTGAGACGGGATTCGCGTAGCCACAAGCAACGCGAAGAGGAATCGGTCACATCGCTTGTGCAGATGAGCGGCGTTGAATCTATCGGCATGGCCAGGGATTGCCGTGATAATTCACCAATAGCGGCGCGAAATGAGGCTCAACAGCACTATCTTAATGCCATCGAGAAAAAGCAGCTGATCTTTGCCACGGGCGAAGCCGGTTGCGGCAAGACATATATCAGTGCGGCGAAAGCCGCTGAGGCCCTGATACATAAGGATGTCGACAGGATAATTGTTACCCGCCCGGTCCTGCAAGCTGACGAAGATCTCGGCTTCTTGCCCGGGGATATTTCGGAAAAATTCGCCCCTTATTTCCGCCCGGTGTATGACATCCTGGTGCGACGTTTAGGGTCGTCTTTCATGCAGTATTGTCTGCGTCCCGAAATCGGCAAAGTAGAGATTGCGCCGTTCGCCTATATGCGCGGACGTACCTTCGAAAATGCGGTGGTTATTCTTGATGAGGCGCAGAACGTCACCGCAGCGCAAATGAAAATGTTTTTAACGCGCCTTGGGGAAAACGTGACGGTGATCGTCAATGGCGATATCACACAATGTGATTTGCCACGGGGTGTTCAGTCCGGTCTGAGCGATGCTCTGCAACGTTTTGAAGAAGATGAAATGGTGGGTGTGATTCGTTTTGGCAAGCAAGATTGTGTACGCTCAGCCCTTTGCCAGCGCACGTTGAATGCCTACGACTGATTTCTGGTGTCATTGAATTGTAAAGCCCAAACACTGTTTGGGCTTTTTTCTTTGCGCGAATTATTTACCCAAAATGTGAAGGGTATCAAAACGGATGGTCAAGGAGAGACAATTTCAAGTCCTGCGTTATTATTCCCCGCCAGATTGTTGCCGTATACTTCTTTCAACCAGAAACAATCAGAACTTTCCAATCAGTCCCTTTTGCAGGCGTGGGTTGTGCTGATATCCGACATGCAGGCTGTTGCAACGTGAGGAATTTATTATGACGACTAAAAGACGTATCTACCTATTTTGTTCTGCCGGAATGTCCACCTCATTACTGGTATCAAAAATGAAGGCGCAGGCAGAGAAGTATGAAGTACCGGTGATTATCGAAGCCTGGCCTGAAACGCTGGCTGCTGAAAAGGGCAAAGATGCGGATCTGGTATTACTTGGACCGCAAATCGCTTACATGCTGCCAGAAATTCAAAAAGTATTACCCGGCAAGCCGGTAGAAGTTATTGATTCGGCAATGTACGGCAAAATTGATGGGTTAGGCGTGCTGAAAGCAGCCGTCGCATCGATCAAGAAAGCAGCAGCAAGCAACTAACTTTTTATTTTGTTTTATTTTTCCGTCAAAGAACGACCTTACACAACCTGGCCGCAAGACTCTTGCGGCAATAAAGGAAATTACAAATGAGTAAAGTCATTGATTCACTTGAAAAGATATTGCTTCCTTTCGCAGTGAAAATTGGGAAGCAACCGCACGTCAACGCAATTAAAAATGGTTTCATCAAATTAATGCCATTGACACTTGCCGGTGCCATGTTTGTATTAATTAATAACGTATTTCTGAGTTTTGGCGCAGGTTCATTTTTCTATTCTTTAGGTATTCGTTTAGACCCCTCGACCATTGAAACCCTTAATGGGTTAAAAGCCATTGGCGGCAACGTATATAACGGTACGTTAGGTATTATGTCGCTAATGGCTCCTTTTTTCATTGGTATGGCACTTGCTGAAGAACGCAAAGTTGACCCACTGGCAGCCGGTTTATTATCCGTAGCGGCATTTATGACTGTTACTCCATATAGTGTTGGCGAAGCATATGCTGTCGGCGCTAACTGGTTAGGCGGTCAGAATATTATTTCCGGTATTGTTATTGGTCTGGTCGTCGCGGAATTATTTACTTTTGTTATCCGCCGCAACTGGGTTATTACTTTGCCAGATAGCGTACCGACTTCGGTTTCGCGTTCCTTCTCTGCATTAATTCCAGGTTTCCTTATCCTGTCTATTTTCGGGATTATTTCCTGGCTGCTGGCGAATCACGGTAGCAACTTCCACCAGATCATTATGGATTCCATTTCTACGCCGCTGGCGTCGATGGGTGCGGTAGTGGGTTGGGCGTACGTTATCTTCAACTCCCTGCTGTGGTTCTTCGGTGTGCATGGTTCACTGGCGCTGACCGCGCTGGACAACGGCATCATGACTCCGTGGGCGCTGGAAAACATTGCAATCTACAACCAGTACGGCTCTGTACAAGCGGCACTTGATGCGGGTAAACAGTTCCACTTCTGGGCGAAACCAATGCTCGACTCCTACATCCTGTTGGGTGGTTCTGGTGCGACGCTTGGCTTGATTATCGCAATCTTCATGGTTTCACGTCGTGCAGATCACCGTCAGGTGGCGAAACTGGCACTGCCTTCAGGCATCTTCCAGATTAACGAACCTATCCTGTTCGGTCTGCCAATCATCATGAACCCGGTTATGTTTATCCCGTTCGTACTGGTTCAGCCGATTCTGGCAGCCATCACGCTTGCGGCTTACTCTCTGGGGATTATTCCACCGGTCACAAACCTGGCTCCGTGGACTATGCCGACCGGCCTGGGCGCCTTCTTTAACAGTAATGGCAGTATCGCAGCTCTGTTAGTTGCACTGTTCAACCTGGGTGTCGCGACATGTGTCTACATCCCGTTCGTTATCCTGTCTAACAAAGCACAGGCTGTCATCGAAGAAGAAGAAAGCGAAGAAGATATTGCTAACGCACTGAAATTCTAATTTAAGTTCTGTACCCACAATAATTCGAGTTGCAGGAAGGCGGCAACGCAGTGAATCCCCAGGAGCTTACTTAAGTAAGTGACTGGGGTGAACGAGAAAGCCAACGCACATGCGGCTTGAAGTATGAAGGGTAGTAGTTTTGGTTGGGGATGGCCCCCTGTCCCCAACCACTTTAAATATACCGGGAGAGAATTTGATGTTTGATTTAGAAAACGTAGTCGATAACGAAGTCGATACTAACGATCTTGAAGAAGTGGTTATGGGTTTAATCATCAACTCAGGTCAGGCTCGCAGCCTTGCATACGGCGCACTGAAAATCGCTAAAACTGGCGATTTTGAAAAAGCCTGGGAGTTGATGGCCCAGTCGCGCGAAGCACTGAATGAAGCACACCTTGTGCAAACCAAACTGATTGAAGGTGACCAGGGCGAAGGCAAAACCAAAGTCAGCCTGGTGCTGGTCCATGCGCAAGACCATCTGATGACTTCTATGCTGGCGCGCGAGCTGGTGACAGAACTTATTGAGCTTCACGAAAAAATAAAATAAGTTGGAGTCCCTATGCAGCCACCGGTAATCAGTATGGAAATCAATACCGCTCGCGAGAGTCAACTTTTTGATGGTCAACATTTCCACATGTTCATCCACAACAAAGTCGAAAGTGTCTCCGGGTTGCACCAGCATGATTATTACGAATTCACGGTGGTGCTAACAGGACGTTATTACCAGGAAATCAACGGTAAACGTGTGCTGCTGGAAAGAGGGAGTTTTGTTTTCATCCCGCTCGGTTCTTACCATCAAAGTTTTTATGATTTTGGTGCGACCAGAATCCTGAATGTCGGTATCAGCAAGGCTTTCTTTGAACAGCATTATTTACCGTTATTTCCGGCTTGTTTTATTGCTTCACAGGTTTATCAGATTAAGAATGAATTTCTGACATATATCGAATCTGTGACGGCGTCATTAAATTTCCGTCAGGGGGAATTTAGTGAATTTCTTGAGATGGTGACGTTTTATATTGTGAATCGTCTGCGCCATCATAAAGAATCAGAATCAGGCGGAGATATTCCTGTCTGGCTTAAAAACACCGTCGAGCAGATGCATGGCAAGTCGATGTTTGGTGATAAAGCCTTAGTGAATATGGTGGAGCTATCCGGTAAGTCGCAAGAGTATTTAACGCGCGCCACGCAACGCCATTACAGCAAAACACCGATGCAAATTATCAATGAGATAAGAATTGATTTTGCCAAGAAACAACTGGAGATCACGAACTATTCTGTTACCGATATTGCTTTCGAGTCTGGTTACAGCAGTGCCAGTATGTTTATTAAAAACTTTAAGAAGTTAACTTCTTTTACACCGCAGCATTATCGGAAGCAGTTATACAGCATTAAGTGAGTTATTAAATATTCTGTAAATGTATTAGTGAGGGTTAAATATAATCCTCAATAATACATCTATATCGCTGTCTTAATTTACAGTGCAATAAACTTGTACCGGAGTCCTCATGAGTAAAAAATTGAAAGTCGTCACAATCGGTGGTGGTAGCAGCTATACACCTGAATTACTCGAAGGTTTTATTAAACGTTACGAAGAGTTGCCGATCACTGAATTATGGCTGGTTGATGTTGAAGCTGGAAAAGAGAAGCAAGATATTATCTTTGATCTTTGCTTACGCATGATTGAACGCGCGGCTGTGCCGATTGCACTGTATAAAACCCTCGATCGTCGCGAAGCACTGGTTGATGCCGATTTCGTTACCACGCAATTGCGTGTCGGGCAGTTGAAAGCTCGTGAACTTGATGAACGTATCCCGTTAAGTTACGGCTATTTGGGCCAGGAAACTAACGGTGCTGGCGGCTTATTCAAAGGCCTGCGTACTATTCCGGTGATTTTCGACATCATTAATGATGTGAAAGAAATCTGCCCAGACGCATGGGTTATCAACTTCACCAACCCGGCCGGTATGGTCACCGAGGCGGTTTATCGCCACACAGATTTCAAGAAGTTCATTGGCGTTTGTAACATCCCTGTGGGCATGAAAATGTTCATTAAAGATGTGCTGAAACTTGCCCCGACTGATGAACTGAATATCGACCTGTTCGGCCTGAACCACATGGTGTTCATCAAAGATGTCATCGTTAACGGAACCTCTCGTTTCGACGAGCTGCTTGATGGCGTTGCATCCGGCACGCTGACTGCGGGTTCGGTCAAAAACATCTTTGACTTGCCGTTCAGTGAAGGCCTGATCCGTTCCCTGCGTTTGCTGCCGTGCTCTTACTTGCTCTACTACTTCAAGCAAAAAGAGATGCTGGCTATTGAAATGGGTGAGTTCTATAAAGGTGGCGCCCGTGCAACGGTTGTTCAGAAAGTTGAGAAACAACTGTTCGAGCTTTACAAAGATCCTGCTTTGAACGTGAAACCAAAAGAGCTGGAACTGCGTGGCGGTGCTTACTACTCTGACGCAGCTTGCGAAGTCATCAGCGATATCTATAACGACAAGCAAAGCGAGCATTACGTTAACGTGCCGCATCATGGTCATGTAGATAATATTCCGGCAGACTGGGCGGTTGAAATGACCTGTACAATCGGTCGCGATGGTGCAACGCCAACTCCGCGCATTACCCATTTTGACGAAAAAGTGCTGGGCCTGATTTACACCATCAAAGGCTTTGAAGTTGCGGCAAGTGAAGCGGCTCTGAGCGGTAACTTTAACGATGTTCTGCTGGCGCTCAACTTAAGCCCGCTGATTCATTCTGATAAAGATGCAGAAAAAATTGCTCGCGACTTGCTGCTGGCACACGAAGCGAATCTGCCAAACTTCGCGCAGGCGATTGCTGCACTTAAATAACCGGAAGCCTTCCCTGCAAAGGGAAGGCACCTCGCGAGGCGACAATGGACAAGCTATTAATTGTTAACGCGGATGATTTTGGGCTATGTAAGGCACAGAATTACGGGATTATTGACGCATTTACCCACGGGGTTGTGACTTCGACCACCGCTATGGTTAACGCCTCAGGTATTGAGCATGCGGTGGCGCTGAGCGCGAAACATCCAGGTTTGGCGATTGGCATGCACTTTGTGTTGACGCTGGGTCGGCCTTTATCTGCTATGCCAGGTCTGGTGGATGATAAGGGTGAACTGGGTAAATGGATTTGGCAGCGCGCCGAAGAAGGCTCCCTGGTGCTGGCAGAAATTGAGCATGAGCTGGAATGCCAGTTTGCGAGATTTATCGAGTTGTTTGGCCGTATGCCAACCCATCTCGACAGCCATCACCACGTGCATATGATCCCGCAGATTTACCCTATCGTTGAAGCGTTTGCCAAAGAGAAGGGCGTGGCGATTCGTTTCGACTACGATGCCGCGTTACCAGCTGAGCTTGAATGTGTTGGTGTGAAGACAGCCGAAGGTTTCGATAGCGGCTTTTATGGCGATGCCATTTCCGAAGCGCTTTTCCTCGAAACCCTGGAAAGGTCAACAGCGCGCGGCGAGCAGTCACTCGAGATTATGTGTCACCCGTCATTTATTGATAACACGATACTCGCCAGCAAGTACTGTTACCCGCGTCTGGCGGAACTGGATGTGCTGACCTCGCCTTCGCTTAAATACGCGATTGCAGAGCGTGGATATCGCCTGGGAACGTTCAAAGATTTGTAATATTTGTAGGGTGGATGACGCCTGCGGCTTATCCACCCTACAAAACCTAAAAAGTTGGTCGTACAGAAGCGCCATCCGACATTCATCACCCTTACGCGGATTTTTTCAGCATCAAAATAAGATTATCCACCACTTCAGGAGCCTGCTCGTAAAGATTGAGATTTTCTGGCTGCATCAGCCAGTTTTTGACTATCCCACTCAGGTAACCGTGAATAATGGTTATCGTCAATTCGACATTGGTATTAACAGGGATTTGCCCTTTTGAAATACAATTGCGCAATAATTTTTTCATTCTTTCCCGATTAAACCAGTAACGCTCTCTTATTTCCCTCTCAGAATACATTTCCCCATTGAATTCGCACGTATGGTAAAGAATTTGTAGAAGTTCATGTTGTCGGCGATCTGTCGAAATGAATTTTAATGTCTCGATTATGATTTCACGCAATAGTTTTAAATCATTATCCGGGTTCTGGATTTTGAGTTTTCGCCTTATTTCCAAAGTGATACACGACTGAATATTCCAGATTTCATTAAACAGTGAAACCTTGCTGTCAAAGTGCCAGTAAATCGCACCGCGGGTCATGCCCGCTGCATCAGCGATGTCGGCAAGGGTGGTCGTGGAGACGCCATTTTTAGCAAATAGTGTGATTGCGACATCAATAAGATGCTGACGCGTTTTTAACGCATCGGCTTTTGTTTTTCGGGCCATAGGTAATTAACTCTTTATGGATATTAGTTACAAGAATTAACAGGTTTAAATATTATTTTTCTATTCTTGGTTCAATTAATAAAACCGAGAATTATTGTGTGCTTTAAATTTTTTGATGTCCAGTCCTGGAATATAAGATTATACATACAAGCATGAATCATTAATCGATAAAGCCTCTGTTAAGCTCCTCTTCTCTATATCCTTATATCCTTTACAGAGCTAGACCTTTAACAGGGAAATTTCTCCATGGCGAAGTTTTTTATCGAGCGCCCCATATTTGCCTGGGTGCTGGCCATCATTTTGATGTTGGCGGGGGTTCTGTCCATCATCAATTTGCCAGTGGCGCAGTACCCAACAATAGCCCCGCCAGCGGTAGCTATTAACGCAACCTATCCCGGTGCGGATGCCAGTACCGTCCAGGATACGGTGACGCAGGTTATCGAGCAAAATATGAATGGCCTTGATAACTTGATGTACATGTCCTCTACAAGCGATGCCTCAGGTAGTGTGACGGTCACGCTGACCTTTAAATCCGGCACCGATCCGGATATTGCTCAGGTTCAGGTGCAAAATAAACTTCAGCTCGCGATGCCTTTATTGCCGCAGGAAGTCCAGCAGCAGGGGATCAGTGTTAAGAAATCCTCCAGCAGTTTCCTGATGGTCGCCGGGTTTATCTCGCAAGATGGCAGCATGAGCCAGGAGGATATTGCCGACTATATTTCCTCGAATATCAAAGATCCTATCAGCCGGACGGCTGGCGTAGGTGATGTGCAGCTTTTTGGTGCACAGTATTCAATGCGTATCTGGCTTGATCCGATCCAACTGAACAAATATCAGCTCACAACGCTTGATGTCATTAACCAGATTAAAACCCAGAACGCGCAGGTCGCCGCCGGGCAACTTGGCGGTACTCCAGCCATTCCTGGCCAGCAACTCAATGCATCTATTATTGCCCAGACGCGCTTGCGTGACCCCGAGCAGTTTGGTCACATCCAGCTAAAAGTGAAACCAGACGGTGCGAAAGTCGAATTGCGCGATGTCGGGCGAATCGAATTGGGCGGTGAAAACTACAACGTTATTGCGCGCTACAACGGTAAACCCGCTGCTGGCCTGGGGATTAAATTAGCCACCGGTGCGAATGCGCTGGATACCGCCAAAGCGGTGCAGGCTCAGATGGCCAAACTCGAACCCTATTTCCCACACGGATTGACCGTGGTTTATACCTACGACACCACGCCGTTTGTCAAAATCTCTATTCGCGAAGTCTTCAAAACCTTGCTTGAGGCCATCGTGCTGGTTTTCCTGGTGATGTATCTGTTTTTACAGAACTTCCGCGCTACGTTAATTCCGACGATTGCCGTACCGGTAGTGTTACTGGGCACTTTCTCGATCCTCGCCGCCTTCGGCTATTCCATCAACACGCTCACGATGTTCGGCATGGTGCTGGCGATAGGCTTGCTGGTGGACGATGCCATTGTGGTGGTGGAAAACGTTGAGCGCGTGATGGTGGAAGAGGGGTTGTCGCCGAAAGA
Source organism: Buttiauxella sp. BIGb0471 (assembly GCF_024807715.1). Lineage (NCBI taxonomy): Bacteria > Pseudomonadati > Pseudomonadota > Gammaproteobacteria > Enterobacterales > Enterobacteriaceae > Buttiauxella > Buttiauxella sp. BIGb0471. The sequence continues at coordinate 443,406 of NZ_JANUEU010000002.1, forward strand.
AGCCACGCAAAAATCAATGGGTCAAATTCAGGGGGCATTAGTCGGGATTGCGATGGTGCTGTCGGCGGTGTTTATTCCGATGGCATTTTTTGGCGGTTCTACCGGCGTAATCTACCGCCAGTTCTCGATAACTATCGTTTCTGCGATGGCGCTTTCGGTGCTGGTTGCGCTGATTCTGACGCCTGCACTTTGCGCGACCTTGCTCAAACCGGTGGCCAAAGGCAGCCACGGGAAAACCATCGGGCTGTTCGGCTGGTTTAACGCGCGTTTTGAACAAAGTACCCAACATTACACCGACAGCGTGAAGCAAATTCTGCGTCGCACTGGCCGTTATATGGTGCTTTATGTGCTGATTGTGGGCGGAATGGTGGCGCTATTCCTTCATTTACCCACCTCATTTTTACCGGAAGAAGATCAGGGCGTGTTCCTGACGATGGTCACGCTCCCTGCGGGAGCGACTCAGGCCAGAACTGAAAAAATCATGGACCAGATTACCGATTACTATCTGACCCATGAATCGGCAAACGTCGAATCCGTGTTTACCGTTAACGGCTTTAGCTTTAGCGGCAAGGGCCAGAATAACGGCCTGGCGTTTGTGCGTCTGAAAGACTGGGACAAGCGTCCGGGGAAAGAGAATGAAGTGACCGCGATTGTAGGGCGTGCCACCCGCGCGTTTAGCAAAATTCACGATGGCATGGTCTTCGCGTTCAACCTGCCTGCCATTACCGAGCTGGGCACGGCAACGGGCTTTGATTTTGAGTTAATCGACCAGGCGAGCCTTGGGCACAATGCCCTGACAAAGGCGAGAAATCAGTTACTGGGGATGATTTCAAAACGCCCGGATATGCTGGTGCGGGTGCGTCCGAACGGCCTCGAAGACACACCGCAATTCAAGCTGGAAGTGGATCAGGAAAAAGCGCAGTCACTGGGCGTGAGCATTTCTGATATTAACCAGACTATTGCTACCGGCCTGGGTAGCACCTACGTCAACGACTTCATTGACCACGGACGAGTGAAAAAAGTCTATCTGCAGGGCCGGGCGTCCAGCCGCATGTTGCCGCAGGATATTAACAGTTGGTATGTGCGCGGCAGTAGCGGGCAAATGGTGCCGTTTTCATCCTTTGCCAGTGCTCGTTGGATTTACGGTTCCCCGCGCCTGGAGCGTTATAACGGCCTGCCGTCCATGGAAATCCTCGGTGAAGCGACGCCGGGTAAAAGTACCGGTGAAGCCATGTTGCTAATGGAAGATCTGGCGACGAAATTGCCGAGCGGAATTGGTTTCGACTGGACAGGCATGTCTTATCAGGAGCGTTTATCCGGCAACCAGGCCCCAGCCCTTTACGCCATCTCTTTGCTGGTCGTTTTCTTATGTCTGGCGGCCCTTTATGAAAGCTGGTCCATTCCTTTCTCGGTCATGCTGGTGGTGCCGCTTGGCGTCATCGGAGCGCTGCTTGCCGCCACATTGCGCGGATTAAATAACGACGTTTATTTCCAGGTTGGACTCCTGACCACCATTGGCCTGTCGGCCAAAAACGCCATTTTGATTGTCGAGTTCGCCAAAGACCTGATGGACAAAGAAGACAAAGGATTAATCGAGGCAACGCTCGATGCGGTGCGCATGCGTTTGCGTCCGATTCTGATGACGTCCCTGGCCTTTATTCTCGGCGTAATGCCGTTAGTCATCAGCAGCGGAGCGGGGAGTGGCGCGCAAAATGCCGTGGGTACGGGCGTGATGGGCGGGATGGTTTCCGCCACGCTCCTGGCGGTCTTTTTTGTTCCGGTGTTCTTTGTGGTCATCAGCCGCCGTTTTGGAAAATCGAAATAACAGGAATTCGCCGCCGGTGGAATGCGTCTGACGGCGACAAATCTTTACTTTAAGAATCAAGCTTTAAGGAATAGTAATGAAGAAATATGGTGAGTTCATCCTGCTGCCTTCCGTGCTGTTGTTAGCGGCGGGTGTATTAACGGGTTGTAATGATAAAGGCGACGAAAAGGCAGCATTGCCTGCGCCTCAGGTCAATGTGTATACCGTTACAGCCGCGCCGTTAGCGGTGACGACTGAACTTCCAGGACGCACCGATGCCTTCCGTGTGGCAGAAGTTCGCCCACAGGTCAGCGGTATTATTCTGAAGCGCAATTTTGTTGAAGGCAGCGATATTCAAGCGGGAAGTTCGCTCTATCAAATTGACCCGGCACCTTATCAGGCCGCATGGAACAGTGCGCAAGGCGCGCTGGCTAAAGCTAAAGCGGCTGCGAATATCGCGCATTTAACGGTGAAACGTTACGTACCGCTGCTCGGGACAAATTACATCAGCAAACAAGAATACGACCAGGCCGTTGCGAATGCCCAGCAGGCCGATGCAGAAGTCACTGCGGCAAAAGCTGAAGTGGAAAATGCGCGCATTAATTTGGCCTACACCAAAGTCAGTTCGCCAATCGACGGGCGCATCGGTAAATCGAATGTCACCGAAGGGGCGTTAGTGACTAACGGCCAGACTTCATCAATGGCAACGGTGCAACAGCTCGACCCGATTTACGTCGATGTCACCCAATCCAGCAATGATTTTATGCAACTCAAACAGTCGGTTGAGCAGGGAAGTCTGAAAAAGGCGAATGGCAAAACCGCAGTGCAACTGATGATGGAAGATGGCCAGCCTTACGCATTAAACGGTGAGCTGGAGTTTTCTGATGTGACGGTCGATCAGACAACCGGTTCTATCACTTTGCGTGCCGTGTTCCCCAACCCGCAGCACCAGTTGCTGCCGGGGATGTATGTGCGCGCGAAAATTGACGAGGGCATTCAACCTGAAGCGATTTTAGTGCCGCAGCAAGGTGTGACGCGTAACCCACGTGGAGATGCAACGGTGATGGTGGTTGATCAAAACAACAAAGCCGAAGTCCGTGAAGTGACTGCACCGCAGGCGATTGGCGATAAATGGCTGGTGACGAAAGGCGTTAAACCGGGTGACAAAGTGATTGTCAGCGGGCTTCAGCGCGTTCGTCCTGGGGTTGCTGTACAGATAGTGCCGGATAGCGCTGCCGCTCAAACCCGCTAAGGTATCCTGGATAATGGCTAAGTTCTTTATTGAAAGACCTATCTTTGCCTGGGTGTTGGCGATCATCCTGATGATTGCCGGTGCGCTGGCAATCCTGCAACTTCCTGTCGCACAGTATCCGACTATTGCACCTCCTGCCGTCGCAGTGACGGCAACGTATCCTGGTGCTGATGCGCAGACGGTTCAGGACACCGTGACGCAGGTTATCGAACAGAACATGAACGGCATCGATAACCTGATGTATATGTCTTCCACCAGTGATTCCGCCGGCGGCGTGACCATCACTTTGACCTTTAAATCAGGCACCAGCCCGGATATTGCACAGGTTCAGGTGCAGAACAAACTGCAACTAGCGATGCCGCTATTACCGCAAGAGGTGCAGCAGCAGGGGATTAGCGTTGAAAAATCCTCCAGTAGTTTCTTACTGGTTGCCGGATTCATCTCCGATAACCCGGCGCTGACGCAGGATGATATTTCCGATTACGTGGCATCAAATATTAAAGATTCCATTAGCCGTACCAACGGCGTGGGGGATGTTCAACTGTTCGGTGCGCAGTACGCCATGCGTATATGGTTGAATGCGGATGCGTTGAACAAGTATCAACTTAATCCGGGCGATGTCATTACGCAGCTAAAAATGCAGAACGACCAGGTCGCTGCTGGCCAACTCGGCGGTACGCCAGCGGTTAAAAACCAGCAGCTTAACGCTTCGATCATTGCCCAGACGCGTTTACGCGACCCCGCAGAATTTGGCAAAGTGACGCTGAAAGTGAACCCAGATGGCTCCGTGGTGCATTTAAGCGACGTGGCGCGTATTGAGTTAGGAGGGGAAAACTACAATACGGTGGCGAAAATTAATGGTCAGGCCGCAGCAGGTCTGGGGATTAAGCTTGCCACTGGCGCAAACGCGCTGGATACCGCAGCAGGTATCAAGGCAAAATTGGCTTCACTGCAACCTTATTTCCCGCAGGGAATGAAGGTGGTTTACCCATACGACACCACGCCGTTTGTCAAAATATCGATTCATGAAGTGGTGAAAACGCTGTTTGAGGCCATCATCCTGGTGTTCCTGGTGATGTACCTGTTCTTGCAGAATTTCCGTGCGACGCTGATCCCGACTATTGCGGTGCCGGTGGTTTTGCTTGGAACCTTTGCCGTACTTTCTGCGTTTGGCTATTCGATCAACACATTAACCATGTTTGGCATGGTGCTGGCGATAGGCCTGCTGGTTGATGATGCGATTGTGGTGGTGGAAAACGTTGAACGTGTGATGGCCGAAGACCATCTCTCGCCAAAAGAAGCCACCAAAAAATCAATGGGCCAAATTCAGGGAGCCTTAGTGGGTATCGCCATGGTGCTCTCGGCGGTATTTATACCGATGGCTTTCTTTGGCGGCTCGACAGGGGCCATTTACCGCCAATTCTCGATAACCATCGTTTCGGCGATGGCGCTCTCGGTGCTGGTGGCGTTGATCCTGACTCCCGCGCTGTGCGCGACGTTGCTAAAACCTGTCGATCCGCAGGCGCATGAAAAAACGGGTTTCTTTGGCTGGTTTAACAAAAAATTCAACCAAAGCGCGCATCACTATACAGATAGTGTCAGCAATATTTTGCGTAGTACCGGGCGTTACTTGCTGCTGTATCTGATCATTGTGGTCGGAATGGCGGTGCTATTTTTGCGTTTACCGACCTCATTCCTGCCCGAAGAAGATCAGGGTGTGTTTATGACCATGGTGCAATTGCCTGCGGGGGCGACGCAGGAACGGACGCAAAAAGTGCTCGACGAGATATCGCATTACTATCTCAACACTGAAAAAGCGAATGTCGAATCGGTATTTACGGTTAACGGCTTTAGTTATAGCGGGCAGGGGCAAAACTCCGGGATTGCCTTTATTAGCTTGAAACCGTGGGAAGAGCGCGCAGGCAAGGAGAATGGCGTCGGTGTCATTGTTGAGCGAGCAACTAAAGCTTTCGGTAAAATTCGCGATGGGCTGATATTCCCGTTTAACTTACCGGCGATTATCGAGTTAGGGACGGCTACTGGCTTCGACTTTGAATTGATCGACCAGGCAAACCTGGGGCATCAACAATTGACTCTCGCACGTAATCAACTGATGGGGATGGTGGCAAAACACCCAGATATGTTGACGCGTGTGCGCCCGAATGGTCTGGAAGACACGCCGCAGTACAAGCTCGAAATCGACCAGGAAAAAGCGCAATCTCTTGGCATTAGCCTTGCTGATATCAACCAGACGATTGCCAGCGCATTGGGCGGCACTTACGTGAACGACTTTATCGACCACGGCCGCGTGAAGAAAGTGTATGTCCAGGCGGATGCGCGTTTCCGCATGCTGCCGCAGGATATTGATAATCTGTTCGTTCGCGGTAGCAACGGGCAAATGGCACCGCTTTCAGCATTTTCATCGTCACACTGGATGTACGGTTCGCCACGTCTTGAACGCTATAACGGTTTGCCTTCTATGGAACTGTTGGGCGAAGCGGCGCCGGGGAAAAGTACCGGTGAGGCGATGGTGCTGATGGAACAGCTGGCGTCGAAACTGCCGTCCGGGATTGGTTACGACTGGACGGGAATGTCCTATCAGGAACGGCTTTCCGGGAACCAGGCGCCTGCACTGTACGCTATCTCTTTAGTTGTGGTGTTCTTGTGTCTGGCAGCGCTTTATGAAAGCTGGTCGATACCGTTCTCGGTCATGCTGGTGGTGCCGCTCGGTGTGGTGGGAGCGCTATTAGCGGCGGCGATGCGTGGAATGAACAATGACGTTTACTTCCAGGTGGGGCTGCTGACGACCATCGGCTTATCGGCTAAAAACGCGATACTGATCGTCGAATTTGCCAAAGATCTGATGGAGAAAGAAGGCAAAGGCTTGATTGAAGCCACGCTCGATGCGGTGCGTATGCGTTTGCGTCCAATACTGATGACTTCACTGGCATTTATTCTGGGTGTCATGCCGCTGGTTTTAAGCAGTGGGGCAGGCAGTGGCGCGCAGAACGCAGTGGGAACCGGTGTAATGGGCGGGATGCTCTCGGCAACCTTACTCGCCATCTTCTTTGTGCCGGTCTTCTTTGTGGTGATACGAGAGCGATTTAGCAAACGTAAGCCAGAATAAATCTGACATGCCCGAACTTAGGTTCGGGTTTTTTTTGCAGATCGTGGGTACAAATGGTGGATGACGCTATCGCTTATCCACCCTACAAAACAGTCTGGAACCGAGTAGGTCGGATAAGCGCAGCGTCATTCGACAAGAAGTACACAAATTACAGACGAAAAAAAAGTCTGAACGTGAGTTCAGACTTTCTCTTTAAATATGGCGGTGAGAGAGGGGTTCGAACCCTCGATACGTTGCCGTATACACACTTTCCAGGCGTGCTCCTTCAGCCACTCGGACACCTCACCGTATTGTTTTTGTTGCCAACTTCAGGGGGCAACGGGGCGCTACTATAGGGATTGAACCGCATTCGGTCAAGTTTAATCTTCTGTTTGCGTACCGTTTGGTCAAGCTATGAACGATGCCAGATTTAAGGCAAAAAAAAGTCTGAACGTGAATTCAGACTTTCTCTTTAAATATGGCGGTGAGAGAGGGGCTGACTGCGCTGCGCTTGCCCTGCGGGCGTCATGGTCGTGAACGCCCCTGACGTCCAAATGCTAAAGCATTTGTCAAACCTCGGGTCGAGGGTTCTCACCCGTCTCTCTACGGGTTACGGGCGAAAAAAAAGTCTGAACGTGAATTCAGACTTTCTCTTTAAATATGGCGGTGAGAGAGGGGTTCGAACCCTCGATACGTTGCCGTATACACACTTTCCAGGCGTGCTCCTTCAGCCACTCGGACACCTCACCGTTTTGTTGTTCCTTGACTGCTGGAACGGGCGCTAATGTAGGGAAAACAATTGTCGGCGTCAATCCACTTTTTAGTTATTCTGGTGCGTTTAGCCAAACTTCAAACAACTTGTTTCTTAAAGCGCCAGAACGTGATGGTTTTTTATTACATTCATCTTATGTATTGTTAAGTACTTGCTGATAAGTCTAAGAAATAACGGAGAAAGCATGGATATTATTTTTCACCATCCGACCTTTAATGCTCAACAGTGGATTGAAGGCCTACATCAAAAACTTCCAGAAGCAACGGTTCGCCAGTGGTTGCCTGGCGATAACCAGCCTGCGGATTATGCGCTGGTCTGGCATCCCCCGGTGGAAATGCTCAGCGGCCGTTCGACACTGAAAGGCGTATTTGCGTTGGGGGCGGGTGTGGACTCCATTCTGAGTCAACTCCAGAAGCACCCTGAGATGCTGCCAAAAGGTGTACCGCTATTTCGCCTTGAAGATACCGGTATGGCGCTTCAAATGCAGGAATATGCCGTCAGCCAGGCGTTGCACTGGTTCCGCCGCTTTGACGATTACCAGGCATTAAAACAGCAGGCGAAATGGGAGCCGCTGGAAGATTATCGCCGCGAAGATTTCACCATTGGTGTGCTCGGTGCGGGGGTTTTGGGTGGAAAAGTCGCCGAAAGCCTTGCTGCCTGGGGCTTCCCGGTGCGCTGCTGGAGCCGCAGTAAAAAAGATTATCTGGGTATCACAAGTTACGCGGGCGCAGAACAACTGGGTCAATTCCTCTCCGGCACTCGCGTGCTGATTAACCTGTTACCAAACACACCGCAAACCGTGGGCATCATCAACAGCGAGTTGCTTAATAAACTTGCTGACAATTCTTACGTGATGAACCTTGCGCGTGGCGTGCATTTGGTTGAAGACGATCTGCTGGCGGCGCTTGATAGCGGTAAAGTAAAAGGTGCGATGCTCGATGTGTTTGCCAAAGAGCCACTTCCTCATAACAGTCTGTTGTGGAAACATCCTCGCATTGCGATTACCCCGCACCTTGCGGCGGTTACGCGTCCTGAAGAAGCGATGACGTATATCGCGAAAACGATTCGCCAAATTGAAAACAAGGAATCTCCGAGCGGACAGGTTTCTTTGGACAACGGCTACTAAACCAATGCCCGGCCTGGTCCGGGCTAAAAAACAACGGCGATAACTGCTATCCTTGCGGGAAAGAGATAAAAGGAGAGAGCCATGTATCCCGTTGACCTGCACATGCACACCGTCGCCAGCACCCATGCCTATAGCACCCTTCATGACTACATCGCGATTGCTAAAAGCAAAGGCATCAAACTGTTTGCGATTACCGACCACGGCCCGGATATGGCTGATGCACCGCATTACTGGCATTTTGTGAATATGCGCATCTGGCCAAGAGTGGTCGATGGCGTAGGCATCTTGCGTGGCATTGAAGCCAACATTAAAAATACCGCCGGGGACATCGACTGCACCGGCCCGATGCTGGACTCACTCGACCTGATTATCGCCGGTTTTCATGAGCCTGTTTTCCCGCCACAAGATAGTGCCACGCACACCGAAGCCATGATTGCAGCGATGGCGAGTGGGAATGTCCACATTATCAGCCATCCGGGCAATCCAAAATTCCCGGTTGATATCGAAGCCATTGCGCAGGCGGCAGCCAAATACAACGTGGCGCTGGAGCTGAATAACTCCTCATTTACACATTCGCGCAAGGGCAGTGGCCCTAACTGCCGGGCCATTGCCGCCGCAGTGCGAGACGCCGGGGGCTGGCTATCGTTGGGTTCTGACTCTCATACCGCCTTTACGCTTGGGGATTTCGATGAATGCCGCAAAATTTTGGCAGAAGTTGAGTTCCCGGAAGATCGTATACTGAATGTTTCCGTTCGCCGTATGCTCGGGTTTCTTGAATCCCGCGGTATGGAACCTATCGACGAATTCGCCACACTGTGATTATCACTGACTGAATTTCTACTAAATGGACCGTTAGCATGAATGAGTTTTCAATTATTTGTCGCATTTTAGGATCACTGTATTACCGCCAGCCTCAGGATCCTCTGTTGGTTCCGCTGCTGACGATGATCCGCGATGGCAAACTGGCTGAGCACTGGCCGCTGGAGCAAGACGAGTTGCTGGCTCGCCTGCAACAAAGCTGCGATCCTCAACTATTGGCTGCTGATTATAATGCGCTGTTTGTTGGCGAAGAGTGCAGCGTGCCGCCGTACCGTTCAGCATGGGAAGCGGGCAGCAACGAAGGTGAAGTGCGTGAGTTCCTCAAACAGCGCGGTATGCCGCTGGCCGACACCCCAGCCGATCATTTTGGCACCTTATTGTTAGCGGCTTCGTGGCTGGAAGATCAGTCACAAGAAGATGAGTTTGAAGCGCAGGTTCGCTTATTTGACGATTACCTGTTGCCATGGGCGGGGACGTTCCTGGGCAAAGTTGAAGCTCACTCTACAACCCCGTTCTATCGCACCCTGGCCCTGCTGAGCCGTGAAGCTATTCAGGCGATGCGTGATGAGTTAGAAGAAGAAAACGAAGAGTAGCTATATGTGATTTAAGTCGCATTTAGACTGCAACGTATCAGTGGGATCTACAAAAAATGTGCGGTAGATCGTGGTCGAACCATAAGGCTCTGCTATGATACGCCGCTATGAACATACTTATTTCTCTGGCATTGACCACCGGTATTCTCTCAGGCCTCTGGGGTTGGGTTGCGGTGAGTCTCGGTCTACTCAGTTGGGCAGGTTTCCTCGGTTGTACCGCGTATTTCGCGTGTCCTCAGGGTGGTCTCAAAGGGCTTTTCATTTCTGCATGCACTTTATGCAGCGGTGTTCTTTGGGCGCAGGTGATTATTCACGGTAGCGCGCTGGCTCCGCATCTGGAAATTCTGGGATACATGGTCACAGGTGTGGTGGCGTTTCTGATGTGCGTGCAGGCAAAACATATGTTGCTATCGTTTGTGCCAGGAACGTTTATCGGGGCTTGCGCCACCTTTGCAAACCAGGGCGAATGGCGAATTGTGGTGCCTTCATTGCTGCTTGGACTGGTCTTTGGGTTTGCCATGAAGAACAGCGGCCTTTGGCTGGCAGCGCGAAAAGCCAAACCTGAATCTCAAGTTATTGCCGAATAGAGTTAGACGCATAAATAAAAAAACCAGCCGCGGCTGGTTTTTTTCTATCTGCTGAATATCAGGATTCAGGAGGGACCGACATTTCTCGGTATTTAGCGAGTATCGGATTATTAATGTCTTGCGGATTTTGTAGATCCCACAAGCCGCGATTAATACCATCATTCACCAGATAAATAACGCCTGTTTCAATGGCCGACATCAGACACATCATCACAGGTTCGTTAGTCGTATAGCCGATTTCACCTTCCAGCAACCGTTGGTAATCTACGAAGCGGAATACCCCGGCCTGAACTTCATAAGACAAAATCGTTTTACTGGTGTTTACCGACGACAAGACTTCACCGGTACTGACGTTAACAACACGCAAGTTAACTGCAATTTGATCCAGCTGATATTGTGTTTCGCCGCCGATACCAAAATAGCGTGCGCCCACACCACCAGATTTCACGTTACTTTCATACCCAATAATTGAACCTTCAACCATCACGTTTGCGGCAATAAGAGAATCAAGAGGTCTGCGGTTATTCTCGGCAACCGTGCCATTTTCCTGTGCTGCACGAATGATCTTACGTTCGTTTAACAGGTTTTGCAGGCCCTGACGCTCCAATGGAACAAACCAGCGTGAATCTTTCAGCGCTGTTACCAGCATTGAAGTCGCACTCTGTGGAACAGCAGTTGAGAAGTTACTTGCTGGATAAGGTTTAAATTGCCCGGTTTCATCCTGAATATTATAAACCGAGACAAACAGTTTCCCTTTTGATTCCGGCAAATGGGTTAAATCACGATAACTTTGCGCCCGAGGCATAAGTGTAGGTTTCGCAGCTTCTTTTGGTGGCGCTGTCAAACAACCACTTAATAAACACACCGCTACGATGAGAAGTAAACGCTGCATGATGTTTATCCTTAAATACTTTTTCATTATTTAAGAGCCACTAGAAATCAGTAGATGAGTTCTGTAAGCCAGCAACCTGAATAGTTGATGTCTTCCCTGTTTTACGGTCAGTCACGTTTAATTGCAGCTGCCCATCAGAGTTGGCGATATCAACGATAAAATCATTGGTTACCATGCGCCCTGGTTTGCCCGTATTAATATTGCTAAGCAAACCGCCCAATAACTGTGACTGAATGGCCTGAGTAAAGTTATCCAGTGCAGACGGAGTTTCAATACCAAAGTTGTCATCGAAACTGGGGTCTTTGTAAGAGTTTTGTGCTTGTGCAGAATTAAGTAAAAACGACCCGTTATTAGGGTTCCCGCCAAAATTTGGGTTCGTAAATTGGAACGTCATACTTCCCGCCCACGACAGGGGCGATATTAGCAGTAAAGACAAAACTGCATGAGTGATACGCATGGCAGCCTCCTAAAATTCGTCGGTGGTTAAATCGCCGGTGCTCAACAATGTCTTGTCAATTTGCCGGCGATTAATCGCTTCTTCGGTTTGAACCAGTGCGATAGTGACGTTGCGGTCAAAATCACGTTTTGAGGGGAATAAAAAGGACTGAAAAATAACGTCCTGATCGACTGTAATGGTAATCCAGCTTCCCCAACGGGCACTGGGTCGCTCATTTATAGTTAAATTCCCGGTAAAACTGCTTTCCCACCTGTCACTGAAGGCTCGATAAAAGTCATGGCCCACGGAAGAAACGGTGTGATCCGTTAACAATCCGGGGATTTCAACTTCCACGGCGCGAACGCCCCCGGAGGCGCAGAGTAAAGCTGACGCCAGCAGTAAAGCAGCAGATAATTTCATCGCCTTATCGCCTGAGGTTGTCGTTTGCCCAGGAAACCGCCTGAGTGCGGTTTTTTACAGATATTTTCTTGAAAAGATTATAGAGATGAGTTTTTACCGTGTTTTCACTTATAAATAACGACTGAGCGATTTCAATATTCGAAGCGCCAATACGCAATTTATTAAGTATTTCCTTTTCACGGTGAGTCAATAGAGAGGACTCGACATTATTGAAACGATAATTCCCTGAGTGATTAATAAGGTAGCTTGCTAACTTTTGCGAGAAGTAGCACTCTCCGGCCATCACACCACGAATTCCTTCTACCACACGCGGTTCTTCCTCAGACATATAAAACACACCATTAATATGCGGCCAGTTTTCTATGTCACGGAATTGATACTCTTCAGGGGTGTTTAATAACAACAACTTAATGCTGTTATGTTTGCGACCTAAGTTATCCTGCCAATAGTTAATCAGCTTTTTATCGGCTTCAACCATATCGAAAAGCACCACAACATTACCGACGACATCTTCAAGAGAGCGTTGAATGTTATGAAGTTTCCCATTAATAGAGAGTGAAGACTTTAGATGCTGTAATAACGCAGTCGCCTGTAGCGAGGGTTTAGTGATCAACAATAAAGTTTGAGCATTTAACGCCTGACTATTCATTGTATGGACTTCATTAAACATGATGAAACTCCATCCGAGTTTGCGCATCAATCAGCTGGATTAACAGAAAGTTAATCCACCAGAAGTACTGATAGGTGCTGCACTGCTGTGTTTGAAATTAATGTAACACTGTCAAATAACGCTAAGTTGCGCCCTGACTTATTGTGTTAAACAAAATGTTACTGCTGATTTCAATCTAGCGGTTACTAATCTTAAAGCAAGTGTTAAAGCTGTTACAGAATGTAACTGTAGATATTAAAATGTTGCAACTGAATGTTTTTACTATTTAGTTTTAATACTAAAGTTGTACACATATTATAAATTGCACAGTTTTAAAAATCATACAAATGATTGTAATATGTTGATTTATATCAAATAATTGATTTTTATTATCTGCATGTTGAAACTTAACATATGTAAATAGTGAAGGTTACACTCTCCGTTGAACACTATCTTAAGAAAACTCATCTTCGTGACAGAGGCAGCTAAAAATTGCCAGGGTTGACTCTGGAAACTCAGCCAGGCGGCAAAGTCAGGCTTGATTAGAGAGGGTATTTTAAATGGTTGCAGGCTAATGAAAATTATCTTTCAGGAAGCCTTTGTTGTGTTTGGTGTTTTTTATTTATCTCATGCTTTGTAATGAGTGGAAATATCAAAATACAACGTGCGGGTGAGGTATTTTAAATGTTTCGACAGACATACTCATTTCCGTAACGCAGCAATAACCTTTCATCGTTAGCGTTAACAAGTAGGCAGCAGTTTAAATTGGAAGAAGTATTTCAATGGCTGCATCCAGACTCAGGGTGACAACATGAAAAACAGATCGTTATTTATGATGTTAGCATTGCTGGGTGCGCCTGGTTATGTATTTGCGAATAATCCTGACCTCGCAAAATCGGAATATAACTTTGCTAGAAATGAATTAAGCAAAAGTTCATTCAATCAGGCAGCAATAGTCGGTCAATATGGGAACAATAATAATTCACATGTTGACCAAAATGGAACCCGGCAGTTAGCGGTGGTAAATCAGACAGGTGCTGGAAACCGCGCGAACGTCGATCAATCAGGGAGTTACAACGTTGCTTATATTGCGCAAACAGGCTACGGCAATGACGCGGATATTCAGCAACAATCGTCGGGTAATGCCGCACTTATTATTCAGAAAGGTACTGCTAATAGGGCAAGCATTATTCAACAGGGCACGCAAAAATCAGCAGTTGTTGTACAGAAACAGTCTCAAATGGCGGTACGCGTAATTCAACGCTAATACATGACTATTTAGACTAACATTCTCAATACAATGGGGGTTTCACCATGAACTTTTTCAAAATCGCAGCAATCGCAGTAGTGGTGGTTTCAAGCAGTGCAATGGCATCAGGCCTTCAATTCCCTTGGAATCCAGGTCACGGTGGTGGTAATAACAATGGCCCAGAATCAGAAATGAAAGTGTACCAACACGGTGCAAATAACAACGTAACTGCGCTGCAAGCTGATGCGAAAAAATCTACTGTAGATATTAAACAATATGGTGTAGGCAACGGTGCTGATGTTGGCCAGGGTGCTGATAACGCCTCTATTGACCTGCTGCAAAAAGGTTCTAATAACAACGCAACAATTGATCAATGGGAAGCTAAAGGCTCAACCATTGATGTTAGCCAATATGGTTCAAGAAACGGTGCAACTGTTAACCAAACAGCCGCTGGCTCTTCCATTGAGTTGACCCAGGTTGGCTACCGCAACGGTGCAAATCTTCAACAGCATTAATTGAGATTTTGCACTATATAAAAACAGGGCTTATGCCCTGTTTTTTTATATGGGAGGGGAATATAAATGCACACTTTATTATTGCTTGCGGCCCTCGGTAATCAGCTGAGTTTTGACACTCAGCAGCAGGGAAATATCTATACCATTGTACCCGTCGCGACATTAACTCAGGACTGTCAGTGCCAATTCAAGCTCACGGCACAACGTTCGGGTACCGCCGGACAAAGTAACAGTAGCCAAAGCAGCCAGGTCTTTATCAAAGCCAACGAACCCGCCAAATTATCCCGTTTGAGTCTCAATATTTCGCCTGGAGACAACGTCACCATCACGGTGACAGTGACCGACGGAAAAGATATTCATCTGGAAAAACAATGGGCCCCGCCGGGGCATGTTTAACTTTTCCTCCCTTAAGTTAAATTATTGTTGCGCATATGTGGCATTTATTTCTTATTTGAACCAGGTTTTATCTGTAGTTCGCCAGTTTTTTGCCGATAACCCTCATACCACTTAGTTGAGGAGTCCATAGTGTGAAAACATCAAGCCTTAGACGTTCAATGCTCTTGCCATTAGCCATATTTGCATTCCCGTTATTTAACGCACACGCAGACGGCGGTGTGATTCACTTTCAGGGCTCAATAGTCGAAGATGGATGTCGTTTATCGCCGCAGGAACAATCTGTTCAGTTCTCTTGTTCGCAAAATGGAAAGCCAGTCGTGCAAACTGTTGCATTTAATAAACTCAATGATTTCTCTGTGGGCGCGGATACCCCGGTTTCTACCAACATTCGCTATCTCGATTCCGCACGAAAATTGGCTATTCTGGAAGTTACCTATCGTTAAAACTAAAGGCCCGGAAGCTATGGGCCTTTAGATTTATCTTAGCAGTATTTATTTTATGGCTATTTTTGTTACTATTCCCGCCGCTTGTTAATTAATAAAGCTCGAAATATAAGCGCCTTGAGAAAAATCTTTATAAATTAAGATTCTTATCGTTGTCTTGATGCTTCGCGCGGGATATATCTGGCTGGTCGTCGAAGACGGGAAATGGTACTGAGCATGAAGTTAGCGTTTAATATTGTCGACTGGCAGGCTAGTGCCCCTGGTTTATCTGAAAACGAACAGTGGCAGGCGTGGAGCAACGGCCCGGCGGTCATCGCATCGGACGCGCCGGTGGCTAAATGTCGCCATTTACCGATGATGACCGCGCGTCGCCTGGCTTCGGGCAGCCGCCTTGCGGTGGATTGTGCGCTGGCAATACTGTCTCGCCATCAGGTTGATGCCCTGGTTTTCTCCAGTCGCCATGGTGAACTGGAACGCAACTTTCGAATTTTGACGGCTCTTGCCGAAGGTGAAAGCCTGTCGCCCACAGATTTTGCCATGTCAGTTCATAACTCAGCGGTGGGTAATACCACCATTGCAGCCCGCCAGGCACTGGTTTCCTCTTCGGTTTCTGCGGGATACGACAGCTTTGCGCAAGCATTAGTCGAAGTGGCTGCTCTGCATCATGCGGGTTACAAACGGGTATTGCTGGTGGATTTTGACGGACTTATACCCGAATTTTACCACCCGCACCTTGCCGGAGAAGCGGTAAATATCCCGTTCTCCGTCGCGTTGTTACTGGAAGCAGGCACGCAAATTTGCTGTGAAGCGACACCATGTCGAATGAGCGAACCACAAAATTTGCCGCAGGGTCTGGCGTTTTTGCATGGCTGGCTGAGTAAAAAGGCTGCATTCACTCTTCCGGGTGAGCGTATGGACTGGCGCTGGAGTCGTCATTAATGTGGCTGCGCATTAAATGGTACTGGCGCGTGCTGATGACCGGCTGGTTATTCGTGCTATTTGGTAGCGGTGGTCTGCTACTTACGCTCGTCTGGTTTAATTTTCTGTTGCTGTGTGTGCGCGATAAACCCAAACGCCGCGAGATTGCGCGTCGTAGCATTGCTGCCAGTTTCCGGTTATTTTTACGCATCGGACGCGGGCTTGGCGTATTCGATTACCGTTTTGAGGGTTTCGAACAGCTCACAAACGATCGCGGATGTTTGATTGTTGCGAACCACCCGACACTGTTGGATTACGTATTTATCGCCTCCCAGGCACCCCACATTGGTTGTCTGGTGAAAGCGAGCCTGATTCAAAATCCCTGCTTCCGTGGTGTCATAAAGGCTGCGGATTACCTGGTTAACAGTCAGGGCGAAACATTACTCCCTGAGAGCCAAAAGCGGCTGGCGGAAGGGGAGGCGATATTGATTTTCCCCGAAGGAACGCGCACAAAACCTGGAGAACCGCTGGTGCTTCAGCGCGGTGCGGCCAATATTGCGGTGCGCAGTGGCTGTCCGTTACGAATCGTCCATATTTATTGTGACCAACGTTATTTGGATAAACATAGCCGCTGGTATCAGATACCCAAGCGTAAACCTATGATCACTGTGAGTGTAAAGCAGCGGATCGAAAGCCAGGGGTTTATGGCGAATCATGACGAAGCCTCCGCACTTGCGGCCCGTCGTCTGAACCAATATTTGTGTCAGGAACTGGTACCTGATCCTCATTAAAACTCGGATGTAACTATGGAATCCTTAGAGACCGATATTAAACAACTCATTATCGACACTCTGAATCTGGAAGAGATCAGTGTTGATGAGATTGAAAGTCAGGCTGCCTTATTTGGTCAGGATGGCCTTGGACTTGATTCCATTGATGCACTGGAATTGGGCCTTGCGGTTAAAAAACGTTTCGGCGTGGTGTTATCCGCTGAAAATGAAGCGATGCGCGAACATTTTTATTCCGTCGCCAATCTCGCTGCCTTTATTAAGAGTCAAAACCCTGCGCACAGCGCCTGAATGAAACCACGAGTACGTTATGAATAAAGACGATATTTATCAGGAAGTCACTGGGTTACTGGTGAAGTTATTTGAACTGTCTCCTGAACAAATTACCCCGCAGGCTCGTTTATATGAAGACCTGGATCTCGACAGCATTGATGCAGTCGATATGGTCGTTCATTTGCAAAAGCGCACCGGTAAAAAAATCAAGCCGGAAGATTTCAAAACGGTTCGCACCGTACAGGATGTCGTAGACGCGGTAGAGCGTTTGCATAGCGAGTCTTAATCGCGTGCTGGCAAAACGTGCACTCAGTATTGTTGGAGGGCTGGCCGTCATCGGTTGGCCCTTTGCCGTCTGGTTAGTCATCTCATATCCCCAATTACACATTTTGCTGCCGATTCTGGCGCTGTGTTTTGTGCTGCGTTTGTGTACCTTACGGGGCAAAACCGGAGCCTTGAGCCGCGCCTTTAAAGGCCTGGCGATGGCGGGCGCGGCGTTGTCCGTTGCCAGCATCTGGATGCGTGAAGCGCAACTGTTGTTGTGGTATCCGGTGGTCGTTAATGGCGTCATGCTGGCGTTATTTGGCTCGTCGCTGTTTAGCAGCATGTCGATAGTCGAGCGCCTGGCACGCTTGCGCGAAGGGAACCTCCCGCCAGCAGGCGTGCGTTATACCCGCCGCGTGACTCAAGTCTGGTGTGTGTTCTTCATCATTAATGGCAGCGTGTCGCTGTTTACCTGCCTTGCGGGGAACGTTCATTGGTGGACGCTGTGGAACGGAATGATTAGCTATCTATTGATGGGGCTATTATTTGCCTGTGAATGGCTGGTCCGGATACGGGTGAAACGACGTTATGAATAACCCTTTGCCGTTGGCGCAGTGGCTTTACGCAAATCGTCACCCGCAACATGTTGTGGCGTTTGCAGGGCAAAAGCTCTGGACTCAGGCCGATTTAATCAATGACGTGCAGCGCATTTACGGCTGGTTGAAGACTCAGCCAGGTGAGCATTGGGCGCTCTGTTTTGACAACAGTTACGATTTCCTTGCCGCGCTATTAGCCACGCTTCACGCCGGAAAAACGCCGGTTATTCCCGGTCATCGTCGTGAAGCACAACTGCGCGAGCAGCAAACCCATTTCTACGGTGTGATGAGCGATACCGCTCTCAATCTCAGTTGCCCGGTGATTAACCCGCAAGGTTTAATCTGCATGCCGGTTCAACCGTTTGAACCCATTCCTGCCACTGCCGGCGTGGTGCTGTTCACTTCCGGCTCAACGGGTGAACCCGCGCAAATATTCAAATCATTACAAGCTCTGGATGAAGAAATTGCCTGGCTTGCTGCGCTGTGGGGCGACAGTTTACGCAACTGCCGCGTGGTCGGGTCGGTTTCGCACCAGCATCTCTACGGTTTTACCTTCCGCATCATGCTGCCAATGGCGCTCGGTTTGCCGGGCGATGCGGCGATGATCCACTTCCCGGAACAACTTGCCGCTCACTCTTCGCACCCGCTGCTGTTCATCAGCAGCCCGGCATTTTTAAAGCGCCTTGATATCAATCTGACGCCACCTGATGTGAAAAGAGTGATTTCCGCGGCCGGAAAGCTGGATGACGACACGGCGAAAATGGCGCGAGCCTGGCTTAAACAGCCTGTCTCAGAAATTTATGGCACCACTGAAACGGGCGTGCTGGCGTGGCGGGAACATTCGCAATTGGCACCTGTTTGGCAGCCATTCCCGTTAGTGAATTTTATTGCGCAAGAGGATGGCTGGCAGGTTGCGTCGCCATTAACGGATAATAACCCCGTGCAACTGGACGACATTCTCGAATTTACGCCGCAGGGGCATTTTCGTTTATCGGGTCGCCGCGATCGCATTGTAAAAATTGAAGAAAAGCGTATTTCACTCAGTGAAATTGAACGCCGTTTGCTGATGCTACCGGGGATTGAAGATGCGGCAGTGGTTCCAATTATGCGCGCAAACCGCATTGCGCTGGGGGCGGTAGTGGTCGTTGGTGAGCAAGGCGGAGATAAGCAGCGCTGGCGAGACGCGCTCCGCGCCTGGCTTGAGCCGGTCGCTATTCCACGTTACTGGCGTATCGTCGAACGCATTCCGCTCAATAGCCAAAGCAAACGCGCATGGACGCAACTACAGGAATTATTTGATGAAACCCGTTGAGTTAAATCGCTCGCAACCCGAGGCGCACCAACTGTGTTTACAGCTGGACGTTCCTGCAACATTAGGCTGGTTTTTGGGGCATTTCCCCACGCAGCCGATTTTGCCTGGCGTCGCCCAGTTGGATTGGGTGATGGCTTACGGTCTGGAGCTGGCGCCGGGAATGTGCTTTAGCGCGATTGATAGCGTTAAATTCCAGCGGCCAATTGTGCCGGGCAGCAAGCTGGGACTGAATCTGCAATGGGACGCGCAACGCAACGTGCTGAGTTTTTCTTACACCTTGTTGACTGAGCAAGGCGAGATCCCAGCCAGCAGCGGGAAGATCAAACTATGCCCGTAACGCCTTCGGCTTTTCGCCCCTGCGTGGTGATCCCCTGTTACAACCACGGCACCACGATAGCCGCTGTGGTGGCCAGACTGCAACCGTATGATCTGCCTTGCATTATTGTTGATGACGGCAGCGAAACTGCGACTAAACAGCAGCTGGCGCAATTAACCGGCGTCACCTTGATTGAGCTTGAGTCCAACCAGGGTAAAGGCGAGGCGGTGATGACCGGGCTTAAAGCGGCGGCGCAGGCAGGGTTCACTCACGCCATTCAACTTGATGCCGACGGGCAGCATTGTATTGAAGATGTGCCGCGTTTTTTAGATGAAGCTCGCGCACATCCTGCCAGCCTGATATCAGGCACCCCGGAATACGATGAATCCGTGCCGAAATCGCGCCTTTACGGGCGTTACATCACCCACGTCTGGGTATGGATTGAAACGTTATCCCTGTCGTTAAAAGACAGTATGTGCGGCTTTCGCGTCTATCCGCTGGCGGCTACGCTTGCGGTAATTGCCCGCCACTGCCCCGGCAAACGAATGGATTTCGACACCGAAATCATGGTGCGATTGTATTGGGCAGGGACCGACAGCCGTTTCTTGCACACCCGGGTGATTTATCCGCCAGATGGCATTTCACATTTCGATGCGCTGCGCGATAACGTGCGTATTTCCTGGATGCATACGCGATTGTTCTTCGGTATGTTGCCGCGCATTCCGACGCTGCTGACCCGCCGCCGTCATCAAAGCGCCCACTGGGCGCAAGTCCCGGAACGTAAAGGGTTGGCGGGAATGCGCCTGATGCTCAATATCTACCAGCGCTTAGGGCGACGTGCATTTAACGCTCTGCTTTATCCGGTAGTGGCGTGGATGTGGCTCACGGGAAGCACGCAACGAAAAGCCTCGCAACAATGGCTGGCACGCGTTCGTGAACAAGCGCAAACCCAGCAAATCACGTTGCCGAATGGCTTAAATAGCTATCGCCATTTCTTACGTTTTGGTGATGCGATGCTCAACAAAATTGCTGCCTGGCGTGGGGATATTATCTGGGGACGCGACATTGAATTCGCGCCCGGCAGCCGTGAAGTGTTACAGCCGCAGGCTGGGCAGGGGAAGCTCATTCTCGCGGCCCACCTCGGCGATATCGAAGCCAGCCGCGCTCTGGCACAGGTTGAAGCCGGGCTGGTCATTAATGCGCTAGTCTTTACCGAACACGCCCAGCGTTTTCGCCAGATTATTGAAGAAATCGCTCCTCAGGCTGGTGTGAATTTATTGCCGGTAAGCCACATTGGCCCGGAAACAGCCATGATGCTGCAAGAAAAGCTCGAAGCCGGAGAATGGGTGGCTATCGTCGGAGACAGAATTGCGGTAAATCCACAGCGCGGTGGCGAGCGGCGCGTGTGCTGGAGCGAGTTTATGGGGCGTCCAGCTCCCTTTCCGCAAGGGCCGTTTATTCTTGCCGCCGCATTAAGATGCCCGGTCATTCTGATGATGGTCTTGCGTGAACAAGGCAAGCTGCGCATACATGCAGAACACTTTGCCGATCCGCTATTGTTGCCGCGCGCCACGCGCCAACAAGCGTTACAAGAGCACATTGATTTTTACGCGCAGCGTCTTGAGTTTTACGCGCTGCGCTCGCCACTCGACTGGTTTAATTTTTATGATTTCTGGCAATTGCCGCCGGAAAAGGAGTCTGGATGTTAAATTCCCCACGTTTTACCGTGGAGATCGGTATTAAAGTCCCATTCCATGATGTCGATGCGATGGGTGTGGTGTGGCACGGTAACTATTTTCGCTACTTTGAAGTGGCGCGTGAAGCGCTGCTCGGGCAGTTTGATTACGGTTATCGCGCCATGCAGGAGTCGGGTTACGTCTGGCCGGTCGTCGATACACGGGTGAAATACCGTGATGTTGTGAAATTTGAACAGCAAATACTGGTGCGGGCCACGGTGCTGGAATACGAAAACCGCCTGAAAATTGGCTACGAAATTGTCG
The DNA here is from genome assembly GCF_024807715.1 of Buttiauxella sp. BIGb0471. NCBI lineage: Bacteria > Pseudomonadati > Pseudomonadota > Gammaproteobacteria > Enterobacterales > Enterobacteriaceae > Buttiauxella > Buttiauxella sp. BIGb0471. The sequence goes on from NZ_JANUEU010000002.1 coordinate 464,932, forward strand.
ATGCCGCAAGCGGAAAACGCACCACTACCGGTTACACCATTCAGGTTGCCGTTGAAGCAACAACGGGGGAGATGTGTTTTGTCTCCCCTCAGATCCTTTTTGAACGCATGGGCTTGAGTTATGAATAGAATCATTTTTTTGGCCTTGCTGTTTATCAGCTGTACGGCGAGTGCCATTACGCTTGATGACGTGCAACGCAGCTTTGCCTCGCAGCCAGTTGTGCGGGCGAAGTTCCAGCAGGACCGCCAGATTAGCGGCATGGCACAACCGCTGCATTCCAGCGGAGAAGTGCTTATCGCAAAAAGCAAAGGGCTGTGGTGGCAACAACAGCATCCTTTCCCGATGACGCTGGTGCTCGATGATAGCCACATGGCGCAAATCATGGGCAATCAGGCACCGCAGATCATCACCGCGGACAGCAACCCGCAAATGTTCCAGTTCAACCATTTATTGCGCGCGTTATTTCAGGCCGACCGCAAAGTGCTTGATGAAAACTTTTCCAGCGTGTTTACCGACCAGGGCAAAGGCCAATGGCAACTGGTCTTAACGCCAATCTCCACGCCGCTCGACAAGCTTTTCAGCACCATTACGTTGCAGGGCGACAAATATCTTAATCGTATTGCGTTAAACGATTTGCAGGGCGATTTCACCGAAATCACCTTCAGTAACCACCGTCTGGAACCGCGAAAATTGACTCATGAAGAGCAGCAACGCTTCACCTTCTGACGTGCATCGTCGCCTGGCATGGGGCTGGCTGGCTGTCGTCACGCTGCTGGTGGCATTGCTCGCCGTGACGCTACCCAAAGCCAGGCTCGACAGCAGCGTGCTTTCGCTCCTGCCTGCCAGCAGCCTGGGGAAAATCCCGCCGCAAATCGAGAACGGTTTTTTGCAACGTCTCGACAGGCAAATGATGTGGATGGTTAGCCCTGGCGATAAGCCGAATGACGAGGCGGCAGCATGGTGGCAAACGCAACTGCAACAGCAGCCGTTTTTGCAAGGCGTGCAAGGTCCGATGGATGCCAAAGGCCAGCAGGAGTGGGGGAAATTCTACTTCGAGCACCGTAATGGCCTGGTGGATACCCAGACCCGCAGCCGTTTACAAAACGGTGGGGAAGCGCAGGCGCAATGGATATTAGCGCAACTCTATTCGGCGTTTTCCGGCGTCAGCGGTAAAGAGCTGACCAACGACCCGCTGATGCTGACGCGTGGCTCGCAACTGGCGCTACAACAGACGGCAAGCCAGATGCGGCTGATGAACGGCTGGCTGGTGGTGCGTGATAAACAAGGGCGTTACTGGTATTTGCTGCACGGCGAACTCAAAGGTTCTTCCTTTGATATGCAGCAAGGGCGCGAAGCGGTTGAACAACTGCGAGCCTTGCAGCAAAAGCTGAAACAGCAGTTCCCGCAGGCACAAGTGATGTCACGCGGCACGCTGTTTTATAGCGATTACGCCAGCCAGCAGGCCAAACACGATGTTTCTACGCTGGGTCTTGCCACGGTTATTGGCGTGCTGTTGTTGATATTGCTGGTGTTCCGCTCGGTGCGCCCGCTCATTTTATGTGTCACTTCTGTCGGCATCGGCGCATTGGCGGGTACAACCATCACGCTGTTGTGTTTTGGCGAACTGCATCTGATGACGCTGGTGATGAGTATGAGTATCGTCGGCGTTTCGGCAGATTACACCCTGTATTACCTCACCGAACGTATGGTTCACGGCGGGCAAAATTCACCGATTGCCAGTTTGCGCAAAGTGCTTCCGGCATTGCTGCTGGCGTTGGCGACGACCGCCATTGCTTATCTGATTATGATCCTCGCGCCTTTCCCCGGTATTCGCCAGCTCGCGGTATTTGCCGCCAGCGGTTTGGTTGCGTCCTGCCTGACGGTGGTGTGTTGGTATCCGTTTGCGGTGCGCGGTTTGCCCGTCCGCCAGGTGCCTTGCCGCCATTGGCTCAACGCCTGGCTTGACGCGTGGCAACACAACAACGCGGTGCGTTTTGGAATACCACTCGCATTGTTGGTTATCAGCCTCGGCGGAATAGCATCATTAAAAATCAATGACGATATCGCCAGCTTCCAGGCACTCCCGCAAGATTTGCTTCGTGAAGAACAGGCAATAACCGCCTTAACCGGGCAGGGGATGGATCAAAAATGGTTCGTGGTTTACGGCGACAGCGCCGAGCAAACCCTGCAACGTCTGGAAAAACTCGCCCCCGCGTTGGCTAAGTTGAAAGCCGATAAAGCCATCGACAGCTATCGCCTGATCCCACTTGCCTCCCTTGAACAGCAGCAGGCCGATTTGCAATTGCTGCGTGAAGCGGCTCCGGTGCTACAAAAACGCCTCGCGCAAAGCGGGATTACGGTAAGTGCGCCAAATCTGCAACAAATGGCGGTGACGCCGGATGTCTGGCAAAAAAGTGTGATCAGCAGCGGCTGGCGTTTGCTGTGGCTGTCGTTACCAGATGGCAAAAGCGGTGCGCTGGTGCCTGTGAGTGGCGTTCACGACAGCCAACAACTCGGCCAGATTGCGGCAAAAATTCCGGGTGTCAGTTGGGTTGACCGTAAAGTCATGTTCAACGAATTATTCAGCCATTTCCGTAGTTTACTGGCCACGCTGTTAGCTGCGGCGGTAGTGGCGATTGCGCTCAGTTACGTGCTGCGCCTGGGCGTGAAACGAGGCTTGCTCAGTGTTGTGCCTTCGCTGTTATCGCTGGGCGGTGGTCTTGCGGCACTCGCCTTCAGCGGGCACGCACTCAATTTGTTCTCGTTATTAGCGCTGATGCTGGTGCTGGGAATTGGCATTAATTACACCTTGTTCTTTAGCAACCCGCGTGGAACACCGCTGACGTCATTGCTGGCCATTAGTGTTGCCTTGCTGACCACGCTTTTCACCTTAGGCATGCTGGTCTTTAGCCAGACGCAAGCCATCGCAAGCTTTGGCATTGTGTTGAGTTGCGGGATCTTCTGCGCATTTTTAACCGCACCTTTAGCCTTACCTCCATCCACCCAGGGAAAGGGAAAGAGAGAATCATGAAAAAACTACCGACATTGGCCGTCTTGTTTAGCGCGCTTTTACTGAGTGCATGCAGTGCCCCAAAACTGGATAACACTCGCCCGCAGGCGTGGTTAAAACCGGGTACGTTAGTGGCGTTACCCGCGCCGGGTATTTCACCGTCCATCACCGAACAGCAGCTATTAAGCGCGGAGGTTAAGGGCAAAACACAATCGCTGATGGTGCTGCTCAATGCCGATCAGCAGAAAGTGATGCTGGCGGGTTTGTCCCCGCTGGGGATTCGTTTATTCCGTTTGACCTACGATCAGAGCGGGATTAAAACCGAACAATCCATCACGCTTCCGCAATTGCCTCCAGCCAGTCAGGTGCTTGCCGATATTATGTTGAGCTACTGGCCGATAAGCGCCTGGCAGAAGCAATTGCCAGCGGGGTGGACGCTAAAAGATATTGATTCACGCCGTGAATTGCGCGACGACCAGGGTGAGCTGATTGAAACCATCCACTATCTGATGCGTGATGGAATCCGCCAGCCAGTGAGTGTTCACCATCTTCGTTTCGGCTATGTCATCCGTATTCAGCACCTGGAAAGCTAATCATGATTACTTTTTCGGCCGTGGGCATGGTTAATGCGTTGGGCAACAATCTTGAAGACATTGCGGAAAATTTGCAGGCAGGCGTTGCGCCAGGCATGGGGCCAGATACTGAAGGCTGGCTGCAACAAGGCGAATGTTGGGTCGGACGCGTCACGGGTGAATTGCCTGAAATCCCAGAAGAAATGGGGCAATACAACAGCCGCAACAATCGTCTGTTGTTGGCGGCGCTGGCGCAAATTCGCCCGCAGGTGGATGAAGCAATAGCGAAATACGGCGATTCTCGTGTGGCGGTGATTCTCGGGACCAGCACTTCCGGGTTGGATGAAGGCGACCGAATGGTGAGCGGCAGTCACGGCGGAAATCCCCCCGAATCTTATCGTTACGGTCAGCAAGAATTGGGTGATCCATCGCGTTTTCTCAGCGACTATCTGCAATTATTTGGCCCGGCATTGACGATTTCTACCGCCTGTTCCTCCAGTGCGCGGGCAATCATTACCGGCAAACGGCTGATTGAGTCGGGCATAGTGGATGCCGCGATTGTGGGTGGTGCGGACACATTAAGCCGAATGCCAATTAACGGCTTTAGCAGCCTCGAGTCACTAAGCAACGTGCGCTGTAAACCCTTTAGCGCCGAGCGCAACGGGATCTCCATCGGCGAAGCAGGTGTGTTGATTTTACTCACCCAGGAGCCGGGGAAAGTACGGTTGCTGGGCGTTGGGGAATCGACGGATGCCTGGCATATGTCGGCTCCGCACCCGGAAGGTGTCGGGGCGATTCGCGCCATTGAAATGGCGCTGCGGGAAGCAAAACTCGCGGCGGATGAGATTGGCTATATTAATATGCACGGCACCGCCACCCGTCTGAATGACGAAATCGAAGCCAAAGTGGTGAATCAACTTTTTGGTGAGCGTATCCCTTGCAGCTCGACGAAACACCTGACCGGCCACACGTTAGGTGCAGCAGGCGCTTGTGAAGCCGCACTGTGTTATTTATTGCTGGCAGGTGATTTGCCGTTACCCGCGCAGGATTTCAGTGATACGCATCAAGACTTGACCCTCGCGGGCTGTGGTTTACTCACCGCGCCGCAGGCATTCTCTAAACCCATCATGTTGTCGAACTCATTCGCTTTTGGCGGCAACAATGCCAGTCTGATTTTAGGAGTTTCCGATGACTGATTTTCTTGCCCCGCACCACTATTTGCCGCACGAAGCGCCAATGTGTTTGCTCGAATCGGTCGTGGCGGTGGAACAAGAAAGCGCGCAGTGTCGCGTGACGGTCAGTCGCAGCGGCGTGTTGGCACCGTTCCTGGATGCGAAAGGGAATTTGCCGGGTTGGTTTGCCATTGAGCTGATGGCTCAAACCGTCGGCGTCTGGTCTGGTTGGCATGCCAACAACAACGGCGAAGAAGCAAGCCGTGTGGGTATGCTGCTGGGCGGGCGGGGTTTGCGTTGCCCGGAAGGTTTTTTCCCGCAAGGTGCGGTGCTGGATTGTCACGTTACGCTACTAATGCGTGATGACAAAATTGGGTGTTTTGAAGGACAAATTCTTGCAGACGGAAACGTACTGGCGAGCGGGCGAGTCAACACGTATCAGCCTGATAATAATGAATTAGAACAATTATTTTAAAGGAAAGCTGTTGTAGGTCGGGCAAGCGCAGCGCCCCCGACACCACGGGCGAAAATGGTGGATGACGCTGACGCTTATCCACCCTACAAAAAGAATTAATCTGATAATAAATAAAGAAATTATTTTAATGGGATGGCAGCAAGATGACACAAACGGTATTAATCACCGGGGCCAGTAAGGGAATTGGCAAGGCTATTGCTTTGGGGCTTGCCGCCGATGGATTTGCGGTAGTGGTGCATTACCATCGCGACGAAGCGGGCGCACAGCAAACGCTTGAAGAGATTAAAACTCAGGGCGGAACAGGTCGCGTCATGCAATTTGATAGCTCCGAGCGTGAACAATGCCGCAGCGTTATCGAAGCTGATATTGAAAAGCACGGTGCATATTGGGGCGTGGTGAACAACGCGGGGATCACTCGTGATGGTGCGTTCCCGGCACTCAGCGATGACGATTGGGATGGCGTCATTCGCACCAATCTCGACAGCTTTTATAACGTTATCCAGCCGTGCGTCATGCCGATGATCGGCCTGCGAGCGGGAGGGCGAATTATCACACTCTCGTCGGTTTCAGGTCTGATGGGCAACCGTGGGCAGGTGAATTACAGCGCCGCAAAAGCGGGCATTATTGGTGCCAGCAAAGCGCTGGCCATTGAGCTTGCGAAGCGCAAAATCACGGTGAACTGTATCGCGCCTGGCTTGATTGACACCGGCATGATTGAAATGGAAGAGGCCGCGTTAACCGAAGCGATGCGCCTGATTCCATTGCAGCGTATGGGCCAGCCGGAAGAAGTCGCTGGGCTTGCGCGTTATTTGATGTCACCCGTGGCGGGTTATGTGACGCGCCAGGTTATCTCCATCAATGGAGGTATGTTGTGATTAAGCGTGTTGTAGTGACTGGAATGGGTGGTGTCACTGCGTTTGGTGAAAGCTGGCAGGATGTGGCGACGGGCTTGAAGTCGGGTAAAAACGCCGTACGCCAGATGCCGGAATGGCAAATTTATGACGGGCTGAACACGATGCTCGGCGCTCCTGTCGATAATTTTGTTTTGCCTGAGCACTACACCCGCAAGCGCATCCGGGCGATGGGCCGCGTTTCATTGCTTGCCACACGTGCAACCGAGCTTGCACTCATTCAGGCCGGTTTGCTGGATGACCCGATTTTAACCAGCGGCGAAACCGGTATTGCCTACGGTTCTTCTACCGGCAGTACCGGCCCGGTGAGCGAATTCGCCACCATGCTGACCGAGAAACACACGCGCAATATCACCGGCACCACTTACGTGCAGATGATGCCGCACACGGCTGCGGTGAACACCGGGCTATTCTTTGGTTTGCGCGGGCGCGTGATCCCCACTTCAAGTGCGTGTACATCAGGCAGCCAGGCGATTGGTTATGCGTGGGAAGCGATTCGTCACGGCTACCAGACCGTGATGGTTGCGGGTGGTGCAGAAGAGTTATGCCCATCGGAAGCGGCGGTTTTCGATACGCTGTTTGCGACCAGTCAGCGCAACGATCGGCCAAAAAGCACGCCTTCTCCTTTCGATGTGCAGCGTGATGGACTGGTGATTGGCGAAGGTGCGGGCACGTTGATCCTTGAAGATCTGGATCATGCGCTGGCGCGCGGTGCGACGATCTACGCCGAGATTGTGGGTTTCCACACCAACTGTGATGCGGCACATATCACTCAGCCGCAGAAAGAAACCATGGAAATTTGCATTGAGCGTGGCCTGCGTTCAGCCGGGCTGACGGCCAGTGATATTGGCTATATTAATGCTCACGGCACCGCCACCGATCGCGGCGACATTGCCGAGAGCCACGCTACGGCGGCGGTATTCGGCGCTCGCACGCCAATCTCCTCGCTGAAAAGCTATCTCGGCCATACGCTGGGGGCTTGTGGTGCGCTGGAAGCGTGGATGAGTATCGAAATGATGCGCGAAGGCTGGTTTGCCGAAACGCTGAATTTAAGTGCGCCTGATGAAGCCTGCGGTGAACTGGATTACATCATCGGCGAAGCGCGCAAAATCGACACTGAATTTGTGCAAAGCAATAACTTCGCCTTCGGTGGTATCAACACTTCACTGGTGCTGCGCCGTTGGCAGTAAACGGTTATCACCTTGCGGTGGGTGACGTTGCCCAACTGAAAGATGATGCGCTGGCTACGCGCTGGCTGGCGGCTGAATTGCTACAGGACGCGCCTGGCGGGCGTCGCCGGGATGAGTGGATCGCGGCCAGAGTGTTATTGGCAATGCTGCTCAATAATGGCCCGTTACCTCAGCTGGAACGCAGCGCGCAAGGTAAACCGCATCACCCGCAATTGCCCGCATTTAATATCAGCAATAGCGGCGCAAGTGTCGCTGTGCTGGTGGGGGAAGGGGATGTCGGCTGTGATCTTGAAATAATCCGCCCGCGCGCGCGTTTTATAGCGATTGCCCGCCACAGCTTTGACGCAAACCTGTGCGACTGGCTGGAATCTTTGCCAGAAGTGGAACACATCCCGCAGTTCTGGCGGCTGTGGACGGCGCATGAAGCGGTGCTTAAACAGCGCGGGGGAACGGTCTGGCAAATGGATCAGCTCCATTTGCCGCTCCAGACGTTATGCCCGCCAGACCGTTTCTTGCATCATGTTACCGTGGGTGAGTTGCTGATCGCCTGCTGCGGTGAGCAGCCATTCCCCACGGATTTTGGTGCGGAGTTGGTGATTTTGTCGGATGACGCCTGCGGCTAATCCGACCTACGTGATTAGGTGATTTTGTAGGGTGGATAAGCGCCGCGTCATCCACCTGTTTTTAAAGCATTTTTACTGCTTCAATGCCCAAATGTGATAAACCCCGTCTATCAGTTCGGCACCTTCCAGCTCTTTCTCAAAACCGGGGAATTTTTCTCCCCATTGCGCGATGCTGCTTATGTATTTCAGCCATGGGCCATCTGCATCGCCGAAGCTTTCACCCGGCATCACAATCGGTATTCCCGGTGGATAAGGAATTACGCCCACTGCCGAAATACGGTTGGGTAACTGGTCGATAGGTAAATGGTCGGCTTTGCCCGCCATATGCTGCTGGAAGGCGATGCGCGGGCGCGTCACCGGAACGGGAATATTGCCAAACGCCTCGGCTTGAAGTTTGTCCATTTGGCTGGTTTTCATGTAGTTAAACATTTCATCGCACAAGTCTTTCAGCCCCATTCCTGCGTAACGTGCAGCGTCGGCGCTGATTAAGTCCGGCAGGCAGCGTTTGAGCGGCGTGTTGTTGTCGTAGTCGGTTTTAAACTCCAGCAACACGTTGATTAATGTCCCCCATTTCCCCTTAGTGACACCGATGGAGAACAGGCACAGCACCATAAAATCGGTGGTGCGCGACGGCACAATCCCGCGCTCGCCCAGATACGCCGTGACCATTGCCGCAGGTATTCCAGATTCCAGCAGATTGCCGTCATCGCCCATACCCGGTGCCAGAATCCCGGCTTTGATAGGATCAAGCAAACACCAGTCGTCTTCGAGTTGATCAAAACCGTGCCATTTTTCGCCGGGCTTCAGCGTCCAGCAAGCGGGGTCGGTAGTGAGCTGTTCCCGTGACGCTTTGACAAACGGCACTTCATTTCCCGCAGTATCGGTGATGGTCGGTGCGTTCCACGGTGAGAAGAACCAGTCGTTGTTTTTGGCAAATGCCGCATGCACTTTTGCCAGCGCGAGGCGGAAATCGACCGCTTCGACAATCACTTCCTGCGTCAGCGCTTCGCCCTGGCCACCGTCCATCATCGCTGCACCAATTTCGTTGGAGGCGATGATCGCATACAGCGGTGAAGTGGTGGCCTGCAGCATGTACGACTCATTAAAGCGCGAGTGCTCAACCGGTTTTTTGCCGTTACGAATGTGGATGTAGGAAGATTGCGACAGAGCCGCCAGCAGCTTGTGCGTGGAGTGAGTGGCAAAAACGGTTGGCCCAGTGCTATCGAAATCTTTCGGGTCGCCACGCATCGCAAAGCGGCCTTTGTACATCGGATTGAAGCGGGCGTAGGCGTACCAGGCTTCATCAAAGTGAATCTGATCGACGCTTTGCGCCAGCAGCTCTTGCGCCGCTTCGGCGTGATAACACATGCCGTCGTAAGTACAGTTGGTGACGACCGCGTAAACCGGTTTATCACTCACCACTTCGTGTTTCAGCGGATTGGCGTCAATCGCCGCCCGAATACTTTCTGGCGTGAATTGCCGTTTTGGGATGGGGCCGATAATGCCGAAGCGGTTGCGCGTTGGCACGAAATAAACCGGCAGCGCCCCGGTCATCACTAAGCCTTGTTCAATAGACTTATGGCAGTTACGGTCGCAGAGCGCGATTTCAAGCTCGCCTACTACCGCCTGCATAATGGCGCGGTTAGAGCCGGAGGTGCCGTTTAATACTGAATAGCTTTTGTGCGCCCCAAACACTTCGGCAGCGTAGGTTTCTGAGGCTTTGATTGGCCCGCTGTGGTCGAGCAATGATCCCATGGCGGCGCGTTCGATACCGGTATCGGTGCGGAATAAATTCTCGCCGAAGAAATCGAGAAATTCACGCCCGACCGCCGATTTGGTAAACGCCACGCCGCCCTGGTGGCCCGGTGCGGCCCATGAATATTCCGGGTTTTCCAGCGTGTAATTAAACAATGCGCGAGTAAACGGCGGCAGCAATTGCTGGTAATAGCGCTGAATCAGAGAGCGGGCGCGCGCGGCAATAAATTCGGCAGTGTCTTCGTGCATCCAGACAAATTCATTCACCAGCCGCATGGAGTCGAGCGTTAACGTATCGACGCACGAGTGTTCCGCCATTAACAGCACCGGAACACTCTTATTGCGCCGCCGAATGGTTTGCAGCAGCGCAAAGGCCTGGCTGTGGGATTCGTCGTCATTGCCGCCGGAAGTCCAGTCCACAAAGATGCAGCACAGCGAGGCATCGGACGTCACCGTCGCGATGCCATCGTCAAAGGTTGCCGCTGAAATCACGGCAAAGTTATTTTCTTCCAGCGCCTCGATAAGCTCTGCCACTGCACGTCCATTGGCGGTGTTAACGTCCTGAATACTGCTGTCGACCACCAGAATTTTGCGTTTTTGATGCGTGCCTAAATCAAGCATATCCAGCTCCAGTTAATCGTTAGCCACGGGTTTATCCAGCGGGTAGGGGTTTTTATGGCGACGGTTATAGTTAACGGTGTACATCGCGGTAATCACCATGATGGCAACGAACGACCACATCACTTCTGTCGCGCCCGAACCGACCACCGCCCAAATGCAGTAAACAAAAGCAATCAACGTAATAAACAGGAACGGGAGGCGTTGATTACCCATATGCCCCTGGCCGACCAGCATTAACGCCGCGCAGGTATAAATGTAGGGCACCAGGGTAAAGATGACTGAGACCGAGGAAACCACGGCGAACTGCGAAGTGGCATCAGGGGAGATACTGGCGAGCTGGAAGATAGTCATCAGCACGCCGACGATGAGCAGGCCTGCAACGGGCGTTTGGTCTTTATTCACTTTGGCAAAAATGGGTGGAAATAATCCGTCATCGGCAGCGGCTTTTGCCGTTTGGCCTGCCAGTAATGTCCACCCGCCGAGGCTACCTAAACAACCGGCTGCGGCACAAAACGAAACAATCGCGCCTGCCATTGGACCCATCGCCATGCGCGCGGCGTCACCGAATGGCGATGCGGACGCTTTCAGGTCAACGTTGGGGATCATGCCCATGATGGCGGTGCTGGAGAGCACGTAACAAATTGCGGCAATTAACACCCCACCAATGGTGGCAATGGGCACGTTGCGTTTAGGATTTTTGACCACGGCGGCGGCGACTGACGCACTTTCAACACCAATAAATGACCACAGCGTGACGCTCAAGGTACTTTGAATCGCACCAAAAGTGCCTTTACCGCTGACGTTCCACGCTTCCATGTAGGTGTCACTTTTAAACCAGAACCACCCCAGAACGGCGACGGCAACAATCGGAATTAACGCCAGAATCGTGGCGACCGCCTGCACGCGGGTGATCATTTTCGGGCCAATAATATTCAGCCCGACAAACAGCCACAAAATAGCGATACAGGTGACGGTCAACGGCCACGGCTGGTTTAACATCGGGAAGAAGTAACTGAGATAGCCGACACCAATCACCACCATCGCGACGTTACCAATCCAGCACGCCAGCCAGTAAAGCAGGTTGGTTTGATAGCCGAGGAAGGGACCAAACGCCCGACGCGCGTAGGCGTAAGAACCGCCGGGGCTGTCATCGAGCGAGGACATTTTGGCGTACACCATTGATAACGATATTGCGCCGACTATCGTCACCATCCAGCCAAAAATAGCAATCCCACCGGTGGCGGCGAGGTTTGCCGGGAGTAAGAAAACACCCGACCCCATAATATTTCCCGCTACCATTAACATCACCGGGACTAGCCCGACTTTTTGCGCTTCACTAGCCATAGAATCTCTCCTGCATGAGTGAGCTTTCTGAAAGTTAGCCTGCTTGCTAAAACGCTATAGTGGTCTTTTTAGAAATACTGGAGAGGCGAAATCCTTTAAGAGGTGGCCTGTGAAGGAAAGTCGTGAAAGCTTTATAGGGTAGTTGTTGGATTAGTTTAGACTACTTTTGTCAGCAATCAGAACGGGGCAAGATTTTGCCCCGTTCTGGCTAGCTTTGATGAGTGCATACTACTTTAGTGAATTATACGGTTAGATCAGTTTCCACTGTGACCATTCGCCAGTGAATTCTGGATTGCCTGGCTCGTTGTTTTGAGTCCAGTAGTTAGCGTAATAATCGTGGCCTTTATGGCTGACTTTATCGCCCGTGTTGTAAATTTTGGTGGCAATCCATTCCGCATATTTACCTGCAGGTTCTGGAGTAGGCGTTGGTTCCGGGTCCGGAGTAGGTTCCGGGGTCGGTTCTGGATCTGGAGTCGGCTGTGGATCTGGCACTGGTTCTGGATCAACCGCGGTTTCCCCAAAGACGGTGAGCACAAATTCTTTCTTCACCGAGGTGGCACCATGGCTATCTGTTACTACCAGCGTAAAGTCAAAGTTCGCTTTGCTGACAACGGCCGGTGCGGTGAAGGTGATAGTCGACGTGGTGGTGCTGCTCAGTGCAATACCTGCAGGGGCGACCCATTTGTAGGTCAAGGTATCGTCATCGGCATCGCTTGATTCTGCACCACTCAAACGGACCCGGGAACCACTGACGACCTGGAGCTGGATATCGGCAACCGGTGCAGTATTGGTTTCAGGTTGTTCATCATCAGGTACGCTTCCGCCGATATTAATACCTTCAAAGTAGAAAGGCTTCATATCGACAACTTGTTTGACAATCGGGCAACCCAACCCTTCGCGCGCGGCGTTCACCAGCACACCGTTATCCTGGTCGATAGTCCAGGTAAACAGCGCTCCCAGACCTTTTTCCACAACATATTCACCCTTCGCTTTAACGCTGCGCGGTGTGTCGATCGACATATAAAGTTTGGTGTTTTTGTTATACAGGTAATCGGCGTTAGCAATCTTATCGGTATAAACATCAAAACCATTGCGGCCTTTCTGATTTTCCAGGTCCAGATAGCAGTTGATCACGTCATACCATTCACTGCATCCGCTCTCGAATGAGCCAGTGGTTGTTGCGTTTTCGACCGGTGCATAGGAGCCTGCCAGCGGGGAGAAACTGTCAATTTTGGCATTCTGGCCATTGCGGGAATAAGCCGCGTAACCCACGTTGATGCGATCGGCCGGGAAACCTTTCGCCAGGAGATAGTTAACAATGGTATCGATACCCCAGCCACCTTCAACCAGCGCGTGCAGGTTAGTGTGGTGAGACAGTTCGGTTGCCCATGGGGTGCCGAAGAAGTCATAAGTCATGACGTTAATGCTATACAGACCATTTTTCATCAGGGTTGGAACATCTGATTTTTCAAGGATGGCGACGACTGCGGAGCTGGCGATACTGATTTTTACATCAGAGCGGTTAATTGCTTTTAACTGTTTGCTGATCTCAGCAAGCAAAAGCGCATAATTCGCACCATCGGTATCATCATAAGCATTATTGTTTCCCGCATTACCAGGATATTCCCAGTCGATATCTACTTCAGAGAACATCGGGAAACGCGTAAACAAACTGGCGACACTTTTCGCAAATGTAGTACGGCTTGCCGCAGTTTTGGCCATATTGTGGAAGCCACTGCTCATCGTCCACCCACCGATGCTCATCGAGAGCGCCAGGTCATGACCTTGGGCTTTTGCTTTGGCTTGCAAATCGCGCAGACCGCCAACGATACCTTTGACATTGGCTTGGGTTGCTGTTTCCACAGAAAGCTCAGCCCAGCCTGGATCGTTCAGGCCGCAGTTTTCGCTGCTCTGGAAATCACCCCACGGATCAAGGAATGTTGCCTGGTCATTTTTCTTATTCAGGTTGCTTGCCGCACGAGCGATGGTGTCAGCTTTTTCACCTGTGGTATCACCCACAATTCCAAGGAAACCGAAGATGATTTTGTCATACGCGGTTGGGCTGACATTCGCTAAGTCGTAACCACGGCCACGGTCTTCAGGGGAGGCGCTGGCAGATTGCAGACGCCCATCATATTGTGACCAGTCAGTGTAATAACCGAAAACTTTAGGTTTGTTGGTCGTGTTATATTTATTATATACCGGCTTGGTAACGCGAGCTGAGGTATAACTGTATTTCACTGTTTCTGTTGCCGGGTTAAAACCATCCGCATCATAAGATGACTGGGTTAGCGCATCTTTCTGAATTAATTTACTAGTAGCCATAATATTATCCTGATTAACAATTAATTGGGTAACAGCGGCTTGCTGTTGGCTAACATAATTGGTGAAAGCTGGTATCCAGGCAAATAACACTCAAGCATTCATTTTTATTTATAATGCCTGGTGCGTAAAAGAGATTTATTGATTTAATATTCCGATAAATGATAAACATATTAGAAGCACAAATGGCATTTATTCTATTTTGTTGACCAATAATTAACTTTAAGAGATTCAGATAGTTATCTGTGCAGTACATTTCAAGTAAAACTCAACAGCTATTTGAGTCTTACTTGAAATAGTCCATTAATTTATAAATTCATCACATTCCATGCAAAATAAGAAATAATACATAGCCTGGCTGTGGTGAAAAATAGAAAACCGGATACGCTTTAACCCAAAGATGAATCGTTTTTTATCTGTGATATTGAACACATCCCCTGGAGTGGTGAAAATGATGACTGTCTATCTAATTAACAATGAATTTATCTTTAATGAAGAAACGAAAGAATTAAAAAAACTGCGTAGCAATATTACTATCAAGCTGACCTTCATGCGTGCACGGTGTCTTGCGTATATCATTCAGCATGCAGCCGATGAAGTTATTGATAAAGTGGCGATTGCACAGGCGTTGTGGGGGGAACGGAGCAAGTTCACCAGCGATGCAAGCCTGACTCAAACGTTATATTTAATTCGACGCGATTTGAAAACCCTGGGGATTGATGAATTCTTTATCACTGTACCTAAATCAGGTATTAGGGTGAGTTCGAGTATTCATATTGAGGTTGTAGAGAAAAAGGAAAAAAGGTACCTCCTGAATCGCTGGGTTTATGCGGGAGTATTTATCGGTATACTGCTCATTATTGCCAGTACATTCTTAATCTAACTTCTGTTTACACAATGGAAATATAAATATCAATTTATATTACTTATCGCCATTCCGTTATCTGGGGAGGTTTATCATGTCTGTTAATCCGGTTATCAATGCGGTTTTAGAGAAAGAAGGTAATTATGTAAACCATCCAAACGATTCTGGAGGTGCGACACGTTGGGGTATTACCGAAAAAACAGCGCGAGATTTTGGATATAGTGGTGATATGAAAAATTTTTCTCGTGAGGATGCCTATACGATTCTGGAGAAAAATTATTGGTACCTGCCCGGATTTAATAAGATAGACAAAATATCACCTGCTCTTGCCTATGAGCTGTGTGATACAGGTACAAATATGGGGCCGGTTGTAGGGATTAAATGGTTACAACGCTGGTTAAATGCCTATAACAACCAAGGCGCGTATTATCCAGATATTATTGTTGATGGCAATATTGGGCCAGCAACCTTAAATGCGCTCAATGCTTTTTTGCTAAAAAGAGGTAAAGAGGGTGAAGGCGTTATGCTGCTTTCTCTAAATTGTTCACAAGGGCAACACTATCTGGAGTTAGCTGAAAGCAGAGTGAAAAATGAATCATTTATTTATGGGTGGATGAAAGAACGAGTGAGTTTAGCTGCACCGTGACATGGAGGGTATAACTTACTTTAATAATACTAATCACTTTTGGTGATAAAAAATAAGATTTTATTTTTATTGCTCATCTGGTTGGGGGTTGTCAATCAGATGAGTCTTAATGCATTGGCATTGCTGCTTTTAGATTTAATAATTGAAGAGTTGTAAATAAAGAAAACATTTCACTTTATCTAATTTTAAAACGTCTAGAAAATTAGTGCTCATTCATCATATATGGAGTTCACGATGGCAGGTAATAAATCAACGGGATTTGATTATAATTTGATCAAGGTTATGAATGAAGTCATAATCTCAGGAAGTTTGTCAAGGGCAGCTAAAAATTTAAACATCTCAGTTTCTGCGGTAAGTTTGTTAATTAATAAACTTAAACTTCATTTAGGTGACGATCTTTTTTATCGTACCACGCAGGGTTTAAAACCTACCCCGATGGCGCTGGAAATCCACGATTCATTTGTGAAAGCGATCACGATTATCGAGGATGTGATGCACTGCAATAAAATCGGCCAGCGCAACGATTCACCGCTACGAATCATTTGTTCAGATGTCACGGAAGATTATTACTTCAACGAGCTATCGCAGTTCGAAGACGAGTCGGTTTGCCCATTTGAATTTGCCAATCATCTTGTGTTTAGCGATGAAGACCTCACCCAATATTTGTTGCAATCAAAGATTGATGTTGTCGTCGGGCAGACATGTTTAACAGATGATCGAGTGGTGAATCAAAAAATAGATTCAGTTGATGATTTTGTGATTATCTGCGGTGCTAATAGTCTGCTTGCTAAACAAAAAGAGATCACCTTAACTCATTATTATTCATTTCCTCATGTGGAATATAATTGCCGTCTTGCGCAGAAAAGTAAAGAGACTTTTAGCCAGGTGCACAGCGTTGATGTACCTTATAGCGGTGTGGTTAAAAAACGTTATAGCTCATCTTCTATCGATAGTGTTATTAAAGCATTAGAAAACAGCGATATGTTAGCTTTGTTTCCACGAAAATTTGCAGAGCACTTCATCAAAAATCGTGGTCGGTGTATTGTTATTGCCGAACTTCCTTCTGGCTTAATAGCACGGAAAACAGATCTATATATAAATTATTTATCTTCGAATGTTAAAGAACATGAAATCAAGAAGATTACATCCTATCTGAAGCAAATGAGTTGTCGTAAGTAATTTTATTTTAAAAAATGAACGTTTAAAGGAGGAGCGCGAGTTATCCCCTGATGATGTTTATCTATATAAAATGTTTTATAGTGATATCTGAATATAAATTTTATGAACCATAATGATTGTTTTTTATTGATCGTAAAAGTTAGCAGGATGTTATCGTTATTATGCCAGTGTGATATCCGGTAATGCTTTTGTTCCTTAAATTACTTTTCCCTGGCACCCGCTCATCTATTTCTCGCTGAAAGTGAAAGGTTGCTGGGTTGAGAAATAATGAGGGCTTTTACTTTCAAATTAAATAAGGTGAAGTTATGCGTAAAATCAAACCGGTTTTTATGCTTAATATGATTACATTAGGGTGTTTAATGGTTAGTATTAATACAGCAATGGCTGCTGATACCACCGAACCCTATGTCATAAAAGAAAGTGATATTGTTAAAAAAGAAACCTCACTTACACAAGACCCTTTGATGCAGGAGGTTAAAGCCTCTATTCGTACTCTGGATAATGACTCCGTCGAAAAAATAGCCCCAGGGCTTGCTTCTAATCCCGCCAACGTAAAGCGTGTTGAAAGTATTCTGAATAGCGAGAAATGGGATTATATTTTCCCACTACGCGACCCACAATACAGCTACACCAATTTTATAAAAGCGATCGGTAAATTCCCTGCGGTGTGCGGCACTTATACCGATGGACGTGATTCGGATGCTATTTGCCGTAAAGTGCTTGCGACGATGTTTGCCCACTTTGCTCAGGAAACGGGTGGGCACGAAGACTGGCGGCCTGAGGCCGTATGGCGCCAGGGTCTGGTCTATCTGCGCGAAATGGGCTGGGTTGAAGGGCAGAAGGGTGGCTATAACGGCGAATGTAACCCGGATGTCTGGCAAGGGCAGACGTGGCCATGCGGTAAAGATAAAGACGGTGATTTCGTCAGTTATTTTGGCCGTGGCGCAAAACAACTTTCGTATAACTACAACTACGGCCCGTTCTCTGACGCCATGTTCGGCACGGTCCGCACGCTGTTGGATAAACCTGAAATGGTGGCCGATACCTGGCTGAACCTTGCCAGCGCAGTCTTCTTCTTTGTAACTCCTCAGGCACCAAAACCGAGCATGCTGCATGTTATCGACGGCACCTGGAAACCTAACGAGCACGACAAACAAAACGGCCTGGTCCCAGGGTTTGGGGTGACTATCCAAATCATTAATGGCGGTGTTGAATGTGGTGGCCCAACGGAGATTGCTCAGGGTGAAAACCGCATCTCTTACTACAAAAGCGAAGCGGAATACCTGAAGGTGCCAATCGCCGCTGATGAAGTGCTGGGTTGTAAAAACATGAAGCAGTTCGATGAAGGCGGTTCCGGTGCTCTGCCTCAATACTGGGAACAGGATTGGGGATGGAATCCTGACACGCCATCTGGGCAGACCTACTCTTGCCAGTTAGTCGGATACCAGACGCCATTCTCCGCATTCAAAGAGGGTGACTACAAACGCTGTGTACAGCACTTCTTTAACGTGAAAATTGTTGATGACAACGGTAAAGAAGAACCGGTAACGCCACCAGAGCCAGTTACACCGCCAGAACCTGTCCAGCCTGATGAACCAACACAACCAACCGACACCAATGTTGCTCCTGTCGCGAAGTTAGTCGGGCCAATCGGTGAAGTTGAAAGCCAGGCGAATGTGACGCTGAATGCCAAAGATTCCAGTGATGCGAACGGTGACAAACTCACCTACAGCTGGTTGTTACCCAATGGCTCAACCCTTGGCACCACAAATCAGGATTCACTGAACTTTGTGGCACCTGTGGTAACGAAAAAGCAGGATTATGAATTTACGTTAACCGTTTCCGATGGCAAGAAAAGCAGTGTGGCAAGTTATACCCTGACAGTCATACCTAAAGTTCAACCGCTCCCGGATGAAGGCGCAACAACCACTTGTGCGAATAACTGGAACGCTTCCAAAATTTATTATGGTGGTGAGCAGGTTAACTGGAAAGGTAAGACATATCTCGCGAATTACTGGACACAAAATAATGAACCAGGGAATCCTGAATTTACTGGGGAATGGTCACAGTGGAAAGAACTGAAGGCTTGTAAATAATAGAGTTTGCTGGTGGGTTAATGACCGGTAAAATTAAGTGGGCACTCATTGAGTGCCCACTTTTTTTTTCGCTAAAGGTGATTATGATTTCTTCACGGTTGGGTTTAGATTTTCTATTAAGGTATTAATTTTCTTGCTGATTATAGTCAATATTGGCCCGGAAAAAACACCGCCTAAACCAGCAACAATTAATACTCTGTCATCAGAGGCATTTCTGGACAGGACCATGATACTTAATATTAAACCACTGAAAATGGATACCACCATTTGCTGCAGGTAAACCTTAATACCGACTCGCGAATTTTTTTTCTGAGTGATCATAATTCGCTTTACGATCCCCCCCCAGGCTGCCATCCCAATAATGGCGAAGAAAATGAAAGGCTCGATGAAAATAACATCGCGGGCATGGGCTGCACTGATCATAAGTTACTCTCTTAAATTAGCGTTAAATTCAGGGAAGATTCAATGCGGTCAAAATATCACCCGTGGCAGTTTGGGGATAATCATCAGAGATAACATATTATCATTTTCGAGCTTGCGGCATGCGAGAGGAAATAATCCAGAAAAATGGCATGGAATTTATCTGTATCATCAGATTAATTTATGGGGAGTTTTTCCTGGCAACAAAATGGCGCTTAGAGTGCTAGCAGGAAATCAATGATTAAGTGATATACGTCTGCTGTTCGGTAAGTTTAGACTACTATCAAAGACTAACTGGAGATTTCCCAATGAGTGAAAGAATGTCGGTGATACAAGGTGATATCACCCGCGTCGAGGTTGATGTGATTGTCAATGCGGCGAATTCATCCCTGATGGGGGGCGGCGGAGTTGATGGGGCGATTCATCACGCGGCAGGTCCGGCATTATTGGCTGCCTGCAAAGTGATCGTTCAGCAACAAGGCGAGTGTGCACCCGGCCATGCGGTGATTACTGAAGCCGGAAATATTCCTGTTAAAGCCGTGATTCATGCCGTTGGCCCTGTGTGGCACGGCGGCGAAAAACATGAAGCCCAATTGCTTGAGCAAACCTATCGCAACTGCCTGGACTTAGCCGCTGCCAATGGTTATCGCTCGATTGCTTTCCCTGCGATCAGCACCGGCGCCTACGGCTACCCTAAAGATGAGGCCGCAAAAATAGCCATTGATACCGTTTATCGTTATATCGGCCTGCGTCCGTTGCCGGAACAGGTGATTTTTGTCTGCTTTGACGATGAAAGTACCCGTATCTATCAGCAACGACTTGCACAGCTTTAATGTGAAAAACCATCACGGTACGCGCCTGGGAAAGGCGATCACCCCCACGCTTGCTGAGCACCCAGGTCTGAGCGGTATCCATCCGCTTGCTGATAGCCTTGACGCATTTGCAGCACGTTATTTACTGTGCGGTATGGCGGAAAAAACCCTCGATATCCAGTACTACATCTGGCAGGGCGATATGTCGGGGCGGCTGTTATTTAGCGCGTTACTGGCGGCGGCAGAGCGCGGCGTTAAGGTTCGCTTGTTGCTCGACGATAACAACACCAATGGTCTGGATGACATTTTAAAATTACTCAATTCTCATCCGCAGATTGAAGTCCGCCTGTTTAATCCTTTTTCATTTCGCCTGTTTCGCGCCATCGGTTATCTGACTGATTTTGCCCGGCTCAACCGCCGAATGCACAATAAGTCGTTCACCGTTGATGGCGAAACGACGATTATCGGTGGCCGCAATGTGGGTGATGCCTACTTTGGCGTGGGTAAACAACCGCTATTTTCAGATTTAGATGTGTTGGCTATCGGCCCTGTTGTCGGCGAGGTGAGTCAGGATTTTGAACGCTACTGGAACAGCCAGTGCGTCTCGACGCTGGAAAAAGTGTTGGATGTTGACCCCGATGTTTTGCATAACCGTGTGCAGCTTCCTGACGACTGGCGTGATGACCCGAAGGCGCGACGCTATCTTGATAGACTCACAACCAGCCAGTTTGCGACTAACCTGGTTTCCCGAACCCTTGAAATGTACTGGGCAAAGACGCGTTTACTGAGCGATGACCCGCGTAAAGGGCAGGGAAGGGCGCGTAACCACACGCTATTACCCCAGCGCCTGATGAATGTGATAGGTATGCCGGAGCAGGAAATAGACATTATTTCCGCCTATTTCGTGCCAACTCGCGCCGGTGTAGCGCAAATATTAGGCCTGGTGCGTAAAGGAGTGAAAATCGCGATTCTGACGAACTCGCTGGCTGCCAACGATGTTGCTGTCGTGCATGCGGGATATGCGCGCTGGCGAAAAAAGCTCCTGCGCCACGGCGTCGAACTTTATGAATTAAAACCTGAAAATGATAATCCGCGCAGGCTGCGTGACCGCGGCTTAACCGGTAATTCAGGTTCCAGCCTGCATGCCAAAACCTTCAGCGTCGATAAGCAAAAAGTGTTTATTGGCTCGTTCAATTTTGACCCGCGCTCCGCGATGCTTAATACCGAAATGGGTTTTGTGATTGAAAGTGAGGCGCTGGCGAAAAATATTCATCAACGCTTTACTCAGAGCCAGAAAGAAGCTGCATGGGCGCTGCGTTTAGATCGCTGGGGAAGGGTGAATTGGGTTGAAACTAGCGATGGCAAAGAGTTTGTCTGGAAGAAAGAACCGCACACCCGCTTTTGGCAGCGGGTGTTGGTGAGATTGGTTTACAGGTTGCCGATTGAGTGGCTACTGTGAAATTTGTGTCGGATGACGCTGGCGCTTATCCGACCTACGAAACTTTCACCGCCACATTCTGCGGTTTGCCGGAGAACAAGAAGCGCAGCAAGGGAATTCGCAGGTGGATTTCATAAAGCACGACGGCAATTCCCACGACAAAAATGAGCCCGGTTATAAAGCCCAGCGCGTTTGAATGAATGTGCGGCGTGATGTATGCGCCGAAAAACAGCGTTAACGGATGGTGCACCAGATAAATAAAAAGCGAGGCATTGACGAAATAGGTGACGCGCTTTGACTGGAAGTTAAGCAATTTATGACCAAGTGAAAACACCACATTAACCATCCACAAGCCCATCACCATCGTAATCACGCTTTCTGTTTCATACATCCACGCATCGCCGCTGCCATAGCGCTGATTGAGCAAGTAGGCGACAAAGGCGAGGGCTGCACCCATCGCGCACCATCGCGAAGGGGTGGTAAACAGCGCTTTTAGCTGCGGGCGAACAAACACTAACGCACCAAGCATGAAGAATGGCAGGTAAAACAGCGTTTGCATGACCACGAAATTAAATAAACCATCGCTTAAAATTGGCGAATAAATAATAAAAATCGTGCGGCGAATGGCGCCGTATAAAATACCGAATCCCAGAAACGCGATTGAGAGCTTTCCTAAAGTGATTGCGGATTGATTATTTTCTGAGGTATCAGCCAGACGTTTTTTCATTTGTTGAAACAAAAATAAACAAACGGTAGTCAGCACGACCATCACTAATAAAAACCACAGGTGAGAAACCAGTTCCCAAACCAGCGTGTTGTACTTTTCGTAAGGGGTCAGGCCGGGCCAATTTTTGGCTTTATCATTCACATGTTGCAGCATTAAAAATTGCGGCAGAGTTAGCAGCGGAATGGCGGTTAACATCGGGATACCGACACGCTCCACGCGCACTTTCCACCAGCGTTTAAGCGGATAGCGCAAAAAAAGCATGTAAGAGAAATAGCCTGAAATGACGAAAAACACCTGCATGCGGAAGGCGTGAATAAAGTCATTGAAAAGGGTTAAACCCCATGAGGCTTCGGCGCTGTTGAC
The DNA here is from genome assembly GCF_024807715.1 of Buttiauxella sp. BIGb0471. Classification (NCBI taxonomy): domain Bacteria; kingdom Pseudomonadati; phylum Pseudomonadota; class Gammaproteobacteria; order Enterobacterales; family Enterobacteriaceae; genus Buttiauxella; species Buttiauxella sp. BIGb0471. Next base: position 487,473 of record NZ_JANUEU010000002.1, read on the forward strand.
GTGCCATTGGTGGCTTGAATAGATGAGCGAGATGTGGAACGGGATGCCTAAAAGCATTAACCAGGCCCGAATTGAATCCAGGAAAAACTCGCGTTGCTGTGGTGCTTTACTCATAATACTCCAGACATTATCGGACGAATCGCCTTATCCTTAAGAACATATCCCAATAGGCTTGAAGTCCCGAACGGTATCAATTCCGTGGCAACCCTACACTAACCGTGACATCCTGTCTCCTGGATGCACTCTGAAAGCGTAAGCAGTTGTCTTTTTTTGCTTAAAGGCTGAGCCGGCGCGCTGAACAATGCGGGTAATTGGTTGTCGGAAAGCAGAAGTTTCCATTAAAATGGATTGGATTGATTTAAGCACACAAAGGGGGATGTGCTGGTTAATATGAAACATAAACTAAAAATGATGAAAATGTGTGGGCTTGGTGCCGCTGTAATGCTGTCACTTTATACCACCTCGGTTTGGGCCTTCACCATCGATGATGTCGCAAAACAAGCGAAAACATTAGCGGGCAAAAGCTACGAAGCACCGAAAAGCAATCTGCCATCGCTCTTCCGCGACATGAAATATGCGGACTATCAGCAGATCCAGTTCAATCATGACAAAGCCTACTGGAGCAAGTTAAAGACCCCATTTAAGCTTGAATTTTATCATCAGGGTATGTACTTCGACACCCCGGTTGCTATCAATGAAGTGACAGCAACAGCGGTTCATAAGATCAAGTACAACCCGGATTACTTTAATTTCGGTAATGTAAAACACGATAAAGACACCGTGAAAGATCTCGGCTTTGCCGGGTTCAAAGTGCTCTATCCGATCAACAGCAAAGATAAGAACGACGAAATTGTCAGCATGCTCGGGGCGAGTTATTTCCGTGTGATTGGCTCAGGTCAGGTTTATGGCCTGTCTGCTCGTGGTTTGGCAATTGATACTGCTTTGCCTTCTGGCGAAGAGTTCCCACGTTTCCGTGAATACTGGATTGAACGCCCGAAAGCTGGCGATAAAACGCTGACCCTTTATGCGTTGCTCGACTCCCCACGTGCAACGGGTGCGTATCGCTTTGTGATTACCCCTGGGCGTGACACTGTTGTTAACGTGCAGTCGAAAGTTTATCTGCGCGATAAAGTCGGCAAACTGGGCGTGGCACCACTGACCAGTATGTTCCTGTTTGGGCCAAACCAGCCTTCACCTGCTACAAATTTCCGTCCTGAATTGCATGACTCTAACGGTCTGTCTATTCATGCCGGGAACGGTGAGTGGATTTGGCGTCCGCTGAACAACCCGAAACACCTGGCTGTCAGCTCGTTTGCGACAGAAAACCCAGTTGGATTTGGTTTGCTGCAACGTGGCCGTCAGTTCTCTCGCTTTGAAGATTTAGACGATCGTTACGATCAGCGCCCAAGTGCCTGGGTTGCGCCACAAGGTGATTGGGGTAAAGGTCGCGTCGAGTTGGTGGAAATCCCTACCAATGACGAAACCAATGACAACATCGTTGCTTACTGGACACCGGATCAACTGCCGGAACCAGGCAAAGAGATGAACTTTAAGTACACCATTACCTTTAGCCGTGATGAAGACAAAATGCATGCGCCTGATAACGCATACGTTGCGCAGACTCGTCGCTCAACAGGTGATGTGAAACAGTCAAATCTGATTCGTCAGCCTGACGGCACGATTGCGTTTGTTGTGGATTATATCGGTGCGGACATGAAAAAACTGCCGCAAGACACACCGGTTACTGCGCAAACCAGCATTGGTGACAACGGTGAAATCGTTGACAGCCAGGTACGTTATAACCCGGTCACTAAAGGCTGGCGTTTGACCGTACGTGTGAAAGTCAAAGACGACAAGAAGCCGACTGAAATGCGTGCAGCGCTGGTCAATGGTGACCAAACGTTGAGCGAAACCTGGAGCTACCAGCTACCTGCCAATGAATAAGATTACTGATACTGCGTCTGATTACATTGATGCACTTGCGCTTTCTGCTGAGCAGAAGGCGGCGCTTCCTGCATCGAGTCTGCAAGCGGTGCACGAGGCGCTCGACGCGCAAGGGCACCACTACGACAGAGCTGATGATTCCCCTTTAGCTTCGGTAAAGGCCCGGCTCGAAATGAGCTGGCCCGGATCGCTCGGTGGTGAACAGCTGATCGAGGATGAAGAAGGGCGCACTCAGTTGCAGGCGATGCCAAAAGCAACGCGTTCTTCTATGTTCCCCGATCCGTGGCGCACCAACCCAATTGGTCGTTTCTGGGATCGTTTACGCGGGCGTGAAGTTAACCCTCGCTATATGTCGAAAGAAGAGGCTGAAGCCGAGCAGAAATGGCGTACCGTCGGAACTATCCGCCGTTACATCCTGTTGCTGCTGACCATTTCTCAGACTGTGGTCGCAACCTGGTACATGAAGACCATTCTTCCGTACCAGGGTTGGGCGCTGATTAATCCTTCCGATATGATCGGCCAGGATTTGTGGGTGTCCTTCATGCAACTGCTGCCGTATGTGTTGCAAACCGGCATCTTGATCCTCTTTGCGATTTTGTTCTGTTGGGTATCAGCCGGTTTTTGGACCGCGCTGATGGGCTTCCTGCAACTGCTGATGGGCAAAGATAAATACAGTATCTCTGCTTCAACCGTCGGCGATGAGCCTATTGATCCGGCGAACCGTACCGCGCTTATCATGCCTATCTGTAACGAAGACGTAGACCGTGTTTTTGCGGGTCTGCGCGCGACGTGGGAATCGGTAAAAGCAACGGGCCAACAGCAGCACTTTGACGTTTACATCCTGAGCGATAGCTACAACCCGGATATCTGTGTTGCCGAGCAAAAAGCCTGGATGGAGCTGATTAACGAAGTGCAGGGCGAAGGGCAGATTTTCTATCGCCGCCGCCGCCGCCGCGTAAAACGTAAAAGTGGCAACATTGATGACTTCTGTCGTCGTTGGGGCAACCAATACAGCTACATGGTGGTGTTGGATGCTGACTCCGTAATGAGCGGTGATTGCCTGACCAACCTGGTGCGCCTGATGAATGCTAACCCGAATGCGGGCATCATTCAGTCTTCGCCAAAAGCGTCTGGCATGGACACCCTGTATGCGCGTTGCCAGCAGTTTGCAACACGCGTTTACGGGCCGCTGTTTACGGCGGGTCTGCACTTCTGGCAGTTGGGTGAATCCCACTACTGGGGTCACAATGCGATCATCCGCGTTAAACCGTTCATCGAGCACTGCGCGTTAGCGCCACTGCCAGGTGAAGGTTCATTCGCAGGTTCCATCCTGTCGCACGACTTCGTAGAAGCAGCGCTGATGCGTCGTGCGGGTTGGGGCGTGTGGATTGCCTATGACTTGCCGGGTTCCTATGAAGAACTGCCACCGAACTTGTTGGATGAACTCAAGCGTGACCGCCGTTGGTGCCACGGTAACTTGATGAACTTCCGTCTGTTCCTGGTAAAAGGTATGCACCCGGTTCACCGTGCGGTATTCCTGACAGGCGTCATGTCATATCTGTCCGCGCCGTTGTGGTTTATGTTCCTCGCGTTATCGACTGCCTTGCAGGTGGTGCATGCGTTGACCGAACCGCAATACTTCCTGCAACCGCGCCAGCTGTTCCCGGTGTGGCCGCAGTGGCGTCCGGAGTTGGCGATTGCCTTGTTTGCCTCCACTATGGTGTTGCTGTTCCTGCCGAAGCTTCTGAGCATCATTTTGATTTGGTGCAAAGGCTCGAAAGAGTTCGGTGGATTCTTCCGCGTAACGGCTTCTCTGTTGCTTGAAGTGCTGTTCTCAGTGCTGCTGGCTCCGGTGCGCATGTTGTTCCACACCGTATTTGTGGTCAGCGCGTTCCTCGGTTGGGAAGTGGTATGGAATTCACCGCAGCGTGATGATGACTCCACTCCATGGGGTGAAGCGTTTATGCGCCACGGTTCTCAGCTTCTGTTGGGTCTGGTATGGGCTGTGGGTATGGCGTGGCTGGATTTACGCTTCCTGTTCTGGCTCGCGCCAATCGTGTTCTCGCTGATTCTGTCGCCGTTTGTATCGGTGATTTCGAGTCGTGCGACCATCGGTTTGCGCACCAAACGTTGGAAACTGTTCCTGATCCCGGAAGAGTATTCTCCTCCGCAGGTGCTGGTGGATACCGACAACTACCTGAAGCTCAACCGCAGCCGTACGCTGGATGATGGCTTTATGCACGCGGTGTTTAACCCGTCGTTTAACGCCCTGACAACCGCCATGGCTACTGCGCGTCACCGTGCAAGCCAGGTGCTGGAAATTGCCCGTGACCGTCACGTTGAGCAGGCGCTGAACGAAACGCCTGATAAACTCAATCGCGATCGTCGTCTGGTGCTGTTAAGTGACCCGGTAACGATGTCTCGTCTGCATTATCGTGTGTGGTCGAACCCGGAGCGTTATTCCTCCTGGGTGGATAGCTACAAAACGGTGAGCCTGAACCCTGAGGCTCTGCCGACGAAGTAATGCGAAATACGCGTTATCAATGCCGACCTTCGGGTCGGCATTTTTTTGCGCTCAGGCAACCGGCGGTTATACTCAGCCGGAAAAACAGGAGAGACAATTTGTTAAGAATGATGGTTGTGATAGCGATGGCGTGCGTGCTGAGCGGGTGTGGCAGTATTATCAGCCGTGCTGTTCCGGGGCAGGGACATGGTAATCAGTATTACCCCGGTGTGCAGTGGGATGTGCGTGACAGCGCATGGCGCTATATTACCGTGCTCGATTTACCGTTTTCTTTGGTATTCGATACGCTATTATTGCCCATTGATGCCAGCCACGGGCCTTACGAATAGGTGTTATCTTTCATCCCATTCATCAGCCGCAGTCTGCCCTTCCTCGGTATCCAGAGGCGGCTCAAGTTGAAATTCACCTTCATCCCATTCATGTAGCGTATTTTCTTCAATCCATTCCTGACGTAACTCGATTTCATCGTAGTCACCGTCGAAGACACTTTGCGCAGCCTCACCGCTGACCATCGGCAAACATTCCCCATCCTCGCTGTCATCAGCGAAGAACTCGGCCTGCCACATAATATCGCCGTCCTGAAGAATGTATTTCTGAATGTTCAGCTGCGAAACGCTGGCACTCTCTTCATCAAGTTCAGGGTTGTCTACAAGGAAAAGCTCTCGTGCGGCATCAATCGCCTCTTCTAGCGTCGCATACAGACTCATACTCATCTCCTTTTGTTACAGGTCAGGGAGCGCGCTACAGCGCATTTTCAAGTTAATTGTTGACGCTGTTTGCAAAGTTGCAAGTATGAGATTTAATCCTCGTCGTACTTCGAGGATTAGAGGATTAATCTTCCAAAATACGGGCGCGATCGGTCGGGCGGCGCAGGCTAATCCATGAGTAAAGCGCATTGAAGAGGACGACGCAGGCGGTGACTAAAAACACCGTGCGGAAGCCGTAGCTGGCTGAAACAGCTGCCCCGATTAACGGCCCGGTGACGTTGCCAATATCGCGGAAGGACTGGTTGTAGCTAAAGATACGCCCGGCAATTTGGTTGCTGGAGTTGTAAATAAGCAGGGTTTGAACGGCAGGAAGCAGTGCGCCATCAGCCGCACCGAGCAGGAAACGCAATATGCCCAATTGCAAAGGCGTTTGTACCATCGACATTGGGATCAGCAGCAGCACTGAAATCACCAGCGCACAAATTAAAATTCTCTCCGGGCCAATTCTGTCACCCAGTTTCCCCAGTCGCGGTGCGCTAATCAATGCTGCAACCCCCGGCACCGAGGCAATCATGCCGCTGATAAAGGCCAGGTTGCTGACATTCCCCGCCAGCTCACGCACATATAGCGTCAGAATTGGCGCAATCGAACCGGTCGCTACCTGAATAATCATCGTGGTAACAAACAGACTCAGCACCAGTTTTGGGTTTTTCAGCGAGGTGAGCACCTGGCGTGCGTGCAGCATGTCTTTCTTGTGAACTGGAGTAAATTGCTCACGAATACAAAAAAGTGTGAAAACGAAGCAGGTAAATAGCACGGCTGCCGTAATGAAAAATACCGGACGAAGACCGTAGGTATCCGCCAGAAAACCGCCGATCATTGGCCCGAGTAATGCACCGCTTACTCCACCCGTTGAAAGTGTGCCGAGCGCCCAACCGCTTTTATGACGGGGGACCTGGGTAGCAATCAGCGCGTTCGCATTAGGCACAAATCCACCTAACAAACCGAGCAAGGCGCGCAGAGCTAAAAATTGCCAGATATTGCTCGCAAAGCCCATTAACACCATCACGATAGACATACCCAATGCGGAACGCAGCAGCATTATTTTGCGCCCTTTGCGGTCGGCAAGCCCTCCCCAAAACGGTGACGCTATCGCAGAGAACAGAAAGGTAATGCTGAAAACGATGCCCGACCACATATTCAGGGCGCTGTGGCCTGTCACACCGAGGTGTTCGACATACAAGGGAAGAAAAGGCATAACCAGGCTGAATGCGACGCCGGTCAGAAAACACCCAAGCCATGCGACGGTAAGATTTCGTTTCCAGTTGATAGTGCTAGTGCTCTCGGGGAGAGTCATAAAACTCCAGTTCGATGCAAAGAAGATGTGCTGAGGAATTATTACCTTGCTAATTATGCGCCTGTAAGCGGCAGGGAGGCAACGTTTCTGAAACCGTATTTTAGAACGAATTAGGGCGACCTGGCGTCGCCCTATGACTTAATCGAATAGAGAGAGGTTAGTAGCGCGCAGGCACACCCTCAGGGCGTGTTTTGAAGCGGCGGTGTAGCCACATATATTGCTCAGGGGCCATCATGATGCATTGCTCGATGATTTTGTTCATCCAGATTGCCGTGCCTTCCGGGGTTTCCAGCGGCGGGGAAAACTCTGCGGGGAGAATAATTAGCTCATACCCTTTGCCGTCCGGTTTGCGGCGTGGAACCATAGGGACAATCGCGGCACCTGACATACGTGCAAGAGTGTATGTCCCCATGGTGGTTGCCGCCTCATCGACGCCAAAGAACGGGACGAAAACACTGCCGCGCGGGCCGTAGTCGTGATCTGGCGCGTACCAGATGATTTCGCCCTGTTTGAGCGCACGAATCATCCCTTTAAGGTCTTTGCGGTCAATCATGCTTTTGTTTGAGCGCATCCGGCCCCAGGTTTGTAGCCAGTCAAGAAGGGGGTTGTCATTGGGGCGGTATACACCGATGCCCGGCGTATTCATACCAAACATTCGCGCACCAAGTTCAAGCGTCAGGAAATGAATACCGATGAGCAGTACGCCGCGTTTGGCCTTTTGCACCGCATGGATTTGATCTACGCCGCTGACGTCGCACCAGCGCTGAATACGCCAGGTTGGCCAGAACCAGGCAATGCCGGTTTCCATCAGGCCAAGACCCACAGACTCAAAGTTTTTATCCAGATAGACCTCGCGCTCTTCCGCCGTTTTATTTGGGAAGGCGAGTTCAAGATTGCGACGGGTAATTCTGACGCGGCGTTTCATAAAACGCCTGGCGAGTTTGCCGAGGCCACGCCCAAGTCGGTAAATCACTGGGTAGGGGAGCAGGGTAATTAAATAAAGTAAGCCAATCCCAAACCAGATTCCCCAGTACCGGGGATGAAGTAAAGCGCGCGAGAATTGCGGTAAGTTCGTCATGTAAAACCTATAGTGACGGCAAATGCCGGATCTTCTTGAGTAAGTCTATTGTGACATTAAATATGAGGCAGCCAAAATTAACAGTAGCAGAGTGTTTGATATTCCACCGTTTGTTGTTTCGGTTGCAGATAAATGAGGAAAATGTAGCGCAAAATACAGGGATGTAAATTAACGTTAATTGCTTTATGATGCAGCCCACTTTTTTCCTGTCAACGATTGCCGAGCGAACACCATGCCAGTGTTACACAACCGCATATCGAATGATGAATTGCGCGTGCGCATGTTGGCTGAAACCGAGCCACGCACCACAATCTCATTCTATAAATATTTCACTATCGAAGAGCCGCAAGCTACGCGCGACGCACTTTACCAGGCGTTTACTGCGCTGAATGTTTTTGGCCGCGTGTATCTCGCACATGAAGGGATCAATGCGCAAATTAGCGTTCCGCAAAGTCGGGTCGATGCCTTCCGCGAAACACTTTACGGATTCCATCCTGTGCTCAATGGCGTGCGTCTGAATATCGCCCTTGAAGACGATGGAAAATCATTTTGGGTACTGCGCATGAAAGTGCGTGACCGTATCGTTGCCGATGGCATTGAAGACCCGTCATTTGATGCCAGCAATGTCGGCGCTTATCTGAAAGCCGCGGATGTTAACGCGATGCTCGACGACCCGGATGCTGTGTTTATCGACATGCGTAACCATTACGAATATGAAGTGGGCCATTTCCAGGATGCTATGGAGATTCCTGCGGACACGTTTCGTGAACAGTTACCGAAAGCGGTCGATATGTTGCAGGACGACAAAGACAAAAAAATCGTCATGTATTGCACCGGTGGGATTCGTTGTGAAAAAGCCAGCGCCTGGATGCTGCATAACGGCTTCAAAAATGTTTATCACATTGAAGGTGGGATTATCGAATATGCGCGCCGAGCGCGTGAGCAAGGTATCCCGGTGCGTTTTGTCGGCAAAAACTTTGTCTTCGACGAGCGTATGGGCGAGCGCATTTCTGATGATGTGATTGCCCACTGCCATCAGTGTGGGACAGCTTGCGATAGCCACACCAACTGCAAAAACGACGGCTGCCATCTGCTGTTTATTCAGTGCCCAGCTTGTGCTGAGAAGTTTGCTGGCTGCTGTAGTGACATTTGCCGCGAAGAGCTGGCGCTTACGCCAGAGGAACAACGTCGCCGACGCGCAGGCCGTGAGAATGGCAATAAGATTTTCAATAAATCCCGAGGGGTTTTGAACACCACATTAGGGATCCCGGATCCTGAGTGATCTGTGTGGGTGGATACAAACGTATCCACCCATGTTGCTTATTTCAATGAATTAAAGCGTGAAAGGGAAAACGGCTTCAGATCGAAGCTCGACGTGTTGCCCAGCGCAAACTGACAGGCGATTTCCCCCAGTACCGAAGCGAATTTAAAACCATGCCCGCTTAAGCCCGAGATGATCATCGTGTTGTCATGATCCGGAAGGGTATCAATAATAAAATCTTCATCCGGCGACATATCATATGTGCAGGCCGCGCCATGCATACAAACCCCGACGCCTGGCATTATCTGGCGTAAGAAGTTAAACACTTCGCTACCGTCAGTGGCAACGGCGCCAAATGGTTTGCGTTGCTGTGGCTCGCTAATAATCTGCCCGCCATCATGTTTGCCCAGTTTGAGTTCGTTATCCTCACCTGCCGGGAACCCGTAATACTGGCTGCCATCAGGCAATTGGGCGGTAAATGCGGGGAAGTTATTGCTTTCGCTATAGCGTCCATCAGCCTGGTGCCAGCTAAAGATTTTACGCACTGGCGTCACCGGCAATTCAGGCAGCAATTTTGTGACCCAGGTTCCGGCACTGACCAACAGTTTATCAGCGGTAAACTCACCTTCTGGCGTCTGAACCACGACTCTTTCAGCAGTATGGCGAATGTCCGTCACCGGGCAGTTAAATAGTTGTGCGCAACCGCCCTGATTTGCCAGACGGATATAGGTTTTCACCGCCAGCTCGCTACGCAATACGCCAGAATCTGGCTCAAACAGGCCAAGATACTGTTCCGGGACCGTGATTTGCGGCCAGCGCGTCATCACTTCCTGGGCTGTGAGCGTCTCAAGCGGCAATGACCAGTTTTGCGCGCTGCTTTGTACCGTGGAGATAAACGCTGAATCTTTTGGCCCGAGATTAATCACGCCCGTGCGATGGAACACTTTCTCACCGCTGATCTCCTGCAACGCATCCCAAAGCTTTTGTGCACGTAACACCAGCGGGACATATTTTTCCCCTTCACCATAAGCGTGGCGCATCAGACGTGTATCGCCATGATGGCTACCTTGCTGGTGGGGAGGATGGTGGCTATCAATCATTAACACGTTTAAACCGGAGTGAGTGGCATAGCACCCGGCGGCTGCGCCGACAGAACCACTACCGACAATGATAAGGTCATAATGCATGGTGCTTTTTCTTCCCTCTGGCAAAAATTAAATTATACAGCAGAGTAATTAATTCCTCGCGGGCTGACAATTAAGCGAGGCCTGAATAATAAAAAAGGCACCTCAACGGTGCCTTGCGTTATTTGGGTAGCATCGGCAATCAATGCTTACGATAATCGTTTACCTGGTAATCACTAGATTCAATCTTAGCAATGCCGGCTTCTAAAATAGAAATAAATTGCCGGGCAACATCCGTGGTCAGCCATAAAGTTTGACCGATTTCAGTTTCGTCGTTCTTTTGCGTATTCGAGGTCAGGTAGTGCAGGCGAAGCATCAGCGCGTCATAGCTATCTACGGTGCTGATGTCCCATCCGACTAAGGGATGGGTCTGGATAACATCACTATTTTTTTCCATCATAACCCCTTTTATACGTGTGTTTAAGACAACGGTTCGCGAGGTTTAATGCTTGTTTAATGTGAAGCCAGTTAAGTATATCAATGATTAAGCTAATTCGACGGAGAAATAAATACCCTGCAACACAATTTTTACATAAAAGCGTGTATTTGGACGATTTTTAAGCAGAAGGATGTTTGTTGATATCAGTGAAATCTGAGTTGTGATCGGGAATGGGAAATATTTAAAGAGTGAAATTTAAACAATAAAAAAACCGGATGGCGACACCCGGCATAAAAAATAACGAGGGAAAATTATTTTGGTGATGGTATGAAAGCAGCGGTACAACATTGAATTTGCCACTTCCAGGATGGTTTTTAATCCGCAGCAAACCAGTCGTCAGCGCTTTCCCAGGTCTCTTGCAATATTTCGCTAATACGATCGCGAGTTTCTTTGCTGGCCCCTAACACTGAAAGGTTGTTAGCAGCGGCATAACGCACCTGAACATGGCTTTCGTCTTCAGGATAATACTGGGTAATACGGCGTGAGAGTTCATTGGCAAGCGCATCAACAGCGCCTGGCGGCAGAGATGTAGTTTTGGCAATAGTGACTTCAATACGCATAATAGCCCTCTGTGCAATATACTGGATATTTATACAGTTATATTCTCAGGTATGCAACAGGGGGCATTAAATTTTATTATTTTACTGACCAGTTGACTTGTTCGCCGGCAAGGAAAGGTACGATGCTATCGTCAGAAGTCTCAATGATTTCTGGCATTTGTACCGGAGTACGCACCAGTTCGATGGTTTCTTCGTTAACCGGTAAACCGTAGAAACGTGGGCCATTCAGTGACGTAAACGCTTCGAAATGCTGCATTGCATTCATTTCTTCGAAGACGGTCGCATAAGCGCCCAGTGCCGAAGGAGCGTTAAAGCAGCCTGCACAACCACAACTCGCTTCTTTACGGTGACGTGCGTGTGGGGCCGAATCCGTGCCAAGGAACACGCGGTCGCATCCGCTGGCAACCAGCTCACGTAACGCTTCCTGATGAACGCTGCGCTTCAAAATCGGCAGGCAGTACAGGTGAGGGCGCACGCCGCCAACCAGCATATGGTTGCGGTTAAACATCAGGTGTTGTGGTGTGATGGTCGCGCCCAACAAGGAGTTTCCTTCCTTCACATACTGCGCAGCGTCTTTGGTGGTGATGTGTTCAAACACCACTTTCAGTTCTGGCAGTTGCTTACGCAGTGGTTCCATCACAGTTTCGATAAAGCGTGCTTCACGGTCGAAAATATCGATGTCTGCATGAGTCACTTCGCCGTGAATAAGCAAAGGCATGCCGATTTTTTGCATACGCTCAAGCACCGGTAAAATCGCGGCGGTGCTGGTCACGCCGTGGCTTGAGTTGGTTGTTGCGTTGGCAGGATAGAGTTTTGCGGCAGTAAACACGCCTTCGTTGAATCCGCGCTCAACTTCGTTCGGGTCAAGGGAGTCAGTCAGGTAGCAGGTCATAAACGGCTCAAAATTATGCCCTTGAGGCACCGCATCCAGAATGCGTTGACGATAAGCAATGGCGGCTTCAACCGTTGTCACAGGCGGCGCCAGATTTGGCATGACAATCGCGCGACCATAAATTTCGCTGGTATAAGGCACCACCGTTTTTAACATCTCACCATCACGAAGGTGAACATGCCAGTCGTCTGGGCGGCGAATTTTTAATACCTGAGGTAATACGGTCATGAAAGTGCTCCGGCGTAGGAAGGAAATAACGATGATTTATGCCGGGCACAAAGGATAAGCGCAAACGTTTCGCTTTGCACCCATTTCGTTGAGATTTTCACGGGGGAGAAGCTGTTCTCCCCGCAGGAAAGCCGATTACTCAGTGAAAGGAATCACAATCTCGCCAGGTTTAACTTCAATCCCTTTAGCGTATTTCTTAGCCAGTTTTTCGCCTGTGCTGTTGTCTTCACTCAAAATATAAGCGGGCTGCTGGTTAAAGTAATTCCGTAACGACTGATTCAGATAGGGAATCAGGGTTTGAACAATCGTCTTCATTTTTTCTGGCTCGACGGTGGCGTCTACCACTTCCATTTCCTGCAAATAAATAGCGCCTTGCTCTTTATTGAAGGTGGGTAAAGCTTTTAATTTCAGCTTGATATTGGCTTTTTGGTTACCGAAAAGCGACGTCATATCCAGATTAGCATCGCCCGTCAGCGTGATTTTGTTCGGCTCTTCACGGCCAATCGCACTGGCTAAATTGGTTAAAACAATATGAGCATCGGCAACACCTGGCAGGCCAATGTCTTTAGAAAAATTATTACGTTTATGCAGCGCCTGGTTGATTTCCTGCTCGCTGACGGTGTATTGCGTTAGCTGGTTACAACCCACCACTAATCCGCTCAGCATCAATGCTGCGGCTAACACTATCTTTTTCATGGAGTTCCTTAACATGCTGCTTTGATCACAGATCCTGACATAAAGCATGATGTTCTACCAGCGCAGGCAGTGCTACAGGAAAAGGCTTAATTTTTTATTCAGCACAATGCGTTTATGAACCAGAAGATGAAGGCGGGTGGAATCACCCGCCGTAAAACCATGAACAATCTTTAAATGGCGTGGGATGACAGCAGATTGATTTGCGTCTGTTTGGCCATATTATCGCGATAGGCAGCAACCCGGCTTGGCCACTCAATTCCGGCAACCAGCGTCAGATTACGCAGCAGCGGGAACAGATGAATATCATCTTCTGACAGCTCGCCGTTAACGGCATTGGGTTGCACAATAAGTTTATCGAGCTTGCGCAAATCATCGCTGATTTTCTTGATAAGACCCGGTGAGTGCGTCAGAAGATCGGCAAAGGAACCGATCATCGCCTCTTTCTTTTTGGTGAAATAAGCACGCGCTTCAGGTGTGGCAAATTCATCGAATGGCGCTTTCGCAATGCGGGGTATCGTCAGTTGCTGAACATAGCTCTGCACATGGCGCAGCCACTCGGAAATAGCGGCGTTAGTGCTGCCAGTAATTAACGGTTCGCCATCGAGTTTATCGACGTAATGCACGATATCCATGCTTTCGGGTAGATAGCGGCTATCGTCTTTTTGCAGGATTGGCGCCATTTTCTTGCCAATCATTTTTGTCGGGGTAGCTTCGTCGTCGTTTAACAAGACTTTTAGCTCGATGGGGATATTCTTTAAGCCAAAAATCATGCGTGCTTTAAGGCAGAAAGGGCAGTGATCGTAAATATAAAGCTTCACGTTACTCCTCCATATCAATCGTCAGGAAAAATCCGTCAATTTTTGAGTATGGAGGAGAATACCAGGGGCTGCAAACTAGTTGCCCGGTTCAAGCATCGAGGGTTCAACAGGTTTCGTGCTGAACTGCCACCACAACGCGAAAAGCGTAATGATGCCAATAATCCCCAGCATCACCCACGGAAGCTCCGGCTGATTAATGCTTTTCCCTGCGTCATAAAGCCACCCACCGCCCGCGTAACCAAATGCGCCACCGATCGCCAGGCCCAGCCGACTAAACCCCATATAGCTGCCGCGAGCGCGTGAATCGGCGAGCGATGCGCTCAACGTTTCGCGAGCCGGTTCGGCAATAATGGAGCCAATGTAAAACACACAAATCAGGGTAAACAGCTGCTGAAGGTTGCTGCTTAAACCCATCGGCAACATCGCCAGCGACATCAGCAACAAACCGGCCATCAAACGCTGCTCAAGACGAAAGCGTTTTTCGCTCCAGCGAGCAATCGGGTACAGCAGCGTTAACGAGAGCGCCGCTTCAATGGCGTACATCCATTTCACTGCGGCAGGCGTCCCGGCAATTTCGTTGACCATAATCGGCAGCATCAACATTACCTGCACCGCTAACATGTAATAACCGGCCAGCGTCAGAACATAAGTGATGAAACGTTTGTCACGCAGTACACGCCCCATGCCTTCGAGCATTGGTGTGCGAATAGTGGAAAGTTTATAAGCAGGCAGCAGCCAGGCATTGACGCCTGCGCAAATGACAAACATCACGGCGCCTACAGCACACACCAGACGGAAATCATATTGCAGCAACCAGCTTCCAAGCAGGGCGCCAATCACCGCCCCGGCGCTGTCTTGCATCATCAATATTGAGAAGAAACGGCCACGCTGATGTGGGCGCACCAGTTTTACCACCAGCGCTGCACGTGGAGGGTCAAACAACGTCCCGCCAATGGCGGAGATAAAGCACGACAGCCACAACACCCACGGCTCCTGCGCGATACCCATCAGCGCAAACCCGACGGCGCGCAGCAACATTCCGGTGACGATCATTGGCTTGGCGCCAAGTTTATCGGCGATAGCCCCACCAAATATTCCCAGCCCTTGTTGTGTTAATTGGCGCAGGCCGAGCGCAATGCCAACCATTAATGCAGCCCAACCCATTTGGTCAACAAAGCGAATGGAAATAAGAGGGAAAACCACGAAGAAGCCTAATACCACTAGCATATTATCGAGCAATAAGAAGTATTTACCCAGGCTCCTGGCCTGCGCGACCCGCGCCATCTCCCCTCCAGGGAACTTTAAAAGTGTGACAAACTTCTATTCTCTACTGCTCTCAGGGTTTTTGACAGGTAGCCACGTGACAATATTTTTTTATCAATCTGGCGCTTTGATTGAACTCATTAATCGAAAAAAGTATGACCTGATGAAAAATCTGCATGTTGTTGTTTTCCTTCCGTCGCCAGGCGCAGGTATAGTAATTAAGTTGCCTAAGAAAAATGTGGGATGTGAGGAGTAGGGTGAACATGTTTGGCTACCGCAGTAACCTGCCGAAAGTACGCTTAACAACCGACCGCCTGGTGGTGCGTCTGGTGTATGAGCGCGATGCCTGGCGTCTGGCTGATTATTACGCTGAAAACCGCCAGTTCCTGAAACCGTGGGAGCCGATTCGTGACGACAGTCATTGCTATCCTTCCGGTTGGCAGGCGCGGTTGGGCATGATTGGTGAGATGCACAAGACGGGCAGCGCTTATTACTTTGCGCTGCTTGATCCAGAAGAAAAGGAAATACGTGGCGTTGCCAATTTCTCCAACGTGGTGCGTGGCTCTTTTCATGCTTGTTATCTCGGCTATTCGCTGGGCGAGAAATGGCAGGGACAGGGCATGATGTTTGAAGCGTTGACTACAGCAATACGTTATATGCAACGCAGCCAGCATATTCACCGCATCATGGCGAACTATATGCCGCACAACCAGCGCAGCGGCGACCTCCTTGCCCGCCTCGGTTTTGAAAAAGAAGGCTATGCCAAAGAGTATTTACTGATTGATGGAGTCTGGCGCGACCATGTGTTGACTGCATTGACTACCAAAGAATGGACCCCTGGCCGTTAAGGACGAGAAATGAAATATCAGTTAACTGCGGTTGAAGCGCGAGTTGTGGGTAGCCTGATGGAAAAGCAGGTGACCACTCCCGAACAATATCCGATGTCGGTGAACGGCGTGGTGACGGCATGTAACCAGAAAACCAACCGCGAACCCGTTATGGAATTAAAAGAACATGACGTTCAGGACACGCTGGATTCGCTGGTAAAACGCCACTTTCTGCGCACCCTCAGCGGGTTTGGCAACCGTGTCACCAAATACGAGCAACGTTTCTGCAATTCTGAATTTGGCAATCTTAAACTCTCAGCTGCTGAAGTTGCCGTTGTGACCACTTTGCTGCTGCGCGGGGCGCAAACGCCAGGTGAATTACGCACACGCGCCGCCAGAATGTTTGAATTTGCCGATATGGCACAGGTTGAAGCGACGCTCGAAAATCTTGCTAATCGCGAAGATGGTCCGTTTGTGGTGCGTTTGCCGCGCGAACCTGGCAAGCGTGAAAGTCGCTATATGCATCTTTTCAGTGGCGAGGTTGACGCCTCTGAACTGGCTGCGTCCCAAAGTCCTGCGCTGCCTACAGAAGATTTAACGGCCCGCGTCGAACAACTTGAAAGTGAAGTTGCCGAGCTTAAGCAACGCCTGGATTCACTGCTCGCACATCTTGGGGATTAATGAATGACAAAACTTCGCGTCGGCGTGGTCGGCTTGGGCGGAATTGCGCAAAAAGCGTGGCTGCCGGTATTAACTCAAGCGGGTGACTGGATATTTCAGGGGGCGTTTTCTCCAACCCAGGCGAAAGCGCAAAAGGTTTGCGATGCGTATCGTATTCCCTATGTTTCCTCTATTTCAGAGCTGGCCGCGCAGTGTGACGCGGTGTTCGTTCACAGCGCTACCAGCAGCCATTTCGCGGTCGTCAGCGAACTATTGCAGGCAGGCGTTAACGTTTGTGTCGATAAGCCTCTGGCTGAAAATCTTGCTGATGCTGAACGCCTGGTAGAAATGGCGCATCGCCAGAAGCGCACATTAATGGTCGGTTTTAACCGCCGTTTCTCTCCGTTGTATCAGGATCTGAAAGCGAAACTGGCGACTGGCGCGTCGTTGCGAATGGACAAACACCGTGCAGATAGCGTCGGGCCAAACGATCTGCGTTTCACGCTGCTGGATGATTACCTGCACGTCGTTGATACGGCCTTGTGGCTCGGTGGGCGTGAAGCACAACTGCAAAGCGGCACCTTGCAGACCAACGATCAGGGGCAAATGCTGTTTGCTGAACATCACTTTGCCAGCGGTAATCTGCAAATCACTACCAGTATGCATCGCCGGGCGGGAAGTCAGCGCGAGTGGGTCCAGGCGGTGACTGACGGTGGTTTATATGATGTGACCGATATGCGCGAATGGCGTGAAGAGTGCGGTAGTGGCGTGGTGCATCGCCCAATCCCTGGCTGGCAAACCACTCTTGAGCAGCGAGGATTTGTCGGTTGCGCGCATCATTTCCTTGAAAGTGTGGCAAATCAGACGGTTCCTGAAACTGCAGGCGAGCAAGCGTTGATGGCGCAGCGCGTGGTCGAGAAACTGTGGCGTGATGCGATGAGCGAATAACACGAGTGCTATTTAAATAGAGTATCGGTAGACTACGCGCCTACGAAATGTCCCTTAACAACGCCTGCCCAGCAGGCGTTGATGTTTGTGGAACCATATAATAAATGAATCTTTTAAAATCGCTGGCAGCCGTCAGCTCGATGACGATGTTTTCTCGCGTGCTCGGATTTGCACGTGACGCCATTGTGGCAAGGGTTTTTGGAGCAGGAATGGCGACGGATGCCTTTTTTGTCGCGTTTAAATTACCAAATTTACTGCGCCGTATTTTTGCGGAAGGCGCTTTTTCGCAAGCCTTTGTCCCGATTCTGGCTGAGTACAAAAGCAAACAGGGCGAAGATGCCACTCGCGTGTTTGTCTCGTATGTTTCCGGTTTACTGACCCTGGCGCTGGCCGTCGTGACGGTTATCGGGATGATTGCCGCGCCGTGGGTAATTCTGGTAACGGCGCCCGGTTTTGCCGACACTGCCGACAAATTTGCGCTGACCTCCAGCCTGTTGCGTATTACGTTCCCGTATATCTTCCTGATTTCGCTGGCGTCTTTATGTGGTGCGATTCTTAATACCTGGAACCGTTTCTCGGTGCCTGCATTTGCGCCAACTTTCTTAAATCTCAGCATGATTGGTTTTGCGCTGTTTGCTGCGCCGCATTTTAACCCGCCGATTCTGGCGCTGGCCTGGGCGGTAACCGTTGGCGGTGTCTTGCAACTGGCGTATCAGTTACCGCATCTGAAAAAGATTGGCATGCTGGTTTTACCGCGTGTGAATCTGAAAGATGCCGGCGCGATGCGCGTCATTAAGCAGATGGGACCGGCCATTCTTGGGGTTTCCGTTAGCCAGATTTCATTGATCATCAACACCATTTTTGCCTCGTTCCTCGCGTCCGGTTCCGTTTCCTGGATGTACTACGCAGACCGCTTGATGGAGTTTCCTTCCGGCGTACTGGGTGTGGCGTTAGGGACTATCTTGCTGCCGTCTCTGGCGAGAAGTTTTGCCAGCGGCAATCACGACGAATACTCGCGCCTGATGGACTGGGGGCTGCGTTTATGTTTCCTGCTGGCGCTACCCAGTGCCGTTGCGCTGGGTATTCTGGCAAAACCGCTGACTGTTTCTCTGTTCCAGTACGGTAAATTCACTGCTTTCGATGCGGCCATGACGCAACGTGCGCTGGTGGCGTACTCCGTCGGGTTGATGGGGCTGATTGTGGTGAAAGTGCTGGCACCCGGTTTTTACTCGCGGCAGGACATCAAAACGCCGGTCAAAATTGCCATCGTGACGCTTATCATGACCCAGGTGATGAACCTGGCGTTTATCGGCCCGCTCAAGCACGCCGGGCTGTCGCTGTCGATTGGTCTCGGGGCTTGCCTGAATGCCAGCCTGCTATACTGGCAACTGCGTAAACGCGATATTTTCCACCCACAACCGGGTTGGAGTGGCTTCTTGTGGCGTCTGTTTGCCGGTGTGATTGTCATGGCTGCGGTGTTATTTGGCGTGATGCACATTATGCCTGCGTGGGATATTGGCACTATGCCGTACCGTTTATTGCGTCTGATGGCTGTGGTTGTCGCGGGTATTGCGGCGTATTTTGCCACGCTCACGGTGTTAGGATTCCGCGTGAAAGATTTTGCGCGACGGACCCTGTAGTAAACGGACTTTGTAGCCAATGCATTGTGCATTAAACTGCGCGCTGCAAAATTTGACATATTGAACGATTAATTAGGCGGTAATAGCGATGCACGGAACAATCACAACCTGGTTTGAAGACAAAGGTTTCGGTTTTATCAAAGATGAAAATGGCGACAACCGTTATTTTCATGTGATTAAGGTCGCCAATCCAGATCTGATTAAGAAAGATGCTTCGGTGACTTTCGAGCCAACGACCAACAATAAAGGTTTGTCGGCGTATGCGGTAAAAGTAGAACCTGATAGCAAATACATCTATATCGCGGGCGAGCGCATCAAAATCACTGCGATCAAATCTTTCCTGGTCTATAGCGAAGAAGTCCCAGCCGAAACCAAGATTGATAAAGAGAATGCGGTGTTGTCTGTTGGCGCGCTGATGAACAGCATTCGTCCGAAAGCTGACCCGAAACCGGGTGAAATGCGCACGCTGAAAAAACTGGCTGTCACCACGTTCCAGGGTTCGACGTTGATTTTCTCGGAAGATGAAATTGATGTTGAAGCGACGATGAAGATTTTGAAGGCGCTGCCTCGCTAAATTTGCTGGAAGGCGCTTGCGCTTATCCGACCTTACGATGCAAAAGTTCATCGTAGGTCGGATAAGCGTAAGCGCCATCCGACAGCAAATTAAGACTAAATCGTTATTTTTTTATTCCCGCCACGACTCACCGTCGTCGCCTGCCCGTCAGCACCGTAAAGATTCGGTTCCTGATGCGGCTTGAGCACTGCCAGCGCTTCTTCATTGCGCGCCAGCTGATCTTCTAATAGCCAACCATTGTGCTGATTGATATCACGTAAATGTTGCGTTTTTTGCGTAATCGTCTGCCAACGCTGGCTGATATCCGTGCTGCTTGTGTTATGTGCATTTTGTTCGGCACGGCGAAGCTGCTCGAGATAATCAAGCGTTGCCAGCAACGAGCTTTTATCTTCGGTAATGCGCTGTAATGCACTGCCATTTACATGGCCTGCGGATAATTGTTGCTGCTCGGCGTCCATCACCTCTTTGAGAGAGTTGAGCACCACAGTCATTTGATCCATCACTTCTAACAGACGATTCATGCAATTATTTACTCAATATATAGCTCTGAGCTTCCTGGATGAGTGCATCGGCGATTTTGCCGGTATCCATTTTTAGCTCACCATTGCGGATAGCAGTTTTGAGTGCTTCAACGCGTTCCATATTGATATCACCGCTGCCCGGCTGAACTAACTTCGCCTGCGCATCGCTGAGTGTCACATTGGTGCTGTTTGGGGTCGTGCTCTTTTCCAGACGGCTCTTTTGGACCGGAGCTTCTGACGTTTCACGCGGTTGTACGGTGCTTACCGGTTTCAAAGGAGATGTGCGATCAATACTCATTATTCTATCCTCATCGAGGTGGCCCACTGCACGAGAGCCTGCCAATATCTATCATCTGTTAACACACTATCGGCAGTCGCCGCAGATTCTTTATAGCCTTCTTAATCGCCCGTTGAATATTACAAGTTAATCAGAATATTCCCATCAATGTCGACTGTCCCGCTCACAATCTGACCCGAATCCATTCGTACTCGCGCATTCTGCGCCACCGCCGCATTATTCAGCGCTTTGCCTTCGCTATTCACGCTAAAACCTTCACCTGCTGCGACGACTTGTACTCGCTGTCCGGCTTTCACACGCCAGGACTGGCGTACCATGGACAACATAATGGGCTGATTGGGTGCGATATCACGCAGCGTTACTGCACTGCTGGCCTGGTTGATATCCAGCATTGCACGCGGAGGCAATTGGTCTAAACGCCCACGCTTGAGCTGCACCTGACTTTCGTTGATCACCGTGCCACGCGGCAGTGCAAGCGCTGCCACCACGTAATTCCCGGTAGCCTGAACTTCTGCCTGAATATAGCGCTTCTCGTTACCGCATCGTGCCAGAACGCTGACATTGCCCCATAAACGACCATTGCCCGGCATCGAAAAATCGGGAAGTGGGCAGGGAGGCAATTGTGCATCCGGCGTTTTTACAATCACCGACACTTCATCGCTTATACCCACCAGACGTTGCTGGAAAAACTGGGTCAATGGTGCGTCCAGAATACTGGCAAAAGCCTGCGGGCAGGCCAGTAAAAGGGCAATTGTGCTCCAGGTTTTTAGTCCAGCCATCTCGCTTCTCCTTGTTCAGGTTGCAGTGATTTTAACCGCACACCGAATTGATCAAGGCGACAAATAGCGACGCATTTTGTGTCTATTCCAACGATAACGCACGCGTAAGGGGATTTAAGCTGTCGGACAAATCCTAATTATGCGGAGGGAACATGCTAGACAAACTGGATGCCTCACTGCGATTTCAGCAAGAAGCGATTAATTTGCGTGCCCAGCGTCAGGAAATTCTGGCCGCAAATATCGCCAATGCGGATACCCCGGGCTATCAGGCTCGCGATATTGATTTTGCCAGTGAAATGAAAAAAGTGATGGACAGAGGCCGGGCTGAAGGCAGCGGTGTTGCGCTCGCGCTCACCTCCGCACGCCATATTCCGGCGGCGACACAAACCACTCCTTCGCTTGATCTCCTCTACCGCGTTCCTGACCAGCCATCTATGGATGGCAACACCGTCGATATGGACCGCGAACGTACGCAATTTGCCGATAACAGCCTGAAATATCAATCCGATCTCACGGTCCTCGGCGGCCAAATCAAGGGCATGATGTCTGTGCTGCAACAGGGTGGCTAATAGATGGCATTACTGAATATTTTTGATATTGCCGGTTCGGCAATGACGGCGCAGTCCAAGCGGATGAACGTGGCGGCGAGTAACCTGGCTAACGCAGATAGCGCCACTGGCCCGGACGGCCAACCTTATCGCGCTAAGCAGGTTATTTTCCAGGTTGATGCCGCTCCGGGTGCTGAAACGGGTGGCGTAAAGGTGACGGGTATTCAAGAAAGCCAGGAGCCGGACAAACTGGTGTTCCAGCCGGGGAACCCGCTGGCTGACGCCAAAGGTTATGTGCGGATGCCAAACGTGGACGTCGTGGGCGAGATGGTCAACAGCATGTCGGCGTCACGCAGCTACCAGGCCAACGTTGAAGTGCTCAACACCGTGAAAAGCATGATGTTGAAAACCCTGACTTTGGGTCAGTAAAGGAGTAACTGATGGGCATCGCCGTTAATATGAACGACACCACGACCAGTGGTGTTAATACTTTATCGGGTAATAGCAGCATTACCGGGAACAATGCTGCCGATCTACAGAGTAGCTTTTTGACGCTGCTCGTTGCGCAGCTGAAAAACCAGGACCCGACCAACCCTCTGCAAAACAACGAACTGACCACCCAACTGGCGCAAATCAGCACCGTGAGCGGCATTGAAAAACTCAATACCACGCTCGGTTCTGTGTCTGGTCAGTTGACCAACAACCAGTCTGTGCAGGCCAGCGCCTTGATTGGCCATGGCGTGATGATCCCCGGCAGCAAAATTCTGGCGGGCAGTGAAGCGACCACGCCGTTCGGTGTTGAGTTACAACAGGGGGCGGATAAAGTCACCGCAACCATCACCGATAACACCGGCAAGGTGTTGCGTACGCTCGATATTGGTGCGCTTAGTGCAGGCGTTCATACCTTCACGTGGGATGGCACCGCTACCGATGGGACGACAGTGCCGGACGGCGCTTATAACGTTGCCATCAATGCCAGTAATGGCGGGACACAACTGGTTGCTCAACCGCTGAATTTTGCGTTGGTCAACGGTGTCACGCTCAGTAACGGCAAGACCTTGCTCGACCTCGGTACTTACGGCACCTCAACCCTCGACGATATCAGGCAGATTATCTAAGCCTCCAACCCTTTGCAGGAGTAAAACATGGGCTTTTCTCAAGCGGTCAGCGGCCTGAATGCTGCGGCCACCAACCTGGATGTGATTGGTAACAACATTGCCAACTCCGCCACCTACGGTTTTAAGTCCGGCAGCGTTTCGTTTGCCGATATGTTCGCAGGCTCGAAAGTGGGTCTGGGCGTGAAAGTTGCGGGTATCACCCAGGACTTTAACGACGGTACCACCACCAATACCGGGCGCGGCCTAGATGTGGCTATCAGCCAGAATGGTTTCTTCCGCCTGGTCGATACCAATGGTTCTGTTTATTACAGCCGTAACGGCCAGTTCAAACTGGATGAAAACCGTAATCTGGTGAACATGCAGGGCATGCAGTTGACGGGTTACCCGGCAACCGGCACGCCGCCGACCATTCAGGAAGGGGCAAACCCGGTGGGGCTTTCTGTTCCTAATACCCTGATGGCCGCGAAACTGACATCGCAAGCGTCGATGCAAATCAACCTGAACTCCTCAGACAAACTGCCTGACGTGAGTCCTTTTGATGCCACAAACTCAGCAACGTATAACAAAAAAGGCTCGATCACCGTTTTTGACTCATTGGGTAACACCCATGACATGAACGTGTTCTACGTGAAAACCGCCGACAACAAATGGGATATGTACACCCAGGACAGCAGCGTGGCAGGCTCCAAAGCTGTGCGTGCAGGAACCATCAACTTCAATGCTAACGGCACGATTAATGATGTTTCCGTTGCCAACGCGACTAACCCAAATGACAAAACGCTCGATACCACCAGTACCACGCCGCAGTTCAACATCCAGACAGGCGCACTGAATGGCGCACCGGCAGTGAACTTCAACTTCAGCCTGCTGAACTCCATGCAGCAAAACACCGGTTCTAACAATATTGTTGCCGCGAATCAAAATGGCTATAAGCCAGGCGACCTGGTTAGCTACCAGATCAACGAAGACGGCAGCATTGTGGGCAATTACTCCAACGAGCAAACCCAGCTGTTAGGCCAGATTGTTTTGTCTAACTTTGCAAACCCGGAAGGCCTGTCTTCTGAAGGCAACAACGTGTGGTCTGCGTCTAATGCTTCAGGTGTTGCCCTGTTGGGTACCGCGGGTTCTGGCAACTTCGGCACGCTGACCAACGGTGCGCTGGAGTCTTCGAACGTCGATCTGAGTAAAGAACTGGTCAACATGATTGTCGCGCAGCGTAACTATCAGTCCAACGCACAGACCATCAAAACCCAGGACCAGATCCTCAACACCCTGGTTAACCTGCGCTAATCACTGACGGGATAGCTTAATGGATCACGCAATTTATACCGCCATGGGCGCGGCCAGTCAGACGCTGAGCCAACAAGCGGTGACGGCCAGCAACCTGGCAAACGCTTCAACGCCGGGCTTTCGCGCACAGCTTACCGCTTTGCGTGCAGTTCCGGTGGAAGGGCTATCTTTGCCGACGCGCACCCTGGTGACTGCTTCAACGCCAGGCGTGGATATGTCGCAAGGTCAGCTTGATTACACCCAACGCCCACTGGATGTTGCGCTGCAACAAGACGGTTGGCTGGCGGTACAAAGTGCTGATGGTACTGAAGCTTATACCCGCAACGGCAATATGCAGGTGAGTCCTGCCGGGCAACTGACCATCGGCGGGCAACCGGTGATGGGCGAAGGCGGCCCGATTGCCGTACCTCAGGGTTCAGAGCTGACTATCGCGGCGGATGGCACCATTTCTGCTCTTAACGCAGGTGACCAGCCCAATACCGTCGCACCGATTGGCCGTCTGAAACTGGTGAAAGCCACCGGGCTGGAAGTGGTGCGCGGTGATGACGGGTTTTTCCGACCGAGTGCCGCCGCTCAGGCCACGCGTGGCGCGACGTTGCAAGCTGACGCATCCATCACATTGATGCCTGGCGTGCTGGAAGGCAGCAACGTTAAGCCGGTAGAAGCCATGGCTGACATGATTTCCAATGCTCGTCGTTTTGAGATGCAGATGAAAATTATTTCAAGCGTGGATGAAAACGAGCAGCGAGCGAATCAGCTGTTGTCGATGACATGATAATCAGCCGCGAAACTAACAGGAATTCAAAATGATCAGTTCTTTATGGATCGCAAAAACTGGCCTTGATGCCCAGCAAACCAACATGGATGTGATTGCCAACAACCTGGCAAACGTCTCCACCAATGGTTTTAAGCGTCAACGTGCGGTGTTTGAAGATCTTCTTTATCAAACCATTCGCCAGCCTGGTGCGCAATCGTCCGAACAGACGACGCTGCCATCCGGTTTGCAGATTGGTACCGGTGTGCGCCCCGTAGCCACCGAGCGTTTGCACAGCCAGGGCAACCTGTCGCAAACCAATAACAGCAAAGATGTGGCGATTAAAGGCCAGGGGTTCTTCCAGGTTCAGCTTCCGGATGGCACCAGTGCCTATACGCGCGATGGCTCTTTCCAGGTGGATCAAAACGGCCAGTTAGTCACCGCGGGTGGTTTCCAGGTTCAGCCTGCAATAACCATTCCGGCGAATGCCCTGACGATAACCATTGGACGTGATGGCATTGTGAGTGTGACCCAGCAGGGGCAAGCGCAGCCGGTGCAGGTGGGGCAGCTTAATTTGACCACCTTTATGAACGATACCGGCCTGGAAAGCCTGGGCGAAAACCTGTACGCCGAAACCCAGTCTTCCGGTACGCCGAACGAAAGCACGCCTGGCCTTAACGGCGCGGGCTTGCTGTATCAGGGGTATGTTGAAACCTCTAACGTGAACGTTGCAGAAGAACTGGTGAATATGATCCAGGTTCAGCGCGCTTACGAAATCAACTCTAAAGCCGTTTCTACAACCGATCAGATGCTGCAAAAATTGACGCAACTGTAAGGCGTTTGCCGGTGCGTTTTGCGCACCGGCTGTCTTTATCTGAATGACCTGAAGATGAAAGCAATGCAAAACCCAATGGTTCTTCGTCCTGTCGTGATGTGTCTGGTGCTCGCTACAAGTGGCTGTGCGCTGATACCAACTAAACCGCTGGTGGAAGGTGCGACGACCGCCCAGCCAGTGCCTGGCCCTGCACCGTTAATTAATGGTTCTATTTTCCAGACGGCGCAACCGGTGAACTATGGGTATCAACCGCTGTTTGAAGACCGCCGCCCACGTAACGTTGGTGACACGTTGACCATTGTGCTCCAGGAAAATGTCAACGCCAGTAAGAGTTCTTCGGCAAATGCCAGCCGCGATGGCAAAACAAACTTTGGATTTGATGTCACGCCGCGCTATCTCGAAGGCCTGTTCGGTAACAACCGGGCGAACGTCGATGCCGGTGGCGGCAACAGCTTTAACGGTAAAGGTGGGGCGAACGCCAGTAACACCTTTAGCGGAACGTTGACCGTGACGGTGGATCAGGTGCTGGCGAACGGCAACCTGCACGTCGTGGGTGAAAAACAGATTGCCATTAACCAGGGCACCGAATTTATTCGTTTCTCCGGCGTGGTGAATCCTCGCACCATCAGTGGCACCAACACCGTGTCATCAACCCAGGTGGCGGATGCGCGTATCGAGTATGTCGGCAACGGCTACATCAACGAAGCGCAAAACATGGGCTGGTTGCAACGCTTCTTCCTTAATTTATCGCCGATGTAAGCGAGGAACACATGACCAAATATTTATTCGGATTGCTGATGCTGGTGGCGACACTGGCACAGGCCGATCGTATCCGCGACCTGACGACGGTTCAGGGCGTGCGTGAAAACTCCCTGATTGGCTATGGTCTTGTCGTCGGCCTTGATGGAACGGGCGATCAGACGACCCAGACGCCTTTCACCACTCAGACGTTAAACAACATGCTTTCGCAGCTGGGGATCACCGTTCCGGCGGGCACCAACATGCAGCTTAAGAACGTTGCGGCGGTCATGGTCACGGCGAAGTACCCGGCGTTTGCACGCTCAGGGCAGAATATCGACGTAGTGGTTTCTTCGATGGGTAACGCCAAAAGTCTGCGTGGCGGCACATTGTTAATGACGCCGTTAAAAGGTGTTGATAACCAGGTTTATGCCCTGGCACAGGGGAATATTTTAGTAGGCGGCGCTGGGGCCTCTGCGGGTGGCAGCAGCGTTCAGGTGAACCAACTTAACGGCGGGCGCATCACCAACGGCGCGGTTATTGAGCGTGAATTACCGGGCACCTTTGGCTCCGGTAATATCATCAGCCTGCAACTGAACAATGACGATTTCACTCTGGCGCAGCAAATCACGGACACCATCAACCGCTCGCGTGGCTATGGCAGTGCGTCGGCGCTTGACGCTCGCACCATTCAAATTCGCGTGCCAACCGGTAACAGTTCGCAGGTGCGGCTGCTGGCAGATATTCAGAATCTCGAAGTCAACATGCCTGCTCAGGATGCAAAAGTGATTATCAACTCACGCACCGGTTCGGTGGTGATGAACCAGGAAGTGACGCTCGATACATGCGCCGTGGCGCAGGGGAACTTGTCAGTTACGGTGAATCGCCAGGCACAAGTAAGCCAACCGGATACGCCATTTGGTGGCGGCCAAACGGTGGTCACGCCGCAAACGCAAATCGACCTGCGTCAGAATGGCGGGGCGCTGCAACGGGTTAACGCCAGCGCAAACCTGAATAACGTTGTTCGGGCATTGAACACGCTGGGCGCATCGCCAATGGAATTGATGTCGATTCTTCAATCTATGCAAACCGCGGGTTGCCTGCGTGCCAAAGTGGAAATCATCTGATGCTTAACGATACCCAGTCACTGGCGAATGCGGCATGGGATGCTAATTCTCTTAACGAGTTGAAAGCGAAAACCGGGCAAGATCCTAAAGGCAATATGAAATCCGTTGCCCGCCAGGTGGAAGGGATGTTCGTGCAGATGATGCTGAAAAGCATGCGTGAAGCGCTGCCAAAAGATGGCTTATTTAGCAGCGAGCAGACACGGATGTACACCAGCATCTATGACCAGCAAATCGCGCAACAGCTCAGTGCCAAAGGCCTTGGGCTGGCCGATATGATGGTTGAGCAAATGGGCGGTAATGCTGATCCGCAGGAAGATGCAGGCAAAGTGCCGATGAAGTTTGATATGCAAACTGTCACCAGCTTCCAGAACCAGGCGTTAACGCAAATGGTACGCCAGGCCATCCCGAAAGCGCCGTCTAACGAAGAGCCGCTAACAGGGGATAGCAAAGACTTCCTGGCGCAGCTTTCATTACCGGCACGCCTGGCCAGTGAGCAAAGCGGTATTCCGCACCACCTGATTCTGGCGCAGGCTGCGCTGGAGTCAGGCTGGGGGCAGCGTCAAATCCTGACGGAAAAAGGCGAGCCGAGCTTTAACCTGTTTGGCGTGAAAGCCAGCAGCAACTGGAAAGGGCCGGTGACTGAGATCACCACCACCGAGTATGAAAACGGTGAGGCGAAAAAGGTAAAGGCCAAATTCCGCGTTTACAGCTCTTATCTGGAAGCGCTTTCTGATTACGTCGGCTTGCTGACACGCAACCCACGCTACGCCGCCGTGACCAATGCCAACAGCGCAGAGCAGGGCGCTCAAGCCTTGCAGAATGCGGGTTACGCTACGGATCCAAACTATGCTCGCAAATTGACGGGCATGATTCAGCAGATGAAAGCGATGGGTGAGAAGGTCGCAAAAGCGTACAGCAATGACTTATCCAATTTGTTCTAAATAGCCTTCATTAAACCCTCAAGTGTCGCCAGCAACTGCCGATACTAACTGACAGGAATCGTGATAAACGCGTTAAGGAAATTTCATGTCCAGTAGCCTGATTAACAGTGCCATGAGTGGGCTGGGTGCAGCCCAGGCGGCACTGAATACCGTCAGTAATAACATTTCTAACTATAACGTCACAGGCTATACCCGCCAGACGACCGTGTTGTCGCAGTCGCAAAGTACGTTGGGCGCAGGTGGCTGGATTGGTAATGGCGTGCAAGTCAGCGGTGTGCAACGTGAATATGATGCGTTCATCACTAACCAACTGCGTGCGGCGCAAACCCAAAGCAGTGGTCTGAATACTCAGTACCAGCAAATGTCGAAAATCGACAATATTTTGTCTGGCACCACCAATACGCTGGCGACCACCATGCAGAGTTTCTTCACCGGCTTGCAAACGCTGGTCAGTAACTCAGAAGATCCGGCGGCACGTCAGGCATTGATTGGCAACGCCAATGGCCTGGTAAACCAATTTAAGGTGACGGACCAGTATCTGCGCGATCAGGATAAGCAGGTGAATACCGCTATCCAGAGCAGCGTGGAACAAATCAACAACTACGCCAGCCAGATTGCGAATCTGAATAACCAGATTTCGCGCTTAACCGGCGTGGGTGCGGGTGCCACACCAAACGACTTGCTTGATCAACGTGATCAGTTGGTGAGCGAGCTGAACCAGATTGTTGGCGTAGAAGTCAGCGTTCAGGATGGCGGCACTTATAACGTATCTATCGCCAACGGCTTGTCTCTGGTTCAGGGTGATAAAACCAATAAGCTGGCGGCGGTGTCATCCAGCGCTGATCCTTCGCGCATTACGGTTGCTTATGTTGATTCCGTTTCGGGCACGACAGAAATCCCAGAGAATCAGCTGAAAAACGGCACGCTGGGCGGCATGTTAACCTTCCGCTCGCAAGATTTGGACGGCGCTCGTAACCGCCTTGGGCAGCTGGCGCTGGCGTTTTCTGATGCTATTAACCAGCAGCACGGTAAGGGTTTTGATGCTAATGGTGATAAAGGCGAAGATTTCTTTAACATCGGCGGCCCGTCGGTATTAAGCAACGCCAACAACCCGACGAAGACCGAGTTAACGACGACAGTTTCTGATAGCAGCAAAGTGCAGGCCAGCGACTACAAAGTGGTTTTCGATGGCACAGACTGGCAGGTGACGCGCTTATCCGATAACGCGAAGATCGATCCAAACCCAACCAAAGATGCCAACGGTAAAGTGACCGGGCTGGCATTTGATGGTTTGGATATCGCGGTCAAAGGTGCTCCTCAACCAGCGAAGAATGACTCCTTTATCGTGAAGCCCGTTTCTAATGTGGTGGTGAATATGGATGTCGCGATTTCTGACGAAAGCAAACTGGCGCTAGCCGGTGCAGACGATGCAGGTGAAAGCGACAACCGTAACGCCCAGGCTCTGCTGGATTTGCAAAAAACTAAAGTCGTGGGCGGTAATAAATCGTTTAACGATGCCTATGCAGGTCTGGTCAGCGATGTGGGTAACAAAACCAGCACGCTGAAAGTCACCAGCACGACGCAAAATAACGTGGTCACGCAGCTAAGTAATCAACAGCAGTCCATCTCTGGCGTCAACCTTGACGAAGAGTACGGCAACTTACAGCGTTTCCAACAATATTACCTGGCGAATGCCCAGGTGCTTCAGACGGCATCAACTCTGTTTGATGCGTTACTGTCCATCCGTTAATTAAGGAATCTGGCGTATGCGTATCAGTACCGCAATGATGTACCAGCAGAATATGCGAGGCGTGACCAACTCACAAAGTGAATGGTTGCGTTATGGCGAGCAGATGTCGACCGGTAAACGTGTGACTAAGCCGTCTGACGATCCGATTGCTGCTTCGCAAGCCGTGGTGCTGTCTCAGGCTCAGGCACAAAATAGCCAGTATGCTTTGGCGCGTACTTTTGCCACGCAGAAAGTCTCACTGGAAGAAAACGTGCTGGGGCAGGTGACAACAGCGATTCAGTCAGCGCAGGAAAAAATCGTTTATGCCAATAACGGCACATTAAGCGATGATGACCGTGCGTCTCTGGCGACCGATCTGGAAGGTATCCGCAACCAAATAATGAACCTGGCCAACAGCACTGATGGCAACGGGCGCTATATTTTTGCCGGTTACAAAACCGAAGCCGCACCGTTTAGCGGTACAGCCGGAAGCGTCACTTATAAAGGTGGCGATACGCCTGTATCTCAAAGTGTTGATGCGGCGCGTACCATGACTATCGGCCATACCGGCACGCAAATATTCAACTCCATCACCAGCAATGCGGTGCCAGAGCCTGGGAATGGCACTTCGGAAACCAACTTGTTCAACATGCTGGACTCCGCCATTAAAACCCTGAGAACACCAACCGAAGGCTTAGATGATGCAGGCAAAGCAGATTTAACTGCCGCAATCGATAAAACCAGCCGTGGGTTGAAAAACTCCCTGAACAATGTGCTGACGGTTCGTGCAGAATTGGGTACGCAATTGAGTGAACTGGATAAACTGGATGAGCTAGGCAGTGACCGCGCTTTGGGTCAGGCGCAGCAAATGAGCGACCTGGTTGATGTGGACTGGAACTCAGCGATTTCTTCTTATGTGATGCAGCAGGCAGCGCTTCAGGCGTCTTACAAAGCCTTTAGTGATATGCAGGGTATGTCGCTGTTCCAACTAAATAAATAATTTTACCTTTTGGGCGTGCTTTGAAACTGAGTACGCTTTATATGCCCACTTCAGCACCCCGGAGTGGGCTTTTTTTTGTCTTAAATTCAGGTGATGCGGCGTAACAAATAAAAAAGCCGACCGGTTTCCCGGTCGGCTTTTTCGCAACGCTTAGCGATTATTCAGCGCTTTGCGGGCGTGTAGCAGGAGCAGTTGCCTGATGAGTTGCGCTGTTAGCGCCAGCAGAGCCACGGCCACTGAACTCATACGTTGGGCGAACCCAATCGCTCTGGCGTGGTGCTTCCGGGTTGTAATCCGGCGCTGGAGCTTTGGTCATTGGTGCCGTTGCATGTTTAATCACATGTGTAACAACCGGCTGCGCTGGCGAAGTTTCCACCTGAGGAACAGGCTGAACAGGAGCCAGTTTAGGTTCAGGCTGCACATCAACAACGGACTTCTGAGCGACAGGCTGTTCAGCTTCAACCACTTCTACTGGTTTCACTTCTTCAACCGGCGCTTCAGGTGCAGTTTCTTCAACGACTACCGGGGCAACCTGAACAAGTTCTGCTGCCTGTTGCTGATGAGTTTCGACAGCAACAGCTTCTTGTGCAGGTTCGACTTCATCAATCACTTGTTCAGCAACAACTTCGTCTTGCGCTGCAATCAGATGCGGCTGCTCGTTAACGGGAGCGGCAATCACTTCCGGATGCGTCGTTTCAACATGTGGTGCTTCAACCTGAACTTGTTCAGCTTGAACATTTTCAGCCTGCACGTTTTCAACTTTTACGTTTTCAACAACAGTCTGCGCTGCAACAAATTCCTGAGCGGCTGGCTGTGCGTTATGAACGTATGCAGTTTCTTGCTCGTGAGCAACAAAGGCAGGTACATGATCAACGTTGTTTTCGTACTGCGACTCTTCTTGAGTACGAGCAACCGGATAATTAATCCAGGCTTTACCCGAGGCCAGTTCTGGAGAGGCACAAGCTACGGTCATCGGCATTGGTGATTGCGTTGGGTAACGCTCATCACGATAGCGGCGACGACGCTGACCACTCACGCGCAGATGGCGTGGAGAGCGGCGAGAACGACGTGGCATACCGTTAGAATCGTTACGAGAGTCGTTGTTGTCATCTTGCTCAACATTCGACTTTTCAGCCTTCTCAACAGGCTTATCGATAACGGCTGGTAACGGGATAGTCGCCAGTTCGGTACGCGCAACTGGTGCTTGAGCCACTACCGGCGTTGCCACAACTTCAGCCGCAGAATCTTGTTCAGATTCAAAGCGAACTTTTTGGCTCAACTGGCGTTGCTTACGACGCGGCATAACCTGGACGCGTTCTTCCTGCTCCGTATCTACTTCAACTTCTGCTACCGCGTCATCACGTTGCAGAACTTTAACATCCTGCTGTGCCTGGCGCTTGTCATCGCTGCGGCGACGGTTACGTTCGCGGCGTGGTTGCTGCTCGTCACGGGCTTTTGGCTTTTCAGCTTCTTCAACAGCCACGTTCGGGCGATTTTCACGCACTTCAGTATTTTGCTGCTGACCCTGGCGGCGATTACGGCGGTTATCATCGCGATCACGGTTTTCACGTGGCTCACGGTTGTCACGATTTTCGTTACGGTTATCACGGCCTTCGCCACGATTATCACGGTCGCGGTTGTTGCGATCGCCACGATCGTTACGGTCACGACGGTTATTCGGACGACGGTTATTGCGACGTTCCTGGCCTTGACGCTGGCTTTCAGTTTCAGCAGGTTTTGCTTGCTGAACTTCTTTGTTTTCAGTCGCCGTTTCGCCTGCAAACAGGTTTTTCAGCGCACCGAAGAAGCGGCTCAGAAGCCCTGGCTGTTCTGGGGTTGCTGATTTGGCAACGGCAGCTTTAACTGCTGGAGCCGGTGTGGCAGCCACAGGTGTAGATTCTGGCGGTGCAGGCGGCACGTCAGGCATGACGAAGGTCGCGAGCGCAGGTTGCTCTGGGCGTTTACGCTCGGCGTACTCTTCATCTGAAGGCATCGCCATCTCTTCTTCATGCAGCTTAGGCAGCATGTAGCTCAGCGTTTTGGTTTCTTCGCCTTTACGAACGCGCAGAACGGAATAGTGTGGAGTTTCCATCTGATCGTTAGGAACGATGATGGCTTTCACGCCGCCCTGACGGGTTTCAATCGCACTCACCGCATCACGTTTTTCGTTCAGCAGGTAAGAAGCAATCGGCACCGGAACAATCGCATGAACTTCCTGGGTATTCTCTTTCAGCGCTTCTTCTTCAATCAGACGCAGAATGGAGAGTGCCATGGATTCGTTGTCACGCACCGTACCTGTACCGCTACAACGCGGGCAGACGTGGTGACTGGACTCGCCCAGAGAAGGGGAGAGGCGCTGACGAGACATTTCCAGCAGGCCAAAGCGAGAGATATGGCTAATCTGGATACGAGCCCTGTCCTGACGAACAGCTTCACGCAGACGGTTTTCAACCGCACGCTGGTGGCGCACAGGCGTCATATCGATAAAGTCGATAACAATCAAACCGCCGAGGTCACGCAAACGCAGTTGGCGCGCGATTTCATCAGCCGCTTCAAGGTTGGTATTAAATGCCGTTTCTTCGATGTCGCCACCACGAGTTGCGCGCGCGGAGTTGATGTCGATAGCGGTTAATGCTTCGGTGGAGTCGATTACAATCGAGCCACCGGACGGCAGACGGACTTCACGCTGGAAAGCGGATTCAATCTGCGATTCGATCTGGTAGTGGCTAAACAGCGGGATTTCACCGGTGTAGAGCTTAATTTTGCTGCTGAAATCAGGGCGACCCAGAGCACCGATATGCTGGCGAGCCAGCTCAAGCACTTTCGGGTTATCGATAAGAATCTCACCGATGTCCTGACGCAGGTAATCACGGAAAGCACGCACAATAACGTTGCTTTCCTGGTGAATAAGGAATGGAGCCGGGCGATTTTCTGCCGCTTTTTGAATCGCTTCCCAATGCTTCAGGCGGAAGCTTAAATCCCATTGCAGTGCTTCAGCGGATTTACCCACGCCAGCAGTACGTACAATCAGACCCATGCCATCTGGCAGTTCCAGAGAGGAAAGGGCTTCTTTCAGTTCGGTACGGTCGTCACCTTCGATACGGCGGGAAATACCACCTGCACGTGGGTTGTTCGGCATCAGCACCAAATAACTACCGGCCAGACTAATAAAGGTGGTTAAGGCTGCGCCTTTATTACCACGTTCTTCTTTATCAATCTGAACAATCACTTCCTGGCCTTCGCGCAAAACATCTTTAATGTTCGGACGACCATGTGATGAATAATTAGACGGGAAATATTCGCGGGCAATTTCTTTAAGAGGAAGGAAACCATGACGTTCCGCGCCGTAATCTACAAATGCCGCTTCCAGACTTGGTTCAATACGGGTGATTTTGCCTTTATAGATGTTAGCTTTTTTCTGTTCGTGTCCAGGACTTTCAATATCCAGATCGTACAGGCGTTGCCCATCTACAAGGGCGACACGCAACTCTTCTTGCTGAGTCGCGTTTATTAGCATTCTTTTCATCGTAACTTACTCATTATTCTTACATTGGTGACAAAGCTACGGGCATGGTGACGCTGACCGGGAGTGAACCGATGGCCTCGTGACTAAACGCTAAGTCGCCAACCTCACGGTTGTCGCTTGCTGAGAGGCGCAAAGTGTCGGTAGCCTGTATTTCATACGGAAA
Organism: Buttiauxella sp. BIGb0471; assembly: GCF_024807715.1. Lineage (NCBI taxonomy): Bacteria > Pseudomonadati > Pseudomonadota > Gammaproteobacteria > Enterobacterales > Enterobacteriaceae > Buttiauxella > Buttiauxella sp. BIGb0471. The sequence goes on from NZ_JANUEU010000002.1 coordinate 522,440, forward strand.
TACAGCGCAATTATCGTGGGAATAACCTTAGAATATTTCTTAAGAGTTGATTCCATTTTACCGGTCAGGCTGCAACCCGCAGCCCGCTAACTGCCTGAAAGTACAATACGTCTTACGCCATTGCTGCGTGGATGGACGTTCAGGCAAAACTGGTAATTCCGCAAAATTCCTTGTTCTAACAAGTATCAACACGGAAAACCGCAACATTATTCCATTGCTAACCTTATTATAGCAAGATGACTTTTGCCTTTGATGCCTCGTTTCTTACAGTTTTTTAACTCACTTTTTCGCTGCATGTCGCAGAAAACTGAAAAAGGGGAGTCAGGCGACTTAAAACCAGGCAGATTCTCAGTTAAGCACATAAAAATGAGTGGCGCTATGCGCGCACGCTATTTAGAATCGCCGACCATGAAAACTCCGACACCTTCAGTACAAATCGTTGCCATTTCTTCTGACGAAGCTGGGCAGCGTATCGATAACTTTTTACTCGCCCGCTTGAAAGGCGTGCCGAAAAGTATGATTTATCGCATTTTGCGTAAAGGCGAAGTGCGTGTGAATAAAAAACGTATTAAGCCTGAATATAAAATCCAGGATGGCGACGAAATTCGTATTCCGCCGGTTCGCGTAGCCGAACGTGAAGAAGAAGCCGTTTCACCACACCTACAAAAAGTGGCGGCGCTGACTGACGCGATTATTTATGAAGATGACCATATTCTGGTGCTCAACAAGCCGTCTGGCACGGCGGTTCACGGCGGCAGTGGTTTAAGCTTTGGTGTGATTGAAGGCTTGCGTGCTTTACGCCCGGAAGCTCGTTTCCTCGAGCTTGTGCACCGCCTTGACCGTGACACTTCCGGAATTTTGCTGGTGGCGAAGAAGCGTTCCGCGCTGCGTTCGTTGCATGAGCAACTGCGTGAAAAAGGGATGCAGAAGGATTACCTGGCGCTGGTACGTGGCCAATGGCAATCGCACGTCAAAGCTGTGCAGGCACCGCTACTGAAGAACATTCTGCAAAGTGGTGAGCGTATCGTACGGGTTAACAGCGAAGGCAAACCTTCTGAAACGCGTTTCAAAGTTGAAGAGCGCTATGCGTTCGCCACGCTTGTGCGTTGTAGCCCGATTACCGGACGAACTCACCAGATTCGTGTGCATACATTGCATGCTGGTCATCCGATTGCTTTTGACGACAGATATGGTGACCGTGAGTTTGATAAGCAACTTGTCGGAACCGGTTTGAACCGTCTGTTCTTGCACGCAGCGGCATTACGCTTCACTCACCCTAATACCGGTGAGATTATGCGGGTAGAAGCGCCAATGGATGAGCAGTTGAAGCGTTGTCTTACAGTGTTACGCAACAGCGCGCGCTAGTTATCTACGGGAGGGTGGAGCTATCCACCCTCCGTCATTTACATCAGCAGTGGGTTAACGCCTTCGTTGCGTAGCATTTCGCACAAGCTAATTAACGGTAGACCTACCAGCGCATTCGGATCCTTTCCTGAAAGCCGTTCGAACAGCGTAATTCCCAGTCCCTCACTTTTAAAACTTCCGGCACACTGTAGCGGCTGCTCTTTACGCACGTAATGGCGAATTTCCTGTTCGCTTAAATGACGGAAATGCACATCAAAAGGTTCGCAAACCACCTGTAAATTCCCGGAAGCAGAATGATAAAGCGCCAGACCAGTATAAAAAGTAACGATACTATTGCGGGCAAGCATTAACTGCTCCACGGCTTTCTCTTCGCTATGCGGTTTTCCGGTTATTTTTCCATCTAAAACACAAACTTGATCCGAGCCGATAATCATATGATTCGGATATTCACGGCTCAATGCCTGAGCTTTGGCTTGTGCCAGGCGTGTGACTAAGTGGCGAGCATCTTCACCGGGAAAAGGTGTTTCATCCACCTGCGGAGCCGCGGTAATAAAGGGGATACCCAGTTTTTCAAGTAGCTCCCGGCGCCATGGGGAAGTTGAGGCGAGAACAATTTGCGTCATATTTTTTTCATTAATGATAGCGATTCGGGGAAAGGCATTTTAAACTATGCCACCGCAATGTGTGCGAATAAGTAGAAAAGGCGCTGTTTCCAGGCCATTTTCTTTGACTCTATGACGTTACAAAGTTAATATGCGCGCCCTATGCAAAAAGTAAAATTACCCCTGACTCTCGACCCGGTTCGTACGGCTCAAAAACGCCTTGATTATAAGGGTGTTTACACCCCTATTCAGGTAGAGCGTGTCGCCGAGTTTGTAGTCAGTGTAGACAGTGATGTGGAATGCGATATGTCATTCGCCATCGACAACCAGCGCCTCGCGGTTCTTACCGGTGATGCGAAGGTGTCGCTGACGCTTGAATGTCAGCGTTGCGGAAAGCCATTTGCCCATCAGGTCTACACACAGTATTGTTTTAGCCCGATCGTCAAAGACGAGCAGGTTGAAGCACTCCCGGAAGGATATGAACCAGTTCAGGTCAACGAATTTGGTGAAATTGATCTTCTGGCGTTGGTAGAAGATGAAATTATCCTCTCCTTGCCAGTCGTTCCGGTGCATGAATCTGAACACTGTGAAGTGTCCGAGGCGGACATGGTCTTTGGCAAACTGCCTTCCGAGGCGGAGAAACCAAACCCATTTGCCGTATTAGCCAGTTTAAAGCGTAAGTAATTGAGGAGTAAGGTCCATGGCCGTACAACAGAATAAACCAACCCGTTCCAAACGTGGCATGCGTCGTTCCCATGACGCGCTGACCACAGCAGCAGTATCCGTGGACAAAGTTTCTGGCGAAACTCATCTGCGTCACCACATCACCGCCGACGGTTTCTACCGCGGTCGCAAGGTTATCTCCAAGTAATTGGCGATTCCTTGAGACGTCTAACCCTTGCGTTAGATGCCATGGGTGGGGACTTCGGTCCTTCCGTGACAGTGCCTGCAGCATTGCAGGCACTGGACTCTAATTCCGAGTTAAATCTTCTATTAGTCGGTGACCCCGACGCCATCACGCCATTACTTGCCAAAGCTGATTTTGAAAAACGCTCACGTGCGCAGATTGTGCCTGCGGAGTCGGTTATTGCCAGTGATGCAAGGCCTTCGCAAGCGATCCGCAATAGTCGTGGATCCTCAATGCGAGTGGCGCTTGAGTTAGTGAAAGAAGGGCGAGCGCAAGCTTGCGTAAGCGCAGGAAATACCGGCGCTCTGATGGGCCTGGCTAAATTATTGCTCAAGCCGATCGAAGGAATTGAGCGCCCGGCGCTGATGACGGTGTTACCGCATCAGCAAAAAGGTAAAACTGTCGTGCTGGATCTCGGTGCGAACGTTGAATGTGACAGTAATATGTTGGTGCAATTTGCGATTATGGGTTCTGTGATGGCAGAGGAACTCCTCGGCATCAGTTCCCCCAGAGTCGCGTTATTGAACATCGGCGAAGAAGAGACAAAAGGTCTCGATAGCATTCGCGATGCATCAGCATTACTAAAAACAATGCCTTCTATCAACTATATTGGTTATCTTGAAGCGAATGAGTTGTTGACGGGAAAAACCGACGTATTGGTGTGTGATGGCTTTGTTGGTAACGTCACCCTTAAGACGATGGAAGGGGTTGCAAGAATGTTCCTCTCGCTTTTGAAATCTCAGGGCGAAGGGAAAAAAAGGTCGTGGTGGCTAATTATATTGAAACATTGGTTACAAAAAAGCCTGAGCAGGCGATTCAGTCACCTCAACCCCGACCAGTATAATGGCGCCTGTCTGTTAGGATTGCGCGGCACAGTGATTAAGAGTCACGGAGCGGCCAATCAGCGAGCGTTTGTTGTCGCGATTGAACAGGCAGTGCAGGCGGTGGCGCGGCAAGTCCCTACCCGGATTGCTGCCCGCCTGGAATCAGTATTACCCAAGAGTGACTGACGTACATGTATACGAAGATTATTGGTACGGGCAGCTATCTGCCTGAACAAGTGCGTACCAACGCCGACCTGGAAAAAATGGTGGATACTTCTGACGAGTGGATTGTCACCCGTACAGGTATTCGTGAACGCCATATCGCAGCGCCAAACGAAACCGTGGCAACGATGGGGTTCGCGGCAGCAACTCGCGCCCTGGAAATGGCCGGTATTGATAAATCCGAAATCGGCTTAATCATTGTTGCCACCACGTCCTCAACACACGCTTTCCCAAGCGCGGCTTGCCAGGTGCAGGCAATGTTGGAGATCAAAGGTTGCCCGGCGTTTGATGTCGCAGCGGCTTGCGCAGGTTTCACCTATGCATTAAGCGTTGCCGATCTTTACGTGAAGTCAGGTGCAGTAAAACACGCATTGGTGATTGGGTCTGACGTGTTGGCGCGTACTTGCGATCCAACCGATCGTGGAACGATTATTATTTTTGGTGATGGTGCGGGTGCTGTTGTGCTTGGCGCTTCTGAAGAACAGGGCATCATCTCCACCCATCTGCATGCAGATGGTCGTTACGGTGAGCTGTTAATGCTACCAAACGTCGATCGCGTGAATCCTGAAAATTCAATTCACCTGACCATGGCGGGTAACGAAGTCTTTAAAGTCGCGGTGACAGAGCTTGCTCACATCGTTGATGAAACCCTGGCTGCCAATAACCTCGACCGCTCGGCGCTCGACTGGTTAGTGCCACATCAGGCGAACCTGCGCATTATTAGCGCGACGGCGAAAAAGCTGGGCATGTCGATGGATAACGTGGTTGTCACGCTCGACAGACACGGAAATACTTCGGCGGCTTCCGTACCGGCAGCGCTGGACGAAGCGGTTCGTGATGGACGGATTCAACGTGGCCAACTGGTATTGCTCGAAGCCTTCGGTGGCGGCTTTACCTGGGGTTCAGCACTGGTTCGTTTTTGATTATTAGGGATTTAACCATGACTCAATTTGCTTTTGTTTTCCCAGGCCAGGGTTCGCAAGCCGTAGGTATGCTGGCAGAAATTGCAGCAGCAAACCCTGTTGTAGAAGCCACTTTCCGTGAAGCTTCTGACGCGCTGGGCTATGATTTGTGGGCCTTGACCCAACAAGGGCCAGCGGAAGAGCTGAACAAGACCTGGCAGACACAACCCGCGCTGCTGACAGCTTCTGTTGCATTGTGGCGTGTTTGGCAGCAGCAGGGCGGCAAAACCCCTGTGTTGATGGCTGGGCACAGCCTGGGCGAATATTCAGCTCTGGTTTGTGCTGGTGTGATTGATTTCGCCGACGCAGTACGTCTGGTTGAATTGCGCGGCAAATTGATGCAAGAAGCGGTTCCTGCGGGCACTGGCGCAATGTATGCCATCATCGGTCTTGATGATGCGTCTATTGCTAAAGCCTGCGAAGAAGCCGCTCAAGGTGAAGTGGTTTCTCCGGTGAACTTCAACTCTCCAGGTCAGGTAGTGATTGCGGGCAATAAAGACGCTGTTGAGCGTGCAGGTGCAGCTTGTAAAGCCGCCGGCGCAAAACGTGCTCTGCCACTGCCTGTCAGCGTGCCTTCTCACTGCGCATTGATGAAACCCGCGGCGGATAAACTAGCCGTCGCGCTGGAAAATATTACTTTCAACACGCCAACTGTTCCGGTTGTGAATAACGTGGACGTGAAGTGCGAAACATCACCAGAAGCTATTCGTAGTGCGCTGGTGCGTCAACTTTACAGCCCAGTCCAGTGGACGAAATCTGTAGAATTTATGGCAGCGCAGGGTGTGACCCAGTTGCTGGAAGTAGGGCCTGGTAAAGTTTTGACTGGCCTGACAAAACGTATTGTTGACACACTGACTGCTTCGGCCATTAACGAGCCGGTCGCATTGTCAGCGGCGCTCGAGCAATAAGACGAGGGAAACCCATGAGTTTTGAAGGAAAAATTGCGCTGGTAACCGGCGCAAGCCGCGGTATCGGCCGCGCAATCGCGGAAACCCTGGTGGCCCGTGGTGCGAAAGTTATCGGCACTGCGACCAGCGAAAGCGGTGCGCAGGCGATCAGTGATTATCTGGGCGATAACGGCAAAGGTTATATGCTGAATGTAACCGATCCGGCTTCAATTGAAGCTGTTTTGGGAAATATTCGCGCAGAATTTGGCGAAGTCGATATTCTGGTTAATAATGCCGGTATCACTCGTGATAACCTGTTAATGCGCATGAAAGATGACGAGTGGAACGATATCATCGAAACCAACCTGTCATCAGTATTCCGTCTGTCAAAAGCGGTAATGCGCGCTATGATGAAAAAGCGTCATGGTCGTATTATCACTATTGGTTCTGTGGTTGGTACCATGGGAAATGCTGGTCAGGCTAACTACGCTGCGGCGAAAGCGGGTCTGATTGGTTTCAGTAAATCACTAGCACGTGAAGTTGCGTCTCGTGGTATTACTGTAAACGTTGTTGCTCCGGGCTTTATTGAAACGGACATGACGCGTGCGCTTTCTGATGAACAGCGTGCGGGTATACTGGCGGAAGTTCCAGCGGGTCGTTTAGGCGACGCAAAAGAAATCGCCAGTGCTGTTGCATTTTTAGCCTCTGACGAGGCAGGTTACATCTCTGGTGAAACCCTGCACGTCAATGGCGGAATGTATATGGTTTAACCACGATACAAAATATTTGCGTTATTTGGGCGAATGCCCGCAAAATAGCGTAAAATCGTGGTATGACCTGCCGGGATTTAGTTGCATCTTTTTCAACATTTTATACACTACGAAAACCATCGCGAAAGCGAGTTTTGATAGGAAATTTAAGAGTATGAGCACTATCGAAGAACGCGTTAAGAAAATTATCGGCGAACAACTGGGCGTTAAGCAGGAAGAAGTTATCAACTCCGCTTCCTTCGTAGAGGACCTGGGCGCTGATTCTCTTGACACCGTTGAGCTGGTAATGGCTCTGGAAGAAGAGTTTGATACTGAGATTCCGGACGAAGAAGCTGAGAAAATCACCACCGTTCAGGCTGCCATTGATTACATCAACGGTCACCAGGCGTAAGTGAACATCTCCAGGCGGTCATTCGACCGCCTGAGTTTTATCTAAGTGTCCCACTAGTATTATTTTTTCCCTCCCTGGAGGACAAACGTGTCTAAGCGTCGTGTAGTTGTGACCGGACTGGGCATGTTGTCTCCTGTCGGCAATACCGTAGAGTCTACCTGGAAAGCTCTCCTTGCCGGTCAGAGTGGCATCAGCCTAATCGACCATTTCGATACTACCGCCTATGCAACGAAATTTGCTGGCTTAGTAAAGGATTTTAACTGTGATGACATCATTTCGCGCAAAGAACAGCGCAAAATGGATGCCTTCATTCAATATGGAATTGTTGCTGGCCACCAGGCCATGCTGGATTCTGGTCTGGAAGTAACGGAAGAGAATGCAATCCGTATCGGCGCCGCAATCGGTTCTGGTATCGGTGGTCTGGGTCTTATCGAAGAGAACCACTCCTCGCTGGTGAACGGTGGTCCACGTAAGATCAGCCCATTCTTTGTGCCGTCGACTATCGTGAATATGGTGGCAGGTCATCTGACCATTATGTTCGGCCTGCGTGGTCCAAGCATTTCCATTGCTACAGCGTGTACTTCTGGTGTGCATAACATCGGCCAGGCTGCGCGTATGATCGCTTATGGCGATGCAGACGCAATGCTGGCAGGTGGTGCAGAAAAAGCCAGTACTCCGTTGGGCGTGGGTGGCTTTGGTGCTGCGCGTGCGCTTTCTACCCGTAATGACAACCCGCAAGCGGCAAGCCGCCCGTGGGATAAAGACCGTGATGGTTTTGTGTTGGGTGATGGCGCGGGCATGATGGTACTCGAAGAGTACGAACATGCTAAAAAGCGTGGCGCGAAAATCTACGCAGAAGTCGTTGGTTTTGGTATGAGCAGCGATGCTTACCACATGACTTCACCGCCAGAAAACGGTGCAGGTGCTGCCCTGGCAATGGAAAACGCACTGCGTGACGCAGGTATTACGCCAGCTATGGTAGGTTATGTGAACGCGCATGGCACTTCCACACCAGCTGGCGATAAAGCTGAAACGCAAGCGGTTAAGACTATTTTTGGCGAAGATGCCTACCGTGTTCTGGTAAGTTCAACCAAGTCTATGACCGGTCACCTGTTAGGCGCTGCTGGGGCAGTAGAGTCAATCTACTCCATCCTTGCTCTGCGCGATCAGGCGATTCCACCGACCATTAACCTTGATAACCCTGACGAAGGTTGCGATCTGGACTTTGTTCCTCATGTTGCACGCCAGGTAAAAGGAATGGAATACACTCTGTGTAACTCCTTCGGGTTTGGTGGTACAAACGGTTCTCTGATCTTCAAGAAGATCTAAACCGTCTCCATAAAGGGCCCGCTTGCGGGCCCTTTATGCATCTCAATTATTCCCCTCTTGCTGCATTCTTCCCGCACTGGCACTCTTAACTCACAACACATTGAGGAGTTGTTATGTATTTAATCAATGGTGAGCGAACCGAAGCTTTAGCGGCGAACGATCGCGCAGTGCAGTTTGGCGACGGTTGTTTTACGACATCTCGCGTTAGTGACGGTCAGGTCAGATTTTTAGAACAACACCTCATCCGTTTGCAGCAAGCCTGCGAAAAACTCCTTATTCCGTTTGCCGACTGGTCACTGCTAAAAAGCGAAATGCAGCAGCTCGCTTCAACACAACAGCAGGCCGTTTTAAAAGTCGTCATTACTCGCGGCAGTGGTGGACGAGGCTACAGCGCGGCAAATTGCCAGCAACCGACACGTATATTATCCGTTTCCGCCTTTCCCTCGTTTTATCCGCAGTGGTGCGAGGAGGGGATTAGCCTTGCGTTAAGCCCGATTCAGTTAGGAATTAATCCGTACCTTGCAGGCATTAAGCACCTTAATCGCCTCGAACAAGTGCTGATTCGTACGCATCTTGAACAGACGCAAGCCCAGGAAGCCCTGGTTCTTGACAGTGATGGGTGGCTTACGGAATGCTGTGCCGCGAATTTATTTTGGCGTAAAGGAATGCAGGTATTTACACCGTATGTAGATAAATCTGGTGTAAACGGCACTATGCGCCAGCATATTATCTCCTGTCTTACCGGTTCTGCCTGGCAGTTCACGCAAGTTCGGGAAAGAGTAGACACGCTGGCCCAGGCCGACGAAGTGCTAATTTGCAACGCATTAATGCCGGTTGTCCCTGTTAAACAGGCTGAATCCTGGCAATTTGAATCTCGTGAGCTTTATCAATTTTTAGCACCACTTTGTGAGTAACCGATTAACAATGAAAAAGATGCTACGTTTCTTTCTGCTGCTGTTAGTGGTGTTAGGTGTGGCGGCAGGCTTTGGCTTGTACAAAGTCCGCCAGCTTGCTAATAGCCATCTGACTATTGAACAAGAAACCATATTCACCCTTAAGGCGGGTACGGGTCGTCTGGCGTTGGGTAAACAGCTGTACGAAGAAAAACTGCTCAATCGCCCACGCGTGTTCCAGTGGCTGCTGAAAATTGAGCCGGACCTCGCCAATTTCAAAGCCGGGACTTATCGCTTTACGCCGCAAATGACCGTGCGCGAAATGCTTAAACTTTTAGCCAGCGGTAAAGAAGCGCAATTCCCCATCCGTTTTGTGGAAGGGACGCGTCTGAGCGACTGGCTGAAACAACTGCGCGAAGCGCCATACATTCAGCACACGCTTAAAGATGACAGCTATTCTACGGTTGCCGAAGCCTTAAAATTTGAACATCCAGAATGGGTGGAAGGCTGGTTCTTCCCGGATACCTGGTTATATACCGCGAATACGACGGATGTTGCGCTACTCAAACGTGCGCATGAGCGCATGGTTAAAGCGGTACAAGCGGCGTGGGATGGCAAAAAAGACGGTCTGCCGTACAAAACGCAAAATGATTTAGTTACCATGGCTTCGATTATCGAGAAAGAAACTGCGGTTGCAGCAGAACGTGATCAGGTCGCTTCGGTGTTTATTAACCGCCTGCGTATCGGTATGCGCTTACAAACCGATCCGACGGTAATTTACGGCATGGGTGAAAGCTATAATGGTAAGCTGTCACGCAAAGATCTGGAAACCCCGACGCCGTACAACACCTATGTCATAAGCGGAATGCCGCCTGGCCCGATTGCCATCCCTGGTGATGCGTCGTTACAGGCTGCAGCGCATCCGGCGAAAACGCCTTATCTTTATTTCGTCGCAGATGGAAAAGGCGGGCACACATTTAATACTAACCTTGCCAGCCACAACCAGGCTGTGCAGGTCTATATCAAAGCGTTGAAGGACAAGAATGGTCAGTAAATTTATCGTCATCGAAGGGCTCGAAGGAGCAGGGAAAACTAACGCGCATAACGTGGTGGTTGCGACCTTAAAAGAGCTGGGCATCACCGATCTGGTGTTCACGCGTGAACCCGGCGGAACTCCGCTGGCAGAAAGATTGCGCGAGCTGACGCTGAATAACAAAGGTATCGGCGATGAGATAGTGACGGATAAAGCCGAAGTGTTGATGTTTTACGCTGCGCGTGTGCAGCTAGTGGAAACCGTCATCAAACCGGCACTGGAGCGGGGTGCATGGGTGATTGGCGATCGTCATGACCTCTCGACGCAAGCCTATCAGGGCGGCGGTCGTTGTATCGATCAGCAATTACTCATGGCGCTGCGTAATACCGTACTCGGCGATTTCTATCCGGATCTGACGATTTATCTTGATGTGACACCTGAAGTTGGCCTTAAGCGTGCGCGTGCGCGTGGAGAACTGGATCGCATCGAACAGGAATCTTTCGACTTCTTTAACCGTACCCGTGCGCGTTACCTCGAACTTGCCGCAACCGACAGCCGTATTCGTACGATTGATGCGACACAATCGCTTGAAGATGTTTCGCAGGCCGTTCGTCACGCCGTGCTTGAGTGGGCTAAGGAGCTGGCGTAATGAAATGGTATCCATGGTTACGCGCACCGTTTGAGCAAATCCTCAGTCAGTACCAGTCAGGTCGCGGGCACCATGCATTACTGCTTCATTCATTATCCGGCATGGGCGATGACGCGTTAATTTACGCTCTCACGCGCTGGATAATGTGCCAAACGCCGCAAGGTAATAAAAGCTGCGGTCAATGCCGCAGCTGTCAGTTGATGCAGGCAGGTACGCATCCGGACAGCTATGTCATTGCCCCGGAGAAAGGTAAATCGAGCCTCGGCATTGATGCTATCCGCGAAATGACTGAGAAGCTTTACAGCCATGCGCAGCAGGGTGGGGCAAAAGTTGTCTGGCTGGAAGATGCCGGGCTTCTCACTGAAGCTGCGGCAAACGCATTATTGAAAACACTCGAAGAGCCGCCAGCAAAAACCTGGTTTTTCCTCGGCTGCCGCGAACCGGCCCGTTTGCCAGCAACCTTACGTAGTCGTTGCCTTTACTGGTATTTAACCCCCCCTGATGAAACCTTCGCTTTAGCCTGGCTTGCGCGAGAAATCACGTTGGAGAGCGCACAATTGCGAGCGGCATTGCGTTTAAGCTCCGGCGCTCCGGCAGGCGCGCTGGCTTTGCTGCAACCGGAGTCATGGAAACACCGGCAGGCGTTGTGTGACAAACTTAGCGAATCCTGTGCGACGAAAAACATGCTGGCTTTGTTGCCTGCTTTAAACAGCGACGATGCCGCGGTTCGACTTCACTGGTTATCTTCGCTGCTGGTTGATGCACTAAAATGGCAGCAAGGAGCGACAGCCTGGCTGACAAATGATGATCAACACGCTCTGGTGGCAAACCTGGCTAACAGCGCGACACCTGCTATGCTGCAAGCTATCCTTCATAATTGGTTTAATTGTCGTGAATCGCTGCTCAGCGTAGTGGGCGTGAATCGCGAATTATTGCTGACTGAACAATTACTCACCTGGGAGCGCATTATGCAGCCCGGTGCAGTCCTTCCTACATTCCATCTTTAAGAGTATCTGTATGTTCCTGGTTGACTCACATTGCCATCTCGATGGCCTCGATTACCAATCCCTGCATAAAAGCGTTGATGACGTTCTGGAAAAAGCGGCCGCGCGCGATGTGAAATTCTGCCTTGCCGTTGCCACCACGCTTGAGGGGTATCGCAATATGCGCCAACTGGTGGGCGAGCGTAATAACGTGGCGTATTCGTGTGGCGTCCATCCGCTCAATCAAGCAGAAGATTATGACGTTGAAGAACTTCGCCGTCTTGCCGCCGATCCGGGCGTGGTCGCAATGGGTGAAACGGGGCTGGATTATTTCTATACCCCGGAAACCAAGGCGCGCCAGCAGGAGTCATTCCGTCATCACATTCAAATTGGACGTGAACTCAATAAACCGGTGATTGTGCACACGCGTGATGCCCGCGCCGATACGCTCTCGATTCTGCATGAAGAGAAAGTGACAGACTGCGGTGGGGTACTACACTGTTTTACAGAAGACACAGAAACTGCTGGAAAATTGCTCGATATGGGCTTTTATATCTCTTTTTCCGGCATTGTGACCTTCCGCAATGCTGAACAACTCAGGGAAGCGGCGCGTTATGTGCCACTGGATCGCATACTCGTGGAAACTGATTCACCTTATCTTGCTCCAGTGCCGCATCGTGGCAAGGAAAACCAGCCTGCAATGACGCGTGACGTGGCGGAATATATGGCGGTGCTGAAAGGGGTTTCACTTGAGGAATTGGCCGTTGCGACGACAAAAAACTTCGCTACGTTGTTTCATATTCCTGACTCCCGCTTGCAATCTGCCTGATAAATCAGACTTATTTTAAAGCTCGTAATTAATGATCGAAGCGAGTAAAGTGCACCGCCACAAAAAGGGCGGTGCAGGCCGTTTTTGTAACATTCAGAAACGCGTTTTGTAAATTTATGAAAGTTTTTCATATGGCTTTTAGAGAAACGTGATAGCCGTCAAACAAACTTTCATGGATTTATTTTACTCTGCGTAATAAATCAAAAGGCACTTAGATGCCTGTTTATGGACCGGATCTCCCCCCAGTCCGATGCGCATAACGCGTAAAAAAAAGCACAAATACTCAGGAGCACTCTCAATTATGTTTAAGAATGCATTTGCTAACCTGCAAAAGGTGGGTAAATCGCTGATGTTGCCAGTATCCGTACTGCCAATCGCAGGTATTCTGCTTGGCGTCGGTTCTGCAAACTTCAGCTGGCTGCCAGCAGTGGTTTCTCATGTTATGGCGGAAGCGGGCGGTTCAGTCTTCGCCAACATGCCGCTGATTTTTGCTATCGGTGTTGCATTAGGCTTCACAAATAACGATGGCGTTTCTGCATTAGCCTCTGTGGTTGCATACGGCATCATGGTTAAAACCATGGCAGTTGTTGCGCCATTGGTTCTGCATATCCCTGCGGAAGAGATCGCGTCAAAACACCTGGCTGATACCGGTGTTCTGGGCGGTATCATCTCGGGTGCCATTGCAGCCTACATGTTTAACCGTTTCTATCGCATCAAGCTGCCAGAATATCTGGGCTTCTTCGCGGGTAAACGTTTCGTGCCGATCATCTCTGGTCTGGCTGCGATCTTCATGGGCGTTGTGCTGTCCTTCATCTGGCCTCCAATCGGTACGGCTATTCAGACCTTCTCTCAGTGGGCTGCTTACCAGAACCCGGTTGTGGCATTCGGCATCTACGGTTTCGTAGAGCGTTGCCTGGTACCATTTGGTCTGCACCATATCTGGAACGTTCCATTCCAGATGCAGATTGGTGAATACACCAACGCTGCGGGCCAGGTATTCCACGGCGATATCCCACGTTACATGGCAGGTGACCCAACTGCGGGCAAACTGTCTGGTGGCTTCCTGTTCAAAATGTACGGTCTGCCTGCTGCGGCTATCGCAATCTGGCACTCAGCTAAACCTGAGAACCGTGCAAAAGTCGGCGGCATCATGATTTCCGCTGCGTTGACCTCGTTCCTGACCGGTATCACCGAGCCAATCGAGTTCTCCTTCATGTTCGTTGCTCCAATCCTGTACATCATCCACGCGGTGTTGGCAGGCCTGGCGTTCCCAATCTGTATCCTTCTGGGGATGCGTGACGGTACTTCATTCTCTCACGGTCTGATTGACTTCATCGTGCTGAGCGGAAACAGCAGCAAACTGTGGTTGTTCCCAATCGTTGGCCTGTGCTACGCAGCGATTTACTACACCGTGTTCCGCGTGCTGATCAAAGCACTTGACCTGAAAACTCCAGGTCGTGAAGACGCAACTGCCGAGACTTCTACCACTTCCACAAGCGAAATGGCACCAGCTCTGGTTAGCGCGTTCGGCGGCAAAGAAAACATCACTAACCTGGATGCGTGTATTACCCGTCTGCGTGTTAGCGTGGCCGACATCTCTAAAGTCGACCAGGCTGGCCTGAAGAAATTGGGTGCGGCAGGTGTAGTGGTGGCTGGTTCAGGTGTTCAGGCAATCTTCGGTACTAAATCCGATAACCTGAAAACTGAAATGGATGAGTGGATCCGTAACAGCTAAAAAGTAGTTGGGGAGAACTGAGGGAGGCCAGTCAAATGGCCTCCCTTTTTTATTGCCGTCTTTAGGTTTTGTTGGGCGGATAAGCTTGCGTCATCCGCCAGGGGGTAAATCAGAAGGTATAATTTGCGCTAACGGAGAAGTTACGCGGCGCGCCGTAGACAATCCCACGACTATCAACGTTGGTGTCGTAAGATTTATCAAACAGGTTATCGATATTCGCCTGAACCGAGAACGCTTTCGTCACGCTATAGCGAGCGAATAAATCAACCAATGCGAAACTGCCTTGCTCTGAACGATACGTACCACCCGGGACAGGAACGTCGGACCAGACATGGTCTTGCCAGTTTACGCCACCGCCCACAGCAAGAGCCTGGAGCATTGGCAAACGATAACTGGTAAACAGCTTAACGCTGGTTCGAGGCAGATTTGGGTTAACCGCATTGCCATCGCTATCCTCAGCAACATAACGCGTTGCGCCAAACGACATCTGCCAGTTATCAGTCAGAGCGCCATTCACTTCAAATTCGACCCCACGGCTCACCGTGCCGTCAGCTTCACGATAAGCTGTTTCGCCATTGGTGCCAGGAATAACCAGACCGGTGGATTGCGCCAGATGATCTTGTTCGATGCGGAAGGCGGCCAAAGATGTCGTCAAACGGCCACTCATCCAGTCAGCTTTTAAACCCGCTTCGTAGTTATTGCCGGTAATTGGCGACAGATATTTCTGCTCGCTATCGCGCTGAGTCTGCGGCTTAAACACCGAGGTGTAACTTGCGTAAGTGGACCAGGTGTCATTGATATCAAAGACGATGCCCGCATACGGAGAGGTATTATTTTTCTCCAGCTTCTGGTTAAGCGTATCAAGATTGTACTTGGTGTAACGCGCCCCAAGAATAACGTGTAGCGGATCGGCAAGGGTCACGCGCGTCGCCAGGTAGGCCGATTTTTGATGAATCGTATCTTTCTGCGCGAGGCTTAATGGGCTCCAGTCAGTTTCAGGGAAGTCACCATTGTAGTTGTTGTAATTGCCAAGTTCGGTGTCGCTGATATTGGCCCACGAGCTGTAATAGGTATTGTTCTGGCGCGAATAGCTGGTGCCGAACATCAGTTCATGCTGGCGACCAAACAGCTCATATGAACCATTGGCAAAGGTATCTAACGCATCGACTTTACGCTTCCCGGTGTTGTAACCCGTGCCTCCAACGTAAGGATATGACGGGCCATACGGGCTAACCAACATGCCGGTGGATTTATCGACCAGACCATCAAGATAAAGTTGTTGGCTATCCAGCGTCGTTTCCGTATGTGTCGCATTGACTGTCAGTTGCCAGTCATAGCCCAGCATTTGTTTGATGGTGGCAAAAGTACGCTTCGTTTCTTTGTCGTTGTAGGCCCAGTCAGGTGCGGTGCTGTAGCTACGGTCTGGATTGGTTTTGCTACCATCGGTGTACCAACGCGGAATACCGCCCCAGGTTGGATTATTGACGTTGGTTTCCTGGTAGTCATAGCCAACAGATAAGCTGGTCGCGTCGGTCAGGTCCGCATCCACAACACCATAGAAGAATTTCTTCTTCTGGTTATAGCGGTCAACCCAACTGTCGTTGTCCTGATAACCCGCGACCATTCGACCACGAATATTGCCGTTGTCGGTCAAAGGGGTGGACAAATCTGCGACGTAGCGCTGTTTGTCCCAGCTGCCGTATTCAGCAGAAACGCTGGTGGTGAATTCACGGCTGTCGGCGTGTTTACGCACCATATTGATGGCAGCTGAAGGGTTGCCCGAGCCTGTGGTCAGGCCGTTTGCGCCACGCACCACTTCAATGCGTTCATAGATTGCAGTATCAGAAAGCGCATCGCCGAGATTCCAGTTGGACTCGAACAGTGTCGGAATACCATCCACCATAAAGTTATCAATGGCGAAACCGCGTGCGTAATAAGTCGCGCGGTCAGAATCAGCGTAAGTCTCGCTGATCCCCACAGTGTTATTGAGCACATCGCCCAGGGATTCCAGCTTCTGATCCTTCATCCGCTGTTCACTGATAATGCTGACGGATTGAGGAATATCTCGTGGAACCAACAACATTTTTGTGCCGCTGGTGGTGGTTTTGACACTGTAATCCTGCGCATCTTCAGCATCGCTGGCGTTCGCCTGCGTGCTTTCTACTATCAGTGTATCTTCGCTTTTTTTCTCCGCCGCGAAAGCAGCAGAGGGCATCAGTGCGAAAGCGATACAGGATGCAAGAAGAGAGATTGTACTGGCGGGGGCGAGCCGACCATCCCTGGTAGAAGTAGTGAAAGACATCATAAACCCTTAATGGATGTTGGAAGTTGTGTCCCTGTGCCAGTGGAATCCGGTCACGGAGTACAGCGTTTTTCGCATATAACATATGAATGAAAATGCAAATGAGAAATATACGCATTCATATGAATCGTGTAAACATTTGTTACCCTGCAAATGAAATGTTGTTTTAAACCTGTATTGAAGAGGGATTTACGGTGTGTAAGGCAGGTTCGTGACCTGAAGTGTGATAAAGAATTACTGGCTTATGGTTGAAAGAGAGTGAGTAACTCGCTCATACTCTTACGTTATGCCCGTCACACAATGAATAAATAAAGGTAACGTCATGGCCGAAGAAACAATTTTCAGCAAAATTATCCGCCGCGAAATTCCGGCAGATATCGTTTATCAAGATGATCTAGTGACTGCATTCCGGGATATCTCGCCGCAGGCACCTACCCACATCCTTATTATTCCTAATATCCTGATCCCAACGGTAAATGATGTCACCGCAGAACATGAGCTGGCTTTAGGGCGCATGTTAACGGTTGCAGCTAAAATTGCAGAGCAGGAAGGGATTGCCGAAGACGGTTATCGTCTGATCATGAATTGTAATCGTCACGGCGGGCAAGAGGTTTACCACATACATATGCACCTTCTCGGTGGCCGCGTACTTGGGCCAATGCTGGCGCATAAAGGATAATTTAATGAAAACTAACCCGCTGTTAATGCTTCTTCCCCTTGTGCTGATGGTGGGATGTAGCTCCAAACCGGCCATTCCTGTCAACGACAGACAAACACTGGTGATGGAAGCGTCGGTGTTGGCAGCGGGTATCAGTGCTGAAAGTCCTGAAATTTCAAATGACAACGGCGCCACTGTTTCACGCAGTCAGTTATATAATGAGCAGTCGAAGCCGGTCATTATCAACTATCGTTTTTATTGGTATGACGCGAAGGGGTTGGAGATTCATCCTCTGGAACAACCGCGCACGATAACGCTGCCTGCGAAATCCAGCGTTTCGGTGTCATCTATAGCCAGTTATCCAGACGCACGTAAAGTCCGTCTTTATCTCTCTTTATAAGGGGTGAATTTTGATTAAGGGAATCCATCGATATCTGGTTATCCTCGCTGCGGCGATGATTTTATCCGGGTGTATTAACCGTGGTGAAACTCCTGCTCCAGTGGAAGAAGTTAAACCGGGTCCACAGCAGCCGGTCGAACCGGTGCCAACCGTCCCAACGGTGCCAACAGTACCGACTCAACCAGGGCCGATTGAGCAACCAAAGCCGACCATTCCTGCAACGCCAAAAGTCCGTACTTACGACTGGGGCAGCGCCATGCAGCCGATGGTGGGCAAAATGCTGCAAGCCGATGGCGTTACCGCAGGCGGCGTACTGCTGGTGGACAGTGTAAACAATCACACCAATGGCTCGCTGCAAACCAGCAAAGCGACAGAAGCTTTACGCGGCGCATTGGCGAACAACGCTAAATTCACCCTTGTTTCTGCTCAACAACTTTCAATAGCAAAACAGGAACTGGGATTATCGCCACAAGACAGCCTGGGTTCGCGCAGTAAAGCGATTGGTATTGCCCGTAAAGTCGGCGCTCAATATGTGCTTTACAGCAATGCCAGCGGTAATGTGAATGCTCCAACACTGAAAATGCAGTTGATGCTGGTACAGACGGGTGAAATTATTTGGTCAGGAAACGGTGCGGTACAACAGACCCAATAACGTCACGCTGCAAAGTGTGATTACTCAATATCTTCCGGCGGCTCAGGCCGCCGGTTGCTTTTCTGCGCTCGAAGGATTGAGTGGTGGCAGCGTGCATTTCAACGCGGGAGGGCGCGAGTACGTCGCTCGTCACCAGCTTGCGTCTCCGCAGCCGGGCGTTTCGCTCTCACGGCACTTTCGCGCGCTGAACCGAATGCCTCAGCGCATCGCGCCGCGGCCCGTTTGTCTGGCTGACGGTTGGTTAATCGTCGAATGGCAAACTGGCGAGGTAAAATCCCAACTTCCCTCACTGCAATCGCTCAGTGCCTTGCTGTATGATTTACATCAACAAAACTGTTTTGGCTGGCGAATCAGTCTGTTGCCGTTGCTTGAACACTACTGGTTAATGGCTGCCCCTGAGCGCAAACGTGTGAGCTGGTTGCGGTTGCTTAAAAAGATGAAGCGGCAAGGCGAACCTAAGCCGCTGCGCCTGGCACCACTGCATATGGATGTTCATGCCGGGAACCTTGTGCTCCAACCGCAGGGGCTTAAACTCATTGACTGGGAATATGCGGGTGATGGCGATGTTGCGCTGGAACTTGCGGCAACAATGGCGGCCAATAATATCTGTGATGATTCACTGATACGCGCCTATGCACAATGGAGCCATATTCCGCTGGAAACATTAACCCGGCAGGCAGCACGATGGCGGCCATGGGTAATGATGCTGATGGCATCGTGGTACGAATGCCGCTGGCGGCAAACACAAGACAGAACATTTATAACTCTTGCAGATGAGGCCTGGAGCCAACTGCGGGAAAAGAACTAATTAAGAGAGGTAGATGTGGGTCCGGTAATGTTAGATGTGGCAGGCTTTGAGCTGGATGCCGAAGAGCGCGAAATTCTGAAACACCCGCTGGTCGGTGGGCTGATTCTGTTTACCCGCAACTATCACGACCCCGAGCAATTGCGTGAACTGGTGCGCCAAATCCGCGAAGCCTCGCGCAATCGTCTGGTGGTGGCCGTTGACCAGGAAGGCGGTCGCGTTCAGCGTTTCCGTGAAGGCTTTACGCTTCTTCCTGCCGCGCAATCTTTTGCTGCCATTCACGGTCTGGAGAAGGGCGGTAAACTAGCTGAGGAAGCAGGCTGGTTGATGGCGAGTGAAATGATTGCGATGGATATCGACATCAGTTTCGCACCCGTTTTGGACATTGGCCATATTAGCGCTGCCATTGGCGAGCGTTCGTACCATGAAGATCCGCGAAAAGCGTTGGCGATGGCAACCCGTTTTATCGACGGTATGCATGCGGCTGGCATGAAAACGACCGGTAAGCATTTCCCTGGTCACGGTGCCGTCACCGCCGATTCGCACAAAGAAACCCCTCGCGACCCGCGTGATGAAGCGTTGATTCGTGAACACGATATGCAGATTTTCCGTACACTGATTACCGATAACAAACTCGATGCCATCATGCCCGCGCATGTTATCTACACCGATGTTGACCCGCGTCCGGCCAGCGGTTCCCCGCATTGGCTGAAAACCGTTTTGCGTGGCGAACTTGGCTTTAATGGCGTTATCTTCTCTGACGATTTATCGATGGAAGGTGCGGCGATTATGGGCAGTTACGCTGAACGTGGGCAGGCATCACTGGATGCAGGTTGCGATATGATCCTTGTCTGCAATAATCGTAATGGCGCGGTTAGCGTGTTAGATAACCTGTCGCCGGTCAAAGCAGAACGTGTTACAGGTTTGTATCATAAAGGTTCATTTACCCGTCAGGAGCTGAGGTCATCAGCGCGCTGGAAGGAAGCAAACCAGCAACTTGAGGCGCTGCATGAGCAGTGGCAAGCCCACAAGGCGGGTCTTTAACTCTCGGGCCGAATGGCCTGAATTCGTGTGGTGAGGATGCAATGATTATCTATTTACACGGTTTCGACTCCAACAGTCCCGGTAACCATGAAAAGGTGCTGCAACTCCAGTTTATCGACCCGGACGTGCGGCTTATCAGTTACAGCACGCGGCATCCGAAACACGACATGCAGCATCTGCTTAAAGAAGTCGACAAGATGCTGCAACTCAGTGCCGATGAGCGTCCGCTGATTTGCGGCGTTGGGCTGGGCGGTTTTTGGGCAGAACGTATCGGTTTCCTGTGTGATATTCGCCAGGTGATCTTTAACCCGAATTTGTTCCCGCAAGAGAACATGGAAGGGAAAATCGATCGTCCTGAGGAATACACCGATATCTCGACCAAGTGTGTGCAGAATTTCCGCGAGAAAAACCGCGATCGTTGTCTGGCTATTTTGTCTCGCAATGACGAGGCGCTGGACAATGCCCGTGCCGCAGAGCTATTGCATCATTACTATGAAATTGTATGGGATCAGGAACAGACCCATAAATTCAAAAATATCTCGCCACATTTGCAGAGAATAAAAGCCTTCAAAACGCTGGGCTAAATAGGTCGGAAGCGTCGGTTTTTGAAAGGGTCAGCCATGTGCTGGCCCTTTTTGTTTATCTTTTCGGCATAAAAATTTGATGCATATCAATTTTGGTATGACCAATACACCATCCATGTTATTCTTTGGTCACATTAGTGAGTTTGTTTAGGTAACTTGTTGTTAATTAAATGCTATTTACATAACCTTTAATTAACAATTGGTTAATATTTTAAGGGGGTCACTTTGACTACGCCATTAAGAAAGATTGTCATTGTCGGTGGTGGTGCTGGCGGACTTGAACTGGCCACTCAGTTAGGTAAAAAACTGGGTCGTGGTAAGAAAGCGAAGATTACGCTTATCGACCGTAACCACAGCCATTTATGGAAACCACTGCTGCACGAAGTGGCAACCGGTTCACTGGATGAAGGTGTGGATGCACTGAGCTACCTGGCTCATGCCCGTAATCATCATTTCCAGTTCCAGCTTGGTTCAGTGGTTGATATTAACCGCGAAAGCAAAACGTTGACGCTGTCAGAACTTCGTGACGACAAAGGCGAGCTGTTGGTTCCCGAGCGTAAGATCCCTTACGACACCCTGGTGATGGCGCTGGGCAGTACTTCCAACGACTTCAACACGCCGGGCGTGAAAGATAATTGCATCTTCCTCGATAACCCGCATCAGGCGCGTCGTTTCCACTCTGAGATGCTGAATCTGTTCCTTAAGTATTCTGCAAACCTGGGCGCCAGCGGCAAAGTGAATATTGCTATCGTGGGTGGCGGGGCGACAGGTGTGGAGTTGTCCGCTGAACTGCACAACGCAGTGAAACAGCTGCACAGCTACGGCTATAAAGGGCTGACTAACGAAGCGCTGAACGTGACGCTGGTTGAAGCGGGCGAACGTATTCTGCCTGCATTGCCTCCGCGTATTTCAGCGGCAGCGCACAGCGAGCTGACCAAACTGGGCGTGCGTGTTCTGACGCAAACCATGGTGACTTCTGCTGATGCGGGCGGCCTGAATACTAAAGACGGCGAATATATCGCAGCGGATCTGATGGTTTGGGCAGCAGGTATCAAAGCGCCAGACTTTATGAAAGATATCGGCGGACTGGAAACTAACCGTATTAACCAGTTAGTGACCGAGCCTACGCTGCAAACCACGCGCGACCCTGATATTTACGCCATTGGTGACTGTGCTTCTTGCGCACGTCCTGAAGGCGGCTTTGTGCCACCTCGTGCACAGGCTGCACACCAGATGGCATCTTTGGTGCTGACCAATATTCTTGCGCAAATGAAAGATAAACCGCTGAAATCTTATGTTTACAAAGATCACGGTTCTCTGGTTTCGCTGTCTAAGTTCTCAACCGTCGGTAGCCTGATGGGCAACCTGATGCGTGGTTCGATGATGGTAGAAGGGCGTATGGCGCGTTTCGTTTATATCTCCCTGTACCGTATGCACCAGGTCGCGCTTCATGGTTATTTCAAAACCGGCCTGATGATGCTGGTGGGCAGTATCAACCGCGTGATTCGTCCGCGTTTAAAACTGCACTAATCTCAGTTCAGTATTGACTATTAAACCCGGCCAGCGTGCCGGGTTTTTTATTTGACGTTTCAGCATAAAAATCCATAAATGAACATTTCATGCTTAGGACTTCTCTCAAACACATAGTTTCAGCCTATGAATCCGCACTTTTCATCCGTTGTCTGATTTGTCTTATACGCCCTCTGGTTGCAAAATTGTAAGCAATTGCACAGTCAGGAGGATGTCCTGTGAATAAATCAATGTTAGCGGGTATAGGTATCGGTGTGGCCGCAGCACTGGGTGTGGCGGCGGTTGCCAGCATGAATGTTTTTGACCGTGGCCCTCAGTACGCACAGGTGGTGTCAGCGACACCTATCAAGGAAACGGTAAAAACACCACGTCAGGAATGCCGTAACGTCGCGGTGACACATCGTCGTCCGGTTCAGGATGAAAACCGTATTCTCGGTTCAGCGTTAGGTGCCGTTGCAGGTGGCGTGATTGGCCATCAGTTTGGTGGCGGGCGTGGTAAAGATGTGGCGACGGTAGCCGGTGCTCTGGGCGGGGGTTACGCGGGTAATCAGGTTCAAGGTGCGATGCAAGACCGCGACACCTACACCACCACGCAGCAGAAATGTAAAACCGTCTACGACAAGTCAGAAAAAATGCTGGGTTACGACGTGACGTACCGCATTGGCGACCAGCAGGGCAAAATCCGTATGGATAAAGACCCTGGCACGCAGATCCCACTGGATAATAATGGCCAGCTAGTTTTGAATAAAATCTAATGGTTATAAATCAAAGCCCATCTTATGAGATGGGCTTTTGCTCAATGACTACCGCGTAACTGCTGCTGCAGTTCCAGCAGCGCAGTAACTTCTGCTATGCGGCGCTGAGTGTAGGCGGGAATTTCGCCAGGCGTGCGCAAAAACAGCCTTTGCTCGCCAAAAACTACATCATGTAAACAACGGTCGTAAAGCGGCCCGGCGAGGGTACTGCGTTCGCTTCTCTGTTCAGAGATCCGCTCCACTACCTCATTCACTCCCTCACGATCGATATTGATCCTTTGTCCGTCATGAAGATGAATCCGCATCCCTTTTTGCCCGCCAGCAGGCCCGGCATATTTGTTGAGATGGAGCGTAAAAGGAATACCACTGAGAGTCCCGGTTAACAGCGCTTCACCTTCCGCTGTAGTGAAATCACCCACTGCAATCGCGTTCCCAAGGCGATCGCGTGCGTAGTTGAGTTCAACGGTGAGCTGGTCATTGCCACCTAACTGATGAACAGTTTCACGCATCATGGCAAGAGTATGAGTGCCAATATCCACAATTACGCCGTCAGGGTGACGCAACTGGCGAGTGTCTGCTTCACCCGTGGCAAAGTTGAGGGCAGCAGGCTCACCCGCGGCATTAAAACCACTTGGCTCCAGTAAAAAACCTTCGATACACTTTATTTCATTGATGTTGTGAATGTGATCGCAGGCTTGAGTACGAACCATCCAGTGATCCAAAGCCAGAACACGGGCGGCATTTTGCGGCTTCGCGAGCAGAGTTTTAAGTGTCTCAAGTTGCGCAAGCGTGGCAGCGACGGGTTTTTCTACCACAATAGCAGGCACGTCACTTTGCAACACGCGCTCCAGAACGGGAAGGTGATGCAAAGAAGAAGTCGTGATTAGCACCAGATCAAGCGGCATTGCCAGCAGTGCGTCCAGGGAATCACAACGGTTAATCCCGTCAATCTGACGCGCGGGGTCAGCATCAAAGCCGTAACATTCGAGCAAGGGCAGAGAGAGGCGGCGTAGTGCCGGGAGATATGCTGTTTCGATGACTGAACCTAAACCGATTAAACCTGCCAACATAAGCTAATCCTACCAAATATAAGCCGTACCTATCATTAGAGTCCCTATGTTTTAAATGACTACTGGATTTTGGTCGAGAAGGATTTTGTGTATGAGAGTAAAAAGCAGGCTGGTTTTTAGCCAGCCTGCTGTGGGGAACTTAGAATTGCAGAGAGTAATTCACGCCGTAAGTGCGTCCACGACCTTTGTATTCGTACAGCGATGGGCTGCCGTAAGTTGGGCTGTAGAGTAGAGGCGCGCGCTGACCCCACACGGTGGTGTAGTCTTTATCCAGCAAGTTTTCGATGCTGAAGCTCAGCTTACCCAGTGGCAGAGCGTAGCTACCGATAAAGTCGACGGTGTTGTAACCGTTGATTTTATTGTCGCTGGCATCGGTTAAATCAAAGGTCTGCTGGCTCTGGACACGCAGGCTCCATGGTTCTGGCGCCCAGCCCACATATGCCGTGGCTTTCGACGGGCTGGCATAAATCACGTCCCATTTCTGCCATTTTCCATCTACTTTGGTTTCGGATTTCAGCACGTTGAAGTTAACACCGGTGCTCCAGTCTGAGTCTGGAATAAAGTAATCCACGGCACCTTCAACGCCGTAAATACGGCGTTTGTCATCTTCAACATTGATGGTCATATCTGCACGGTTGATGGAGATAGACTTGTCAGACAGTGAGTAGTAAGCCGCAACCTGAGTGCGCAGGCTATCGCCCGAGTAGCGCCAGCCTAACTCATACGAATCGACCTTGATCCCCTGAAGTTTTGACTGTGCAACGTTCACACTGTTCACCAGCTGGTAATGGCCGTTGACCAGGCGGTAAGTCCCGTTACCGTAATATTTGCCTGGGTCAGGTAATTCGACGCCTTGCGAGAAGTTAAACCACGCTTGCTGGCGCTCGGTGATGTGCATTAACACGCCAGCATTGAACAATGCATTGTCGTAATCAGTAGTGCCGCCAGGGATAGAATCCGCTGATTGAGCGATACCATTTGCAATACCTTGCTGCTGAGTAAAGCCAACAAAATCATCAACTTTGTTTTCGGTCCACTGGTAACGGACGCCGCCGCTTAGCGTAAACATGTCGGTGATGTCATAGCTCGTTTGCATGAATGGCGCGAAATTAGTAATGCTGTAGCCTGGGTAACGCCCGGTGGTGTAAATGCTTTGGTTATTCAACCCACCTGAGGCATTCGCTTTCGCTAAATCAAAGAATTTTTGGTTTGAGGTAAAGCTTTCGTGATCGGCATCCACACCGTAGGTAATTTGCCAGCCATCAACGGGCTGGCTGGTCAGGGCGAGTTTTGCACCGTACTGATCGGTATCTTGCTGGGAGGCCGAGAAACTGGTGACTGTGCCACGCGTCAGGGTCGGGAACGGATAGAACGTCAGGGATTCATCGCGATAATAAACCTGCCCAACCAGCTCCTGGCCGAGGAAATCGCTGTTGGAATATTGCAGGCTAATCAGATGGCGCTCGGTGCCTGGAATACGGTCTGAATTGAGTTGGTCGCTGACGTAAGCATTACCATTTCCGGTAACAGCCGAGAAATTCTCGCCCAGATTTAGCCCGTAATCTTCATCGCCCTGGCTCTTGTAATATTGCGTCACTAACTGTAATTGCTGAGTTTCATCAATATTGAGCGTGCCGGTTCCCATCACATCCAGACGATCAGAATACTGCAAGCCGGTTTGCGTGTTATCAAGCAGAGTCTGATCGCCATTGCCATCGAACCACCCACCGAACTTCTGATAGGCCACCGACATTCGTCCGGACGCATGTTCGTTGCCGCCAGAAATTGCCCCTGCGATACGCTCATCGTGATCTTTGCTGCTGTTAAAGCCTGATTTAATGCCCGATTCAAATTCCATCTGGGTATCAGGCTGGCCTTTTTTGGTGACAATGTTAATCAAACCGCCGGTACTGCCGCCGCCGTATAAAGAGGTCGCGCCGGAAATGACTTCAATATGCTCGATGTTGAACGGGTCGATGGAATCAAGTTGGCGGCTATCGGTACGGGAAGAATTCAGACGAACGCCATCTACCAACACCACGATAGAGCGGCCGCGCATGTTCATGCCGTAGTTGGTGCGGCTTTGACTACTGACATCAAGCCCTGGAATTAACTGTGCAAGTGCATCTTTCAGCTCCTTGCCACCCTGGATTTGTTGTTCGAGTTCAGTGCCTTCTATAACCCAAGTTGTCTGCGCCATTTCTGCCACGGTACGGTGCATACGGTTCGCAGAAACCAGAATATCTTCTTCTGAAGTTTGCTGCGCAAAAGCCGGAGCCATCATCGCCAGAAGCAGCGGGTTAAGCACCCAGTGTGCATTTTTATGCATCATCATCATTCCTTAGATGGAAAATATTAACATTTGAAAATATTTTGAAATAAGAACGGACTGAATTTTGCCGATAACAGTTCTCATTATCAATCTCAATTGATAGTATTTCTTAAATTAATCTTATGAATAATCACATGATTTATGTGGTTTACTTTTTCTGGATGTAGGCCTGATGTGGCAAAGGAGTGGAAATGGCAGGAGTGCAGGGGTATCGCTTGTTTAATGTCCAGCTAGTGCATAAATCGCAAGTTTCACCTTCGCTATTGAGTCTGGTGTTTGGCGGTCCGGATGTTGCGCACATGAAATGTGACTCGCCCGATCAGCGAATCAAAATGTTATTCCCCTCTGAAGATGGCTCTATTCCTGCTCTGCCGGAGCAAGGCGAGTGGTATCAATTGCTGCAACAATTGCCCAGAGAAAAGCGACCCGTGGTGCGTACTTATACCTTGCGCAAGGTTGATCCCGAGCGCCAGGAAGTCACTGTGGAATTTGTCAGCCACGGTACGGAAGGCCCGGCATCAGCATGGGCAATTAACTCCCAGCCTGGCGACCAAATTCAAATCGTTGCGCCTAATGCCGAATATGCTCAAGACAGCGGTGGATACGAATGGACTCCGCCGAGCGGTTTACGCCATGGGCTAATCATCGCCGACGAAACGGCATTGCCCGCAGCGCGAGGTATTCTGGAACTGCTGGCGACTCAGGAAAAACCTCCACACATTCAGGCGTTTTTTGAAGTGCCAGAGGAAGGTGATTGTGTCGATTTGAGCGAGTTCAGATTCGCGAAAATTCACTGGTTAGCGCGCAAAACGGTGAATGCGACGCATGGCGAGTGCCTGCTCAAATCCGTCAGAGAAAATGTGCAGGTACCTGAAGCAGCAGGCGTGACGGAGGCACTTAATGAAGAAGCGGAAGGTGAACTGCTGTGGGATAAAGCGACCTCGGTCAGCAATGATTTTTATGGCTGGGTCGCGGCAGAATCCACGGTGGTGAAACTCCTGCGCCGCCATTTGATTGGTGAATGTGGCGTGAACCATGATGCAATCAACTTTATGGCGTACTGGAGTAAAGGGCGAGTGCGTTAAAAGAGCAGGGCGGCAAACGCCGCCCTGTATTAGATTTTTTTAAGTTCTGGCATCAGCCGCATCGTCGTATTCACGATTTGCATCAGCTCTTCATAGCTGGCGTTTTCGCGCGCGCTCACTGACATCCCCTGAATAATACAGCACAAGTACTTAGCCAATTTACGGATACAACTGGTCGCAGGCATTTCGCCTTGTTCCTGGCGCTTCGCCAGAAAACGCACCAGCGTTTCTTCCTGCATCGACTGACGCGTTTTTATCACTGCCGCGATATCTTCCGAAGAGGCTGCCAGTACCGATGAAGTACAGATGATAAAGCAACCTGTTGGCGTGTCTTTCTCAGTAAAGAGCTTCGCAATCAGCGAAAAATAATCTTCCAGTGCTTGCTCGAGCGTGCGTTCTTCGCAGAACAGGCAATTCTCACGCATTTGCGAGAAACGTTCGATATAGCGGTCCAGAACGGCCTTGAATAACCCTTCTTTGTTGGTGAACTCTGCGTACAGCGTCGGAGCTTTTGCGCCCGTCGCTTCGACCAGATGCGCCAATGAAGTGGCTTCATAACCGTGTTGCCAGAACAAAGCCATGGCCTTGTCGAGTGCTGCTTCCCTGTCAAACACCTTCGGTCGGCCACGGCTTTTTTTAATGCAAGTCGTATCAGATGACATATGCGCCGTTTAACCTTTGTCTGTTTATTGAACGATCATTATAAAAATAATATCACGCGGTAGCTATAGGGAAGAGTGAAAAAATAATTATTTCCTATGCTTATGAAAATATGAGCTTTTATAAAATAATTAACGGTCATTACAAAATTAATTTGACGCGTGATCCAGATCGCGTTTATGATTTAGTTATCGAACGTTAAGTAAATAAATTTAACGGCCTTATAAATGTTTATCCAAGGTAACTATCATGAAAAATGTAAAAACTCTTATTGCTGCTGTCGTTCTTAGTTCAATTTCTTTTGCAAGCTTCGCGGCTGTTGAAGTTCAGGCCGCCCCAGCTGGCGAGCAGAAAGTAGGCACTATCAGCGCATCCGCCGGGACTAACCTGGGTTCTCTGGAAGACCAACTGGCGCAGAAAGCTGAAGCAATGGGCGCTAGTTCATTCCGCATTACTTCCGTCACTGGCCCGAATACGTTGCACGGTACTGCGGTAATTTATAAATAAGCCTGTGCCCTCTAAGTAAAAACTGTCTCCATAAGAAAGGCCCTGTTGAATAACAGGGCCTTTTTCTATTGCTGAAAAGGGCGGCAGGTGTCGCCCAGGATTAAATTTTTTTCAGCTCCGGTAACAAGCGAAGTGTCGTGCTGACGATCTGCTTTAATTCCTCGTGGCTCGCGTCTTCCCGTGCGCTGACTGACATACCCTGAACAATGCAACACAGGTATCTAGCTAAATTTTGAACGCAGGTTGTGGCCGGGATTTCACCTTTCTGTTGGTGCTGTTCGAGGAATTTAAGCAGCGTAGCTTCGAGCAGAGACTGACGAGCCTTGATCATTTCAGAGATATCGTGCGATGAAACTGCCAGAACGGATGAAGTACAAATCATAAAGCAGCCCGTTGGGGTTTCTTTATCGGTAAACAGTTTCGCCACCAGATAAAGATAATCCTCAAGCGCCTCTTCAAGCGTTCGATTGTCGCAACGCAGGCAGGTCTCTCGCAGTTTCGTCACACGAGCAAGATAGCGGTCTAAGACGGCCTTGAACAAACCTTCTTTATTGGTGAATTCGGCATATAACGTTGGGGCTTTTGCCCCTGTCGCTTCAACCAGATGTGCCATTGAAGTGGCTTCGTAGCCGTGTTGCCAGAATAAAACCATGGCCTTATCGAGTGCGGATTCTTTGTCGAACACTTTTGGTCGGCCACGGCTTTTTTTGGTATCGCAGGTGTCGGTAGACATAATTAGCCGTTTTAACCTTTTCTATTTTATGAACGATCATTATAAAAATAATATCTCATGGGTTCTAGTGCTAGTTTATCCAAAAATAAATCATGGCTATCTATATGAAAAATAAGTTATTAATAAAATAATTAACGGTCGTTATAAAAATAATTTGACGTGTGACGCGGATCACGTTTATTATTTACTTATCGAACGTTAAGTAAATAAATTTAACGGGCTTACAAATCATCTGCTTAAGGTCAAAAATCATGAAAAACGTAAAAACTCTTATCGCTGCTGTTGTTCTTAGCTCAATCTCTTTTGCAAGCTTCGCGGCTGTTGAAGTTCAGGCAACGCCAGCAGGCCAGCAGAAAGTAGGCACTATCACTGCAACCGCTGGGACTAACCTGGGTTCTCTGGAAGACCAACTGGCTCAGAAAGCTGAAGAAATGGGCGCAAGTTCATTCCGCATTACTTCCGTCACTGGCCCGAATACGTTGCACGGTACTGCGGTAATTTATAAATAAGATTCACGGTAAATCAGTTTCATAAAAAAAGGCCCTGTTAAAAAACAGGGCCTTTTTGCATTTCAAAACAGTTAAATCTCGTTGCTGGCAATACCGTACGCGTTCACTTCAATCGGCATCCCGGAGCGGTGCTGCATGGCTTGCTCCATGACGTTAGCATCTGTTTCCGGTGCAGACTGGAACTGTTTCATCTGCTCCGTTAACACAATCGGAAGCACTTTCGGATCGTCATCAATGTGTTTAGACAAAGGCTGATGAACTTCAACTAAACGCCTGCCATCGGGCTCCACTGAGGTTTTAATCGCGGTGTTGATGATGCGCACTGGCGTACCAACAGGCATCTCTTTGTACAACGCTTTAATATCGTCATCACGCAGTCGAATACAGCCAGAGCTCACGCGCATTCCAATCCCAAAGTCCGCATTTGTTCCGTGCAGCAGATAAACGCCACCATAGGCTGCAAGGCGGATGGCATGGTGGCCCATTGGGTTTTCCGGCCCGGCAGGGACGACCGCCGGAAGTTTGATTCCGTTCGCCAGGTAGCGAGCGCGAATATTGGCCGTTGGCGTCCAGGTCGGGTTGGCGCGTTTATCTGAAACGCTGGTGACCATAGTTGGTGTCACGGTGTCGCCACCGAGTTGGCCAATGCCAATCGGGTAAACGGTTACGCTATTTTTCCCTGCGGGATAGTAATAAACACGTAGTTCGGCAAGATTCATTACCAGCCCCTGACGCGGCGCATCTGGCAATAGCATCTGGCGCGGAATAGTCAGCACGCTACCTGCGCGTGGGACATACGGGTCAACACCTGGATTTGCCTGAAGCAGGGCAAGGAAGCCGACATTGTATTTTTTGGCGATGGCTTCAAGCGAGCCGCCGTTATCCTCGACCACATGGAAAAAGTTCTGACCGATAAGGCGACTGCCTTCTGGCGGCAGAGGGTAGGAATTAGCGCTTGCCGGGAAAGCGGCAAGGCTTGCGCTGACCAGCATCAGCGATGCCAACCAACGTACAGGTAAAGAGAAAAATCGCGACGACTGCATTAAGCAAAACCTCATTATTATTAAGGTTAATGTTGTTAAAAAGTTAATCGCGAATTATGGCGGGGGAAGATGTAGGGAAACCCTGGTGATTTGAAAAGAATGTGTAAATGTTACAAAAGTGCCTTAGGGGAAACTAAGGCACGTTAAGCAAATTAAGGTGCGACTTAAGCCGCTGCGTTCTGGGCTAACTGATGCATAAAGTTACGCACCCATTCCATTCGCGCTTTGCGGTCAGCCAGATCTTCAATAAATTTTAGACGCGTAGGCCCATCCAGGCGGTAATGCTGCGGTTGCTTTTGCAATAAGCCAATCAGCCAAACCGGATTAACATTATTCTTCTCGGCAAACTCAATCACTCCACCTTTTTCATTGCCTTCGATTTTACGCACACCCAGTTTCTGAGCCTGCTGACGCAATGCCGCGATATCTAACAGATTACGCGCCGGATCGGGTAGCAAGCCAAAGCGGTCAATCAGTTCGACTTTCAGCTCGTCAAGCTCATGCGCCGTTTTGGCGCTGGCAATCCGCTTGTAGAATGACAGGCGCGTGTTCACATCCGGGATAAAATCATCTGGCAGTAGGGCAGGCATGCGCAATTCGACTTCGGTCTGGCTGCTGGTCAAATCTTCAAGCGATGGCTCGCGACCTTCTTTGAGCGCATCGACCGCGTTTTCCAGCATTTCCATATACAGAGAAAAACCGATCGTTTCCATTGAGCCGCTCTGGCCTTCACCGAGCAATTCGCCAGCACCTCGGATTTCCAGATCGTGCGTTGCCAGCGCAAAACCCGCCCCTAAATCTTCGAGAGAAGCGATAGCTTCGAGGCGCTTTTGCGCATCGGTGGTCATGGCTTTCGGGTGAGGCGTTAGCAGCCACGCATAAGCCTGGTGGTGGGAACGCCCAACGCGGCCTCGGAGCTGGTGCAGCTGCGCGAGGCCGAAATGGTCTGCGCGTTCAATGATGATGGTGTTGGCTGTCGGAATATCAATACCGGTTTCGATAATCGTGGTGCACACCAGTACGTTAAAACGCTGGTGGTGGAAATCATTCATCACCCGTTCCAGCTCACGCTCGCGCATTTGGCCGTGGCCGATGGTGATACGTGCTTCCGGAACCAATTCCGCGAGTTTGTCTGCCGCTTTCTGGATGTTTTCGACATCGTTGTAAAGATAGTAAACCTGGCCGCCACGCAACACTTCACGCAGGATGGCTTCGCGAACCACAAGGCTGTCGTATTCACGCACGAAGGTTTTCACTGCCAGGCGGCGGGCCGGCGGAGTGGCGATAATCGACAAATCGCGCATTCCGCTCATCGCCATATTCAAGGTGCGCGGAATCGGGGTGGCGGTCAGCGTCAGGATATCCACATCGGCGCGCATCGCCTTGATACGCTCTTTGTGGCGCACCCCAAAGCGGTGCTCTTCATCGACAATCAGCAGGCCGAGATCTTTCATCTTCACATCATTTTGTAGCAGCTTGTGGGTGCCGATAAGAATGTCGACTTTCCCTTCACGCGCCTCTTCCAGAATTTGTGCTTGCTCTTTAGCGGTACGAAAACGCGACAGCATTTCGATACGCACCGGCCAGTTAGCAAAACGGTCGCGGAAGTTGTCGAGATGCTGTTGGGCCAGCAGTGTCGTTGGCACGAGTACCGCAACTTGTTTGTTGTTTTCCACCGCCAGGAATGCGGCACGCATCGCAACTTCGGTTTTACCAAAGCCGACATCGCCACACACCAGGCGATCCATGGCCAATGGCTGGCACATGTCGCTTAATACCGCGTTGATGGCCTGAGCCTGGTCCGGCGTGGTCTCAAACGGGAAAGCATCGCAGAACATTTGGTACTGTTCACGGTCATGCTTGAAGGCGAAGCCTTGTTTGGCTGCACGTTGGGCGTAAATATCCAGCAGTTCTGCCGCCACATCGCGCACTTTCTCAGCCGCTTTTTGACGCGCGCGCGACCAGGCATCGCTGCCAAGCTTATGCAATGGTGCATTTTCTTCGGCACCGCCCGCATAACGGCTAATTAAATGGAGCGACGAAACCGGGACATAAAGTTTGGCGTCCCCTGCGTACGTCAGCATCAGGTATTCAGCTGTAATGCCGCCCGCTTCAAGAGTGGTGAGGCCGGCATAACGCCCGACGCCATGCTCCAGGTGCACAACAGGCTGCCCGGTATGCAACTCGGCCAGGTTGCGAATCAACGTATCCGGGTTAATGGTGCGACGGCTATCCTGACGGCGGCGGCTGACGCGCTCGCCCAGCAGGTCACTTTCACAAATTAACGCCCGGTTGCGCAGCGTGTCGATAAAACCGTGTTCGCTGGAACCCAGCATTAAATAACGGCCTTTATCGGCGACTTCATCGAGCCGATAAATACGTTTCGGGGCAACTTTAATTCGCGCTAACAGTTCGCCTAATGCTTCACGGCGGCCTTCACTTTCGACGGAAAAGACCACGGGGCCATCGAAAGATTCAAGGAATTTTCGCAGGTTATCGAGCGGCGCTTTTTGTTGCGCCTGAACGGATAGATCGGGTAGGGCGTGATAACCCAGGTTGGTAAATGCAGCTTTGTCGGCTAACGATTCTGTTTTGAGCTGAATGCGCGGCCAGTTTTTGAGTTCGCTGAACAGTTCGTCAACGCGTAACCACAGGCTTTCTGGCGGGAGCAGCGGGCGCATTGGGTCAACGCCACGATTCTCGAAACGGGCAAACGTATCCTGCCAGAAACGCTCGGCGTTGGTTTCGATATCACCGGTATTAATCAGCAGCGTATTTTTTGGGAAATAGCTAAAAAGTGGCGGTAATGGTTCGCTGAAGAACAGCGGCTGCCAGTATTCAATCCCCGCCGGGAGCATGCCTTTGCTGACCTGCTGGTAAATATGCTCAGGCTCGCGCTTCACATCAAACTTGTCGCGCCACTGGCTGCGGAACAGTTCGATGGCTGTTTTATCGGTCGGGAATTCGTGCGCAGGAAGCAGGTTAATGGCGTCGACTTCTTCGAGCGTGCGCTGCGTATCAACGTCAAATACGCGCAGGCTGTCGATTTCATCATCGAAAAAGTCGATGCGATAGGGCTGGTCGCTGCCCATCGGATACAAATCCAACAATGCGCCACGGGTCGCAAATTCACCGTGCTCCATGACCTGATCAACGCTGCGATAACCGGCTT
The DNA here is from genome assembly GCF_024807715.1 of Buttiauxella sp. BIGb0471. Lineage (NCBI taxonomy): Bacteria > Pseudomonadati > Pseudomonadota > Gammaproteobacteria > Enterobacterales > Enterobacteriaceae > Buttiauxella > Buttiauxella sp. BIGb0471. The sequence goes on from NZ_JANUEU010000002.1 coordinate 556,662, forward strand.
GTTCCAGCTGGCTGCGTAGGTTATCACGCGACAAACGCTGGCCTTTCTTCATCACTAACGCGTGTCCGTGTAAATAGCTGTGCGGACACACGCGTTGCATCAGAGTATTCACCGGCAGGATTAACACGCCGCGCTGCATGGTTGGCAGCTGATACAGTGTTGATAAACGTGAAGAGATGATTTCCTGATGCGGCGAGAAACTGTCGTAAGGCAGGGTTTCCCAGTCGGCAAGATTCATCACCATGCTTTCCGTAAACTGGCTGATTTCGTCATGCAGACGCAGCGCATTCTGCATATCAGGGGCGATCAACACCACCGGGCCATTATGGCGCTCTATGATTTCGGCAACTTCAGTCGCGCACGCAGAGCCGGTGAGTTCACCAAGCTGGCGCTGATCGCCAGCTTTTACAGGTAAGGAGTAGCGATAATTTTCAGGCATATCGGATGTCAGAATCTCTCAGGTTGCGCCGTGCTTTGTGGGCAAATGACCACCAGACGCGTCAAGAAGTTGCTTATTATTATCCGCGATCGTTTTGTATTAGCAACACAATCGCACCGCAACCTGGGATTCATCGTCCACAGAGTGTGACTTAACGCGCCTGCGTTGCGGTCACTAATTTGGCTGGCGGCGAAAAGAACATGTCACCAAACGCAGCACGCGATAATTTCCTGAAACCTAATCCTAATACCGTGCAAATCGCCAGGCTGACAAACGGGTAAACCATCAGAATGGCGAGCAAGAGGTTATCGGAAATTCGTCCGGTGCTAATCTGCCCAAGGGTGAACAAACTGAGTGCTTCGATAACGATGCGGTGAGTGGTGTAGATAGCAATCGTATTGGTACCGACGATATTGAGGAACGCATCGGCGCGGCTTTCTCGCCAGTTATCGAGCACATAAAACAGCTTCATGATGACAAAAATTGAGACCAGGGAAATCACGAGTGGAACATTGACCAGATACAACGCCACTGAAACCAGTGCGGCAGCGACACAAATCAGGGGATGCTGACGAAGGTTAAATTCTTTCATTGCCGTCATTAATTGCGTACCGAACCACGCGCCCAGCCCGTAATAACACATATTACGCACCACGCTGTTCATGCCCCACCAGGGTAGTGGCGCAAAGCTAATCACCACGTTGATTGCCAACAACATCAATATGACCGGGACTCTGAATTGACGCAGGCTTTTGAACACCAGGAAATAAAGTACTAACGCATAAAGATACCAAAGGCTGGTGCTGGCTTTTGCCATGCTGGTAGCAAACTGGATTAGGGTTTCTGAATATGCCGCGTTAGAGGTCGGGTTACGTACCAGATCCGGCGCCAGCCACTGATTGATTAACGAAATTCCCAGCCACTGCAAAACTCCCCACAACAGCAAAACGTAAAAAATATTCCACAGGCGCTTATCAATACAATCGCGCCATTGCACGGCGTCGATATAACGGGTTATCAAAAAGCCAGAGATAAAGAAGAACACCGGCATCCGGAAGGGGGCCAGATACAAGTTAAGGTAAATCCAGCTTTTAGCGACGTATTCCGGGAATCCGGTCTGGAACTGAACCAGGTGGGGATAAAAGGTGATCACTGAGTGGTAAATTACGACCAGGCAAATGCACAGCCCTTTGATATGATTTATCCACAATTGTTTGTTTTTCATGCGCCAGTAGTTTCTTCTGTTGCCCTGTATTGGCCTTCAGGGTGGAAGATTGCCCGGCATTTTTTTACCTGAATTGTCTGTTTTTGTAAGAATCTGGCGCATTTAGGAAATTCCGCAGGAACAATTTATCACCGCTTTAACGCACCTTTGACTTCGAAAACAAGATGTTATGAGTTTGATTTAACAGGGATTTCGCATGTTCTGAAATATCAAAAAAACGTTACGTTTCATTTACTTGATACGGTATCGCTTATATACTTCTCGCCAACTTTGCATCCGCAACTGCAACAAGACGGAATACATGTATCAACCTGTCGCGTTATTTATAGGCCTGCGCTACATGCGTGGGCGAGCATCTGACCGTTTCGGTCGTTTCGTCTCATGGCTGTCGACTATCGGCATTACGCTTGGCGTAATGGCGCTGGTGACGGTGCTTTCGGTGATGAACGGCTTCGAGCGTGAGCTGCAAAACAACATTCTTGGGCTAATGCCACAAGCGATCATCACTTCGCCCGGCGGCTCGATTAACCCTGAAACTCTCCCTGCTAAAGATCTCAAACTCGAAGGTGTCACGCGTATTGCGCCCGTGACCACTGGCGATGTCGTGCTACAAAGCGCGCGCAGTGTCGCGGTCGGCGTGATGTTGGGCGTGAAACCGGAAGAAAAAGATCCCCTTTCGCCGTTTCTGGTGAACGTGAAACAAACTGACCTGGTCGCCGGGAAATACAACATCATTCTCGGTGAACAACTTGCTGGGCAACTGGGTATTAAACGCGGTGACAGTATCCGCGTCATGGTGCCGTCAGCGAGCCAGTTCACGCCGATGGGCCGTTTGCCAAGCCAACGTCTGTTTACGGTCATTGGTACATTTGCGGCCAGCAGTGAAGTCGACGGCTACCAGATGCTGGTGAACCAGCAAGATGCCTCACGTCTGATGCGCTACCCGGCAGGCAATATCACCGGCTGGCGTTTGTGGCTGGCTGAACCGCTGAAAGTAGACGTTTTAAGCCAACAAATGTTGCCGCCAGGCACCGAATGGAAAGACTGGCGCGAGCGTAAAGGCGAGCTATTCCAGGCCGTGCGCATGGAAAAGAACATGATGGGCCTGCTGTTAAGCCTGATTGTGGCCGTCGCTGCATTTAACATCATTACTTCTCTTGGCCTGCTGGTAATGGAAAAACAGGGCGAAGTCGCCATTCTTCAAACCCAGGGATTAACACGTCGCCAAATCATGGCGGTGTTTATGGTGCAAGGGGCGAGCGCAGGTGTGATTGGCGCTTTGTTGGGCGCATTATTAGGCGCTTTGCTTGCCAGCCAACTGAACAATTTGATGCCGATTATTGGCGCGTTGCTGGATGGCGCCGCGCTGCCTGTCGCTATTGACCCTGTACAAGTGATTGTGATTGCGATTATTGCTATGGCTGTCGCACTGTTATCCACGCTTTACCCGTCGTGGCGTGCTGCCGCGACACTTCCCGCTGAGGCTTTACGTTATGAGTAATTCTGTCCTGTTGCAGTGTGACAAGCTGTGCAAACGCTATCAGGAAGGCAAAGTGCAAACGGACGTGTTGCATGATGTCAGCTTCAGCATTAATACCGGTGAGTTAATGGCGATTGTCGGCAGCTCCGGCTCAGGCAAAAGTACTTTGCTGCATCTGCTGGGCGGGCTGGATACGCCCACTTCTGGCGATGTGATTTTCAACGGTAAGGCGATGAGTTCTATGTCGTCTGCCGCTAAAGCCGAACTGCGTAACCGCGAACTGGGCTTTATCTACCAGTTCCACCATTTGCTACCAGATTTCACGGCGATGGAAAACGTCGCCATGCCGCTGCTCATCGGCAAAAACAATACCGATGATACGAAGCAACGCGCACTGGAAATGCTTAAAGCGGTAGGGCTTGATCACCGTAGTAATCACCGTCCGTCTGAGCTTTCGGGCGGCGAGCGTCAGCGTGTGGCAATTGCCCGTGCGCTGGTGAATAACCCACGCCTGGTGCTGGCAGATGAGCCAACCGGTAATCTTGATGCGCGTAACGCTGACAGCATCTTCGAGTTATTGGGCGAGCTGAATGTGCGTCAGGGAACCGCGTTTTTAGTGGTCACTCACGACCTGAAACTGGCTAAGCGCATGTCTCGCCAGTTAGAAATGCAAGATGGTCGCCTGAGTCATGAGCTGACTTTGATGGGAGCCGATTAATGGCGTCGCCTCTGTCAATGCTGATTGGTTTACGTTTTAGCCGCGGGCGTCGCCGTAGCGGCATGGTGTCACTGATATCTGTTATTTCAACTTTAGGCATCGCGCTGGGTGTGGCGGTGTTGATTGTCGGCCTGAGTGCGATGAACGGCTTCGAGCGCGAGCTGAATAACCGCATTCTGGCGGTGGTTCCGCACGGCGAAATTGAGCCGGTGAATCAGCCATTCCACGACTGGAGCGGTGTTTTACAACGCGTTGAGAAAGTGAAGGGCATTGCCGCCGCAGCACCGTACATCAACTTTACCGGGCTGGTGGAAAGCGGACCTAATCTGCGTGCCATTCAGGTGAAAGGTATTGATCCTGCTCAGGAAGTTCGTCTGAGCGCGTTACCGCAATATGTGCAAAACAATGCTTGGCAGAACTTTAAAGCCGGGCAGCAACAAATCATTATCGGTAAAGGCGTTGCCGACGCCCTGAAAGTGAAGCAGGGCGACTGGATCTCCATCATGATCCCAAATAGCGATGGCGGCACGAAACTCTTGCAGCCAAAGCGTGTTCGCCTCCAGGTTGAAGGTATTCTGGCTCTTAGCGGGCAGCTCGATCATAGCTTTGCAATGGTGCCAATGGCGGACGCCCAGAGTTATTTAGACATGGGCGACAGTGTCACGGGTATCGCTATTAAGGTTAACGATGTCTTTAATGCTAACCAACTGGTGCGCGATGCGGGTGAAGTCACTAACGCATACGTTTATATCAAAAGCTGGATTGGCACTTACGGCTATATGTACCGCGACATTCAAATGATTCGCGCCATCATGTATCTGGCGATGGTGCTGGTGATTGGCGTGGCCTGTTTTAACATCGTCTCCACGCTGGTGATGGCGGTGAAAGACAAGAGCAGCGACATTGCGGTGTTGCGAACGCTTGGGGCAAAAGACGGTTTGATTCGCGCAATTTTCGTCTGGTACGGCTTGCTGGCGGGGCTATTTGGCAGCGTGAGTGGCGTGATTGTCGGCGTGCTGGCTTCATGGCAATTGACCAATATCATTCGCGTGATTGAAAAACTCATCGGTCACCAGTTCCTGTCCGGCGACATCTACTTTATTGATTTCCTGCCATCAGAACTTCATTGGCTGGACGTATTTTATGTCTTGATCACAGCGTTGTTACTGAGTTTACTCGCCAGTTGGTATCCGGCTCGCCGAGCCAGTAATATCGATCCAGCGCGCGTGCTGAGTGGGCAATAAATTCTAAAAAACTGAGGGGAGCAGCAAAGCAATGTATTACGGATTTGACATTGGCGGCAGCAAGATGGCTCTTGGAGTTTACGATAGTGAACGTCGTCTGCAATGGGAAAAACGCCTTCCCACCCCGCATGACAGTTATGAGAACTTTTTAACCACCATCGCTTCCATGGTTGAAGAAGCGGATAGCCGTTTCGGTATTAAAGGCTCGGTGGGCATTGGTATTCCCGGCATGCCAGTCACGGACGATGGCACGTTATATGCGGCGAATGTTCCCGCAGCCAGCGGCAAGCCGGTGCAGGCCGACCTGAGCGCAATGCTCGGGCGTGAGGTGCGGATGGATAACGACGCCAACTGTTTTGCGCTCTCTGAAGCCTGGGATGATGAGTTCCGCCATTATCCTGTGGTGATGGGGCTGATTCTCGGCACTGGCGTCGGTGGCGGAATTATCGTTAACGGTAAATCGATTACCGGGCGTAACTACATTACTGGCGAATTTGGTCATACCCGTTTGCCGGTTGACGCGCTGAATGTGCTGGGCCGTGACATCCCCCTGACACGCTGCGGCTGCGGTCAGCATGGCTGTATCGAAAACTATCTTTCAGGCCGTGGATTTGCGTGGGTTTACCAACACTTCTACTCTGAAGCACTGGATTCCAAAGAAATTGTTGCCCGTTATCGTGCGGGCGATGATAAAGCGATTGCCCACGTTGACCGTTTTGTTGAGCTGTTGGCCTGTTGCCTGGGCAGCTTGCTGACCGCCATTGATGCGCATCTGGTGGTCATTGGCGGTGGGTTGTCTAACTTTACTGAGATGTATCAGCAACTGCCTGAGCGTTTGCCTAAGTATTTATTACCAGTGGCAAAAGTCCCTCGCATTGAACCTGCACGGCATGGCGATGCTGGCGGTATGCGTGGTGCGGCTTTCCTCCATCTCACGGAGTAAATTATGCTATCGCGTCGTCAACATCGGTTAAGCCGGTTTCGCAAAACCAAACGATTGCTCCGCCAGCGCTTACGTCAGCGCGCTTTTTTCAGAGACAGTCCTGGACCTGAAGCGATGGAAAAACCTCGAGTAGTGGTACTGACCGGGGCGGGGATTTCCGCCGAGTCAGGGATTAGAACTTTCCGCGCCACCGATGGCTTGTGGGAAGAACATCGGGTAGAAGATGTGGCGACGCCAGAGGGTTTTGCTCGTGACCCCGAACTGGTGCAGGCATTTTATAATGCGCGCCGTCGACAACTCCAGCAGGCAGAAATTAAGCCTAATGCCGCTCATCTGGCGCTGGCTCGCCTGGAAGAAGAGTTGGGCGACCACTTCCTGTTGGTGACGCAAAACATCGATAACCTGCATGAACGTGCCGGGAATAAAAATATTATCCATATGCATGGCGAACTGTTGAAAGTACGCTGTGCGCAGAGTGGACAAGTGATTGAGTGGAAAGGGGATGTCACCCCACAAGATCGCTGCCATTGTTGCCAGCTTTCTGCACCCTTGCGCCCGCATGTGGTGTGGTTTGGCGAAATGCCGCTGGGTATGGATGAGATTTACCAGGCGCTGGCAACAGCTGATTACTTTATTGCCATCGGCACATCAGGCCATGTTTACCCGGCTGCCGGGTTCGTGCACGAAGCCCGTTTGCAAGGCGCGCATACCGTTGAGCTAAATCTTGAGCCAAGCCAGGTTGGGAGTGAGTTCGAGGAAAAGTTCTACGGTTTAGCCAGCGAAGTGGTGCCGGAGTATGTGGAACGGTTGTTGAAAGGTCTTTAAAAACAGTGGGTGAGGCATAGTCTCACCCATTCTTGAATCTTCAAATTGTCAGTTTGATTCCTGGAACAGCTTATTTTTTCGCGCAAACACTAACTAACACTCTCAATTTAAAAAGGAGATTTTTCACTCTCGCTGTTCATTTTCATACCTTTCTTTACCCCTGCATATGTGACTCTGCTCACAGTTAATTCATTCAGTTCAGATTACCTTCAATCTCCTTAATCATTGATTTAATTGTATTTATCAGAGTTATGGTTCAATTTCAACTATGTGCTCTGGTCAATAACTCCACGGACAGGAAAGGACTTCCCTCATGGCCACTGACGGCACCCGCTTTACCTTCACCGCCGGGCGTACTCCGGCGGACACCTTTGCGGTGGTGAACTTTAAGCTTAAACAGTCCCTCTCATCCCTGTTCAGCCTGGATATCACAGTGTCCTGTAATGACCCGGCGATTGGCTTTAAAGCCATTCTCGACGAATACGCGTTGCTCACCATCTGGCAGGGCGAGGTGATTAAGCGCCGGGTGCGTGGCCTGGTCACCTTCTGCGAGCAGGGCGACAGCGGTAAACATCAGACGTTGTACCGCATGACGGTGCGCCCGGAGTTCTGGCGCAGTTCACAACGGCAGAACTGCCGCAGTTTTCAGAATTACGACATCCAGTATATTTTTGCCAAACTGCTCAAAGAAATGCGTATCCGCACGCATGACGCCCTGTTCCGCCGCCCGCATCCGGCTCGTGAATTCTGCGTGCAGTTTATGGAATCGGATTACGATTTCATCGCCCGTCTTGCCGCCGAAGAAGGCATTTTCTTCTTCGAGGATGAATATCTCGACGACAGAGACCAGAAGCTGACTTTCACCGATGACCGCTGCAACCTGCGCGGCCTCGGGGCTTTCCCGTACAACCCCAATGCCGCCTCGGAATCGTCCACGTACTGCATCAACACCTTTTGCCGCAGCGCGCAAATCCGCCCGGCCAAAGTCACTACCCAGGATTACACCTTCACCGCCCCCAACTGGCAGGCACAGTACCAGGAAGAAGGGGCAGACCTGTCGTATCAGCGCCCGGACTATGAAATCTTTGACTATCCGGGGCGTTTTAAGGATGAACAGCACGGAGCGGATTTTGCTAAATATCAGATGGACGGCTGGCGCAATAACGTCGATTTTGCCCGCGGCACCAGTAATTGCCCGCAGTTACAGCCGGGGCGCTGGTTCACCCTCACCGACCATCCGCGGGAAGATTTAAACAGCCCGTGGCAGGTGGTGTCGTGCGAGATGAGCGGCAACCAGCCGCAGGCGCATATCGGCAATGCCGGCCAGGGCACCACGCTCACCAACAGTTTTCATGTTATCCCGGCTACGCAGACCTGGCGACCGGCACCGCTACCGAAACCGCTGGTGGACGGCCCGCAAATCGGCATTGTCACCGGCCCTGCCGGGGAAGAAATCTACTGCGACGAGCACGGGCGGGTGACGGTGAAATTTGCCTGGGACCGCTATAACAAAAGCAACGAGGAAAGCTCGTGCTGGGTGCGTGTCTCGCAGGCGTGGGCAGGCACCGGCTTCGGCAACATCGCCATCCCGCGCGTCGGCCAGGAAGTGATTGTCGATTTCCTCAACGGCGACCCCGACCAGCCAATTATCACCGGGCGGACGTATCACGCTGCCAACCGCGCACCGGGCGACCTGCCGGGGACTAAAACCCGGATGGCGATACGCTCGCAGACGTATAAGGGTAATGGATACAACGAACTGATGTTTGAGGACCAGACCGGCCAGGAGCTGCTGTCGATGCATGCCCAGAAGGACATGAAAACGGTGGTGCTCAATAACCGCGATACGAATGTGAAAGTCGACCACAGTGAAACCATTGGCCATAACCAGGAGGTCACGGTCGGCCTGGGGCAGACGGTGAAAATCGGCAAGGAAAATGCTGCCGGACATGACCAGAAAATCACCGTGGCGCACGACCGCAGCATCACCGTACGCAATGACCAGACGCTGAAAGTCATCCGCGACCGGACGGTAAACAGCGGCCGCGATGACAATCTGTATGTGGAGCGCGACCGCAAAGTCACGGTAAAAGGCAATCAGGAACACAACACCACAAAAGACCATATCAGCCTGGTGAAGGGCAGTCACAGCCTGGAAGTGAAAGGCGAGCTGGCGCAGAAAGTGGCGGGTGCGCTGGGTGTGGATGCGCAGGGCGATATCGTGTTGCAGAGCGGGAGCAAAATCACGCTGCAAGTGGGGAGTTCGTTTGTGGTCATCCACCCCGGCGGTATCGACATCGCCGGGCTGAAAATCAATCTCAACGGTGGGGGAAGTCCGGGAGCGCCTGTGAAGACCCGGCAGGCGGTGGTACTGAGCCGTTTGAGTGATGAGGATTATTCAGGATCTGTGCCGCCGGAAGATGAGGATGGGAGCGGTGGCTCCGCTGGTGGCGATGGTTCAGGGGAGCAGGATGAGCCGAAAGATGAGGATGAATCAAGGGAATATAATATGAAATTTCATTTTACAGATGATGATGGAGTGCCATATGCAAGTACTCGTTATATTGCTCAATTTGAGGATGGAACGCAGTTTCAAGGTATTACTGACAAAGATGGATATACAGAAAATTATATTACTGATGTCAGAAAGAAAATAACCATTGAGTTATTAATGGCAGAAGGTGATGATTTTAACCCTAGAGAGCATTATGGACGATAAAAAAACTACAAGTGCATATACAAGTAATATTCCAGTCGAGTGCGTAACACATCAGGAGATTACAGATAAATTTAAAATAATGATTCGTAAAGCACTTAAAGCAACAAAAATGGTTTTGTTAGAGAGATGTGATGATCTTTTACATTGGAGTAAGGAGGATAAGAATGAATTCCGTACAATATTTGGATTTGATGGAGATAACTATGTAAATGTCAAGAAGTATGGAGAGAATACAGGAAGACAGATAAAAGCAAGGTTTTTAATGGCTGATGGCATTAGGCGTCTAATGGTAATAGCAAATGAGCTCAATCTGGATAGTTTTAAGAATTATACTAAATGTGAGCGTTTTGCTGCTTTTGTTAGTCCGGATCTTGATCCCCCCTACATTATCAACATAGGTGCACACTTTGAATCAAGAAAAGGGAGTAAAATTCTTGTTACAGGTAACGATTCTCATGTAAGTACAATTTGTCATGAAATATCACATATTATTAAATATTGGAAGGATAATTCTAAAGGAGGAATGTGGACTCAAGATTATACGGCTGCTAATAAATTTTCAACAAGTGATAAAGATGAGGTTAGTTATGAGAAGCATGTATTAGTAGCGCAACAACTAGTAGATGCTAAGGAGGAGCAGTTATTTGAAAATGCTTATAATATTGAAAGATACTTCTACATAAAATTAAATGATAATGATATAGATGCAAAGGATGAAGACTTGTTGAATAGTGATATAGTTTCAAGAATAGGATTGCTGGAGGAATATGTGGGGTCAATATTGTAGAAAGTAAAAATCTGGTAAGTTGAATTTCATTCCTATGTTGGGGTTTTTAAATGGTTATTTTAATTCGCGTATTAATCTACATTATTTTTTTCTCATTGTCGTATCAGTCCTTCGCTAGTGAAAGTATTTATGCCAAAAGTTACAGGTTTGGTTCTGAACGAAGAAGTAGCGATGGAAAACCGATCATCTACCCCTCCTCTAATTTACCTGAGTATGAGGTGTCGGCTAAAAATCTTGAGCAGGATATAAATGTAAAATTACATGTTAAACAACTATCTGATAGTGTTTTGGCTACACTTGTTTTTCACAACAATAGCGTTCAATCATATTTTATTCCGAAATTATATTACCCAATGCAGTTGGAGGACGGGAAAGGAAGGACGCGTGATGCTTTATGTGGTGAAAAATTCATCGTGACAAGTAAGAATATCAGACTGGATTATTTAAGTGGATCTTGCCCATTTGATTTTAGCCCGAAAATTTCTGACTGGATAGAAATCCAGCCGACACAAAGCATCTCTATAGAGTTTAACCTAAGTGATATGTATGCATTTTTGCCAAATGATAATAGTTATGCTATAAAAACTTTTGATTATAAAATAGTTAACAGAAATTGGTTCGTATTGCAAAATATTAACGAGACTTTTTTATCATTAACAGAAAAAAAAGTGGAGTGTATGTTTGATATAGAGTCAAACAGTGATGGTATGTGCGAGAGGAATTATTCTGAAGGTGAAATGTATTCATTTTTAATAAATTCAATAAGTATTGACAATAATGATTCAGTTTATGTTAGCTCTGGTGAAGTCAGGGCTCATATAGATGGACACACTGTACGCTTACCTTATTGATGAGATAAACTACAGGATGATCATGGAAATGAACTCGTTCATAAAATTAAAATTGAACGGTCAATATTGGGTAATTAAAACGCTTTCGAAGAACCATCTTCACTCTAAAACCAGCTCACGGCTGGGATTAGAGTGAAGGGATACATCAACGCTAAACTTAGCGTCCCGCTTTCAATTTCTGATAGTAATTCTCATAAATCGTGCTGGCGTCGCCGACATCGTTCTGCCACTCACCATTTTTCAGCACCGCTTCATCTGGATAAAGCGTTTTATCGCCGGAGACTTGTTTAGGCAGCAATTTGCGTGCTTCAAGGTTTGGCGTCGGGTAGCCGATAGTTTCTGCTACCTGTTTTGCTATTTCCGGGCGCAGCAGGAAGTTAATCAATTTCAACGCGCCGTCTACGTTTTTGGCATTTGCCGGAATAGACAAGTTATCCATCCAGAAAATCCCGCCTTCTTTCGGCCAGATAATTTCCAGCGGAGTGCCAGCCTGGCGGGCAACATATGCAGAGCCATTCCACACCATACCGAGATTCACTTCGCCTTCCATATACGGGTTGGCTGGGTTATCCGAGTTGAATGCCGCGACGTTTGGCATCAGCTTTTGAAGCTCGTGATAAGCCGCTTCAATCTCTTTCGGATCAGTAGTGTTACCGGAATAACCGAGCTTACGCAGCGCGATCTGAAACACTTCGCGCGCATCATCGGTCAGCAACAGGCTTTGCTTATATTCTGGTTTCCACAAATCGGCCCAACTGGTCACTGTTTTCGGGTCGATAGCATCACTGTTTACACCAATGGCCGTCGCGCCCCAAATATAGGGAATGGAGTAGTCGTTATTCGGATCAAAGGGCTTATTAAGCATTTCAGGATCGAGGTTTTTGAAATTGCTCAGTTTGCTTTTATCGATCTTCTGGATCATGCCTTCTTTGCGCATTTTCGCCACAAAGTAAGTTGATGGCACAACCAAATCATACGCACCGTCTTTATACGTTTTGAGCTTGGCGTACATAGTTTCATTCGATTCGTAAGTCGAATAAATCACCTTGATGCCGGTTTCTTTGGTGAACTGTTCAAGCAGGCCTGGCGGCACATACTCGGTCCAGTTATAGAAGTAGAGCGTTTTGCTGTCGTCGGCATGCGCAGCGCCCATACCGAGCGTCAGAATGCCAGCAGCGAGCAGGTGGCGTGGCCATTTAGTCATTTTAATGTCCCCTGGTTTTATCACGAAGAATAAGCTGACTGGCAATGACCAGGACCAGCGAGAGTACTAACAAAATGGTGGCAAGTGCGTTCACCTCTGGTGAGACACCTACCTTCACCATTGAGTAAATCTTCAACGGTAAAATTTCATAACTTGGGCCGGTCACAAAAGATGAAACGACTACGTCGTCCATCGAGAGTGTAAAACTGAGTAACCAGCCAGCGGCGACGGCAGGCAGCGCGAGTGGCAGCAGGATCTTGCGCAGAATAGTTAATTCGCTGGCACCCAGATCTTTCGCCGCTTCTAACATGCGCACATCAAACCCTTTCAGCCGAGAATAGACGGTAACGACCACAAACGGCAGACAGAAGGTGATGTGTGAGAATAACAACGACCAGAATCCGAGCGACACCCCGAGCAGCATAAACAGCACCAGCAGTGAAATCGCCATCACGATATCGGGCGACATCATCACCACAAATAGCATACCGCTGACGAACGGCTTGCCGCGAAAACGGTAGCGATAGAGTGCCACAGCGGTCAGCGAACCAATCAGCGTTGCTGCGGTGGCAGAAAACACCGCCATGGTCAGCGAATGCTGCGCGGCCTGTAGCAGGCTGTCGTTATTCATCAGCAAGCTATACCACTTTCCGGTAAAGCCCTGCCAGTTAATGCCGAAACGCGAACTGTTAAACGAGTTAACGATCAAAATGATGATAGGAATATACAGATACGCATAAATAGCGGTCATAAAGCCGCCACGAAGCAGGCGACCTATCATTCTAATTCCACCTTTTTATTCAACAAACTGGCGGCTCGCCAGTAAATCAGCAGCATCAGGCCCATCACTAACGTAAGTGTAATGCTGGTTGCTGCCCCAAACGGCCAGTCGCGGATGTTCAGGAACTGGCTCTTAATCACGTTGCCAATTAACAAGTTTTTCGCCCCGCCCATTAAGTCGGAGACGTAAAACAGGCCCATCGCAGGCAGCATCACTAATAAGCAGCCAGCAATAATGCCCGGCATGGTGAGCGGAATAATAATGCGGATAAAGGTCTGAAGTTTGCTGGCCCCTAAATCCCGCGCCGCTTCCAGCAGCGGCTTATCAAGCTTTTCAATGCTCGAGTACAGCGGCATTACCATAAATGGCAGCAGGATATACACAAGGCCAAGAATGACGGCGCTTTCGGTGTACATAATACGAATCGGTGTATCTATCACGCCGAGCCACAGCAAGAACGCGTTCAGATAGCCTTTGGTGCTGAGGAAAATTTTCAGCCCATAAATGCGAATTAACGAGTTGGTCCAGAAGGGGACAATCAGTAAAAACAGCAGCAGCGGGCGCACCCGTTCGGGTAAACGTGCGAGGAACCACGCAAACGGATAGCCAAGCACCAGGCAGGCGAGGGTGGCGATCACCGCCATATTTAGCGAGTGCAGCAAAACCTGCGCGTACAAAGGGTCTGCAAGCCGGGTGTAGTTATCCAGCGTGAAAACCATGCTGACGAAATTAGCGTCATCACGCGTCAGGAAACTGGTGCCGATGATCATCAGATTGGGCAGGAACACGAACAGCACCAGCCAACCGACGATAGTGGCGATCACAAGGTTCTGGAATTTACGCGAGCTCTTCATCTGCCAGCACGACCTCCCAACTTTCAACCCAGTTAATCGACATTTTCTGGTCGAGCGTGTGGTCAAAATCAGGGTCGTCTTCGTTGAAGAATTCGCTGACCATCACCATTTTGCCGTTTTCCAGCTCGACATTAGATTCCAGCGTCATGCCTTTGTAGTTACGCTCCCGCACATAACCGATTAAACCCTCGGCCACATGAGTATCGTTGATTTCTTCAACGCGCAAATCTTCCGGGCGCAGCAGCACTTTCAGATGCTGACCTGTCGTAACCGGCATGCTCGCGTAAATATGGCACTCGCGGCCTTCGACGCTCGCCAGCACGCGCTGTTCATCAACACGTTCGATAACGATCGCATCAAAGATGTTGATTTCACCTATAAAGCTCGCCACGAACAGGTTTTTAGGTTCTTCGTAAATTTCGCGCGGCGTGCCGTCTTGCTCAATGCGACCATCGCGCATTACCACAATCCTGTCGGACATGGTCAACGCTTCTTCCTGGTCGTGAGTGACGAATACAAAGGTAATGCCGAGTTTGCGCTGGAGGGCTTTAAGTTCGTTCTGCATCTGCTTGCGCAATTTGTAGTCGAGCGCAGAAAGCGACTCATCAAGCAGTAGTAATCGCGGTTTATTGACCACCGCCCGTGCAATTGCCACACGCTGCTGTTGGCCGCCAGAAAGCTGATGGGGTTTCCGTTGGGCAAATTCCTCTAACTGCACCATTTTTAACGCTTCAATCACGCGGGGCGTGATTGAAGCGGCAGGCGTTTTCTGCATTCTTAAACCGAACGCGACGTTTTCAAAAACGGACATATGAGGGAACAGAGCATAGCTCTGGAAGACGGTATTGACGTGGCGATGCTCTGCGGGAAGCTGCGTAATATCCTGGTTATCAAGAATAATTTTGCCAGAATCCACGCTTTCAAGTCCGGCGATTAGGCGCAGTACGGTGGTTTTCCCACAGCCAGAAGGACCCAGGAGTGTCAGGAATTCACCATGATTGATGGTGAGAGATAAATCAGAAATTACGGTTTTGCCATCAAAGCTCTTACCTACTCCCGCCAGTTCTACCAGCGGTGAAAGCGAACGTTGCTGTTTATTCAATTTTTTACGCTGTCCCATATAAGACGCATCAAATTGCGGGCTGATGCGGGGTTTGTGAGTAACCACCTTGCGGTTTTGCACGTTAAGTAAGGGCAGGCATTCTACGGCAAACCATTGAAATCGCCAATCCTTGATACCTTAGTGTGGCCTGGATTTGAATACCAATGGGTAACAGTTACCCAATTCACGACTATTTTTAACTCTGGCAGGCTAAAAGTGACCTAACGCAATATTTGCATTTGTGGCTTACTGATAATGAAGTCACAAAAATTGAGGGTAGCGACATGGATAAATTACTTGAGCGTTTCTTACATTATGTCTCTTTGGACACGCAGTCCAAGCCGGGCGTAAAACAAGTTCCGAGCACAGAAGGGCAGTGGAAGTTGTTGCGGTTGCTGAAAGAGCAAATGGAAGAGATGGGTTTGGTGAATGTGACGCTGGGCGATCATGGTACCGTGATGGGTACACTTCCTACCAACGTCGATAAAAAAGTCCCGGCCATTGGTTTCATTTCCCACGTCGATACCGCACCTGATTTCACGGGTAAAAATGTGAATCCGCAGATTGTCGAAAACTATCGCGGGGGCGACATTGCGTTAGGTATCGGCGATGAAGTGCTCTCCCCGGTGATGTTCCCGGTGTTGCATCAGTTGCTTGGGCAAACCCTGATTACCACCGATGGTAAAACGCTGCTCGGCGCGGATGATAAAGCCGGTATCGCCGAAATTATGACGGCGATGACGGTGCTCAAAGAGAAAAACATCCCCCACGGCGATATCCGCGTTGCTTTCACTCCTGATGAAGAAGTCGGTAAAGGCGCAAAACATTTTGATGTTGAAGCCTTTGATG
The DNA here is from genome assembly GCF_024807715.1 of Buttiauxella sp. BIGb0471. Lineage (NCBI taxonomy): Bacteria > Pseudomonadati > Pseudomonadota > Gammaproteobacteria > Enterobacterales > Enterobacteriaceae > Buttiauxella > Buttiauxella sp. BIGb0471. The sequence continues at coordinate 572,683 of NZ_JANUEU010000002.1, forward strand.
CACGCTGGGCCTACACTGTTGATGGCGGCGGCGTAGGTGAACTGGAATGCGAGAACTTCAATGCGGCGTCTGTGACAATTAAAATTGTCGGCAACAATGTTCACCCAGGCTCTGCAAAAGGGGTGATGGTTAATGCGCTGTCGCTTGCTGCACGTATTCATGCCGAAGTACCGGCTAACGAAAACCCGGAATGCACTGAAGGTTACGAAGGTTTTTATCATTTGCACGGAATTAAAGGCTCGGTCGATAAAGCGGAGATGCACTACATCATTCGTGATTTTGACCGCGAACAGTTTGAAGCACGTAAACGCAAAATGATGGATATCGCCAAAAAAGTGGGCAAAGGCCTGCACCCGGATTGCTATATCGAGCTGATTATCGACGATAGCTATTACAACATGCGCGAGAAAGTCGCCGAACACCCATACATTATCGAAGTGGCGCAGCAGGCGATGCGCGACTGCGACATCGAGCCCATCATGAAACCGATTCGCGGCGGTACCGATGGCGCGCAGCTGTCATTTAAAGGTTTGCCTTGCCCGAACCTGTTCACCGGCGGTTATAACTACCACGGCAAACACGAGTTTGTGACGCTGGAAGGGATGGAAAAAGCGGTAGCGGTGATTGTCAGGATTGCGGAACTGACGGCGAAGCAGGGGTGATTGGATGGGGTGTTGGTTGTAATTTGTGGTAAGCATCTTATTTCATTGCAATAAAAATGAGGGTGGTAAGTCTACTCACCCTCAAGATTGTAACTAACGATACTTACTTGAAAAATTGCTTTTGACCACGGTACTTATATAACTATTCAAGCCATGTCCTGCTTGAGCGAGTTCCTTCATCTTAGTGACAATTGCAGTACCCGGTTTGTTTTCATCGTAAACGTATTTCCATCCATCCTTGAACTTTACTGTTATAGAGTTGGGAGTCGTTTCATAAGACACCACTCCAGAATTACCGCCTCTATTTGCATAAACTGGCATTTCTATATCCTTATTTGTTTACAGCGAGAGTTGCTGTCCAATAGTTATATTCCTCATATATAAAATTGTTGTTGAGCAAGATCATAAATACAATTTTCATTTTGTATCTAGAGCTTTTTATTTGTCGTATTAATTAACGTTCGGGAATGTTTGTAATGTGTTTATGAATATTGCATTCAAATGGAAAAATAATGCATCCGCAAATTCCCACATCAATTTTCACTATATTGTGATTTGCGCCGAAGATTTTCGGTTTCCAATAATTAACCACGTTTCCACTGTTGACTTATACAGTGCCACTGACTGAAAGTATGGCGTGTATTAAAGAATCGCCCCCGAATGGTGCTGTAACACCAAACGAGGGCTAACCACAACGTAAACTTCACAGGAGTCACGCTATGGCTATCGCCGATAGTAACACATTTGTACGCCCTGAATTCACTGCCGATCAATCCGTTATTGCAGGGAGCATCGCAGCTTTATTAAAAATACCGCTGGGTGCCATGCATGATTTATTTCAGGTTGTGGATATTTGCCAACGTTATGCTGATGAATTAATCGAAGTTCATAATCACGCTGAATATATAGCGTTGTGCGGGCGTTTACTGGCGGGGTTGAATGTACTGAAAGTAGTTTTAAAGACGCCGTTGCCAAAACATCTAATTGAACAATTAACGGTGAATGAAAATAATTTTGCTGAATGCCGCAGTCCAGTTTCAACAGATTCAGAGACCACCTGTGAATATTGTTCTGCATTAACCATGATTTTATTGAACCAGCAAATAATGCCTGAGCAGCAGGAACAGATCAGCGAATTGTTATTTGAATTACTGACTATGCTGGCTGAGGATTTGAAAGCGCCGCGCTTTATCCGCACGACAGACGGGTTGGCGATGATTGGTGGAGAAGTCATTCCTGCCATTCATTAAACGTAGCGTTACCGCCTTCTCAGCCATTAGGTGGCTGAGAAGGCGGGAGAGGGTTAACGATATTAATCCTCGAAATACCAGTAACCGCTGTTAACCAGTGCGGCCAGCATGGCGAGGAACGACGGGTCTTCGAGCGCATCACCAAACATTTCTGCTTTCAGTGTGATGTTGCTTGCCAGTGCCTCAAGAGCCGGGCGGTGTGGGCTGTCAATTTTCTCGCCGTTGACGTAAATCTCATCGGCAATGCGCAGCACGCGCAACCCGCCCAAACGAGTAATGGCGTCACCCTGTTTCAGCGCGTCGTAAATCTCATCAGGCTGATACGGCGGTTCTGGCGGAGCGACGTCAAGTTCGTGGCGTGATTGGGAGACAAACTCACCAAACCAGGTTTTGAAGTGCTCAGGCTGATTGATAAGACCCAGCATCATCTCGCGTAATGTATCCATCTCTTGCGGCAGAACTTCAGCCGGGTGCTGGCGTGCAGGCACGTCAGGGTCGGTATAACGCTGGCTGCCCAGTTCACGTTGCAGCACATAATCGGCAAAACCACTGATAAGCTCGCGGCCGCTTGGGGCGCGGAAACCGACAGAGTAGTTCATCGAGTTTTCCAGCGAGTAGCCTTCGTGTGGGAAACCTGGTGGGATATAGAGAATATCGCCCGGCTCCATTTCTTCGTCGATGATGGCGTCGAACGGTTCAACTTGCAGCAAATCAGGATGCGGGCAGTGCTGTTTCAGGGCGACTTTTTCCCCAACACGCCAGCGACGGCGGCCAACACCCTGAATGATAAACACGTCGTACTGGTCGTAATGCGGGCCAACGCCACCGCCTGGAACCGAGAAAGAGATCATCAGATCGTCAATTCGCCAGTCCGGTAGTGCGCGGAAGGGGCGCATTAGGCGTGCACTTTGTTCATGCCAGTGGTTAACGGCCTGAACCAGTAAAGACCAGTTGTTTTCGCCCAGGTGATCATAGCTCTGGAATGGACCGTGGCTGACTTGCCATCTGCCTTCGTTATGGCTGACCAGGCGGCTGTCCACCTCGTTTTCCATGGCAAGGCCTGCGAGTTCATCCGGGGAGATCGGGTCGATGAAGTTTTTGAAGCCGCGTTTTAGAACCACCGGGCGTTTCTGCCAGTAGTTCGCGATGAAATCGGGCCAGTTTAGGTCGAGTTGATAGTCCATATTATTATCCGGCAGGTGAAGGAGCCTGCGAGGATTATAACGGATGGTGCTGCCGGTTACGGGAGTATTTTCAATCTTCTTCTCGGTCTGGACGCTGGCGCGCAAAAATCACTTCCATCCGCGTGCCACCCAGCTCGCCGCCCGAGGCCTTGATTTGACCATCGTACTGTTCGACGATTTCCCGAGCGACCGATAAGCCCACGCCCTGACCGGGCCGCAAGGTGTCGGCGCGTTGTCCGCGGTCAAACACTAACGCGCGTTTACTCTCTGGGATCCCCGGCCCGTCGTCATCGACGAATAAATGCAGTGTGTCGTCCAGCTGGCGGCCTGAAATCTCAACAAACTCAAGACAATATTTGCAGGCGTTATCAAGCACGTTGCCCATCACTTCCATAAAGTCATTCTTCTCGCCCACAAAGGTAATTTCCGGGGAAATATCGAGCGTGATATTCACACCTTTGCGTTGATAAACCTTATTTAACGCTGAACAAAGGCTGTCGAGTAACGGGGCGACGGGATGAAGTTCACGACTAATCAATGCGTTGTCACCGCGCATGCTGGCGCGATGCAGATAGTAACCAATTTGCTGAGAAATACGGCTAATTTGCTCAAGCATCACCGGCTCTGCGTTCTCAATATCCAGCTTGTTGGTACGCAACGATCGCAGCGTGCTTTGTAAAACGGCGAGCGGTGTTTTCAGGCTGTGCGTGAGGTCGGTGAGAGTGGTGCGATATTTTTGGTAACGGTCACGCTCGGTACGCAGCAGCCGGTTGAGGTTTTGCACGAGGCTGGTTAGCTCACGCGTGGTTTCTGGATTTAACGCGTCACGGTCATGTTTTTCGAGTTCACGTACCTCGCGGGCCAGGGCTTCAATCGGGCGTAAACTCCAGCGCGCAGCGACCCACAGGAGCGGGATGACTAATAATAAGTTGGCGATAAACACACACACAAACATACTCAGTACCGTGTACTGGCGTTTTAACTCGAGCGGAATTGTGTCCACAACCACAATGGTTAGAGCAGGCATTTTCCCCATGGCAGGGTATTTATTGACGGCGACGGAGTGAGTGACATCATCACTATAGTCATCGTCATAAAAATTTTTTAGTTCAGTCTGTAGCTTTTCATCGTTTGCCAGCAAGGCGTGGGTGGTATCGAAGTTTGCTTCAAGCTCGTGAAAACCATTACTGGTGAGCCACTCTTTTTTAATTTGCTGCACGATAAGCGGCACATTGTGCTGGGTCCAGAGCAAGTTACCTTTATCGTCATAGATAAGTGCCATGGTCGGCGTTTTCAGATTCAGGTTGTCTGGAAGGACAACATCCATATGGCCATTTTCAATGCTGGCAAATGTATAAAAAAGATTGCTCTCACCGCGCAGTAAACGGAAAGAGGTTTTATCAACACTGATGCTGTAGCCCACTAATGCCACGACACCGTAGGCCAGTGACAGCACCATGACTACCACGGCGGTCGCCAGTAAAAAGCGAACGCGAAGTGATAATGGTAAAATACGGCCGAAGAATTTCATGGTTAACGCAGATCGAGGCGGTAGCCCTGACCACGCACGGTGGTGATAGCTTCATGGGGATATTCAGCCAGAATTTTTTTACGCAAACGGCCCATTAATACATCAATGGTGTGGCTTTCGCGTAGTTCGGCATCAGGGTAAAGCTGGAGCATTAATGAATCTTTGCTGACCACTTTGCCATTGTTACGAATCAGCGTTTCCATGATGGTGTATTCAAAGGCGGTGAGCTTTATCTGGTTGTCGTTGATCAGCAACTCGCGGCGCGATAAATCGACCTGGAAAGGGGGCAGGGAAATAACCTGTGACGCCAGACCGCTGTTGCGGCGCATCAATACCTGCATACGAGCGACAACTTCTTCAAGATGAAACGGTTTAGTCACGTAATCATCAGCGCCCGCGCCCAGCACTTCGACTTTATCCTGCCAGCCTTCACGTGCAGTCAAAACCAGGATAGGCAAGGTGACATCATGGCTGCGCCAGCGACGGATAAGACTCAGGCCGTCTTCGTCAGGCAGGCCCAAATCCACAACGGCAATATCGGGAGTGTGTTCATTCAGGAAATAGTCGGCTTCTTTGGCATCTTCCGCTGCATCAACCTGATGACCAGCTTCACGCAACTGAACCTGGAGATGGTGGCGTAACAGGGCATTATCTTCCACAACGAGTACACGCATTCGATTTTCCCAGTAAATAGATGGCATTGATAGTTTAACGCTAATTATCAGCCAGGGGGCATAAACCGTGAGTAAACCAGGCGGGAATGTGAAAACGCCACCGCAGCGGGTGGCGTTCAGGTGTTACTTCAACTCGTCAACCATAGTGATGGCGCGGCCAATATAGTTAGCTGGCGTCATCTCTTTCAGACGAGTTTTCTCATCTTCTGGCAGCTCAAGACTATCGATAAACTGTTTCATGCCTTCAGCATCAACGCGCTTACCGCGAGTCAGCTCTTTCAGTTTCTCGTACGGCTTTTCAATTCCGTAACGGCGCATCACGGTTTGAATCGGCTCAGCCAGAACTTCCCAGTTGAGGTCCAGCTCCGCAAGCAGACGGTCACGGTTGACTTCCAGTTTGCTCACGCCTTTCAGTGTGGACTGGTAGGCAATCAGCGCATAGCCAATACCCACGCCCAGGTTACGCAGCACGGTGGAGTCAGTCAGGTCGCGCTGCCAGCGGGAAACAGGCAGTTTGCTCGCCAGATGTTGCAGCATCGCGTTAGACAGGCCCAGGTTGCCTTCGGAGTTTTCGAAGTCGATTGGGTTAACTTTATGCGGCATGGTAGAAGAACCGATCTCGCCTGCGATAGTTTTCTGCTTGAAGTGGTTCAGCGCGATGTAACCCCACACGTCCCGATCGAAATCGATAAGAATAGTGTTGAAGCGAGCGATGCAGTCAAACAGCTCAGCGATGTAATCGTGTGGTTCAATTTGCGTGGTGTACGGGTTCCACTGAATGCCCAGTGAAGTTACGAACTCTTCGCTGAACTGGTGCCAGTCAACTTCCGGATAAGCGACCATGTGGGCGTTATAGTTACCCACCGCGCCGTTGATTTTGCCCAGAATGTCTACTTTCTCTAGCTGACAGAACTGGCGCTCCATACGGTAAGCCACGTTTGCCATTTCTTTACCCATCGTTGATGGGGTGGCAGGCTGGCCGTGGGTACGGGAAAGCAGAGGAATATCACGGTACTGAACCGACAGATCTTTTACCGCGTCGATGACTTTGCGCCAGTACGGCAGCACCACGTCTTTACGTGCGGTTTGCAGCATCAGCGCATGAGACAAGTTGTTGATATCTTCAGAAGTACAGGCGAAGTGAATAAATTCATTCACCGCATGCAGGGCAGGAACCGCTGCCACTTTTTCTTTCAGGAAATATTCAACCGCTTTTACGTCGTGGTTGGTGGTGCGCTCAATGGTTTTAATGCGTGCAGCATCTTCTTCACTGAACTCAGCGACAATTTTATCAAGGTAATCGTTTGCGTTTGCGTCAAAAGCCGGAACTTCCTTGATCGCTGTGTGCGTGGCCAGTTTTTGTAGCCAACGTACTTCGACTTGTACGCGGAATTTCAGCAGACCAAATTCGCTGAAAATAGCGCGCAGAGCGCTGACTTTGTCGCCGTAACGTCCATCAATTGGGGAAACGGCGGTCAGTGAGGATAATTCCATAAGTTACAACTCCAGAGAGGTTAACATTGAGCAAGAATTTGTTTGGCCTGAGCACACAGGCGACTACGAGAAAACATTAACTGCAGGCGGCCACCGCCAACCTGGTGCCACAACACGGCGGCGCGGATACCGGCTAACAACGAGGCACGGACTTTGCTTTGCACCTGCGGGCTTTGCAGCACGGCAGGGGAGCCGGTGACCTGGATACGTGGGCCTAGCGGGCTAATTACATCAACATAAATCCCGGCCATAGCGCTAAGTAACGTTTCGGACTCAAGGTCAAAATGTTCCAACTGACGCTGCAAACCGGCGATGCTCGACCCGAGTTTATCCATCGCACCTTTATTGGCGTAAAGTTTACGCTCAAGGACCATCAGGCTTAAGGTATAACGCGTTAGTTCGGCGTTCAGACCCTGACGATTACTGGCGTTCAACACACCCAGCAAGGTTTCCAGGCCCAGTTTCAGGTTGGCTTCATTGCCACCGAAAACGTCCAGCGTGGAACCTGGATTTTGATCAATAACGCTATTTAACGAGACATGCAGCGCCTCGTTATCGCAATGCCCCTGATGCGCCAATTGCTGAACCAGACGAGCAGACTGGCAGATCCCTGCCAGCGCGATAGTGATGTCATAGTAATTTTTAGCCACCAGGTTATTCGTCCTTGTTTGCGATTAAACTTTATTTTATTCAGTTACGAGCGGCAGACGCTGCTCAATAACACCACCACCGAGGCACACTTCACCGAGGTAGAACACGGCAGACTGGCCAGGGGTGACGGCGGCAACTGGCTCTTCAAAACGCACTTCAATACGATCGGCATCCAGCGGCGTGATGGTGCAAGGAAGATCGGTCTGGCGATAACGTGTTTTCACCGTGCATTTCAGCGGTTCGGTCAACGTTTCGCGGTCAACCCAATGCAGTTGCTGAGCAATTAAGCCAACGGACATCAAACGTGGATGCTCACTACCTTGAGCCACAACCAGGATATTGTTTTCAACATCTTTATCGACCACATACCAAGGATCTTCGCTACCTTCTTTGGTGCCACCAATGCCCAGCCCTTTACGCTGGCCGAGTGTGTGGTACATCAACCCCTGGTGTTCACCAATGGTTTCGCCATCAACAGTAACGATGATACCCGGCTGTGCAGGCAGGTAGCGGCCCAGGAATTCGCGGAATTTGCGCTCGCCGATAAAGCAGATACCGGTGGAGTCTTTTTTCTTCGCGGTGATCAAATCTAACTCTTCGGCGATGCGGCGCACTTCCGGTTTTTCTAATTCACCAACCGGGAACAGGCTTTGCGCGATTTGCTCATGGCCGAGCGTGTAAAGGAAGTAGCTTTGATCTTTGTTATTGTCTAAACCACGCAGCAGGCGGCTTTTACCGTCCACGTCTTCGCGACGCACGTAGTGACCGGTTGCGATGTAATCAGCACCTAAATCTTCGGCGGCAAATTCGAGGAAGGCTTTAAATTTGATTTCTTTGTTGCACAGAATATCCGGGTTTGGCGTGCGTCCGGCTTTGTACTCTTCCAGGAAGTGTTCAAACACGTTATCCCAGTATTCTGCGGCAAAGTTTACGGTGTGCAGTTCAATGCCGAGCTTATCGCAGACGGCCTGTGCATCAGCTAAATCAGCCGCTGCGGTGCAATACTCCTCGCCATCGTCCTCTTCCCAGTTCTTCATGAACAGGCCTTCCACCTTGTAACCTTGTTGTTGCAACAGGTAAGCGGAAACGGAGGAATCGACACCGCCGGACATCCCGACGATCACTTTTTTCTGGCTGTTATCAGACATGGAGTAACTCACGACATTGAACTTAAAGGCGGCATATTCTATCACGCATCACCGGGCCTGGCACCCCTAACTCAACGGCCAGTTAAATGCACCGATCATGCTGAGCGGATAACGTTCAGCACGCTGATAGCAGCGGATACTTTCCGCCACTAATGGCGAGCGTAAATTACCTGCGTTAACAATTTGTTGCGCATCCAACCATAAGCAGCGATCGATGTCGCTATCATGCGGAGTAGTGGGGAGTTGCTCTTCAAGATCGATACAGAATAAGAAACGCAGGAACGGCGTGTTATCTGGCGCAATCCATTGGTGCAAGCGGATGAATGTTTGCGGCTGCGCGCAAATACCCGTTTCTTCATACAATTCACGTTGAGCGGCTTCAACCAGCGTTTCATCAGCTTCAAGATGGCCAGCAGGCTGATTCCATAAGGCTTTGCCATTGATTGTTTCTTCAACAACCAAAAATTTCCCCTGTGCCTGAACCACGCAGGCGACAGTAACGTGCGGTTTAAACATCGTTATTTTTCCTGTCTCAAATTCGTTAGTACGATCATTATAAAGTGATCTGGATCACATATTTTTCTGTGACCTATACTCTGTTGGATTTCAAAAATCCCACGAGGGCACCATCATGCAGCTTACCACGCGTATTATGCCGCAACAGAAACGTATCGCTTTAGTGGCTCACGATCCTTGTAAACCCGACCTGCTGAACTGGGCGGTTGATAACCAGACAACACTCAGCAACCACATTATTTACGCAACCGGCACTACCGGAAATCTCTTGCAGGTTCATACCCGTTTATCCGTACTGGCTTTGATGAGTGGCTCGATAGGGGGCGATCAACAGCTAGGGTATTTGATTGCTTCAGGTCAGATTGATGTGCTGGTTTTCTTCTGGGATCCGCTTAGTGCGGTGCCACATCACTCCGATGTAAAAGCCCTCATGCGGCTGGCAACGGCATGGAACATCCCTATTGCCAGCAACGCCTGTAGCGCCAATTTCTTGATTAACTCTTCTCTATTTGAGCAAGCGCTGGAAATCACCGTGCCTGATAGTGACGCGTTCCTCAGCAGTCGCGTTTCACACGTCACACAACACGGCGTCAATACTCAGAACCTTTTATAAGGTCTCTATCGGGATTTCGCGCCATTCGCCCGGTGCCAAATCGCTCAGTTCCAGTGTCCCCATTGCATAGCGAATCAGGCGTAGAGTTGGATAACCCACATGCGCCGTCATACGCCGTACCTGGCGGTTACGCCCTTCATACAAGGTGATTTTCAACCAGCTGGTAGGAATCGCCTTGCGTTCACGAATCGGCGGGTTACGCGCCCAAATCCATGCAGGCTCGTCAACCCGTTCAGCTTCTGCGGGCAGAGTAGGGCCATCGTTTAGGGTGACGCCGTTACGCAGAGATTCCAGCGCTTCTTCTGTTACTGCACCTTCAACCTGCACAAAATAGACTTTCCCGGTACGTTTGCCCGGCTGGGTGAGTTGCGCCTGTAAAGCGCCGTCATTGGTTAATACCAGCAGGCCTTCGCTGTCGCGATCCAGCCGGCCCGCCGCGTAAATTCCTTGTAACGGTATGTAATCTTTCAGCGTGCTGCGGCCAGATTCGTCGGTGAACTGCGGTAGCACATCGTAGGGTTTATTGAAGATAACCAGCCGCTTCGGTCCGCTATGCTGTGGTTTTTTGGCAGGTCGTTGCGTGCTGAATCGTTTAACTTGCTGGTTTCTAAAAGAAGTTTTATTCATAGTGTTTTCAGACGTTAGGTATTAACGCATTATAACGGAAATCACCAGTGATTGGCGCGGGCCTGATATTCAAGTAGTATTGACACGCACATTACAAATCATTAACAAAAAGAATCGCTCGAAGGAGAAGGTTAATGGAAAGCAAAGTAGTTGTTCCGGCGGAAGGTAAAAAGATCACCCTGCAAGATGGCAAACTGAATGTTCCTCACAACCCAATCATTCCTTTCATTGAAGGTGATGGTATCGGTGTGGACGTGACGCCAGCTATGATTAAAGTGGTTGATGCCGCCGTGCAGAAGGCCTACAAAGGCGAGCGGAAAATTTCCTGGATGGAAATCTATACCGGCGAAAAATCTACCCAACTTTATGGCCAGGACGTCTGGCTGCCAGAAGAAACTCTGGACCTGATTCGTGATTACCGTGTGGCAATTAAAGGCCCACTGACCACGCCAGTTGGCGGCGGTATTCGTTCCCTGAACGTTGCGCTGCGTCAGCAGCTTGACCTGTACGTGTGCCTGCGTCCGGTGCGTTACTACCAGGGCACGCCAAGCCCGGTTAAACACCCAGAGCTGACCAACATGGTTATCTTCCGTGAAAACTCAGAAGATATTTATGCGGGCATCGAGTGGAAGGCTGACAGCGCTGAAGCTGAAAAAGTCATCAAATTCCTGCGTGATGAAATGGGTGTAACGAAAATTCGTTTCCCAGAACATTGCGGTATCGGCATCAAGCCGTGCTCTGAAGAAGGCACCAAACGCCTGGTTCGTGCTGCCATCGAATACGCAATCACTAACGACCGTGATTCTGTGACCCTGGTTCACAAAGGCAACATCATGAAATTCACCGAAGGTGCTTTCAAAGACTGGGGCTACCAACTGGCGCGTGAAGAGTTCGGCGGCGAGCTGATCGATGGCGGCCCATGGGTGAAACTGAAGAATCCTAACACCGGCAAAGAAATCGTTGTTAAAGACGTGATCGCGGATGCGTTCCTGCAACAGATCCTGCTGCGTCCTGCTGAATATGACGTTATTGCTTGTATGAACCTGAACGGTGACTACATCTCCGACGCCCTGGCCGCTCAGGTTGGCGGTATCGGTATCGCACCAGGCGCTAACATCGGTGACGAATGTGCACTGTTCGAAGCGACCCACGGCACTGCACCAAAATATGCTGGCCAGGACAAAGTGAACCCAGGTTCTATTATTCTGTCCGCTGAGATGATGCTGCGTCATATGGAATGGTTCGAAGCGGCTGACTTAATTGTTAAAGGTATGGAAGGCGCGATTAACGCTAAAACCGTAACTTACGATTTCGAACGCCTGATGGAAGGCGCTAAGCTGCTGAAATGTTCAGAGTTTGGCGATGCAATGATCGAACATATGTAATTAGCGATTTCGCTAGTGATAAATGGGGAGCCAATGGCTCCCTTTTTTATGTTGTTTTTCTGAAATCGTGAGCAATTACCCTTTACCAAAACTCTGGACGTGGTTAATAGATGAATCGACCGAATTCAGGTTCAATCAAAGAGGATGTGGAATGGAAAATTACTCCAACAAAAGTGGTGATTCACAAGTTGTCAGTTTCCAGATTGATGCAAATTCGATGAAAGTCCGGTTCAAGAATAATCACGTGTATCTATACGATATCCGCCACCCAGGGCCAGAGCATCTGGAAAAAATGAAAGAACTGGCGCGTGCCGGATGGGGTTTGAACACTTATATAGAAAGCGAAGTCAAAAACGATTTCTCATCAAAAGTGTTTTAAATCGCAGTAACCGGTTTATGAGACGTGCAATTTTTACACAAAATACAGATTTTTCGCTCGTGACTGGTTGATTTTATAACAATAAGTTGAATTTTTAAGCGAACAGTTCGCAAGGAATTGCATCGTAGATCGAGTTTATGTACTATGCATTCCACGCCGACTTAGCTCAGTAGGTAGAGCAACTGACTTGTAATCAGTAGGTCACCAGTTCGATTCCGGTAGTCGGCACCATATTTAAGAAAACCACCTTTAAGGTGGTTTTTTTTCGTCTGTATGAAATCAAATTGAAGGAAGGCTAGCTTTCGATAGCGCTTCCTCAGTCGTGCGTTAAATCCAACCCTGCTGACTTGCAAGCCAGACAAGGATAGCGACGACAATTAAAACTACGGTTGTTTTTCTCATTGTTGTGCGACCTGTTGTTAGTCTTCGCAAACCAGCCAGAAATCCGCTTCATCAAACATCTCTTCAACCAGACGGTTGATTTTCTCTTTCTCATTTTTCGTGCAATCACTGTGAACCGCATTCATCTGCATGGGTTTCACTCTGACGTCAGCATCTGGAAAAATGGTCTGAACTCTTCGGGTAAGCTCGGCAAGGATTTTTTCATTTGCACCGGGAAGACCCGCTACATTTCGTTTGTCGTAAACCAGTTCTACGAACATTGATAAGTCTCTTTTAAGGCTGTGTTTATATACAGTAATAAATCTCGACATTCAAGGCAAGGGATGTTATTGAAAAAGAATGCTGGAGCTTTCACAGGTAGAGCTATTCTGCGGTACTGGCCGCAACAGACAACTCTGCTTTCCGCGCTTTTATTTGTTCCATGATGAGCTGGTAAGCAATGTAATACTTAAAGATGTTGCTCACGTATTGCACCGTTTCGTTACCTATACGTAGCTGCGCAATTCTTTCAACATTGTTAAACCAGATATTGGGGTCAAGGCCATTTTTGGTCGCTTCTTTACGTAACCGGGCAATTTTAGCCGGTCCCGCATTATAAGATGCGAAAGTGAATAGCATTTTGTTCATGTCACTCATGGGTTCATCAGCAAAATAACGGTCGCGCATGAAGCGGATGTATTTCACTCCTGCATTAATGTTCGGGTCGATTAAACTGATATCGCCTACCTTTAACTCTTTACCGGTGGTAGGAAGAACCTGCATTACGCCAATCGCGCCGCTTTTGCTTCGCACAGACTGATCGAGGCGTGACTCCTGGTAGCCTTGAGCTGCCATTAGTAACCAATCGACATTATATTGCGCACTATATTTGCGAAATATTTCAGTGACCTGATTAAATTTATTTATCTCTTCTTCCGAACGCGCATCTTTTACCCACTTCGTATTGCGTAAGTATTTATAAACCTGCTGATTCCCGAATGACGTGCCGATTTTGTGGTTAGCCGTGAATTTATCGAGCTGGGCTTTAAGCAAAGGGGAGTTTTTGCGCATAGCAAGGGCGATAGAACCGTCATCCCGCAGCGTAATATTTTCGTAAACCACTATGTTGGGGTAAATCTGTTTCCACAAGATTGCCAGGTATCTGTCCACCACGGTGTAGTCGGCGAGGTTCGCATTGACCATTTCCAGAATATCTTCGGGTTCAAAATTGCCGGGGGCTTTGATCACTATCGCGGGTGGAAGTTGTTTCTCGGTCAGGCTTTTATTAAGCGTAACAATACTCGAAATGTAGCTGGTGGAAGGATTAACAAACAGAGATTTACCAGACAGCGATTCTGCTGTTGTGAGTTCGGGAGCTTTGCCGCTGGCAATCACGACTTCACGGACATTTTTAGCTAAGGGATCGCTGAAATCGACTAACTTTTCGCGTTCTGGTGTAATCGTTAAATTGGCAGCAATGATATCGCCACGACCAGCAATTAGCTGTGGGATGAGCTGATCACGTGCGGTTGGAATAAAAAGGAGATGCGTTTTTTTCGAGGGTTTCAGGCCTTTATTGATTTGTTTATCAAACTGTTGCATCAACTCAACCATGATGCCGCGCTGCGTACCCCGGTTGTCAATAAAGTAGAAAGTTTTGCTGTAGGGAATTAAAACGCGTATCACGCGCCGCTCTTTCATCACATCATAATCACCCAGGACAGTGTTAACTTTGGTATCGAATTTCAACGGCTGTTCGTCGGTGGCTGCATGCGTCATCGGCAAAAACGGAGACATCAAGAGAAGTACCAACAACCAACGGGCCATCGCGACACCATCTACATATTCATCTGGCTACCGTGTAACTATAGCTCGCACACAGATGCTTTGATTAAAAAACACACACTCGTGTTCGAGGGTTGTGTAGAAGGGCGGCGGGGCGGCAATCCTTGATGAGAAAATTATTATTTGAAAATAATTCTTGCTTCCAAAGCGTAGGCATGAGTAAATGCGTCATCGGTTTGGAAGACAGACCTTATGAAAGCAGTTTTAGTAAAGCAGTCCTCAGTTCAAGCGCTATCAAGTCATCAGATACCCTTCTTCGTGAGTCTCCTCCTAAGTGCCTAAATAAGAAACGTTCTGCAATACAGACCACGTTCGCCATACTAAATGGCTGTAAAATAATGAGGAAGTATCTATGTCTAAAATGACTGGTTTAGTAAAATGGTTTAACCCAGAAAAAGGTTTCGGTTTCATCACTCCTGACAATGGTAGCAAAGATGTGTTCGTTCACTTCTCTGCCATTCAGAGCAATGATTTCAAAACTCTGGACGAAGGCCAGAAAGTTGAGTTCTCTGTTGAGAACGGCGCTAAAGGTCCATCAGCAACTAACGTTGTTGCTCTGTAAGACTGCTAACGCATACTGAGACTTACGCATGCGAAGACGGTGAATAACCCGAGCCGTTAAGTCAAAGTGAATAAACCCGCCATTGTGCGGGTTTTTTGTTATCTAAAATCCGCTAACGCCCATCTTTTATACCTTTAAATCAAACACATAATCTTGCTGCGGTTATGCCCGCTATTTACATTAAATCACGATATACCGTCTGTAGGTTTACGCTCAGTAGACTATGCTTATAGTGAAATATGCTTTTTTCAGTATAGTTAGCATTAATAACTGGAGTTTTTTTATGGGCTTTTGGCGTATTGTTTTTACGATTATTTTACCCCCATTGGGTGTGTTGCTAGGTAAGGGATTCGGCTGGGCATTTATTCTGAACATTGTACTGACACTGCTAGGCTACATCCCTGGATTAATCCATGCTTTCTGGGTGCAAACCCGCGATTAATCAAATAAAACCGTACCGCTGGTTTTAAGTCACGCGGTGTAAGCAGAAAATATACACGGTGTGTTTTTTGGAACGCGCTCTTGACGCTACAGGCTACGAGGTAAAACTCGTGGCCTGTTTACATTTTCATCTAAGAATGTTCTGATATAGCCAATTTTTAAGGTGCTACAGAGTCTTTTTATGTTTCAGTTAAAACCGGGCATGCTGGCAATGATTATCGGCTCCCGTACCGCCGCCGGGCGTGTGAATGTCGGTAAATCAGTCGAACTTTTTGGTCTTTGCGAGCCGGGAGAAAGCTTTGTAAACCCGGTTACAGGCGTTGTGACGCAACTTCCGCACGATGCTAATCATCCGTTGTGGCTGGTGACAGGTAATGTTGTTGCCTTTGATGGTCGTGAAGGTTATACCTTTGTCCGGGCTGAATATTTGTTGCCGTTAGATAAGTCTTTATTGCCAGAAGTTGATGAAACGCTCGCGGTGCATTGATTGGCTTGTAGGACAGACGGGTAATTAAATGTCATTGATTACCCGTCTAACTCGGCGACGCGAGCGATTAGCGCAGAAATCTCACTATCTGCGTAAACTTCGATACCGTGCTGTCGAAGTAACGCCGTGGCAACCCCCATTCCCGGCTGCGTTGTTCCCTGAAATGTCCCGTCATAAATCTTCAAACTGCCACAGGTAGGACTGCCGTCCGTCATTAATGCCAGGCGACATCCGGATTCTTGCGCGGTTTTTAACGCAAGACATGCAGCTAACAAATAATGTTGGCTTACATCCGTACCGTCGCTTTCCAGAATGTTTGCTGATCCATTAAGTGCTGCCAGACCACCACCACCCACAAGTTCTGCGGGTAGACGTGGCGTGCTCAATCCCGCAGCCAGTTCCGGGCAATGAATGACCAACCGATTCTCTTGTTGCCAACGCGCCAGCACATCAGCCAGCAGAGGCTTATCCTGCCCGTTATAACGAACTTTAAAGCCCATCAAACAAGCACTGACCAGTATTTTTGTTTTCATTGCGTCACAGTGATTGAGGAGAAAAAGACACGCTACACCAGTGTACCCAGGTTTTACTACCTTGCTAAATATGGGCGTTGCCAGGCAAAAAATATCGGCATATCCTATCATTCCTTATGTGCCAGAAGCTATTAAACATAAGGATATTCAAATAAATGCCTCCATTACCTCTGAAACAAACTCTTCGTATTGCGCTGGTGGGTGACTTTAATCCTGCGGTTATTGCGCATCAGGCGATTCCCCTGGCTTTAGATAATGCAGCTGAATATGTTGGTGTCACCGCTGACTATGACTGGTTATCGACACCTGACGTGACAAGCCAGGAAGATCTCGTGGGATACGACGCGATTTGGTGCGTCCCGGCAAGTCCGTATCAAAATGAAGACGGTGCTTTTCTGGCCATCCGCTTTGCGCGTGAAAACCAGATCCCATTTCTGGGAACCTGTGGTGGGTTTCAGCATGCGGTAATTGAATACGCCCGGAATGTTATCGGATGGCACGATGCCGGACACGCTGAAACTGAAAGCGAGGGGAGGTTAGTTATCGCGCCGCTGAGTTGCTCGTTGGTTGAGAAATCTGACGCGATAAAATTAAAGCCCGGCTCAGCCATTGCTGAGGCTTATGGCCGGACACAGATTGAAGAAGGCTACCATTGCAATTATGGGATTGCTGACAGTTTTGCCGACCAGCTTCGCCAATCGCAACTACAGGTGACTAGCTGGGATAATCAAGGTGAAATCCGTGCCGTCGAGTTAAGTGGCCACCCATTTTTTGTCGGTACACTGTTTCAGCACGAGCGTAACGCATTGAAAAACAGACCTGCGCCGCTGGTTGAAGCATTGCTCAAAGCGGCGCAGCGTTAATCACGAAGACTGATGCGGACGTGTTGGATTGATTTCTGCATCACGCCCGGCAAAGCCCCCAAATACAGCCATGATACAGGCCAGCAGCGCACACCCCATCAGTGGAAGGCTCCACTGGCCTGAAATATCATGAACTTTGCCCATCAACGGCGGGCCGAAAGCAGCTAATAAATAACCCACACATTGTGCCATACCGGAAAGCGCTGCCGCCTGGTGTGCACTGTTCGCCCGCAGGCCAATGAACGTGAGTCCTAAAATCATGGTCGCACCGGAACCAAAACCAAAGATCACCACCCAAACACTGGCTAAATCCGGCATGAACAGCAAGCCGACAGCGCTTACGGCGCACAGCAATGCCATCAGAATAGCGATCCCTCGTTGATCTTTCAGGCGGCTTAAAATCACACCCACCAACAGGCCAGGAATAGCGGTCGCCAGTTGCATTAATCCGTGTAGCGAACCCGCTTGCGCCTCACTATAACCGTGACTTATCAGTATCGAAGGCAACCAGCCAATCACGACGTAATAAATAAGCGAGTTAATACCCAGGAATAATGTCACTTGCCATGCCAGTGCAGAAGTCCAGATGCCGCGGTTGTGCAGTGCTTTGCTGGTGCTTAATGTTGATGAGGTATGATTTGATAGCTGCGGCAACCAGACCAGCAATGCCGCCGCCGGGAAAATCATCAAGGCTAATAGCGCGCCAGGCCAGCCGTATCCGTGTTGAGCAACAGGTACAACAAACATGGAGCCGATGGCTGCTGCAACGCCCATCGTAAGGGAATAGGCACCAGTAAGACGTGCAACGTGGCCAGGAAAATCTCGCTTAATCAGGCCGGGCAATAGCACATTCCCGATAGCAATCCCGCAGCCAATGATTGCCGTACCAAAATACAATAATGCGGTATTTCCCGCAGATCGCAGCGCAATTCCAGCGCAGATAATCAACATGGCAGCAAACAGGGTGCGTTCAATACCAAACCGGCGTGCAAAACCAGCTGCTAATGGGGAAACTACCGCAAAAGCTAATAATGGCAACGTGGTGAGTATGCCCGTTTGCGCCGTCGTCAGGCCGAATGTCTCGCGAATCATATCCAACAAGGGTGCCGCACCGGTAAACGTCACGCGCAGCGTAGTGGCAATCATCAAAATACCGGCCAGCAGTAAGCCATGTTTTTTCAAACGGGTAGCAGTCATTGAACTCATAAAAAGATCTCTAAAAAACGATGCGCTCAAGATACACGCTTTGGGTATGGATGAAATCAACGTAAAATGACAGATTATCCCTAAAACCGGACAACTTAATGGAACGTGGCTTAGCCCTGGAAGGGTTCAATCCCGACAGTAATTGTCAGCCAGCTCAGGCATTTCGCATTCTGGTATCGGAAAGCGAAAACGAAATTCCTTTCCACCAGCATCGCAAAGGCCAATTGATTCTTGCGCTGCACGGCGGGATCACCTGTGAAGTTGAACCCGCATTGTGGATGGTGCCAACTCAGCATGCCGTCTGGATACCAGGGGAAATGCCACACAGCAACCGAGCCACCGCTAATGCACGGCTGTGCTTTCTGTTTATCGAACCGGGCGCGGTAGAGATGCCTGCGCAATGCTGCACGCTAAGAATTTCACCGCTGGTTCGTGAGCTTATAGTGCATCTCACCGAGAAAAACGAAGGGGATTTATCTCAGCCCGAGACGCAAAGGTTGGTTCAGGTATTATTCGACGAACTGCCGCGCCAGGCGGTTGAACAGCTGCATTTACCTATGTCACGACACCCGAAAATTCGTTTTATTGCCGACCAACTGGTGCAACATCCACAGCAACGTTTAACTCTCGAAAAATGGGCTTCGCAACTGGCGATGAGCGAGCGCAATCTCGCCCGCCTGGTGGTAAAAGAAACAGGGTTGAGTTTCCGGCGCTGGCGTCAGCAGTTGCAGTTAATCATCGCCTTGCAGTTGCTGATTGGCGGAGTATCAGTCCAACAAATTGCGAGTGAACTGGGATATGACTCAACCAATGCTTTTATAACGATGTTTAAAAAAGCACTCGGCAATACGCCGGGACGTTATCTGGCATCGCTTGAGCCTTAGGTTTTTCCGACAATTAACGAGACAAGTCCGGCGGCAATAAGTGGTCCGACAGGTACACCGCGAAATAAGGCTACACCTAAAACCGTTCCCACCAGCAAACCGGCCACCAAACTTGGCTGGCTGCTCATTAATGTCACACCGCGCCCGCCAAGCCAAGAAACAAAAACCCCTACGACGATGGCAACCAGTGATTTCCAGTTGGTAAAGGAGTGAAGCAGAGTGCTGGCGGGTAATGTTCCGCTGGCGATGGGAGCCATCACGCCAATGGTCAGAATGATTATCCCGACCGTTAAACCTTGTTTTTCAATCCACGGAAAGAACTGGCTCAGCGGCGTGACACGCACAATGATGAGTACCAGAATGGATACCGCAACGGTGGTGTTATGGCTGACAAAACCTAGTCCAGCCAGTGCCAGAAGTATTAAGAGGGTTGAGTCGAAGATCATTTTCATTCCTTGCGAAAAATAAAGTTGAGGCTTTTTTATTGTTAACACCTACTTTACGCGCAGGAATGTCTGGTCGTCAGCTTTTTTAAACGTTAGCCAGATTTTTCGTGCAGTTGCATGATAATAATTAAACATAAAATTGATTTTAACGATCAATAAGGCTTTTTTGATCTGTAAAAACTATTTGAATAGTAAGGGTATTACCTCGTATCTTTCCTCAAATTAGCTGGAGGGTTTTAACTTCTCCTCTTAAATAATTATAGATTCATCTCAGGTCATTAACCCTATTTTTTAATCAGGAACGAAAGATTAGCGTGAAGTCAATTTCCCCGTATTTTAACCGGCATGACTTTTCTTGCCCCTGTGGCTGTGGCTTTGCTGACGTGAGCAGAGAATTAGTCGAACTTTTGGACGCCGTACAGCAGCATTTTGAACAGTCAGTTGTCATACAGAAAGGTTGTTGTTGTACGCAATATAGTAAGGAATGCGGGGACATATATGCGAGCCAACATTTATTGGGTACTGCCGCAGATATTACTGTGAATAATATCCCAGCTAATAGAGTTTCTGATTATCTGGAAACCAGGTATCGTCAACAATATGGGATTGGGCGTAGCGAGAATTACACGCATATTGATATCCGCGCATCCGCAGCTCGCTGGCAGGAATAAATAACCTCAGGCCAAACGAGCTGTTCGCAAGGTATGTTGCTAGCAATGTTTTCCGGCTTTATTGATGTATAGCGCAGCATCAGCGGCTTTATACATATCATCAAGAGTGTCTCCGGGTTTCATTGCTACAGCTCCCCAGGAGAAGTGGATACGACCAGTATCATCATGTTTTCTGATATGGTCTTCTATACGCTCAATGAGCTTTTGGCTCTCTGCGAGGGAAAAATCCAGCAAGATAATCAGGAACTCATCCCCGCCTAAGCGAACAGGATAATCACTCACCCTCACGGCATCTTTAATTGCATTAGCCAGTGTAATGATTGCTCTATCGCCTTCTTTATGCCCCCAGGTGTCATTGAGCATTTTTAGCTTGTCACAATCTAGCGCGATGAAAGTGACGGCAGAGTTTACTGCCATGATACGTTGCAGACGAGATTCGAGTACGCCTGTAAGAATTTTTCGGTTGTATAAACCCGTCATCGTATCGCTGATGTTTTCACGGCTAACGTCATGATAGTGTCGGAAATGCATACGAACTAAATGCAATAATACTGCGGTAGAAAATATATAAAATAGAATGATTTTCCATAGCGAGAGAATAAAATAGAGCACATCGAGGGAAAGCAGAATTTGCAACCTTGACTCCACGTTATGCGAGTAATTCACATAATTGAAAATAGATTTCTTACTACGCAAGACAATTATTTCATCGTTGGTTTTGGTATCCAAAATAGTGATATCCAGGTTGCGGGAAACCAGTGGACGGTCATAAGGATAGAAAATATCTTTTAGATTGCTAAGGGTGTATTCAGTTACGACAATCCCTTTTAATTCTCCAGCCACATAAACAGGAGACATAATGCTCATGATTTTTTTATTATTGAAAGTATCATGTTGAATCTCAGGTGTGGTTTTTTTAATAGATTCAAAACCGCTAAGGACAGTAGCATCCATCTTTATTTTATCATATTTCTGGAAGTCCTGGTTGCTCAGGTTAAAATTAGCCAGATCAATATCTGAGGTGGTGTAGATGTATTTATATTTTAGATCTACATAATATGTAAATCGGTCGACATCAAACGTGGTTTTTTTATCATTGCGATTTTGAATATCTTCTGATTCGATGGCTTTATCGAACACGGCGAGTTGAGGGATATCCTGAGTCCAGCCAGAGCAGTCCGAATCAAGGGTGATAAGGGTTCCCAGCAACAGGGAATGGAGTTGTTGAGGGGGATAAATACCGTTGGAGGAACCATGGTTTTCAACATTGGTGCAGATATTTTTCTGCTCACTTACGGGCGGCTTTGGCGCGCTAAAACTGCGCGTTAAGAAACTGGCAATGCTTTGATTTTGATATTTATCATAGAGTAATGTGGATTCGGCTTTCTCAATAATATAATGCATGTAGGCATTCATTGAGCGGTAGCTATTCATCATTTCGAAGATAAAAAATGTTGAAGTGAAGGCAATAACGCCAAGAGAAATTAAACCGCGTAGCATCTTGTGCTTTAAGGTCATGATAATAAAACTCGAGCAAGAGTCCATGATGATTTATGGCGAATTTTATCACAGGCAAGAAAGGATGTTTGATATATGGTGCAAAGAATTAGCCGGGTAATATTACTTACCAGGCTAATTTTTGCAGAGTTATCAGAGCTAATTGTAAGAGTGGCTAGACTGTTTCTGGAAAAGCTCACGGAAGACAGGATAGATATCATCCTGGTCGCGAATATGCTGCATCGCGAAGTTATCAAACGTTGATTGCAAATCCTCATATTCGCGCCACAGTGTCTGGTGGGCGCGGCGGGTTATTTCGATGTAGCTGTAATAACGCACCATCGGCAGTATTTTTTTCGCCAGTAGTTCGTGACACAGCGGTGAATCATCTGCCCAGTTATCACCATCAGACGCTTGCGCAGCGTAGATATTCCACAGCGCCGGGTCATAACGTTCTTTTACCACTTCATCCATTAATTTCAGGGCACTAGAGACAATCGTGCCGCCCGTTTCCTGGGAGTAAAAGAACTCATGCTCATCGACTTCTTTGGCCTGGGTGTGGTGGCGAATATAAACCACCTCCACGTTCTTGTAGGTTCGGCTCAGGAACAGATAGAGCAAGATGTAAAAGCGTTTTGCCATATCTTTGGTCGCCTGATCCATCGAGCCAGAAACGTCCATTAAACAAAACATGACAGCCTGGCTCGAAGGCTCCGGGCGTTTTTCGTAATTTTTGTAGCGTAAATCGAAGGTGTCAATAAACGGCACGCGGGCAATTTTCTCGCGCAGTTCGGCGATCTCTTTGCGCAAGCGCTCCTCTTCAAGCAACTGAGCGGGTTCGCTGTTGCTCACGGTTTCAAGACTGTCTTCCAGCTCATGCAACTGGCGACGTTTTCCGGCGGTCATCGCAGTGCGACGAGCCAGAGAGTTTTGTAGCGAACGGACTACGCTGATATTGGCCGGTACGCCATTCGAGGTGTAGCCAGCGCGATGTGATTTAAACTCGGTAATCTGGCGATGCTGATTCTTTTTCAGATTCGGCAAGGCCAGGTCTTCAAACAGTAAGTCGAGATATTCGTCTTTTGAGATTTGGAAAACGAATTCGTCCTGGCCTTCACCATCCTGACTTGCCTGGCCCTGGCCGCCACCTGAACCACCGCCGCCGCCCTGTGGGCGCTCGATACGGTCATTCTGCACAAAGTGGTCGTTACCTGGGTGAACACGATGACGCAGCCCGCCACGCCCTTGATGAAACATCGGTTCGCTGATGTCTTCACTTGGGATAGAGACGGACTCACCGCTGTCCACGTCGGTTACCGAACGCTTGTTGATGGCCTCGGAAATCGACTGTTTAATCTGTGCTTTATAACGGCGCAAAAAGCGCTGGCGATTGACCGCGCTTTTGTTTTTGCCGTTCAGTCGCCTGTCAATAAAATAGGCCATAGTTCCCCCAAACTTCTTTGCCAACTGCGCAGGGGGGCCACTGAGTGTGGCCCCATCTTTGACTCAGACGTTATGAAGACTTGCGTACCCGCAGATACCATTCGCACAGCAGGCGAACTTGTTTACGGGTGTAGCCTTTCTCCATCATACGATCGACAAAGTCATCGTGTTTTTTCTGCTCGTCGGTCGAGGTTTTGGCATTGAACGAGATAACGGGCAGCAACTCTTCGGTATTCGAGAACATTTTCTTCTCGATAACCGTGCGCAGCTTCTCGTAGCTGGTCCAGTTAGGGTTACGACCATTATTGTTGGCACGGGCACGCAATACGAAGTTGACGATTTCATTACGGAAATCTTTCGGATTGCTGATGCCAGCCGGTTTTTCAATTTTTTCCAGTTCCGCATTCAGGGATTCACGGTCAAACAACTGGCCGGTATCCGGGTCGCGGTACTCCTGATCCTGAATCCAGAAGTCAGCGTAGGTAACATAACGGTCGAAAATGTTTTGCCCGTACTCTGAGTAAGATTCGAGATACGCCGTTTGAATCTCTTTCCCGATAAATTCAGCATATTTCGGGATCAGGTAGCCTTTCAAATGCTCGAGGTATTTCTCTGCCACATCTTGCGGGAACTGCTCGCGCTCGATTTGCTGTTCCAGAACATAGAACAGGTGCACCGGGTTTGCCGCCACTTCCACATGGTCAAAGTTGAACACGCGGGAGAGGATTTTGAACGCAAAACGTGTCGATAGCCCGTTCATGCCTTCGTCCACACCGGCGTAATCACGATACTCCTGGTAGGATTTCGCTTTCGGATCGGTATCCTTCAGACTTTCGCCGTCGTACACCCGCATTTTGGAGTAAATGCTGGAGTTTTCTGGCTCTTTCAGGCGCGACAGAATCGAGAATCGCGACAGCGTTTCCAATGTGCCCGGGGCACATGGCGCGTGTAACAATTCGCTGTGGGTGAGCAGTTTTTCGTAGATTTTGATCTCTTCGGAAATCCGCAGGCAATAAGGCACTTTGACGATGTAAACACGGTCAAGGAACGCCTCATTGTTTTTGTTGTTACGGAACGTCACCCATTCGGATTCGTTCGAGTGCGCCAGAATAATACCGTTAAACGGCAGGGCGGAAATGCCTTCGGTCCCGTTATAGTTCCCCTCCTGGGTTGCGGTCAGCAACGGGTGGAGCACTTTAATTGGGGCTTTGAACATCTCCACGAATTCCATGATGCCCTGGTTTGCACGGCACAGTGCGCCGGAATAACCGTAAGCATCCGGATCGTTTTGCGCATGGTTTTCCAGTTTGCGAATATCCACTTTACCGACCAGCGCCGAGATATCCTGGTTGTTCTCATCACCGGGTTCAGTTTTGGCAATCGCGATTTGCGCTAGAATCGACGGCCAGACTTTCACCACGCGGAACTTGGTGATGTCGCCACCAAATTCATGCAGACGTTTTGCCGCCCACGGCGACATAATCGTGCCGAGATAGCGGGTTGGGACGCCGTACTCTTTTTCAAGAATAGAGGCATCTTCTTGCGGATTGAAAAGACACAGCGGGTGGTCATTCACCGGGCTGCGTTCACCGTTGGCACTGAGCGTGTAAATAGGCACGCGCTGCATCAACGCTTTCAGGCGTTCAGCGAGCGAGGATTTACCGCCACCGACAGGCCCCAGTAAATAGAGAATCTGTTTCTTCTCTTCCAGGCCCTGGGCCGCATGTTTGAGATAGGCAACAATTTGTTCAATGGCTTCTTCCATGCCATAGAACTCTTCAAAAGCCGGATAACGGGAAATCACCCGGTTCGAAAAGAGACGGGACAGCCGTGGCTCAGTGGCAGTATCCACCATTACGGGGTCACCAATGGCCATCAATAGCCTTTCTGCCGCATTAGCATAGGCACTGCGATCTTGCTTACAGACAGCAAGAAACTCCTGCAGTGTGAACTCTTCGTCCTTGGCAGCTTCATAACGCTGGCGATAGTGATCGAATATATTCATGGCATGCCGTCCTTTCGTTTTTAGCACAGGTTAGAGAGCCGTTCGTATGAGTAATGGAGGCCCCCGGAAGACGTCTCCTGAATCTCGAGCAACCCTCATGCCAACTTCATTAGTGGCATTTTCATTGCCTCGTTCAGCGTATTTCATCTTCCTAAAATAAAGCGTAGATGGCATTTGCAAAACTTGCATACGGCCGCAAGCCAATTTCAATGACATATCAATAACTCATCCAATTATTTCTCCTTTTGTTGTAAAGAGAAGCAGCGGGTTTCACCTGCGATTCATAAAACTGAAAAATCAGTGAAACCTGTTTGAGAGATGTTGAATGGTTAATCGGAGGTTTCTGGAACGTAAAAAATTTGGGGTGAATGGAAAGGAAGGTTACACTCTCATCGCTGATTATTTGATTAAAGGACTTAATGGATTGTGAGCAAATTCAAAATTCTTACATTGGGGGCGCTAATTGCCTCATCTTTTTCTGCTGTTCACGCCGCTGACGGCCCATGGTCTTTAGGGGCGGCAGCCCTGGTCACACCGAACTTGTACAAAGGCGATCAGGACCGTGTTTATCCTGTGCCGATGGTGGGTTATGAAGGGGATAATTTTTATCTGCGTGGCCTGACTGCGGGTTATTACCTGTGGAATGACCAGACCGACAAGCTGTCTATCACGGCATACTATTCACCGCTCTTTTTCCGTGCGAAAGACAGCGATCTTCACAGTATGCGCCAGTTGAGTAACCGTAAAGCGACGCTGATGGCGGGACTTTCTTACGCTCATTACACCCAATATGGTTTCCTGCGCACGGTTCTGGCAGGCGACACGTTGGATAACAGTAATGGAATTACGTGGGATACCGCATGGTTGTATCGCTACACTACCGACCGATTGACCTTAACGCCGGGTATCGGGATTACGTGGAGCAGCGAAAACCAGAACGAATACTATTATGGCGTCAGCAAGAATGAATCCGCGCGCAGCGGCTTAAATTCTTATGATCCAGATGATAGTTGGGCGCCGTATGTTGAGTTATCTGTTAACTACAAACTGACAGAGAACTGGAATGTCTTCGGTATGGGTCGCTACATTCGCCTGGCGGATGAAGTCACGAACAGCCCAATGGTTGATAAAGAGTGGACCGGTGTTTTAATGACGGGTATCACTTATAGTTTTTGAGTGTAGTTAATGTATTGATGCGGGGCGCTTGCGCCCCGTTTGCGTTATTGTGGTGCAACAGTTATGGAGGGATGTCATGGCACAACAAATTCTCTTTTCTGATTCACAACCTTTACCTGCAATCGGGCAGGGAACCTGGTACATGGGTGAAAACGCCGCGCAGCAGACAGATGAGGTGAATGCGCTGCGAGCGGGGATAGATCTCGGGTTAACGCTAATCGACACCGCTGAAATGTACGCCAATGGTGGTGCCGAGAAAGTGGTTGGAGAGGCCATCAGCGGCAGGCGAGATGAGGTTTTCCTGGTCTCGAAAGTATACCCGTGGAATGCAGGAGAGCAGAGCGCCATCACTGCCTGCGAAAATAGCCTCAAACGGTTGAAAACCGATTATCTCGATCTCTATTTATTGCACTGGCGTGGGGATATCCCGCTTGAAGAAACCGTCAGTGTGATGCAACACCTTGTGGCACAGGGCAAAATTCGCCGTTGGGGGGTATCCAATCTCGACTACAGCGATATGCAGGAACTGTGGAATGTGGCAGGCGGGCGCGAGTGCGCAACCAATCAGGTGCTTTACCATCTTGCTTCACGCGGCATTGAATATGACTTATTGCCGTGGAGTCAGCAGCAACGTATGCCGGTTATGGCATATTGCCCATTAGCGCAGGCCGGGCGTTTGCGTAGCGGGTTGATGAATCATCCGGTACTTAACCAGCTCGCGAATCAGAAAGGCACGACGGTTGCGCAACTGCTCTTAGCCTGGGTCATTCACCATGATGGTGTTATCGCGATTCCAAAAGCGGGAACTGTGGCGCATGTAAAAGAAAATGCCGCAGCGCTGGAGATTGAGTTGAGTCAGGAAGAGATTGAACTGATGGAAAAGGCGTTTCCGGCACCGGGCCGCAAAACGCCTTTAGATATGGTTTAAGCTTTTTTCGCTACACGCAGTGTTGCCGCTAAACGCGCTGGTTTATCTGCCGTTGCTTTTTGCGGTGCACTGGCGCATGCCGTTTCGACGCAAACGAAAGTCTTATAGCCATCGTCTGGCATATCAGCCATAGAGACAGACAGAGCCGGGCCTGGGTTCCAGCCAACGACGTTGATGTGGTGATGATGAATCACATCAATGCTGCGGTTCAGGCTTGCATCATGAATTACGCTGCACTCTTCTGGCTCCAGATAGACGCGGTCGGTACGGTCCGGGAAAGTCTGCACGCCGTCGGTTAACTGGCCGAGAGAAGCATTCAGCACTTTATCGATATATTTGTTGCCCAGCCCGCTCACTTTCACATCAGCAATATCGCCAACATTGAAGTAAGTGTGCAGTGCAGAGTTCACTTCAAACTCGCCGTGTGCTTCCAGTTCCATCTCACAGGTTTTACCCAGCTTGTAACGTGCGTACAGGGTAAAGTCATGTGGCCAGTATTTGCGAGTGGCATCGCTGCTTTGCAGTTCGAAAGTCAGTGAAACACCGGTTTCATCTTCATTATGTGCAGTCAATGCCCATGGCAGATTACGCGCAAAACCGTGTGCTGGCAGATCGGCTTGTGCGCCTGGGCCAAACCATGGCCAGCAGATTGGCACGCCACCGCGAATAGCTTTGCCGTTCTGGAAAGGCGTATTGTCGCTCAACCACAGTACTTCTTCTTCACCAGCAGGCTTCCACGACAAAAGGTGTGCGCCTTGCAAAGTAAAGGAACCGCGAGCTTGTGGATGGTCAACCACGATAGCTTCCAGCTCGTCAATCTTGCGAAGAGACACTGAAGGAGTGATTTGTTCAATAACCGGAAGGGCAAAAATTTTATTAATCATTTGTTCAACCTATCGATCAAAGGCGAAAAAAAAGGGCGACCACAGTCGCCCTTCAGGATTAATGACTCATCTCAACTTATTTGGAGATGTGAGCAATCAGATCCAGTACTTTGTGAGAGTAGCCAGTTTCGTTGTCGTACCAGGAAACCAGTTTCACAAATTTGTCGTTCAGTGCGATACCAGCTTTAGCATCGAACACAGAAGTACAGATTTCGCCGTTGAAGTCAGTAGAAACAACGTCGTCTTCGGTGTAACCCAGAACGCCTTTCATTGCGCCTTCAGAAGCCGCTTTCATTGCTTTCTTGATTTCTTCGTAGGTCGCAGCTTTTTCCAGACGAACGGTCAGGTCAACAACAGACACGTTTGGAGTTGGAACGCGGAACGCCATACCAGTGATTTTACCGTTCAGCTCTGGCAGTACAACGCCTACAGCTTTAGCAGCACCGGTAGAAGAAGGGATGATGTTCTGAGCTGCGCCACGACCGCCGCGCCAGTCTTTGTGAGACGGGCCATCAACAGTTTTCTGAGTAGCGGTAGTTGCGTGAACAGTGGTCATCAGGCCTTCAACGATACCGAAGTTGTCGTTGATAACTTTAGCCAGTGGAGCCAGGCAGTTAGTGGTGCAAGATGCGTTAGAAACGATATCCTGGCCAGCATATTTTTCGAAGTTAGCACCACGAACGAACATAGGAGTGCTGTCTTTAGAAGGACCAGTCAGAACAACCTTTTTCGCGCCAGCGGTGATGTGCTTACGAGCGGTCTCATCTGTCAGGAACAGACCAGTTGCTTCAGCAACTACGTCAACGTTAACTTCGTTCCATTTCAGGTTAGCCGGGTCACGTTCTGCGGTAACACGGATAGTTTTGCCGTTAACAACCAGGTGGCCGTCTTTGACTTCTACAGTGCCGTTGAAACGACCGTGAGTTGAGTCGTACTTCAGCATGTAAGCCATGTATTCAGCGTCTAACAGGTCGTTGATTGCAACGATCTCGATGTCAGAACGTTCCTGAGCAGCACGGAAAACAATACGGCCGATACGGCCAAAACCGTTGATACCTACTTTGATAGTCATATATTCCACCAGCTATTTGTTAGTGAATAAAAGGTTGCCTGTAAAATTACAAAAACCTTACTCAGCGTCAAGCGGAATCGTGTCAATCATTGCGACAAATCAATCCTATGGACATCATTTGAACGACTGAACCGCCTCGCGCTTCCCTTTTGGCTCTTTATCCAAATGGGGACGATGCGAGGAATTTTAAAGATCAATTCCAACAAGAATGTGACGGCGATCACAAATGACGCTGCGCCAGAAATTCAGGGCTAAGTTTAGAACAAAAAACAGCACGGCGTTGTTAATTTTTTGTTAGAATCATGCTGTTATCAGTCACAGCACCCACTGCACGAGATGTACGCATATGGCTAATCAATTACCTCCTGATTCATCTAAAAAAAACCTGTCTGAAATGCAGTTCTATGTCACGCAGAAACATGGCACTGAGCCACCGTTTTCTGGGCGTTTACTGCATAACAAACGTGATGGTGTCTATCATTGCCTGGTCTGTGATGCACCGC
Organism: Buttiauxella sp. BIGb0471; assembly: GCF_024807715.1. Classification (NCBI taxonomy): domain Bacteria; kingdom Pseudomonadati; phylum Pseudomonadota; class Gammaproteobacteria; order Enterobacterales; family Enterobacteriaceae; genus Buttiauxella; species Buttiauxella sp. BIGb0471. The sequence continues at coordinate 602,624 of NZ_JANUEU010000002.1, forward strand.
TCTTTATGTCAGAGTCCAAATATGACTCAGGCTGCGGCTGGCCTAGCTTCTACGAGCCCGTGAGCGACGACGCTATCCGCTATATCAAAGATTTTTCACATGGTATGGAACGTGTTGAGATCCGTTGCAGCAACTGTGAGGCGCATTTAGGGCATGTATTCCCCGACGGCCCGCAGCCTACCGGTGAGCGCTACTGCGTAAACTCAGCCTCGTTAAACTTCACTGATGATAAAAACGGTGAACAAACTGAAGGTTGAAAAATCGATTCAGCAAATTATTCCACAGGAACTTGCCGCATGATGAACCTGGACGAAATGTTAGACACAATGACACCGGAAGTTTATCAACGTCTGGTGACCGCTGTTGAGCTGGGAAAATGGCCTGACGGTGTGGCGCTGACCCCTGACCAAAAAGAGAACAGTCTGCAACTGGTGATGATGTGGCAGACGCGCCACAACACTGACCCGCAGCATATGACCATTGGCACCGATGGCAATATCGTGATGAAGAGTAAGCAGCAACTTAAAGCAGAGTTTGGCATTGAGCCTGCACCGATTGTGACAGTGAAGCTCTGAATTTGAAAAGGCGGGCAACATTGCGCTGCCCGCCATACACGCTGATTTATTAATGCTCAGTTTTAATGCCTAAATCTTTGGCTAACTCTTTCGCTAATTTATTGTTGTCATCCGCGCCGTACTCCCAGAACATCGCGCCGCCTAGTCCTTTCGCTTTGATGTATTCCGCCTTGATTGCCACAGAACGTGGGTTCTCATACGAAATAGCGAACAGATCTTTGCCTTCAGCAGACTTAATGGTCAGATACGGAACATGCGCATCGTTATCCCAGTTTTCCGTAAAGCGCTTTTGGGGATCGTTAAGCAGTTTGCTAACAATGTCGTTGTATTTCATATAACTGTCTTTTGTCAGGTCAACGCCCATAGACATAAACAAGGCTTTCTCGGCATCGCCGAAATAGGGCTGTGTCACCGGGTTTTTGGCGGCGTCGGGTTTATCCCAATCAATGCCTGGTTCGGTTGCACGTTTAGGGATTCGTCCGTAGAAGCCAATTCCAAGGTTCATCTGTGCAGGCTTCAAACCGGCTTTAATGTAGTTATCAACGACAAAGTTAACGTTGTAGTTATCTGCGGCGGCCACGGTTGGCCAGGTTTTTGAATCATAAAGATTGGCGTTAAAATATTGCGTGCCATACGCCATGTCGTAGGTCATCAGATTGATGTAATCCAGCGCTGGCGCAATGCCTTTCACATCCACCCACTCGGTTGGACTTTTCACGTTAGCGCCTACGGCGATGGTCAGGAGTTTTTCTTTACCTAACGCGGCCCGCAGTTCGTTGAGTAGAGCAGTGAAGTTCGCTTTATCCTCCGGCAGGCTATTCACCAAACCCCACGCCCCATTCACCGGATACTCCCAGTCAAGATCGATGCCATCCAGCCCGTAGCGTTTAATCACTTCCTGCGCCGAGCGGATAAATATCGCACGGTTTTCTGGTGTCGCCGCAGCACCTGAGAAGCCACGCGCGCCCCATCCGCCAACCGATAGCAGCACTTTCAGGGAAGGGTTCTGTTTACGCAGATCGGGGATCTTTTCCAGATCGGCCATCACTTTCGGTGACAGCCAAATCTGATGCAGTTTCGACGCATCCTTCAGGACTGGGTTTGTTTCGTCTTTTTCATCGTTATAAATCAGACCGAACGAATAGTTGAGGTGCGTTATCTGGCGCACATCGAGTTTATCTATATCGCCGCCTGGTCCGGCTGTGACGTCGCCTCCACCGTTGAAATAACCGACTGAGAGGTAAGAGCTTGCCTGAGCCACACCAGCACAAGCGATCTGTATCACTGCCAGTAACGGCAGCAGTTTCCGCGTGAAGACCATAGGGTAGTTCCTCTTTGACGAGCAAGCCTTCAGTAACCAGAGGGGACGGAAGGCAAAATAAACGCAGCTAAGTTGCTGCATTAATAAACAAATTCATTATGAGAGCGCTCTCAGAAATGTGCGAGCAATAAAAGTTAAGAATGAGAGCGGAGTCGAATAAAGAAAGGAGGGCGCTTTCACGCCCTGGGGAACCGGGTAAGTTATTTAGTAAGTAAAATCAGCCAGTGTCATTAGCGTAGCGCCAGCGGCAGACATATCCTGGTACGCTCGCAGACCATCCTGAGGATGCAGATTCACCGCGCGGCAGCCATCTGTTATCACTGTGACTTCATAACCGAGTGACAGGGCGTCGAGTACGGTGAACTTCACACAATAGTCTGTCGCCAGGCCAATCACCACGAGCTGCTTAATCTCATTGCGGTAGAGCCAGTCATCGAGCTGAGTTTTCTGACGATGCCCGTTATCGAAAAACGCGCTGTAGCTATCAATCTGCGGGTTTTCACCTTTTTGAAAAACAGCCTCTATTTCATCAGTATTGAGCAAAGGATGGAGCTTTGCCCCTTCGCTGTTCTGCACGCAATGATCCGGCCACCAGGTTTGGCGAAGTCCATCGAGTTTCCCCTGTGAAAACGGTTCGGTTCGCTGAACGCTGGCAAAACTCCCATGATTGGTGGGGTGCCAGTCCTGGGTTGCAACCACGGCATCACCCTTTGCTTTGCAGTAGCTTATCAAGGTGTTAGCGATATCAATCGTGCTATCACCTTCCGGGACTGCGAGTGCGCCACCGGCACAAAAATCATTTTGTAAATCAACCAATAACAAAGCACGTTTCATGGTTTCTCCTTACTCATCTGGAGTGAGTTCGCCACGTAAGTTAAGCGACATCGCTTCGCGTATGGCCTGCACGTCGAGATTCTGGCTAAGCAAATAATGAAGTTTAGTCAGCGTGGCCTCTACCGTCATATCATAGCCACTGATAACGCCTGCCTGAGCCAGCGCATTACCGGTGGCGTAACCCCCCATATTCACTTTCCCGGACATACATTGCGTGAGATTTACCACCACAATGCCGCGTGAAGAGGCTTCTTGTAACTCCTTGAGGAACGCGCCGTGCTGTGGCGCATTGCCTACGCCATAGGAACGCAATATCAACGCTTTTACCGGCTGGCGTAAGAAGTTACCGACCACATCTGCCGAAATGCCCGGGTAAATCGTTACCACGCCAATCGGCTGCGGTGTAATCGGGTGAACGATCAGTTCTCCATCACCGTGCGGCGCAGGTGGCGTATTCAGGCGGCGAATGTGAATTCCCGCTTCAAGCAACGGTGCCAAATTGGGTGAGGCAAAAGCATCGAAACCGTCAGCGTGCGCTTTGGTGGTGCGGTTGCCGCGATACAGACGATTATTAAAGAACAGCGTGACTTCATTAATCGGGAAATTTGCCGCCACATATAAAGAGTTAAGCAGGTTAATCTGCCCGTCCGAGCGCAATTCAGCTAATGGGATCTGTGAGCCGGTCACAATCACGGGTTTGCTGAGATTTTCCAGCATGAACGACAGCGCTGAGGCGGTGAATGCCATCGTGTCAGTGCCGTGCAAAATCACGAAACCGTCGTATTCGTCGTAATGCGCTTTGATGTCATCGGCGATGTGCTGCCAGTCCTCGGGGGTCATATCCGAGGAGTCCATCAGCGGCTGATATTCATGAATGGTGAAATCAGGCATTTCCTGGCGGTGGAATTCTGGCATCAACGCCAACTGGCGTTGCAGGTGCCCGGAAACGGGAATGTAACCGTGTTCAGATCGTTGCATACCGATAGTACCGCCGGTATAGGCAACGTAGATGGATTTCTTTTGCATGGAATGGTTTCACATCAGCAATATAGGGCGGGTAAACGAAGTATCACCCGCCTTAAAAAGCGGTGGACGGCGCGACGCTCATCCACCCTGGAAGTTATGAATTATCGCACATCGCCACAAGTGAGGCAGAAAGCGTAACGGTTTTGCGGGTCATTCATGGTGCCAAACTTATCGTTTTGCGCTTTAACGGCTAACGCAGCATCAGCAAGCGGCGCGGGCAAATATGCCTGCAACGCTTGCGGCAACATGGCGCGCACGGAACCGCTCATGCTATCGAACACCATATCGATAAAGCTCGGGTCATCCTGCCAGAAATCCAGGTGCCAGGTTTTCAGCTTCGCCAGTTCTGCCGCTTTCGCTACGGCATCATCGAAATCACCGAGGCTATCGACCAGACCGTTCGCTTTCGCATCCTGGCCGGTCCAGACATGACCTTGTGCGATGGCATCAATTTGTTCCGGTGTCTTCTTACGCGAATCCGCCACCAGGTTAACAAAGCGCTTATAGCCATTTTCGATGGTCAACTGCATCATCTGCTGAACTTCCGGTGGTAACGATTTCGTCACCGCCACATCCGCTAATGGCGAAGTTGCCACGCCATCCGTATGAACGCCAATCGAATCAAGGCTATTTTCAACGGTATTGATCACGCCAAAAATACCAATCGAGCCGGTCAGTGTGTTCGGGCTGGCGACGATATAATTGGCTGGAGTTGAAATCCAGTAGCCGCCTGATGCTGCCATTCCGCCCATCGAAACCACGAGAGGTTTGCCCGCCGCACGCGCGGCTTCCAGTTCATCACGAATCACTTCTGACGCCGTAACGCTGCCGCCAGGGCTGTTAACACGCAGCACAATTGCCTTCACTTTAGGGTCAAGACGCGCTTCGCGAATTTGCATTGCAGTGGTATCACCGCCGACCTGGCCTGGCGTTTCTTCACCATCCATAATTGCGCCATTGGCGATGATGACAGCAATTGCATCGCCGGTATCAGCCGGTTTTTTTACTACGTAGTCATACATACTGGTGTAGCTGAAATCTTTGTTTTCTTTGTTCCAGCCAAACTGTTTCACCATGGCTTTATCGATGGTGGCGCTGCTGGCCAGTTCATCTACCAGCTTGTTATCCAGTGCGTATTTCGCCGTATCGCCACCGAGTTTTTGCAGGCTATCAAGCAGACCTTGCGCACCAGGGAATACCTGAGCAGGCGTTATCTGGCGGTTAGCGGCAATCGTTGCGAGATAGTTTTGCCACAGCTCACCAATCCAGCGGCTATCGGCTTCACGCGCAGCAGGGGACATATCGTCACGAATATACGGCTCCACGGCAGACTTATAGGTGCCGACGCGGAAGATGTGCGTGGAGACTTTCAGCTTATCCAGCAGCGTTTTGTAATACAGGGAGTTTGTCGCAAAACCGTGTAAATCCACCATGCCTTGCGGTGAGAGCCAGATTTTATTGGCGAAACTTGCCAGGTAATATTGCCCCTGGTTATAGCTGTCACCCACGGCGTAAACCGGTTTGCCGCTGTCGCGGAATTCACGCAGTGCTTTGCCGATATATTGCATCGAAGGCTGATCGCCACCGGCGAACTCTTTTAAGTCCAGCACAATCCCGGTGATATTGCGGTCATCTTTAGCCTGGCGAATGGTATCGACCACATCAAACAGCGAGTTTTCCTGTAAACGGTCAGAACTGGCGCCCAGCAGCTGGCGGCCAATTACACCCAGCTTATTACTCACTGAAGGTTTATCGACAACCACACCGGTAATATCCAGCAGCAACGCACCCCGCGCAGGTTCGGCAGGGGCGCTGTTAAGCTGCATCCAGATGCCAACGCCGACCAGAACCAACAGCACTAATAACAGGTTGAGAATAAACTCTCGAATAAAGTTAAGCAGACGCCAGGTCCACTTAAAAAAACCGGCAACAAATCGCCCAATGGTGCGCATGAATACTCCGTTATTTCTGGCAAGCTGCGTGTGACAGCCAAAGTTACCGCTATCCTAAATACCTCCAGGGCGAAAGTCAGTAGGAAATCTGCCCTGCGCTGTAACAAATTCACCTGCTGTGTTAGTTTTGCCGTTAAAAATCATGACAGGAGTTTTCAAATGGATGCACTCGAACTACTACTTAACCGTCGCAGCGCTTCCCGCCTGGTAGAACCTGCTCCCGCAGGCGATGTCCTGGAAAACATTATTCGTGCGGGTATGCGTGCGCCGGACCACGGGACATTACAGCCGTGGCGATTCACCGTCATCGAAGGCGAAGGGCGTGAGCGCTTTAGCAAAGTGATGGAACAGGCTGCCATCGCTGAGGAGCAGGACGAAAAGGGCATTGAAAAAGCACGCACCGCTCCGTTCCGCGCACCAATGATTATCGCGGTCGTCGCGCATTGCGATGACAATCACAAAGTCCCGGTCTGGGAGCAGGTGGTCTCTGCGGGTTGCGCCGTTATGGCGATGCAGATGGCGGCAGTGGCGCAGGGTTACAACGGTATCTGGCGCACAGGAATCTGGACTGAAAGCGAAGCCGTACGTGACGCGCTCAAGTGCCGTGAGCAAGACGAAGTGGTGGGTTTCCTCTATCTGGGAACGCCGCAGCTTAAAGCGTCTACCACCGTCAGCGTGCCGGACATCGCTCCATTTGTGCGCAGATTCTAAGCAATCACGCAAAAGCTGTCTGGATTGTGACCAGCAATGGCGCAATTCAGACACTGATACTTACTACTCCCTGGCCGAAGAGTTACCATAGCGGCATTGCCAATGACAGGAGTAGTCCATGAGTGAGCAAACCGTTCGTTTGACGCAGTACAGCCACGGAGCTGGTTGCGGCTGCAAAATTTCCCCGAAAGTCCTGCAAACTATTCTGCAATCCGAGCAGGCTAAATTTGTTGACCCTAACTTGCTGGTAGGAAACGAAACCAGTGATGATGCGGCGGTATACGATCTGGGCAACGGCACTTGTGTCATCAGCACCACCGACTTCTTTATGCCGATCGTCGACGATCCATTCGACTTTGGGCGCATTGCTGCCACCAACGCGATCAGTGATATCTATGCGATGGGCGGCAAACCTATTATGGCTATCGCCATTCTTGGCTGGCCGATTAACACCCTGGCACCAGAAATCGCGCGTAAAGTCATTGAAGGTGGGCGTTTTGTATGCCAGCAGGCCGGAATTTCTCTGGCGGGTGGTCACTCCATTGACGCACCAGAGCCTATTTTTGGCCTCGCCGTGACCGGGATTGTGCTTACCGACCGCGTGAAGAAAAACAGCTCGGCCACCGCAGGTTGCAAACTGTTCCTCACCAAGCCGCTCGGTATTGGCGTGCTGACCACCGCTGAGAAAAAATCCCTGCTCAAACCAGAACACTACGGCCTTGCCGCAGAAGTCATGTGCCAGCTCAACAAACCTGGCGCTGAATTTGCCGATATCGAAGGCGTCACCGCCATGACGGATGTCACCGGTTTTGGTCTGCTCGGCCATCTCAGCGAAATGTGCCAGGGCGCAGGCATTCAGGCCGAAGTCTGGTTCGATAAAGTCCCTAAATTACCGAATGTCGAAGACTACATCGCACAGGGCTGCGTGCCAGGCGGTACTTCGCGCAACTTTGCCAGCTACGGATATCTGATGGGTGAAATGACCCAGGCGCAGCGTGATTTGCTCTGTGACCCGCAAACCTCTGGCGGCTTGCTGCTGGCTGTTGAAGAGAGTGCCGAAGCTGCCGTTGCCGCCGTCGCCGAAAAAAATGGCATCAAACTGACCGCGATAGGCGAGCTAAAAACCGCACGCGCTGGCCGCCCGATGATTGAGATTCGTTAGTCGGATGCGTTTGTTTATTGCCGAAAAACCGAGTCTTGCTCGCGCTATTGCTGACGTGCTACCCAAGCCCCATCGCCGTGGCGATGGGTTCATTGAGTGTGGCAATGGACAAGTCGTTACCTGGTGTATCGGTCACTTGCTCGAACAGGCTCAGCCGGATGCTTACGATGCGCGTTTCGCGCGTTGGAATCTTGCCGATTTGCCGATTGTGCCGGAAAAATGGCAGTTGCAGCCGCGTCCGTCAGTGACCAAACAGCTTAACGCCATCAAAAAACTCCTCGTCCAGGCTGACGAAGTGGTTCATGCAGGTGACCCGGATCGCGAAGGGCAACTGCTGGTGGACGAAGTTCTCGACTACCTGGAACTGGCACCGGAAAAGCGTCAGCAGGTTCAACGCTGCCTGATAAACGATCTCAACCCGCAGGCGGTAGAACGCGCAATCAGTCGTCTGCGTGCCAACAGTGAATTTATTCCGCTGTGTGTTTCAGCTCTGGCTCGTGCCCGTGCCGACTGGCTTTACGGCATCAACATGACCCGCGCTTACACCATTCTTGGGCGTAATGCGGGCTATCAGGGTGTGCTCTCCGTCGGGCGCGTGCAAACGCCGGTACTCGGGCTGGTGGTGCGTCGCGACGAAGAAATTGAGAATTTCGTCGCCAAAGACTTCTTCGAAGTTAAAGCGCATATCGTTACACCTGCCGATGAACGATTTGTCGCAACGTGGCAACCGAGCGAATCTTGCGAGCCGTATCAGGACGAAGAAGGGCGCTTGCTGCATCGCCCGCTGGCTGAACATGTGGTGAACCGTATCGGCGGGCAACCGGCGATAGTCACTGCATATAATGATAAACGGGAATCAGAAGTCGCCCCGCTGCCATTTTCGCTCTCCAGTCTGCAAATCGAGGCGGCCAAACGTTTTGGGCTAAGTGCGCAGAACGTGCTGGATATCTGCCAGAAATTGTACGAAACCCACAAACTTATCACTTACCCGCGCTCGGATAGCCGTTACTTACCGGATGAACATTTTGCCGGGCGTCACGCGGTACTGAATGCGATTAGCATCCACCAGCCTGATTTACTCCCGCAACCTGCGCTGAATACCGATCTGCGTAACCGCTGTTGGGATGACAAAAAAGTTGATGCTCACCACGCGATTATCCCGACCGCACGTAGCTCCAAAATTTCGCTTTCTGAAAATGAATCTAAAGTTTACAACCTGATCGCCCGACAATACTTAATGCAGTTCTGTGCCGATGCGGTGTTCCGCAAATGCACCATCGATCTTGATATTGCTGGCGGTAAATTTAACGCCAAAGCCCGTTTCCTGGCCGAAGCTGGCTGGCGCACGCTGTTGGGCGGCAAAGAGCGCGATGAAGAAAACGATGGTACGCCGCTGCCGGTGGTTGCCAAAGGTGATGAATTGCTGTGTGAAAAAGGTGAGGTGATTGAACGCCAGACCCAACCGCCACGCCATTTCACCGATGCCACGCTGCTTTCGGCAATGACCGGGATTGCCCGTTTCGTGCAGGATAAAGATCTGAAAAAGATCCTGCGTGCCACGGACGGATTAGGCACAGAAGCGACTCGCGCCGGCATCATCGAGCTGTTGTTTAAACGAACTTTCCTGGTGAAAAAAGGGCGCTATATTCACTCATCTGATGCCGGGCGCGCGTTAATTCACTCGCTGCCAGAACTGGCTGCAAGGCCGGATATGACGGCGCAGTGGGAATCGACGCTGACACAAATCAGTGAAAAGCAGTGCCGTTATCAGGATTTCATGCAGCCGCTGGTGCAAACATTATATGACCTGATTCACCAGGCGCGAACCAAGCCGGTTCATCATGCCTTCAAAGGCGTCAAAGCGCCTGACGAGCAGAAAAAACCGCGCAAGCAATGGGCGAAAAAAGAGGGAAGTGAAGATGCGACTAAAAAGCCTGCTCGCCGCCGCCGTGGCGCTGATGATAAGCCTGCCGGGGATGGCGCAGCGTCTTGATCCCCAGGTAGATATTTCCGTGCCGCCGGAAGTGTTCAGCACTCAGGGGCAAAGAGCTGCACCGTGCAGCCAGTGTTGTATCTATCAGGATCAAAATTACACCGAAGGGGCGGTTGTGAAAGCCGATGGCGGAATTTTGTTGCAATGCCAGCGCGACGAAAAGACGCTTAGTACAAATCCTTTAGTCTGGCGGCGTGTAAAACCATAAACGCTTCCAGCAAGGGAATATCTGCCGGGGCAAGGTTGTACTCAAATGCCCCGGCCGGTAAACACCAGGCCAGTTCACTGTGACAAAGCGCGGTTAATTCGCCGCTAAACTCACTGACATGCCAGGCGTGCAGATGAATAATTCGCCCGGAAACTTCCCGCTGATGACTGGCAACGTAATGCCCAACCACCGCGTTAATCGCCAGCTCTTCTTCTAACTCCCGCGCCAGGGCTTCAGGTTGTGATTCACCCGCGTCGACTTTGCCGCCGGGAAATTCCCATAACCCCGCCTGATCGCCATCTTCAGGGCGCCGGGCGAGTAAAATCTTACCGTTACGCTCAATAATTGCCGCAACGACATCAATGGTTTTCATGATACTCATCCGCTCTTTCCCCATGGGCGTGGCATAATACGCGCCATCAAAGGTTTTCTGAAGATTTTCCCGAATGACGACAAAAAACAGCGCTCCCTGGGTGGCTCCGCTTGAAAAATTGCCTGCCAGTTTACGGCCCATTGTTTCGATGCAACAAAAGCATTTCGGCTCGGTGCTAAACCCAACGCGATGGTGGGGGCGGTTGCCGTATTTATTCTGGCTGGTGGCGTTGTTCGTGGGCTTTCTCGAAAGACGGCGTGCGAAAATCGACCCGGTGGTGCGCTCCCTGGTGATGACGCGTGTTTCCCAACAATGCTGCTGCGAATTTTGCATTGATGCCAATAGCTTGCGGCTGGCAGAGCGTAGCGGTTCGATGGATAAAGTCCTGGCCGTCGCGAACTGGCGTGAAGAAACGCTGTTCACAGCAAAAGAAAAGGCAGCACTCGCTTATGCGGATGCGATGACAGCGACGCCTCCGCAAATCAGTGATGCGCTAAAAGCCGAACTGAAAACCCATTATGATGACCCGGCTATCACCGAATTAACCGCATTGATTGCATTCCAGAATCTCTCCGCCCGCTTTAATGCCGCACTGGATATTCCGGCGCAAGGGCTATGCGTCAGCGCAACCGGGAAACAGCCTCATGTTTGATAGTTACCTCCATCCACGGATTAAACCGTCACTGGAACGCGTTGCGGCGGTGCTGGATAAACCGTCTATTTCTCCCGATGGGCTGACGCTAATTGGCTTTGCCATCGGTGTGCTGGCGCTGCCGTTTTTAGCGCTGCAATGGTATGGCGCCGCCCTGGTTGCGATAGTGTTGAACCGGCTGTTTGATGGTTTAGATGGCGCGCTGGCGCGGCGGCGCGGCCTGACCGATGCCGGGGGTTTTCTCGATATCTCTTTAGATTTTTTGTTTTACGCCCTGGTGCCATTTGGGTTTATTCTCGCCGACCCGGCGCAAAATGCATTAGCCGGTGGCTGGCTCCTGTTTGCGTTTATCGGGACCGGCAGCAGTTTCCTGGCATTTGCTGCGGTGGCGCAAAAGCATCAGCTTGATAATCCAGGCTACGCGCACAAATCGTTTTATTACCTGGGTGGTTTGACGGAAGGCACGGAAACTATCGCGCTCTTTGTCCTGAGTTGCCTGTTCCCGCAGTGGTTTGTCTGGTTTGCGTGGGTGTTTGGTGCGCTGTGCTGGATGACGACATTTACGCGAGTGTGGAGTGGATATGAGACGTTAAGTCGGGTGGATAAACGCTAACGTTATCCACCGTTCAATTCCCTCTCCCTGGGGAGAGGGTTAGGGTGAGGGCATTACAGAGGTTTACGCTCCCCAGTCGCCACCGGGTTCTTCGGATTACTGCTCCACTCATACCAGCCGCCATCGTACACGCCAACATTCTGCCAGCCCATCGCACGGGCATACATGAAGGTTTCAGACGCGCGCCAGCCGGTGCCGCAATAAAACGCAACGTGCTGATCCGGCGTAATGTTCCAGCTTTTCCACATCGCGGCGATATCATCAGCCGAACGCATAGTGCCATCTGGATTATGGAAATCTTCCATATGCGTGGAGTCGGAACCCGCGTGGCCCCAACGCGCCCCGGCAATTTCACCTTTTGGCTTAATGTAGCTATAGCCGCTGGTGATGCCGATAAATTCCGGCCAGGAACGGATGCTCACTAAAGACGCGTCTTTACGACCTAACAGGCCGCGAGCCTGCTCGGTGTTTAGCATCAGTTGTGGCTGGCCTGGAATGGTTGCGCCGAAATCAGGTGCGGGTTTCACATCGTTTGGCAAGCCACGCTCGACCGGCAATTTGGCATCAGACCAACTCTGCCAGCCGCCATCGAGCAAACGCACATCTTTCACGCCTGCATACAGCAGAATTTGTGCGACACGTGCCGCAGCGTAGACATCACGCCCGTACATAATCACGGTAGTATCGTGACGAATGCCGTGTTTTGCCATCAATGCTTTCAGCTTGTCGTCAGAAACTTTGTTCCATAACGGCTCGCTTTCGATGTCATTGGTATCAATGTAATCCGCACCTGGAATGTGGCTTAGCAGATATTGTTTTGGCGCCCCCCAGGCGGCTTCAATGATTTTCACTTCACCCGCTGGTTTTGCCACGACAGCTTTATTCTGCATCAGATTGTGCAGCCACTGCGGGTAAACCAACTGCTCGAAGTGAGCTATTTTCTGCAAACGAGCAGGTTGCTGGAGAGCATCAGAAAGCAATGCAACATGCTGATAGCCCAGCTTAGACAAGCGTGTTTTTACCGCTTTTGTCTCATCATCATTGCCATACAGGGCAATCAGACTGTCAGGTTTAATCGCGTGCTGTTTTGCCCACAATTGCAGCTGCTCGTCATTCATTATGCCTAACCAACTGGCAGATAAATTCAGAGCGGCAGGCTCATGGCCACCGACGCTGGAAATGGTCTGCGGCCAGCCGTTATAAAAGGCACTTAGACGTGTATCAATAACCACGCCGTGCTGCGCTTGAAGAGTGGATAAAGTCATCTGGGATGGCATATCTGCCGCGGTTGCCATGTGCGCCAACCCGGATAACATCAAGGCGGCGGTTAGTTGAGAAACACGTTTCATCTTATAACCTGAAAGAGAGAAAAAAAGAGCCGCTATTTTTGCCTAATAGCGACGGCTATTCTTTGCGGTAACGCATGAATATGTATGACGAATTAGCTGGGGGAACTATTGATCGTGATTATTTTTCCGCCAACGGGAATATCCTGCGGGTCATGGGTGACCAGCACCACCGGAATGTCCATTTGCTTGACTTGTTGCCAGACAAACTGACGAAATTGCTCGCGCAAGGTCTGATCTAAACGTGAAAAAGGTTCGTCGAGCAGCAGCGCTTCTGGTTTTGCCAGCAACGCCCGCAGCACGCTAATGCGCGCCCGTTCCCCACCGGAAAGTGTTGCCGGGTCGCGCCGGGCAAAGTTCGCGAGTTGTGCGTTTGCCAGCGCTTCTTCAACGCAATGCTGGCGCAGCTTACGATCTTTAATCGCCTCAGGAATCGCCATCGCCAGGTTCTGCCCAACGTTCAGATGAGCAAACAGCAATGCATCCTGAAACAGAATGCCCATGTTTCGCCGTTCAGTGGGTAAAGTATCGCGGCGCTTTTGGTTAAGCCAAAGCTCACCTGACACGCGAAATTCAGCCGACAATGCGCCAATCATCCAGTTTAAAAACGTTGATTTCCCCGCGCCCGACGGCCCCATTAGCGTCAGCACTTCGCCCGGAGAAACGGTAAAATTTAGCTCATTAATCAGCGAGCGCGATGCGTTAGAAATCGAACAGTTCTGAACATTGAGCATCAGCGTAACCCTTGTCGATAATGACTCACCAGGCGGCTAACCTGGAGTGTAGCGATAAACATCATTGCCGGAAGCAGCATTTGCAGCAGCGCCTGAATCGCCTGCTGCTGTGGGTCGCCGCCGCTGCTTAAGGCCACCGCCTGAGTGGTGACGGTGGAAAAACGCCCGGCGCCAGCATACAGCGTGGGTAAATACTGCGCGACACTGACTGAGAACCCAACGGCAAAAGCGGCCAGCAGCGGGCGAACTAAAATCGGCAGTTTAACCCGGTATAAAATCTTCCATCTCGACCAGCCGAAAGTCTGCGCGGTGATAAGCAACCGCCTGTCAAACTGCTGCCAGGCGGGGCGTGCCACTAATAACATATACGGAACCACCCATAGCAAATGACTCCAGATAACACCGGGCCAATGACCATCTTGATCAAGCACTAACAAAATTCGGTATTGCCCAGCGACCAGCGGCAGCGCGGGTAAAAACAACGGTAGAACCAGCCACATATCAAAGCGCGAGTTGCCACCTTCCAGCCAAAGAATAACCACCAGCAAACCGAGTAAGCTACTCGCCAGCGCGATTAGCAGTGTGGTGGTTAACGACGATAACTCAGCTGCTTGCCAGCCAGAAAACGCAAGTCCATCGGGAAATAGCGAAGGGTAGAACCAGCCGTCGGCGAATGACCAAAGTATCAGCATTGCGATGGCCGCCATGCCCGTTGCGCTCATTATAAAACCTGCACCCGACGCCAGCGGTTGAATACCAGATTGATGGCGCCTGCCGGAAAATTGCCCTAAAGCGTGGCGAATGAACATCCAGAGTCCGTAGCCAACGACAATAAAAACGATCAACATCACCAGCATCAGCAGGGACGTTAACATCCCCATCGCCACGCGCTGTGGGTCGGCATCGTTAAGCCACTGCCAGGCAAGAACCGCGAGCGTTGGCGGGTTTGCCGGGCCAAGAATCAACGCGACATCAACCACCGAAAGGCTGTAGGCCACAACCGCTAATAACGCCCACTTCAGGCGCGGCAAAAGCTGCGGAACAATAACCCGAATGCGGCTTTGCAGCGGGCCATAACCCAGGCTTTGCGCCACGGTGAGTTGTTGGGAAAGCGCCGTATGATGGAGCTGCGTGCTGGCAATCCATAACAAAAACCAGCACTCTTTGAACGCCAGCAATATGCCCAGCCCTACACCAAATTCATCAAGATGAAATGACACTCCACACAATCGTGCCAGCCAGCCGTTATCGGCAAACAGCAACAGAAAACCGCTGGCGAAGGCAACGTGAGGCAAGGCTAACAGGAGCGGCAGTTGCGCGGTGTAGCGTTGCCAGCGAACGCCAGGCCAAAGCCCGCAAAACAGAAGCAAACACAGTGCCAGCGCCCCCAGGACGCTAATCAGGGTTGAATTTAGCGTCGCCAGCAGCGCCTGCGGCCATTGGTTATCCGTCCACAACGCCTGCCATATTTCGGGCATCAACAGCGGTTTTGTCATCATAGCTAAACCCGGTAGCAGCGGTGCAAAAACACACGCCACAGCAAGGTTTGCTAATAGACGATGGCTCATTTAGCCCCGTAACGCTGCAACCACTCTTTTTCCAGAGCCTCTACCCAGGCGGCATGCGGTTCAGCCAGGTAAGGCACGCTTTGCTGGTGGACAGGTTTTTGAGCATCAAGTTTTTCACGCAGCGGTTGTGGCAGTGTCGAACTATCAAGCACCGTTGCATCGCCCCAGATTGCCGGGTTGGCTTTACGAATTTGCGCCTCTGGCGACATCAGGAAGTTAGCCAGCACTTGTGCGCCCGCCTGCGCATTAGCATTAGCTGGGATCGTCACAAAATGGACGTTACCCAACATGCCTTGCTCAAATCCAAATGCCTGCGCGGTTTTTGGCAGTTGTTTACGTTCGATTAAGTTGTCGACATGCGAGGGGTTGAACGTCACGGAGAACAGCAGTTCGCCGTCGGCCAGCATGCGGTCCATGCGCGCAGGCGTTGGCGGGAACGTTTTGCCCTCACGCCATAACAGCGGATGCAGCTTATCCAGGTAATCCCACAACGGAGCCGTCACCTGCTGGAAAGTCGCTGCGTCCGGCGGGGTACGCAACGCTTGCCGATCGTGAGTCAGCACAATGAATAGCTGTTCGATAAACGCGGTGCCGGTGAAATCGGGCGGGCGAGGGTAACTCAGTTTACCGGGATGCGCTTTGGCAAATGCCAGCAGTTCATCAGCGCTGCGCGGGAATTTAACGTTGGGCTGCACATTGCCAATGAGCATTAACTGCGCGCTGCCCCACGGCGCTTCAGCACCGTCAGTTGGCTGTGAAAAATCTTCGCGCACGGGTTTATTCTGGTCAACGTAGCGCCAGTTGGGCAACTCCCATGCCCAGCCTTCTTTCAGCAATCCAGCCTGTTTCAGTGTGCGGAAGTTTTCGCCATTCACCCACAGTAAATCGACCGAACCTCTGGTTTTGCGCCCGGCGGCATCTTCGCTCTGAATACGCTTTACCGCATCAGCGGCATCGGCAAGGCGCACGACTTTTACCGTCACGCCATACTGCTGTTTCATTTCACCGGCAACCCAGTCGAGATAACTGTTTACCGCCGGGTCACCGCCCCAGGCGTTGAAATAAACGGTCTGGCCATTGGCTTGCTGACGCAGACTGTTCCAGTTGTCAGGCTGTGCAAAGGCCGCAAAGCTGACCGCAACCAGCGACAGCAAAAGAGTTAAAAGACGCAAAATGGGATCCTTATGATTTTCGGAGCAGGCGGACTATCCGGCGTGAAACCAGCGGCAATAAACCCAGTAAAATAAACATCAGCATCATGCCTGGAGAAAGAATATCGCTCAGGGTTCGAAGCTGGCTCAGTTCGCGTCCGGCGTTGAGATAAACCACAATCGCCGGCAGCATCCCGACAAGGCTAACGGCAAAATAACGCAGAGTGTTGACCGACGTCAGGCCCATCAGCAAATTGATCAAAAAGAACGGGAAAACCGGTGTCAGACGCAAAGCAAAAAGATAGTACAAACCTTCGCGTTCCATCCCACGATTTATGGCCGACATGGGAGCCGTAAAACGTTGCTGTACCCACTGACGCAGCAGATAACGGCTAATCAGCATGGCAAGTGTTGCGCCACAGGTCGCCGCCAAAGCAACCAGAACCGTGCCCTGAATCAAACCAAATTGCGAGCCAGCCAGCAGCGTTAGCAACGTGGCACCGGGAATCGAAAGTGTGGTGACCAGGAGATAAATCACGAAGAAGACAAACGCTGTTTGCAGCGGATGCAGATGATGCCAGGCAGAGAATTGCGCTTGATAGTGTTGCAGGGCCGCCAGACTTCCCGGCGGCAAATAGATGATGAGGAGAACGAAAACCACAACCAGCGTGGCAA
Source organism: Buttiauxella sp. BIGb0471 (assembly GCF_024807715.1). Taxonomy (NCBI): domain Bacteria; kingdom Pseudomonadati; phylum Pseudomonadota; class Gammaproteobacteria; order Enterobacterales; family Enterobacteriaceae; genus Buttiauxella; species Buttiauxella sp. BIGb0471. The sequence continues at coordinate 619,518 of NZ_JANUEU010000002.1, forward strand.
ACAGTAACTTACGCATGGGATGTGGTGTTCTTCCTTATAGCTTAAATTCAGCCCACACCGGCGCATGGTCGGATGGCTTTTCCATGCTACGAATATCGTAATCAATGCCGGTTGCAACACAACGTTCAGCCAGCGGTTGGCTTGCCAGCAGCAAATCTATGCGCAGGCCACGGTTGTCATCAAAACCTTTCGAGCGGTAATCAAACCACGAGAACTTGTCTTGCGCTTCAGGATTTGCGTGGCGGAAAGTATCGACCAGGCCCCAGCTAATCAGGCGGTCCATCCATTCACGTTCTTCCGGCAGGAAGGAACATTTACCGGTACGCAACCAGCGTTTGCGGTTGTCTTCGCCAATGCCAATATCCAGGTCGGTCGGGCTGATGTTCACATCACCCATAATCAGCACCGGATTATCCTTCTTCAGTTCGGTATCCAGGTAGTTTTGCAGATCCTGGTAGAACTTCATTTTGGCCGGGAATTTGGTCGGATGGTCGCGGCTTTCACCCTGCGGGAAGTAACCGTTTATCACCGTCAGATTGCCTAATGGGGAAGGAATTTCCGCCATGATAATACGGCGCTGAGCTTCTTCATCGTCGCCAGGGAAACCACGACGCACCGAAATTGGCGTCTCTTTGGTGAGCAACGCCACACCGTAATGGCCTTTCTGACCGTGATAAAAGACGTTGTAACCCAGCTTTGCAACATCTTCGAGTGGGAACATGTCATCGTGGACTTTTGTTTCCTGCAAACCGATGACGTCAGGTTGATGCTGTTCAACAATGGCTTGAAGTTGGTGCGGACGGGCGCGCAGGCCGTTGATATTAAAAGAGACGAATTTCATAAGTCGCTGCCGTGGTGACGAGTCAATGTTGCAGGATGTTAGCAGAAAATGGCAAAAATGCCGAGGGATCACAGCTTTGTAGGGGGATAAGCGCAAGCGTCATCCACCCTAAACCGCTGCTGTGTTGGATGACGCTAACGCTTATCCGACCTACAGACTGCGTTGCAACATTCCAGGCACATACAAAATCTGCACCAAAGTCAGTCACGCCGCCCCGTTTTGGGGCGTAATAGCCGTGCAAACCCCATCATCGATCACAAATCCAGTATTAAATTTTACAGTTGCATAATATTTCTTGTTTTCGTGCGGCGATCCCTACGGCACCATAAAACTATGCACTATCTATTCACTTTAAGTGAATGCGACTAGTTTGTAACTCCTTGATTTTCCTTTAGCAACCCTCCGCTATGCATTTATATCGCTGGCTGGCACGAAGCGTGCAATCTACATTTACAGCGCAAACACTCAATTATTTAACATATAAATAACTTTTTATTTACCCGGAGAGGTCTCTATGTCGCAGTCAATTACCCGCCAAAATTTCGACGAATGGATGATGCCCGTTTATGCCCCAGCTTCTTTTATTCCTGTGCGCGGTGAAGGGTCGACATTGTGGGACCAGCAAGGCAAAGACTATATCGATTTCGCCGGGGGTATTGCGGTCAACGCGCTGGGCCACGCCAACCCTGATTTACGCAAAGCGTTAGAAGAGCAGGCGGCAAAATTCTGGCATACCGGCAACGGCTACACCAACGAGCCGATTCTGCGCCTGGCAAAACAACTGATCGATGCCACTTTTGCCGACAAAGTGTTCTTCTGTAACTCGGGTGCAGAAGCCAACGAAGCGGCGCTGAAGCTGGCGCGTAAATACGCCCACGATAATTTTGGCCCGAACAAAAGTGGCATCGTTGCATTCAAAAATGCGTTTCACGGTCGCACGCTGTTTACTGTTTCGGCGGGTGGGCAACCGGCTTATTCACAGGATTTTGCGCCGCTGCCGCCGCAAATTAGCCATGCCATTTATAACGATCTGCAATCTGCCAGCGAACTGATTAACGAAAATACCTGCGCGGTGATTGTGGAGCCGATGCAGGGCGAAGGCGGTGTAGTGCCAGCCGATCCAACCTTCCTGCAAGGGCTGCGCGAACTGTGCGACCGCCACAACGCGGTGCTGATTTTTGACGAAGTACAAACCGGCGTTGGCCGCACCGGCGAGCTTTACGCCTATATGCATTACGGCATCACGCCAGATGTCCTTTCCACCGCCAAAGCGTTGGGCGGCGGTTTCCCGATTGGCGCGATGCTGACCACCGATAAGTTCTCAAAAGTGATGGTCGTCGGCACCCACGGCACCACCTATGGCGGCAATCCGCTGGCGGGTGCGGTTGCCGGGCGCGTGATGGAAATCATTAACACCCCAGAAGTGCTCAACGGTGTTAAGCAGCGCCACGCCTGGTTTGTAGAGCGTTTAAACAAAATTAACCAGAAGCATCAACTGTTCAGCGAAGTGCGCGGTTTGGGGCTGTTAATTGGTTGTGTCCTTCAACCGCAATACAGCGGAAAAGCTAAACTTATTTTACAGGCTGCGGCTCAGGAAGGCTTGATGATGCTTATCGCCGGGGCAAATGTGGTCCGTTTCGCACCGGCATTAATTGTCAGTGAAGCCGAAGTGCAAAAAGGGCTGGATCGTTTTGAGGGCGCCTGTGAACGCTTTTTAGCGGGAGAGCAATCATGATGATTATCCGTCCGGTTGAGCGCGGTGATTTATCCGGGCTGCTGGCGTTGGCGGGTAAAACGGGCGGCGGCTTGACCTCGCTGCCTGCGGATGAAAAAACGCTGTCGGCACGTATCGAACGCTCCATTCAAACCTGGCAGGGCGACCTGCCAGAAGGCGACCAGGGTTATGTGTTTGTGCTGGAAGATTCCACGACAGAACGCGTCGTCGGCATTTGCGCCATTGAAGTGGCGGTGGGTTTAAACGACCCCTGGTACAACTACCACGTTGGCACCCATGTTCATGCATCCAAAGAACTAAACATTTACAACGCGTTACCTACGCTGTTCCTGAGTCACGATCACACTGGCAGCAGCGAGCTTTGCACCTTATTCCTTGACGCCGACTGGCGCAAAGAAGGCAACGGCTATCTGCTTTCCAAATCACGCTTTCTCTTTATGGCGGCGTTTCGCGACCGCTTTAATGAAAAAGTGGTCGCTGAGATGCGCGGCGTGATTGACGAACACGGCCATTCACCATTCTGGGAAAGCCTCGGCAATCGCTTTTTCTCAATGGAATTTAGCCGCGCCGATTACCTGTGCGGTACCGGTCAGAAAGCGTTTATTGCGGAACTGATGCCGAAGCATCCGATTTATACCGATTTCCTGTCTGCCGAGGCGCGGGCGGTGATTGGCAAAGTCCATCCGCAAACTGCGCCTGCCCGGGCGGTGCTTGAAGCCGAAGGTTTCCGCTACCGTAATTACGTCGATATTTTCGACGGCGGCCCAACGCTTGAATGTGATATCGACCGCGTACGTGCGATCCGCAAAAGCCGCCTCGTTGAAGTGGTGATTGGGCAACCGGCAACCGAAGAGTTACCGATGTGCCTGGTCGCCAACGAAAAATACAACAATTTCCGCGCCATGCTGATTAAGGCGAACCCAAAAGGCGACCGGCTGATTATTGATGCCAAAACCGCTGACGCCCTGAAATGCAGCACTGGCGATAAAGTACGACTGGTGCGTTTGTGCCCCGAGGAGAAAAAAGTATGACTCAGTGGATTAATGGACAATGGCTTTCGGGCCTGGGCGAAACGCTGCAAAAGCACAATCCGGTGAATGGCGATTTGCTGTGGGAAGGGGCGGCGGCAAATGAGCCGCAAGTTGAACAAGCGTGCCATGCGGCACGTGCCGCATTTCCGGCCTGGGCGAAACGCCCGTTTGCCGAGCGTCAGGCTATCGTTGAAAAATTTGCCACCTTGCTCGACGCCAACAAAGAGTCGCTGACGGTGACGATTTCCCAGGAAACCGGCAAACCACGCTGGGAGGCGGCGACCGAAATCACGGCGATGATCAATAAAATCGCCATTTCGATTAAGGCTTACCACACCCGTACCGGCGAAACGCACACCGAAATGCCGGATGGTGCGGCCACATTGCGCCATCGTCCACACGGTGTTTTAGCGGTATTTGGCCCGTATAACTTCCCTGGCCATTTGCCTAACGGGCATATTGTTCCGGGGTTACTGGCGGGTAACACGCTGGTGTTTAAACCGAGTGAACTGACGCCGCTGATTGGCGAGCAGGTGATGAAACTCTGGGAGCAGGCGGGTGTTCCCGACGGGGTGCTGAACCTGGTGCAGGGTGGACGTGAAACGGGCCAGGCTCTGGCACAGCAGCCGACGCTTGATGGCTTGTTATTTACCGGCAGCGCGCATACTGGCTACCAGCTACATCGCCAGTTTGCCGGCCAGCCGGAGAAAATTCTGGCGCTGGAAATGGGCGGCAATAACCCGCTGATTGTGGAAGATCCGCAGGATATTGATGGCGCGGTGCATCTGGTGATTCAGTCGGCGTTTGTGACTGCGGGGCAACGCTGTACCTGTGCGCGTCGCTTGCTGGTAAAACACGGTGCGCAGGGCGATGCATTTTTACAGCGTCTGGTGGAAGTGGCGGGGCGTATTCGCCCTGGTGCGTGGGATGCAGTGCCGCAGCCGTTTATCGGCGGGCTAATTTCGGTACAAGCCGCAGAACGCGTATTGACAGGCTGGCAGGAGCATATCGCCCGTGGCGGGAAAGCGCTGCTTGAACCCAAGCTTCTCAAAGCGGGAACGTCGTTGCTGACGCCAGGTATTGTCGAATTAACCGGCGTGGCAAACGTACCGGACGAAGAAATCTTCGGGCCATTGCTGACGGTTTATCGTTATAGCGATTTTGATGAAGCCATCAGCATGGCAAACGACACCCGCTACGGCCTGGCGAGCGGCCTGATTTCTCCGCATCGCGAGCAATTCGATCAGTTGTTACTCGAAGCCCGAGCCGGGATTGTGAACTGGAATAAACCGCTGACGGGCGCATCGAGCGCGGCTCCGTTTGGTGGAGTGGGCGCATCCGGTAACCATCGCGCCAGTGCGTGGTACGCGGCAGACTATTGCGCGTGGCCGATGGCAACGCTTGAAAGCCCGACCTTCCCGCTGCCTGCGACCCTGAGTCCGGGGCTTGATTTCAGCCGTGAGGAATAGCCATGAAAGCGCGTGAAGTTAACTTTGATGGACTGGTGGGGTTAACCCACCATTACGCCGGGCTTTCTTTCGGTAACGAAGCGTCGACTAAGCACCAGTTCCGCGTCTCGAACCCTAAGCTTGCCGCTAAACAAGGCTTGCTGAAAATGAAAGCGCTGACGGATGCTGGTTTCGCGCAGGGGGTTATCCCTCCGCAAGAGCGGCCTAATATTCCACTGCTGCGCCAGTTAGGTTTCAGTGGAACTGATGCGCAAGTTATTGAGCGTGTCGCCAAAGATGCGCCGCAGCTATTGTCGGCTGTCAGTTCGGCTTCCTCTATGTGGGTGGCTAATGCCGCGACCGTTTGCCCATCGGCAGACAGTCTGGATGGCAAAGTGCATTTCTCGGTGGCGAATCTGAACAACAAATTCCACCGCGCCAGTGAAGCGCCAACCACTGAAAACACATTGCGAGCCATCTTCCGTAATGAGCAGTATTTTTCTGTTCACAGCGCATTGCCGCAGGTCGCTATGTTTGGTGACGAAGGGGCGGCAAACCATAACCGTCTGGGCGGAGCCTATGGCGAGCCGTCGACACAACTGTTTGTTTATGGGCGTGAAGAAGCCAAAGCCGGACTCATTCCGGCGCGTTACCCGGCCCGCCAGACATTAGAAGCAAGCCAGGCGGTAGCGCGACTGAACCAGGTCAAACCTGATTTACTGGTGTTCGCGCAACAAAACCCGATGGTTATCGACCAGGGCGTATTCCACAACGACGTGATTGCGGTATCCAACCGCCAGGTGCTGTTCTGCCATGAACAGGCGTTTCTGCATCAGCACGCGCTTTACGAGCAGTTACGTGAAAGAGTGCCTGGTTTTACCGCCATTGAAGTGCCGGCAGATAAAGTGAGTGTGGCTGATGCGGTCGGAACGTATTTGTTTAACAGTCAGTTACTGAGCCGTGAAGATGGTAGTATGACGCTTATCTTGCCCGAAGAGTCACGCCAGCACGCAGGCGTGTGGCGTTATCTCAATGAGGTTCTGGCGGCGGATAACCCGATTAGCGATTTGCAGGTCTTCGACCTGCGCGAAAGCATGGCTAACGGCGGCGGCCCGGCGTGTTTACGTCTGCGTGTGGTTCTCAACGACGCAGAACTCAAAGCGGTAAACCCGGCGGTGATGATGAACGACAAGTTGTTTATCACCCTCAACAACTGGGTCGATCGCTGGTATCGCGACCAGTTAACTCAGGCTGATTTAGCTGACCCTCAACTGTTGCGTGAAGGGCGCGAAGCACTCGACGAACTGACGCGTATACTAGACTTAGGTTTTGTTTATCCGTTTCAGCACTAATTTCAGTCCTAACCGGAGGCTCAATGTTGGATTTTTTGGCGCAAACCCTGGCGGGTAAAGTGCCAACGCAGACCGCAGGAAAAAACACTCACCTACGTTGGCAGTGGTGGGATGAGGGGATTTTGGCATTGACTCCGCATCAATCTGTGGAAAAGACGCTGGTGTTGTCGGCGGGTATCCACGGCAACGAAACTGCGCCAGTAGAAATACTCGCCCAGCTCGTTGATAGTCTTCTCGCGGGTGAGCTGGCGTTGCAATGGCGGTTGCTGGTGATTCTGGGTAATCCAGAAGCATTGCGCAGCAACCAGCGTTACCAACACAGCGACATGAACCGCATGTTCGGCGGGGGCTGGCAGCAGTTCCCGGAAAGCATTGAAACCCAGCGCGCCTGTCGCCTTGAACACGCGCTGGATTTGTTCCTCGCCCAAAGCGAAGAGACAATTTGCTGGCATCTCGATATGCACACCGCCATTCGAAGCTCATACCATCCACGTTTTGGGGTATTACCTTCACGCACCACGCCGTACGATGAGGAGTTTCTCTCGTGGCTGGGCTGTGCCGGGTTACAGGCGCTGGTGTTCCATCAGTCACCGGGCGGGACTTTCACTCATTTCAGCAGTGAGCATTTCAATGCGCTGAGCTGCACGCTGGAATTGGGCAAGGCGCAACCCTTTGGTGAAAATGATCTCAGCCAGTTTGAACAAACCAAACAGGCGTTGCAGGCTTTGCTGAGTGGTGAAACTCCGCCAGCAGCGGAAGGTGAGCCGCTACGCTATAAAGTGGCGCAACAGATCACTCGCCTCAGCGATGCCTTTGTGTTGCACATGTCGGCGAAAACGCAGAACTTCACCGCGTTTCCTAAAGACACATTACTGGCAGAAGATGGCGACACGCGTTATGTGGTGAAAGAAGATATTGAATATGTATTATTCCCTAATCCTAATGTAGCGGTGGGATTACGTGCTGGATTAATGCTACGCGAGCTTTAATATGCATCGGCCTCAGTAATGGGGCCGGAAATAATCACCGGTCAAACAACAATATACAGATAAATCTTAATAGGTGCTTTCTCCGACATTCTAATTACTATACACTCCCTTCATAATTCCTTTAAAATCATAGCTTTGTTATATTCTGTTGCAATTCAGCGACGTTTTATCCTTATTCTCTTCATAATTGCTGCAATTTTGTTTTTTGTCCTTTCAATGCTTTACCGATGCGCACTATTACTTGACGCACAACCCCGTAAACTTAATTTCGTCAACGCGGCAGACCTTGTCGTAATAGAAATCAGAACAGGAATAAACAATATGCGTAAATTAACAGCTCTCTTTGTTGCTTCAACTCTGGCTCTGGGCGCGGCGAACCTGGCTCATGCAGCTGACACCACCACGACCACGGCGGCAAAAACCGATGCGCCGATGATGCACCATAAAGGCATGCGTGGCGGCCATCACGATATGATGTTCAAAGATTTGAATTTGACGGATGCGCAGAAACAGCAAGTGCGCGACATCATGAAAGACCAGCGCGGTAAAATGGAGCGTCCTTCAGTAGAAGAACGTCGTGCGGCACATAATATTATCGCCAGCGACAGCTTCGACAAAGCGAAAGCCCAGGCGCAAGTCGACAAAATGGCCGAGCAAAACAAAGCTCGTATGATGGCTCATATGGAAACTCAGAATAAAATCTACAACATTCTGACGCCTGAGCAGAAAAAACAATTTAATGCCAATTTTGAGAAGCGTCTGACAGAACGTCCTCAACATGAAGGTAAAATGCCTGCTGATCAGGAATAACTGATCGACTGACTTAAGACCGCCGGTTTTGTCCACAATCGCTTTATTATTGTGGACAGAACCGGCGGTTTTCTTTTTACCCGTCATCCACCGTTTTAAATCTCATGCAATCTGCTGGGCGCTACTCAACATCGAACGAATAAACTGCTCAAGCAGCGGTTGTAGTTTTTCTGCTCGCTCTTCACGCCATGCGAACGGCACTTGTTCATCCATATAATTACACTGCGCAAGTTCTAGCTGCACTGCGTGAATGCCTTGCGACGGTTGCCCGTAAGCGCGGGTGATATACCCACCTTTAAAGCGCCCGTTTGCCACCCAGCTATATTGGTTTTGCGAGGCCGCACAGGCCACCAGGTGTTCTTCAATCAGCTCATCGCAACTTTTACCGCCGTTGGTGCCGAAATTCAGATCCGGTAATTTGCCGTCGAACAGACGCGGAATATGGCTGGCGATGGAATGCGCATCGAACAAAAGCGCGTAGCCGTGTTCGGCTTTCATTCTCTCTAGCTCGCTCTGCAATTGCTGATGGTACGGCTGCCAGATAGTGTCCAGCGCAGCTTTACGCTGCTGCGTATTGGGTTCTTTGCCGGGAATAAAAACGGCTGTGCCATCGAACAAGGTTTCGGGATACAGGCCAGTGGTCGCCGTGGTATAGAGCGGTTTATCATCGGCGGGGCGGTTAAGGTCGATAACCATCCGCGAATAATTACCGACAATCACACTCGCGCCGAGTGCGCGGGCAAATTCATATAGCTTCGGGATATGCCAGTCGGTATCCGGCAATGGGCGTGCCGCATCGCTCAGGGCCGACTCAACTTCTGGCGTTAATGCGGTGCCTGCGTGAGGGATGCTGACCAATAGCGGCAGTTTCCCACGGCTGAAATTAAAAGGTGCTGTCACGTTTCTCTCCCTGATAAATCACGGTGCAGGGCAATTGCCCCCCTAACCAATAGACCAGTTCAGCCGGACGTGCCACAGGCCAGTGCACAAAGTTGGCAACTTTCCCGCATTCAAGACTGCCGTGGCTTTCTCGAATTCCCAGCGCCTGTGCCGCGTGAAGCGTCACGCCCGCCAGCGCTTCTTCTGGCGTCAGGCCAAATAACGTACACGCCATATTGAGCATTAATCGCAGCGAAAGTACCGGGGACGTGCCAGGGTTTGCATCACTGGCGACGGCCATCGGCACGCCATGTTCGCGGAACGCAGCGACCGGCGGCTGCTGTTTTTCGCGCAACAGATAAAACGCACCCGGCAGCAGAACGGCCACGGTATTCCCTGCGGCCATCGCTTGCGCGTCGGCATCGGTGGCGTATTCAAGATGATCGGCAGATAACGCCTGGAAACGTGCCGCCAGGCTGCTACCCGCCAGCGCGGAGAGTTGTTCGGCATGAAGTTTGACTGGCAATCCCAAACCGCGAGCAGCAGCAAAGACTTTTTCAGTTTGTGCCGGACTGAAAGCCAGATGTTCGCAAAAGGCATCAACCGCATCGGCCAGTTTTTCTTGTGCCACACGAGGGAGTAACTGCTCGCAAACCACGTCGACCCACTTATCGCCATCGCCGCTAAATTCTGGCGGTATGGCGTGCGCGGCCAGGCAGGTGGCATACACTTCAACCGGAAGCATTTCTCCGAGTTGACGAATCACACGCAGCATTTTGATTTCGTTGTCGATATCCAGGCCATAGCCCGATTTGATTTCGACGGTGGTCACGCCTTCTTTTAACAAGTGTTGCAGGCGCTGATGTGCGGAGTTCAGCAGCTCATTTTCGTCAGCTTCCCGCGTGTGGCGAACGGTGGAAATAATCCCGCCGCCCTGGGCCGCTATTTCTGCGTAGCTCATGCCGTTCAGGCGCATTTCAAATTCGGCGCTGCGATCGCCGCCAAAAACTAAATGCGTATGACAATCGATAAAGCCCGGCGTCACGATTCCGCCGTCAAAATGGTGATGTTCAGTGGCGGTGATTTCAGGAAGCTGCGCCCGCGCACCGAGCCAGACGATTTTCCCCTGATGCACCGCGATAACGCCATCTTCAATCAAGTGGTAAAGACCGTCTTTCATCGTGACCAGGGTTGCGCCACTCCACAGGCTGTCGCAGGCGCGAGGATAAGTCATGACATTCTCCATATCAGGTTGTATAGACAATTGACTACAAGCTAGCGCAGCATGTTGAGTTGAGCAACCTGGTTGCCGCTAAAGCAGCAGGCAACCCCGCGTTTTGTTGTCCGTCACACAATTTTTTAGCAAACGACGGATTTGGTTTGCGTCGGCACGAAATAATCGCTAAATCATTGGCATCGCAAAAGAAGGAATCAAATCTATGCCAGCATTTTTTGCACCAGTTGTCATGCTCCCACAAGGCTGGGGACACAATGTGCGCATTACCGTCAATGAACAAGGGACGATAACTCATGTTGAGGCTGGCGCTACAAGCGAGGAGGCCACGCTGCTTCCCGGTGTCGTGATTCCTTCTATCCCGAATTTGCATTCGCATGCTTTCCAGCGGGTGATGGCGGGGCTGACGGAGGTCGCGGGCAATCCGCAAGATAGCTTCTGGACGTGGCGCGATGTGATGTATCGCATGGTGCAAAAACTGTCGCCTGAACAAGTTGGCGCTATTGCCACACGCTTGTATATCGACATGCTCAAGGGCGGCTATACGCAGGTTGCAGAATTTCATTATTTGCATCATGACGTTAACGGAAAACCGTATGCATCAGGCGATTTGATGCTACAGCAACTGCTGCTTGCTGCCGATAACAGTGGGATAGGGCAAACATTGTTGCCTGTGCTCTATAGCCATGCGGGATTTGGCGCGCAGCCTCCTGCCGTTGGGCAGAAAAGATTTATTCAGGATGTCGACCGTTACTTGCGCCAGCAACAAGCGCTGGGCAATGCGTTGCGTCGCTATCCGTTGATTAATCATGGCCTGTGTTTCCACTCATTAAGAGCGGTGACGCAGGAACAAATGGAAGATGTGCTGGAAGCAAGCGACTACCGAATGCCGGTGCATATTCATATTGCCGAGCAGGAAAAAGAGGTCGATGACTGCCTTGCCTGGAGTGGCGAGCGTCCGGTGGAGTGGCTGTATAACCGCTTTGCAGTGGATGACCGTTGGTGCCTGGTTCACGCCACGCATTTGTCGCCGGAAGAGTTAACCCAAATTGTTGAAAGCCGCTCTGTGGCGGGGTTGTGTCCCACTACCGAAGCGAATCTCGGTGACGGTATTTTCCCGGCCACGAATTTCATTGCGCAGGGCGGGCACTGGGGGATTGGCTCCGACAGCCATGTTTCGCTGAATGCGCTCGAAGAGTTGCGTTGGCTCGAGTACGCGCAGCGTCTGCGTGACAAACGCCGCAATCGTATCGTGCTGCCAGAATTGCCGCAGGTGGGTGAAGTGTTATGGCGACAGGCGGCGGTGGGGGGCGCGCAAGCGTGCGGCGTCACTATGGGCATGATAGCGCCGGGGCAACGTGCCGACTGGCTGGTGCTCGAGCGTGATTCCTGGCTTGCGCACATAGAAGATTACGCGTTGCTCAACCGTTGGATATTTGGTGGGAGCCGTGAACAAATCAGAGATGTGTGGGTTGCCGGGAAGCAGGTAATCAGCGACAGGCAGCACCCGCTCGATGTACAAAGCAATACACAGTTTGCGCAGGTGATGCGCACCCTTCAGGAGTGGTGATGGAATTTTTTGATATACGGAAAGTGCCCGTCAGTTTGTGGCGTAACGGGGCTGGAGAAACCCGCGAAATTTGCTGCTTTCCACCCGCAACGCGTGATTTTAACTGGCGCGCCAGTATCGCTTCGATCGCCAGTAGCGGTGAGTTTTCGGCGTTCCCACAGGTTGACCGCGTCATCACTTTGCTCGAAGGGGGCGAAGTGGTGCTGGATGCAGGAAAGGCGTTTCGCCATACCCTGAAACACTTCCAGCCGTTTGCTTTTGCCGGTGATTACACGGTAAAAGCCGAGCTGAAACAAGGGATGTCGATGGATTTTAATATCATGACGCACCGTGACCGTTGCCGCGCCAAAGTGCGTGTGGCTGACCGCTCGTTTACCACCTTCGCACCACGCGGCGGCATTGTGTACGTATTAAGCGGCGAGTGGCAACTGGGTGACAAACTGCTCAAGGCGGAGCAGGGCGCATGGTGGCAAGATGGCCGCCACACTTTGCGCTTGCTGAAATCGGAAGGGAAACTGCTGTTTAGTGAAATCACTTACCTGTAAAACTGCCTACCAACTGATAACGTGAGCCTGGATACAACAGCCGGGCCACTGTCACCACCTGAGAATGATGCCAGGTGCGGCGCTGAATCAACAAACAAGGCTGGCTAGCGGTCACTTCAAGCAATCCTTGTTGCGTTTCGTCGGCGAGCACTGCTTCCACAACATGTTCGCCTGAGGTTAACGGCGCAACTTTGCTCAGGTAGTGGTGCGGTGTGAACAGGCGAAAATCCTGGTGTAGATAATCAGCAGCGAGCGCCGGATTGACGTAGCGTGTTTCCAGTTGCACCGCCATATCGTTATCGTAATGAACCAGTTGCGAGTAAAACAGCGGCTCGCCGATGTTAATCGAAAAAGCGTGCGCCAGCTTTTCATCCGCATTGACTTGCTCAAGAGCAACGACCTGGTTGCGATAATGATGGCCACGGGCGGTAATTTCTTCGGCAATGCTGCCCACTTCCAGCATTGCGGTATGGCCTTTTTGCTCGGCAACAAATGTTCCGACACCTTGCATCCGCACCAGCCAGCCTTCTCCAGTCAGTTCCCGCAACGCACGGTTAATCGTCATTCGGCTGACATTAAGCGCGTTGACCAACTCAGTTTCCGAAGGTACTCGCTGGTGGGCAAGCCAGTTACCGCTGCGTATCTGGGTGATTATTCCCTGCTTTACACGCAAGTAAATGGGCGCGGGTAAATCGCTGATGGCGGCGCGTAATTGGGCGAGAGTCTCAGACATTAGCGGTTCCTTGATTATTTCATTTTGCGGTGAAAGCGCGATCCCGCTCACTGTTCAATAAAAATTACCTATGACGTGCTGGCGGTCATTTGGGTTTATTAGTTAGGTTGTCTATACAACTCTATACGTTCATACGAATTGATGCCATCAGGATGTCGCTATGTCCCTGCAAAAAAAGCTGTGCTGTCTCACTCCAGGGCGTGTAACGCTCGCCACGCTGCGTGAAATCTACCATGGAACCGTCACTCTGAGCCTTGATTCGCAGGCCGTTGAGGCAGTCGCTAAGTCCCAAAAAACCGTTGAGGATATCGTGAATCACGGCGATGTGGTTTACGGGATTAACACAGGTTTTGGCAAACTGGCGCAAACCACGATTGCAAAAGAGCATCTTGCTGAGTTGCAACGCAATCTGGTGCTTTCCCATAGCGTCGGCCTTGGGCAACCTCTGCCGGATGATGTTGTGCGCCTGGTGATGGCGAGCAAAATCATCAGTCTCGCCCGTGGTCATTCTGGCGTGCGTATGAAGGTTATCGATAGTTTGCTGAGCTTGTTTAACGCGGGCGTGATGCCGGTGATCCCTGAAAAAGGGTCTGTGGGTGCCTCGGGTGATTTAGCGCCGCTGGCGCATCTTTCCCTGATGCTGCTGGGCGAAGGCAACGTGCGTATCAACGGCGAAGAACTGCCTGCCATTGCCGGGCTGAAAATTGCCGGTGTCGAGCCATTAGTGCTCGGTCCAAAAGAGGGGCTGGCGTTGCTCAACGGCACCCAGGTTTCTACTGCACTGGCGCTGCGCGGTTTGTTTGAAGGCGAGAAAGTCTTTGGTGCCGGGCTGGTGGCGGGCGCGTTATCCCTTGAAGCCATCAAAGGCTCGGTGAAACCGTTCGATGCCCGTATTCATGAAGCGCGCGGGCAAACCGGGCAAATTGACGTCGCGGCAGCGGTCAGAACGTTACTGGACGGCAGTGAGATCGTCGATTCCCATCAGCACTGTGGTCGTGTGCAAGACCCGTATTCGATTCGCTGCGTGCCGCAAGTGATGGGCGCATGTCTCGATAACCTGCGCCATGCGGCTCGCGTGCTGCAAATTGAAGCCAACGCCGCATCTGATAACCCGCTGGTGTTTAGCGAAACGGGCGAGGTGATTTCTGGTGGTAATTTCCATGCTGAACCCGTCGCGTTCGCCGCAGATATTATCGCCCTGGCAGTGGCAGAAATTGGCGCAATTTCCGAGCGCCGCCTGGCGTTGTTGTTGGATACCGGGCTTTCTGGCCTGCCGCCATTCCTGGTGAAAGAGGGCGGGATTAACTCAGGCTTTATGATTGCGCAGGTCACTGCCGCCGCTCTGGCGTCAGAAAACAAATCGCTGGCGCATCCAGGCAGCGTTGACAGCCTGCCAACGTCGGCAAACCAGGAAGATCACGTTTCGATGGCGACCTACGCGGCTCGTCGTCTTGGTGATATGTGCTTCAACACCTCCGCAGTAGTGGGAATTGAAGCGATGGCGGCAGCTCAGGGGATTGAATTTTCACGCCCGCTGCGTAGTTCACCGCTCATGGAACAGGTATTCAGCGGCGTGCGTGAGCGCGTGGCATTCCTTGATAAAGACCGTTTATTGGCACCCGATATTGAAAGCATGCGCCAGTGGGGTGCCAGCGGCGAACTGCCTGCGGTGATTACTCAACTCTTTCCTTCTACATCGGCGTGATGCCGGGAGCCACTACAATGACTGAATCTGTAAAACAGGCGGTAGCCCGCACGGTACGCGCTCCACATGGCACCACACTGCACTGCGAAAACTGGTTGATCGAAGCGGCTTACCGCATGATCCAGAACAATCTCGATCCGGATGTCGCCGAGCGCCCGGAGGATCTGGTGGTGTACGGCGGGATCGGCAAAGCGGCACGCAACTGGGAATGCTTCGAGCAGATCCTTGCCTCGCTGCGCACGCTTAAAGCCGATGAAACACTGCTGGTGCAATCCGGTAAACCGGTGGGTATTTTCCGCACTCACGCGGATGCGCCGAGGGTATTGATTGCCAACTCAAACCTTGTGCCGCATTGGGCTAACTGGGATCATTTCCATGAGCTGGATAAAGCCGGGCTGATGATGTACGGCCAGATGACCGCCGGCTCGTGGATTTACATCGGGGCGCAGGGCATTGTGCAGGGCACCTTTGAAACCTTTGCCGAAGCAGGCCGCCAGCATTACGGCGGTGATTTACGCGGCAAATGGATTCTGACTGCGGGCCTGGGCGGAATGGGCGGCGCACAGCCGCTGGCGGGTGTTCTGGCCGGGGCTTCTGTTTTAGCTATCGAGTGCCAGGAGTCGCGTATTGATTTCCGCCTGCGTACCCGTTACCTGGATTATAAAGCGACGAATCTGGATGAAGCGTTAGCGATTATTGAGCAGGCCAATGCGGAGAAAAAAGCTATATCTGTGGGCCTGCTGGGTAACGCGGCAGAAATTTTGCCTGAACTGGTCAAACGCGCGAAAGCGGGTGGGATCAAGCCTGACATCGTGACCGACCAAACGTCGGCACACGATCCGATCAACGGTTATTTGCCGTTGGGCTGGACGGTGGATCGCTGGCAGAGGGAAAGATCCACGCAACCTAAAGCAGTAGAAAAAGCGGCGCGTGAGTCAATGGCCGTGCACGTTCGTGCGATGCTTGATTTCTGGGAAATGGGCGTCCCGACGGTGGATTATGGCAATAATATTCGCCAGGTGGCTTTCGATGAAGGCGTGGAAAATGCCTTTGATTTCCCTGGCTTCGTTCCGGCCTATATTCGCCCGCTGTTCTGCGAAGGCAAAGGGCCATTCCGCTGGGTGGCGCTGTCGGGCGATGCGGAAGATATTGCGAAAACAGACGCCAAACTCAAAGAGTTATTCCCGGATAACCAGAACTTGCATCGTTGGCTGGATATGGCGCAAGAACGCATTGCTTTCCAGGGATTACCGGCGCGTATTTGCTGGCTGGGACTGGGAGAGCGTCATCTTGCCGGGCTGGCGTTTAACGAAATGGTGCGCAACGGCGAGCTGAAAGCACCGGTGGTTATCGGGCGCGACCATCTGGATTGTGGCTCGGTGGCATCACCCAACCGTGAAACGGAATCAATGAAAGATGGTTCTGATGCGGTTTCCGACTGGCCATTGCTGAACGCACTGTTAAATACCGCAGGCGGTGCGACCTGGGTGAGTTTGCATCACGGCGGCGGCGTGGGAATGGGCTTCTCGCAACATGCCGGAGTGGTGATTGTGGCCGATGGCACACCGGAAGCGGACGTGCGTTTGGGGCGCGTATTGTGGAATGACCCGGCAACTGGCGTGATGCGCCACGCCGATGCGGGTTATGCGAGCGCCATTGAATGCGCGCAACAGCATGATCTTAAACTACCGATGGTGAAATAACGCGTTAACTATAACGGCGGGTCGCTAACCAGCACAACAATGACCCGCCGACCACCATCATCACACCCTGCCAGAATCCCCAGCCCGGATGCAAACCTAACCACAAACTCGCCATTAACGCCGAAAGCACCGGCGTAAAGTACGAGGCCGTCGCCAGTAACGTCATATTTCCGCGCTGAATACCGTGGTTCCAGGCCGAATAGGCTATTGCCGTGGAAGCCCCCATAAACAACAGTTGCAGCGTTGCAGGCAGCGTAAAGTGAATCGGCGCTTCGCTCACGAAGGCAAATTTTACCCACAGCACCGCGGCGGTGGCGCAGAAAAACAGTGAAACGCCGTTCTTCCCGTCACTCCAGCGGCGCGTAATATTGCAGTACAGCGCCCAAATGAGTGCTGCGGCAAACGCCAGGCCGTACGCCAATGGGTTATCGAGAATGTTGTGCCACATTTGCAGCGGCGACCAGTCACCGTGCCCTTTCATCACCTGGACGATACCCGCAAGCGAAAGTGCAAGCCCCGGCCATAACCACAGGCTGCTACGCTGCTGGTTGATAAACAGCGCCAGTAAGATGGTCAGGCTCGGCCACAGGTAATTAATCATCCCGAGTTCTAAAGACTGCGTGCGGGTGTGTGCCAGGCCAATCGCTAAGGCGAGGAAAATTTCATAAGTGACAAATAAAGTGCCGCCAATCCATAAATATCGCTGAGGGATTTCACGGACTTTGGGTAAACCGCGAGCCAGGCACAGGCAAATTGCGCTGACGGTGTAAATCAGCGCCGCGCCGCCAACCGGGCCAAAATGTTCGCTGATACTTCGCAGTAAACCAACCGAGGTACTCCAGAGGAGAATGGCCAGCAGACCAAAGGCCGTGGCGCGTTTTGCAGAGGTGTCCATGTATTTCCAGAGAGGTATTGTCGGATGACGCTTTGCTTATCCGACCTACACGCGAGAACGGGTTTTCGTAGGTCGGATAAGCGCAGCGTCATCCGACGCTATTTTCAGAAAGGGTTATTTCCAGAAATCATCAAACACAGTGATCGGCGTGCGACGCTTGTGTTCGGTTTTCAGATACCAGCCTTCAATGATTTTGCTGGTGCCTTCATCAAGCGTTTTGCCTTCAAGGTAATCATCAATCTGCTCGTAAGTCACACCCAGTGCGGCTTCGTCCGGCAGAGAAGGGCGATCGTCTTCGAGGTCAGCCGTTGGCGCTTTCTGGTATAAATGCTCCGGGCAGCCCAGGGTTTTAAGCAACGCTTTACCCTGACGTTTATTCAGACGGAAGATTGGGTTGATATCGGTGCCACCATCGCCGTATTTGGTGAAGAAACCTGTTACCGCTTCTGCGCCATGGTCAGTCCCGACCACCACGCCTTTGGTCATTCCGGCAATGCTGTATTGCGCTTTCATACGTTCGCGGGCTTTTTCGTTGCCGCGAATAAAATCGCTCAGTTCGATACCCGCTTCGCGCAGCGCTTGTTCGCTCGCAAGCACAGCACCTTTGATGTTCACGGTTAATACGCGGTCGGGCTGGATAAAGGTGATGGCGTCCTGACAATCTTGCTCATCGGCCTGCACGCCAAACGGCAAGCGCACCGCAATGAACTGGTAGCTCTCGTCACCGGTTTCTTCGCGCAGTTCGCTGATGGCGGTCTGGCACAGTTTGCCGGTCAAGGTTGAATCCTGACCGCCGCTGATGCCCAGCACCAGAGATTTAATAAAGGGATATTTTTTCAGATAGGCCTTCAAAAAATCGACGCTGACACGAATTTCTTGTGCAGGATCGATCTGCGGTTTAACCCCTAGTGCCTGGATAATCTCTTGTTGCAGAGCCATTTAAACCCTCCGATTGAAATTCACCTGCGCGTGCAGGTAGATTGATTAAAACTAACCTTTTGTAGGTAAAACGACAAGACTCATGCGGGGGCATGGGAACCATTTGGCGCGATTTAGAGCGATTTAGCGCTAACATGGTGTTTTGTATAATAATCCTAAAATTTGTTCATTTGGTCTGCTTAGTTGATAAAACCTCTTTTATATTCCAGGCTTATCTAACACGCATGAGCAATACCCTGAAAAACGAGGATAAAATATGAACAAGACTTTTGCAGGAATTTTAGGTGCAGCAGCGGTGATGACTATGCTTGCGGGTTGTACGGCATATGACCGCACAAAAGATCAGGTCGCGACGCCAGTCGTGAAAGATGTGAAAAAAGGCATGAGCCGTGAGCAAGTGCAGCAGGTTGCCGGTAAGCCTTCTTCTGAAGTGACCATGATTCACGCGCGCGGAACTTGCCAGACTTATATTCTTGGCCAGCGCGATGGCAAAACAGAAACTTATTTCGTCGCACTTGATGACACCGGGCATGTGATGAATTCGGGTTATCAGACTTGTGCTGAGTACGATACCGATCCGCAGACTAAGAAATAATTCCCGTTATTTCTGAAAAAGCCGTCACTGATGTGACGGCTTTTTTTATGGCTTATGCCGGGATATGAGCGATTTTGTTATGCCGTGACCAGACGCGGTGGGCGGCTAAAGATTTCAGGAAATCATCGGTAAATGATTTTGTGACGGTGTCACCTTCTACAACACCTTCTTCACCCTGCGCATCAATCGCCAGTTTAGATTTGAACTGGCGGGCATCCCCTGCGAGACCAATTACTTTTAAGTGCTTATAGGCTTCGAGTAAATAGTAAGCCGCATCCCCATTATCGAGAATTGAACTCAGGTCGCCTCCCGGCACAATGACCGCATCGACTGTGACCGAAGGTGAACCCGCAAAGGTTGCGTCGATGGGCAATAGAGAACCGTCATCAGCAGCCACTTCACCCATACGGGCAAACAGCAATTTGGTGTGCACGCCTTCACTTTTTAACGCTTTCATGGTCGCCAGCACATCCGCTGCATTCGCTTTTTCACTGAGCAAAATCGCCACAACACGGCCTTTTACGGAACCACTCGGCACCGCATAAAGGCTGAGGCTCGGGTCTTTCTTCAATCCGTTGACGTCTTTCGGCGGTGCGACATGCATTTGCTCGTGTGATAGTTCGATGCCGAGGTTTTCCGCAACCGGCTGAGCGAGGGAAATATCGATACGTGTGAGGTGATCGAGCACGCGTTCACGAATATAGGGTCTGACGACCTTCGATAATTCAAAGCTAAACGCGCTGATAATATGCTGTTGTTCAACTGGCGTCTGGCTTTGCCAGAACAGGCGCGGATGGGAGTAATATTCACCAAATGATGGGCTGCGCTCACGGATTTTATGCCCTTCAACGCGCGTCTGGTAGCTTTCGAAACCTCCGCGTTTCGGGCCAGGAGGCGTTTCACGCGGCCAGTTATCGTTAATTGAATTCGGCTCGTAGTTTGCCGGATTGCTGTCGATATCCATGCGGTGCATGCCGTCACGCTGGAAGTTGTGATACGGGCAGGTTGGGCGGTTAATCGGGATTTCGTGGAAGTTTGGCCCACCCAGACGGCTGATTTGTGTATCGGTGTATGAGAACAAGCGCCCCTGCAAGAGCGGGTCATTACTGAAATCGAGTCCAGGAACAATATGGCCCGGATGGAACGCCGCCTGTTCGTTTTCGGCAAAGAAATTATCCGGGTTGCGATTAAGCGTCATTTTGCCCACCAGGTGAACCGGGACCAGTTCTTCAGGGATCAGTTTAGTGGGGTCCAACAGGTCAAAGTCATACTTGAATTCGTCTTCTTCTGGAATTAATTGCAGCCCCAGTTCGTATTCCGGGAAATCGCCTGCCTCGATAGATTCCCAGAGATCGCGACGGTGGAAGTCCGGGTCACGGCCCGTGAGTTTTTGCGACTCATCCCAGATAAGAGAGGCTTTGCCGGCGGTCGGTTTCCAGTGGAAGCGCACGAAAGTGGCTTTACCTTCGGCGTTAATCATGCGGAAGGTATGGATCCCAAAACCTTCCATGGTGCGATAACTACGCGGTAAACCACGGTCAGACATCGCCCAGATGACGTTGTGCAACGTTTCGGGTTGAAGCGAAACATAATCCCAGAAGGTGTCGTGGGCGCTGCCGCCTTGCGGGATAGCCCAGTGCGGCTCGGGTTTAACGGCATGCACAAAATCCGGAAACTTATGCGCGTCCTGAATGAAAAACACCGGGGTGTTGTTACCGACTAAATCGAAAATCCCTTCTTCGGTGTAGAACTTGGTGGCAAATCCACGAATATCACGCACGGTATCGGCGGAGCCAGCGCCGCCCTGGACGGTAGAAAATCGAACGAATACCGGGGTGATTTTGTCAGGGTCAGATAAGAAATCGGCTTTCGTGACATCAGATAAATTTTTATACGGCTGGAAATAGCCATGCGCTGCTGAACCGCGGGCGTGAACGATACGCTCGGGAATACGTTCATGGTCAAAATGGGTGATTTTTTCCCGCAGGATAAAATCTTCCAGGAGCGTAGGCCCACGCGTACCTGCGCGCAGTGAATTTTGATCGTCGGCGATGCGCACACCCTGGTTGGTGGTGAGCGGGAAGTTTTCACCGTCTTTGCGATGCACATCGAGCGATTTCAGCTTTTCATTGGAAGTATCCGGGCTTTTGAAACTCCCCGCAGCGGTGGGCTGTGCACCGGGTGGCGTCGGTTCTGCGGAAGGGCGGTGTGAGCCGTCTTCGGGTGCCAGCGAATCCATTCCGGGTTTTGATTCATTGGCGTCATGTATCGGTGCATTGTGGCTAAGCGGATGTTTATCGTTCGTCGACATTGAACACTTCTCCTGATTTAGTCTTGTTATAAAGATGCTTGGTATGATCAAAACATCTTTAACTATAGGACAAGGTCATCTCAACGCGAGACGAGAAGGGCAGTTCTCCGCTATCATAGTGAAGTTGTTCATCAATTTAGTTTTGATTCCATTGCCTATGAAACCTTTGCGCCAACCGAATACTCGTCCCGTTATTACGTATCAACCGCGTGTTGAACCCGTGCCGCCAGCCCATGCCTGGCGTGTAGAAGGATTTAAGGATGTGTGGATGCTACGCAATCGCTATGTGGCATTTGTGCTGGTGGGGAACGCGTTCCGCCAGTCACCGCCATTTACCTTACCAGAGGCGGCTCAACGTTGGGCGATGCAAGTCAGGCATGAAAACGAGATTTCCTGAGGGATTATCGGATTTGCTATTGCCGTAATGGCGGGGTTACCCGCCGTTACTGATTGTCTCAAACTCTTCACAGCCGGTATCAAAACCTTCCGTACAGCTCAGGTTTAGCCACTGCAATGCGCGTTGCTTATTGGCAGCAATAAACCCTTTCTCACCGTTTAAAAACAACATGCCTGCCCAGTATTCGGCATAACCGGTGCGCGAGAGTGCTGAGCTGCGCTTGAACCAGAATGTGGCTTGCTCATCGTCCTGGGCAATGCCCACGCCATTGGCATAAAGCAAACCCAAGAACATCTGCGCATCCACCGCGGAGTCACTTTCAAGGTCCTGCGACGCGCTTTCCAGTAGTTTTATGGCGGCAGGGTAATCAGGTTTACCGGCTTGTGTGTTTACCAGAAGGCGTGCGAGCGTGACTTCGCCGGTTTTGCTGCCCCGTTGTACTGCCTGCTCAGCTAATGATTTAGCCTGTTGGTAATCCGCCGTTGCCGGGTTATGAATTTTTAGCTGCGCCAGAAGGGCGAGTGCATCAGCATCGCCTTGCGCCGCAGATTTTGCAGCCCAGTCTTCAGCCTGCTGGTATTCGCCTGCGCTAAAAAGGGTATCGGCGAGATAAAACTGAGCGCGGCTGTCGCCTGCCTGAGCCTGCTTTAAATAAGGGCTGTCGGGCGTTTCGGCCCAGGCCGTTGATAAAAAAAAGAACAACAGTATGCAGAATCGTTTCATGAAAGAAAGTCCGTAGGCGGCAATTGGGTTTGGCTCCCTATGCGGGTGCTCTAAGTTATAAATAAAAAAACGGCCCCCTGTTTCGGGAGCCGTTTTATTGTCGCAGATTCTGTGGTGATTTAGCTACTGGTTAGCGATGCGCCAGTTCTGCTTCTTCATCACTATTCATGACTTCTTTATCGGTTTGTTTCATCAACTGGCTGGTGATAGTACCGGCAGTCATGGAGCCGCTGACGTTCAGGGCGGTACGGCCCATATCGATAAGCGGTTCAACAGAAATCAGCAACGCGACCAATGTGACCGGCAAGCCCATCGCTGGCAGTACAATCAGCGCGGCGAAGGTTGCACCGCCACCCACACCGGCAACGCCTGCGGAGCTAACGGTCACAATACCAACTAACGTTGCAATCCATACCGGATCCAGCGGGTTGATACCCACGGTAGGCGCTACCATGACTGCCAACATTGCCGGGTACAGACCCGCACAACCGTTCTGACCGATGGTCGCACCAAAGGATGCAGCAAAGCTTGCGATAGATTCAGGCACACCCAGACGACGCGTTTGCGCTTCAACGTTCAATGGGATACTTGCAGCACTGGAGCGGCTGGTGAAGGCAAAGGTCAGCACTGGCCATACTTTACGGAAGTATTTCAGTGGGCTAACGCCATTTACCGCCAGCAGAATCGCATGTACACCGAACATGATCGCCAGGCCGAGGTAGGAGGCGACCACGAAGCTGCCAAGTTTGATGATGTCTTGCAGGTTTGAACCGGCAACGACTTTGGTCATCAGGGCGAGCACGCCGTATGGCGTCAGTTGCATGACCAGACGAACCAGCTTCATTACCCAGCTTTGCAGCGTATCAATCGCCACCAGGACGCGTTCACCTTTAGGTGCGTCATCTTTCAGCAATTTCAGTGCAGCAACACCCAGGAAGGCGGCGAAAATCACCACACTAATAATGGAAGTTGGATTCGCACCGGTCAGGTCAGCAAACGGGTTTTTCGGTACGAAGGACAGAATCAGCTGTGGCACGTTCAGGTCGGCCACTTTGCCCACGTATGTGGTTTCGATGGCGCTCAGGCGTGCAGTTTCCGCAGTCCCTTGAACCAGTCCTTCAGCCGTCAAACCAAACAGGTTGGTGACTAACACGCCGACCAGCGCTGAAATCAGCGTGGTAAACAGCAAAGTGCCGATGGTCAGGAAACTGATTTTTCCCAAAGACGATGCGTTATGCAGACGTGCAACCGCGCTCAGAATTGAGGCGAACACTAATGGCATCACGATCATTTGCAGTAGTTGTACATAGCCGTTACCGACGATGTTGAACCATTGGATAGATTGCTTCAGTACTGGGCTGTCTTCGCCATAAATGGTGTGCAGTGCAAGGCCAAAGACCACACCAATTACTAAACCAAGCAGTACTTTCTTCGCCAGACTCCACTGTTTGTGGCGAGTTTGCGCCAGCAACAGCAGCAGAATAACGAACACGATAACGTTCGCTATAAGTGGAAAGTTCATCCCGTATCTCCTGAGTGTTTTACCAATAGATGGACTGTTTGCCATCTTTATTGGGTAAATCGTACCAGAAGCTCAGAACGAGTCTTATATTCAAAAGGAATTGATTATTACGTTTTGAGTTATTTCGCCTAATTATTGTTCCAGGTGGTTATTTAAAAAACTATTAAAGGTCATTTGCAGCGAAATTATCATATGTGATGACCAGCGCACTGCACTGTTATCGGGCACGCTTTGTGGCATCCATACAGCCAGCCCGAATAACACCATGCATAAGGCGCGTTCAAGCTGATTGCCTTTTTGCGGCCTGATTATCGGGAAACGAAAGCGCCAGCGGCATGGCCAGAGCAATGGAACGCCAGCGGGGGTCAGCATGTCCGCCAGAATATGGCTTAAATAGCCCAATACCATGCCTTGCAGCGCATCGGCGGGGATCAGCCAGGTTTCAGGAACCTTGAGATAGAACAACGCAAGGCCTGCAAACACCGCGAACAAACTGTGTGTAAAACCACGATGGCCGCAGGCGCGGGCTATCGGTTTGGAAATCCAGGGTAAGCGTTGGCCGAGGAATGACTTGGGATGGTCGATATCCGGTAGTAAACAGGTCAAAATCGCTGACGGCACAATATGCCACCAGTCGCCCTGAGCGAGCACTGGCGTGAGTTCAGCATTTTTAGCAAATACTGCACAGGCAATGGAAAAAAGAAGGTGGCCTTCCGCCGTCATGATACTACCTGGATGAAAACTGTCGATTCATACAGTATAGGGTTTTTATACAGTAGACGGAAGAGGTGACGGCGTAACATTTTGCAACCGCCGATTGCCCGGCGGCGGCATGTTTAGCGGGCTAGCCAGCCTCCATCGACGGCAACGGTGTAACCATTGACGTAATCAGAAGCGCTGGATGCAAGAAACACAATCGGGCCTTGCAGGTCGGCAGGAAGCCCCCAACGGCCAGCGGGAATACGGTCGAGAATTTCCTGGCTACGTTGTTCATCATCGCGGAGCTGTTGAGTATTGTTGGTCGCCATGTATCCTGGCGCGATGGCATTCACATTAATGTTGTGTTGCGCCCATTCGTTTGCCAGCAGACGCGTGACACCCAGAACTGCGCTTTTCGATGCTGTATAAGAAGGGACGCGTATGCCGCCCTGGAACGAAAGCATGGAAGCGATGTTAATAATTTTGCCGCCGCCTCCTTGCTTAATGAACTGCTTTGCTACCGCCTGTGAGAGAAAGAACAGCGATTTAATATTCAGGTTCATCACGTCATCCCAATTCTTCTCGCTAAATTCAAGGGCATCCTCACGGCGAATAGTGCCGGCGTTGTTGACCAGGATATCGATTTTCCCCATACCAGCGACGGCTTGTTCTACGATACTGGCTATGGCGTCTTGCTGGCTCAAATCTGCCTGGATTGCCATAAACCGTCGGCCCAACGCCTGCACTTTTTGCGCTGTCTCTTGCGGGACTTTGCGATTCACACTGACGATATCGCAGCCGGCCTCGGCAAGGCCAATCGCCATTCCCTGGCCAAGCCCGGTATCGCAACCCGTGACGATAGCGACTTTGCCTTGCAGATTAAAAGCATCGAGAATCATAGTTACCCCGGTATCCGGAAATGCGCATTTGCGCGTGTAAATTAAGGATAGGTAGGGGATTGCAGAAACTCAAACTTAATTGAAATGACGTTTCAATAATTTTGACGCAGGTAGCGTTTTGAGAAAGATGCGGGGGTAGTCCCGCATCTTAAAATGATTAACCCAGCAAATGTTCGGCGCGTAATTCTGTCAGCGAGGAGAGTTTGGCATTCGCCAGGCACCAGCGCTCATCACTACGGTTTTCTTCGGCGGGAACCACAATTGATCGCATGCGGGCCGCTTTGGTGGCAATCATGCCGTTAACCGAATCTTCGAGTGTGACACACGTCAGCGGATCAACTCCCAGTTTTGCGGCAGCATCGAGATAAACTTGCGGATGTGGCTTGCTGTACGGGAGATGTTCAGCGGACGCAATGGCATCAAATTGGTCACGCAGGTCAAACATTTCGAGGACTCGCTCAAGCATATGCAGCGGCGATGCCGAAGCCAGACCGACTTTCAGACCTTGTGCTTTACATAACGCAATGGCTTCGCGAACGCCGGGTAAAATGGGGCGCTTTTCATCAACCAGGCTAATCGCCCGCGTAATAACGCGTTGGGTGACTTCTTCGCGGTCTGGACCATTCCATGGTTGTTGGGCAAACCATAAATCGACCACCAGATCGATACGCAGACCGAGCGTATCGGGCAGTTCGCAACGGCGTGAAATATCCACACCCAGGCTTGCCATCACTTCCAGCTCCGCCTCGTCCCATAATGGTTCTGAATCAATCAGCAAACCGTCCATATCAAAAATTGCAGCTAAAATCTGGCGCGTTGCAGCCATTTATCGACTCCTGTCTTTGTGCATTACCAATAAGATCCCTTATGAATAGCTGGAATTACGCATTGATGCCACCGCTTTGTGAAAATCGCCCGCAAAGCTCAGGCGAAATCACACCAGACGAGGTAAACTTTGTGCGTACAAGTTGCGTCTTAACCAAAGGGGAACGAATGACGTATCAACAAGCTGGACGCATTGCCGTACTCAAACGTGTGGCTGGCTGGGTAATTTTCATCCCGGCAGTGATTTCAACACTGATTTCAATTTTGAAGTTCATGTATGAACATAGCGAAAAACAGGCGGGCATTAATGCCGTGATGCTGGATTTCGCGCACGTCATGATTGAGATGATGCGTTTTAATACGCCATTTTTGAATTTCTTCTGGTACAACTCGCCCCAGCCGGAGTTCCATCAACAAGCTAATGTGCTGTTTTGGGTGATCTACGCGCTGATATTTGTGGGTCTTGCGCTACAGGCATCGGGCGCACGCATGAGCCGCCAGGCGAAGTTTCTGCGCGAAGGTGTGCAGGATCAGTTGATTCTGGAACAGGCAAAAGGACCGGACGGATTAACCAAAGAGCAAATCGACAGCAAAATTGTGGTGCCACGACACACGATATTCCTGCAAATTTTCCCGCTCTATATTTTACCTGTCATTATCATCGTCATCGGTTACTTCTTCTTTTCTTTATTGGGCTTTATCTAGAAAAACGCCACTCCTGATGCGCGGGAGTGGCAAGTTTTTTACGCGGCCAGAACTCTATCAAGCGCTTTTTGCGCGACCACTAAATGCTGACCGCCGAACAAAATTGCACGGTTGAGCAGGGTATAGAGTTGGTAAATCGGCTGGCGTAAGAGGAAATCGGAAGGAAGGGGACAAACTGACTGATAACCATCATAAATTTGTGGGGGTTGATCCGGGTGCAAAGGCAACATGGCTAAATCGCACTCTCTGTCACCCCAGTAGCATGCCGGATCGTAGATAAATGGCCCATCCGGGCCCATCGCGCAATTCCCCGACCACAAATCACCGTGTAATAAAGAAGGTTGCGGCTGGTGGGAGGCAAGAGCTTGATGAACAAACTCGACAATTAAGTCGATATCACCAAACTGGATCCCTTTTTCTGCGGCGAGTTCAAGCTGCCAACCGATACGTTGTTCGGCAAAGAATGTGGACCAGCGTCGTTGCCAGGCATTCGGCTGCGGCGTGGTAGAAAGATCGTTATCAAAATCTAGCCCAAACTGCGGTTGGTCACTCCATTCATGCAAACGTGCCAGCTGTTGCCCCAGCAAAAAGGCGTTATGCGCATCCAGCGGTTTAGCGGGCAGGTATTCGAGCAGCAGGAAGCTGTAATCTCGATCGCTGCCGAGCGCCCACACTTTGGGGACTCGCACCGTATTACTGCGCGACAGTAACTCAAGCTGATCGGCTTCGGCGGTGAAAATGGGTAACATCTCGCGAGCGTCGCTTTTGACAAAGATCTCATGACCGGCATAGTGAATACGCCAGGCGGCATGAATTTCTCCGCCGGGTAATTCTGTGCGATGTTCGATTTCAGCGGTGCCGAGTTGTTCACTTAACAGACGACTAATGGCTTGCCACATGATACTTCTCCCCAGGTTTTCTGGTAGATCATTAGCTTATCGCTGTTAACCGGGTCAAACTTCGAACTAACGCACATCCCCGGTCATGATATTTGAAACAAAGCTATTTACTCTCTTGTTGCCAGGCATCCCAGGTCGTGACAGAAACTTCTGGCTCCACGCCCAATGCCAGTTTGCCAAGACCACAGGCTAACTCTTCCACTTCTTTCGGGCTTAAAGGGCTAATTAAACCGAAGGTGTTGATACCTAATTCGTGTACCTTACCTTCGTCATCAGACAGTGTGAGCAAAAAACCTCCGCGCGTCAGATGGTTATTTAACTCATTAAGGTCGGTGAGGTTATGTTCCTGAAATTTTAATGTGATGACATAGCGTTCAATGTCTCCGTTACTCATGATTCACCTCGTTGTTATCCCGAAGGTTTTAGCATAGCCTTTCTGCGCAAAATGGCGACTTTTGACGAAACGACAAGTCGCCCAGCGCGTACCCGACTCGTTAACTTCGCAAGTAGTCGTAGATTTTTTGGGTGTTTTCCAGCGAGCACAAACGTGTTCCCTGGTTAAGCGTTGCGGCACTACCTGCGGCGACACCAAAACGAACCATATCTAATAGCGGCGCATTTTCAGCAAGTTTCAGGGTCATCGCTCCAACCATGCTATCACCCGCGCCAACGGTGCTTTGGCTTTTCACCGGCGGCGGAACGACCTGCACACATGCGCTGGCATCAACGCCCAGCGCACCTTGTGGGCCAAGTGAGACCACGACACATTTGGCTTTACCGCTATCGACAATTTCTTGTGCTGCTTTGCGGACATCATCAGGTTGCGTGAGGTCGCGATTCACCAGCGCACTCAGCTCTTTTTGATTGGGTTTGACCAGTTCGATACCTCCTATTTCAAGCGTGGCTTTTAACGCCTCACCAGAGCTATCGACAATGCAGCGTATTCCGGATTTTTGCGCGGTTTTGACTAATGCGCAGAGTTCAGCGACATCTATGCCTGGCGGCAGGCTGCCGCTTATGACCAGAATGGAGCCGGATTCTATGGTCAGCACTTTTTCTTCAAGAAGGCGAAATTCGTGATCGCTCAGTGCGGCGCCTGGCATGACGAAACGGTATTGCTCGCCTGTTGATTGCGCGTGAACATGCAGGTTTTGCCGCGTCCAGTTATGTGCCTCAACAGTATCAATAGCAACGTGTTCATCTAAAAGCAGGTTGCAAAGGTGTTCTCCGGTGGCACCTCCTGACGGGAAAATGGCGGTTGCCTGCCCGCCAAGATGAGCAATCGCCCGCGCAACGTTAATGCCACCACCGCCTGGTTCAAAAACGGGTGCGGTACAACGTAGTTTCCCTTCGGGATAAATTTGTGCGGTGAGTGTTGCGCTGTCGAGAGAAGGGGCGAGAGTCAAAGTGTAAATGCGTGTCATATATCCTCCTTAATTTAGCATTGGGATAAAGCGTAGCACTGTTTCAGGATGTCGAATGTCGATTAACATCATGATTTATCGAATGATTTGTAAAAAGCAACCGATCTCTATGTTTATGAAAATAAACATGTTTTAAGAGATCTCTTATTCAAAAAATGAAAGAAGAATTCATTGCTATGTTATTCGGGCTTTTTTATAATTTGTAACCTTTCTTGGCTCATAAATATTTGATCCACAGAAAAGATTCCGGAACCTTGATGGTTTCTTTTTATGTTGTACGGACGATTAAATGAATTTTGTTAAGACAGTACCGGCTGCTATTTTGCTGACCGGAAGTGCGCTATTGAGTCACTTTGCAATTGCAGATAATTCGGTTTTCACTGTCATGGATGACCCATCCACCGCCAAAAAACCTTTCGAAGGTAATCTGAACGCGGGCTACCTTGCTCAATCAGGTAACACAACAAGCTCCTCATTGACGGCGAACTCCAACCTGACCTGGTATAACACCTCTACCGCATGGTCTCTGTGGGGCAACGCAAACAATACCTCTGCTAACGATCAGCGCTCTTCTGAGACTTACGCACTGGGCGGTCGTAGCCGTTACAACATGACAGACAGCGATTACTTGTTTGGCCAGGGAAGCTGGTTGACGGACCGTTTCAACGGTTATCAAGCCAGGGATGTCCTCACCGCGGGTTACGGTCGTCAGTTCCTTAGCGGGCCGGTGCACAGTTTGCGTGTGGAATTCGGTCCTGGCGTTCGTTACGACGAATACGCAGATGGCGACCACAAGACTCAGGCGCTGGGTTATGCATCCGGTATCTATAACTGGCAATTGACCGACAATGCTAAATTTATCCAGGGCGTTTCTGTGCTGGGTAGTGAAGATACGACGGTCAACTCTGAAACGGCGCTCGAAGTTGCTATCAATGAGCACTTCGGTTTGCGGGTGGGTTATAACGTCACCTGGAACTCCAATCCGCCAGATTCTGCACCTGAGCACACCGATCGCCGCACTGCAGTGACGCTTGGTTATAAGATGTAATTGGCAAAGCCGGGTCATGCCCGGCTTTATTGTTTTAAATTATCAATATGTGCTAATATTATTTTGGTCCTCCGTTTTATTTTAAATAAAAAACAAACCTAACTAATTTTCTCCATAATTTCTCCTTAATCATCTCTTTAGTCATATCTTCTATATATTTGACACGAATTGATAAGTCATTAGCCTTGTCAAAAGTGTGATCTGGATCTACTCTTGTTTTGTAGCGAGATAATAACTTGCTGGCCCACAAATAAATAAGAGAATAAAGATTATGAAAAATATTAAATATGCCACTGTAGCTATTGCACTTTCGGTGCTTTCATTTGGCGCATTTGCTGCAGCGCCTGCTTCTACCACAACAACAGAAACCGCTCCTACTGCCGTATGGCATGCAACCGATATTGAAGCTGGTTCTAATATTCAACCTGGCGCACAATCTACAGGGCAATCTATGGATGATGCTTTTAATGTCCATACTCTGGTTGCAGGTGAGTGGTCTTAACAAGTAAGTTTTATTATCCCTTTGTGCGGAATACATAATTTTTTACTCCATTTTAATTCTGCATGAAATAAAAAGCCGAGCATGAAGCCCGGTTTTTTTATGTCTGGAACATCGCTTGTACATCATGAAAATCATTTGACTTAAAACGTTAGAAAAACTTATTAATGTTAAGCCACATGTTTTCATTGAATTAATAAGCACCCTTAGCAATCGCCCCTAAAATGAAGATAAAACAGGTGGTTATTCCTATTGTCAGACGAGACCTTCCGGTCGCAAAGCGCGACATTCCCTCTTGAAAGTGATACTATTCCCAACCGTCGCGAAGCTGTGAACCGCACGCTCGCGCATAAATTGTGCAGTCGGCCTTGCAATTGTAGGCGAGATGGCTGCGCAACCAATTGAAACTAAAGCAAAATAAACGTTGCATGTGATCTTGCGTATAGACCACCTCTAGTGTTTCCCCTTGTTACTCCCCGTTTCATTTATCTAAGCTAAAGCCCCGTTATCATTGACTCTTCGCCATTCCGGTGTTTCACTCCGTTTTATCTTATTCCAGTTCGTGCCGTAAAAATCGTGTACACAGAGATGTACACAGTTATCAGGGTGTACACATGCTAACGGATGCAAAGCTCAGGAAGATTAATGGTAAGCCTATCCTCAAGCGTATTGAGTTATCCGACGTTAATGGCTTATCTGTTCGAGTCACTCCAACAGGGGTAATCGCCTTTCAGTACCGATACAAAATTGATGGTAAGCCAAGGCGAATGACCCTTGGGCAATATGATGAACTGTCACTGAAAGAAGCGCGCGAGCTCGTCGCTGAATATCGCAAACTCGTATCGGTTGGACGCGATCCTATAACGGTTCGAGATATGCAGATTGAAACCAACATTCAGGCTGCGACTGTTGAAGACTGCATTAATGCGTGGCTGGGAAGCGCCTCAGCAAGTCGGCTTGTAAAGCGTGACCATTGGGATAGGGCGCTCAAAAGACACGTTATCACTTATGTCGGTAACATGATTGTTGATGACATGGCTATCTCGCATTGGCAGCCAGTTTTCAAGAGAATGCGTGAGAATGGTGCGGAGACTTTTTCAGGGGAGGTGTTGTCTCGCATGAAGACAATATTTTCATATTGCATCCGTACAGAGATGATCAAGAGAAACCCTGTGGCTGACTTGCGCATAATCGATGTGGGTAAACCTGCGAAAAGCGGGAAGCGGAACTTTAGTGATAGTGAAATTAGTGCCTTCTGGAAGACGGTTGAAGCGTCAACGATCACTTATCAGAACCAGTTGTTTCTCAAACTGCTTTTGCTTACCGCTTGTCGCGGCGTAGAGCTTCGTCTGGCTAAGAAATCAGAGTTTGACTTGAAGGGTAGGATTTGGCGAGTTCCGGACGAGAACTCAAAGACAAGAGAGCCATTCGAACGTGGATTGTCGCATAAAGCCGTAGAGTTGCTTGAGATTGCATTTAATTTATACAAAGACTTTTCTCAGGTGTTTCCACCGGCCGCAATCAAAGAAGACAGGCCAATGTCAGCCGGTGTTCTGCTCAATATGGCTAAACAACTTCGTGACGTTATGGATATTGAGCATTGGGCAATACATGACCTGCGGCGTACGGCGAAAACAAAAATGAGTGAACTTGGCATAGCACCGCATGTGTCGGAAAAAGTGCTTGGCCATAAACTTGGTGGCGTTCTTGCCGTTTACGACCAGCATAGTTACTTGAGAGAGCAGCAAGAAGCGTTGGATCTCCTTGCTGCACACATTCAGTCATGTGTTGACTCAACTAACCCCTGACTAGTCAGAAAACGCATTACATCGCTATAGCGATATTGTTCTCCACCGCGTCCAGGATTGGTACCAGGAGCTTTATTCGGGAAAGGTGTGCCAGCTTGCTCCCACTGCTGGCGCTTACGCCAGAATGTTGTACGTGAAATCCCACCCAGCAGTTGCTGCACGGTTACACGATTAATCACTACAGGGGTAATTGCGATTGCATGTGATTGCCCATTCAACATTGTTATCTCCACTGGCCCCGACCGGGGCCGTTTAAAATGATATTTCGAAATCAAACCGCAACAGCTCTTTGGGCTCGCAGTTTTGCTATATGTTCGGCTTGTTCAATGTCTCGTTTGATAATCTCTGCCTCTTCTCGCGTCAGCAGCTCGAAGTCCTGATTAAAACGATCCATGCTTGCTATGCAGTTCCTGCCACGCCGCCGGTAATAAACTTCGGTGGCTGTAGCCCTGTTGATAACGCAGGGCTCGCCGTGCAGGTCTGCGTATACCGTGTTTGGGCGAATTATTCGGAACACGCTTACCTCCGAATTTTCCCGCGCAACTCCTCAATCTCTTTGCAACTGGCGCACAACTGGCAGCCAGGGATTGCAATCCGGCGAGCCTCCGGCAGTTCCTCATCGCACTCCTTGCAATGTGTTGCTGATACGGCACTCTGGTTGATGCGCATGAGGCTTAACGCCGCGTTACGTTGTAACTCTTCCAAATCACTTGCACTATCAATGATGTCACTCATATTCAGCCCTAAACAAAAGTGTCAGTCGGATCGCCTACGCTTCGCGCGGCTTCGTTGGCTTCACGGCGTAGGCCCAACACGTAACCAACCGGGTCCCAGTTGCTAAGGATTGCATTGAGCTCTTTCTGGCTATGCCATGTGGTTAGTCGCATTTTCAAAGCAGTTGCACATGCACGAATGCTTGAGCGTGTCGGGCCTGAAACCTTCATGCATAAGCACAATGTGAGCAGTAAATCAGAGTATTCATCTGCGGCTTTACGCAGCGCCGCCTGGTCAATGCTGGCTTCCAGTTTTGGTAAGCGATGTTTGAGACTCATAGGAACTCCATGCAGGGAGGGCGAACCCTCCCGACTTAGTTATTAGCCAACGTATTCTGGTTTCATATCAGCGAGGGTGATGGTGAACCGATCGTGCAGTTCGTCTCCCAGGTGGCGCTTAGCTGAATTAAGAGCTCGCTCAACATCCATAAAGCGTTCTGCTGCGTCAGGTTCCCCCGGATTTGGAAGCGAGTTAATTGCAGCTTCAATGCGGTTCTTATGGTCCACGCGGTGATAACGTGCCACGGCTTTGTTTTTCAGTTCCGTGTAGATAGCATTGCCCAGGGTAGGTTTGGCAGACTCAACATCTATACGAATTGCTTTAGCCGCATCAACATCCTGAACAGCTTCAATACGATCGCGGAACTCATCAGCCAGGACATTGATGTTTGCTGTGGATTCCTGCGCGCTGGTGGTTGTGGCCACTGAGTCGCTGGCAATCTCTTTCAGGCTCACTCGCTGGGCTGGAACCGGGTTAATTTCACGCTCTGGCTTTTGTTCTATATCTTCCGGGCTGTAAACACCCAGAATGACCTCAGGGCAGTACAGGCGAGCCCAGTACTTAACGCCCAAGTAAGCGATCTGTTGCTTAGGGTTAGATACCCACAACGGGGAGTTACGCGTCACAACACCTGAAAGATAAACTGGTTCACCCCAGGTAACCTCACTCTCTCCGCGAAGGATCGCTCCCACCTGGACATATAAACCCAACTCGTCTTCATCACTCCAACCGCGAACGCGCTCTGTGACTGTGTATTTACCATTTTTACCGGTCTTTTCACGCGTAACTTCTTTGGTCGTGGTGCAGCGCTCCCATTCACCGCCGTAACGGTAATGGAAACGCCCCTGAATGGCGCTTGAACTGGCAATGACCGCATTTACCAGCTGAGCTTCATACCCCAACACTCCATTTACAAGGTGTGTCTTTTGAGCCACGGCGTAAGGATTCATCCCCCATTGCATGGCCTGCATAACGATAGCCATACAATCAGCTGGTTTACCTGCCAGATGCGCAGGGACTGTTACCTGTGAATCAGCCATGAGATTCGCAAATGCGGTTAACTGCCCGAGCGCCTGAACGTTAAAAATTGCGTTGCTGGCAGAAATGGTATTTGGAGCCTGCTGTTCAGCCGTTACGATATTGGTGTTTTGCATGTTCATTTCCCCTTATGCCAGGCGCAGTGATTCAAGACGGCGCAGGTCAAAATCATTCAGTTCGTCGGTGTAGTCTTCTGCAATCGGTGCTGGCCACACATTGGTATCGAGGGCGTTGCTAATGGCGTTTATCGCCTTCCGGTATTCCAGTCTGCCAAGCTCCAGCAGCTCTTCGGATGCTTCAATAATCGCCACCCAGTGGTAACCCTCGTCTTTGTTCACGAAGATCCAGAAGAACTGGTTGAAGTCGGCGACATCGCAGTACATCGCAGCACTGAGGTGGTAATCACGCTCAATGATTTCGCGATGCAGTTTTGCGCGCAGGAAGTCCTGCTTCACTTTTCCCAAGCTGATTGTTTTGAGGTCTACGCCGATACGAACGCCGCTCATATCAATCTCTAGATCGGGACGAACGCGAACTTCTAAACCAGTTTCCTCATCCATGCCGAAATAACTGACTTCGTTCGCCCGGTTAGGATGCTGCAGTAGCTGACCAGCAGAAGGGTGGTTGAACAGCGCCTGCTGAATTGCTTTCGCATGGGTGAGCTGGCGTTCACTCAGTATGATTTTGTCCTGATTGGCTTCATTCCATTGCTGCTCGAATTCATCTGCAAAGATGGCATCAGGCTTCACCGTCAGGATGGCTGAAGACAGAACATCTTTAGTACCGGTCAGTTTCAGCTGTTCTGATTTGTCTTTTCCTTCGTTGTATTCACGAATGAAGGCTTTTAACGAATCAGTATTGGTAAACGCACCATCTGGAATGCCAGGGAAAACAGCAAAGTCTGTTTCCAGCGTTTCAGGTTCAAGAGCCAGTGCGTGCACGAGAGTGCCGAACGTGAATGCTTCGCTGGTTTCGCGGCCAATGGTTTTGGCAATATGTCGGCCGTGGAAATACATCAGGCTCACACGCGCATCTTTCACCTGAGTACTGCTGATACCGTTGGCGCCGTGATAAACCTCGTTTGGCAAACCTTCATAGCGGCCTGGCTCAAAGTAAGCAGGGAACTCAGCAGTTGGCTGCTCTATGACAATGACTTCTTCACCATCTGCAGCAATACTTTCGCCTGCTGAAATCTCAACACCACTCGCGATTTCGTTACCGTCAGTCGTTTCCATCGGCTCATCGTTTACAGTTTCCACAGGTTGTTTTTCTTGTTTCTCGACTTCATTTGATGGGGTATTGATGGCCGGGTTATCAATTTTCTGATCACCCATCAGTCCTTCAATTGAAAATACAGTTGCGCTAATACGCTTAACTTCCGGTTGAATTGAGGTGCTGTCCAAATCGGGACTGGCTTGCTCGGAGCTCGCATGATTACTGGTTTCAATGCTGGCGCCTGTTGCTGCCGAACCCATAGCAATTGCCAGTGTTTCTGCACTTGGATTTGCGTGGTCAGTTTCAGTTAACTTCGCGTTAATCCATGCCTGGTGAGTACCTGGCATCATGTGAATGTTTGGTGCAGCACTGCGCACAACAGCGAAGATAGCGGCGCGGGAATAATCGAGAATGCCAGGGCAGTGACGCAGCTTGCGTGACCATTCTTTCCACGGGGATTCTTTGGCAGCCACCATCTCTTTACCGCGGCGGTGAATGCTGCCTGGGATGTTATAGATATTAAAATCCATAGGCAGAAGGGCGCACGCAATTTCCTCGTCGAGAGTATCAAGAGTGTGCTCAAGGTCAGGAGAACGATCGGTCTTATTCAGGCCACCAGCAGTCGCACCTGATGATGTACGTTCTTTGCGATAACGGGTAAGCCATTTCTCCGTAACTGATTTGCGCTTCACTCCATCAGTGTCGGAGCTGTCGTTGATAGCAGCCATCCATTCCTGAGTGAATGTCAGAACCAGGTTGAGCTCAGGCGATTTTCCATCAATAGGCCAAATAGTGTGGATGTTTTCTATCAGGCCCTGACGGATGTGGTCGTAGCAATGTTTGCAGGACTCAACTGAGTTGAAAGCCAGAATGACATTTTGCAGATAGCTGTTATCAGTATCCATGGCCGCTGCAGTTGCTGCCTTGCGCTCAATCGGCGTAGCTGTATACATGCCACCCAGCCAGAAGTGAGCGATCTGTGTTGCGAGCGGCAGCTTGCAAGTGTCGATAATGTCATCATCACTAAGGTTGCGCATTTCATCCAGGCGCTCAGAAACCTGTTCACGGGAAGGTACTTTCACATCGCTGGTGGTTTCGACGGTTTTCGTTTCAGGCTCTTTTGATTCGGCAGCAGCAATCTTCTGCCAGGTCTTGCTGTCATCGCCCAGTTCGTAGCGGTCGCACCAGGTTTCATCCAGTACGCCTTCCTTTGGTAAGTCATCAAATACAGGTACGTCAGTGCGGATTGGTAACTGATAATCATGGCCACGACCAACTTCGATTTCAGCATCTTCCATAGCAATTTGAAGACGAAGTTTTGCCCGCGCTTCCGTTTTTTCGTCACACCAAAAGAACAAGTCTTTGATTCCTGAGTTTTTTCTAGCCTTAAGCATGTATGCGAACATCATTGTTTTTACGCTCCAAAAGGTTGTAAGATCCCCGAGCCATAGAAAGCGCCCATTGGGTGGTTACTTTGGTTAATCAGATTTCCAGCGCACTTTGGTCGGTACCGCTGGACGTAGAGCCCGCCTTGCGCGGGTTTTTGCGTTACTGCGACTTCGTTTTTGTTGGATCGCCTTTCTGGGCGAGCACATAACAAACCTTGCGAACTATCACCATCACTACTGGCAGCCTGACTGCCTGCTGCTTCACTGGCTTACGCATTAAATCGAACATCTCAATCCCCTTTGCCCTTATCGCCAGGCTGGCGGAACGTTTCTTTAACCTGACAACGCTGCGCTTGTTGTCGATGAAGTAACATTACAAGCAAATATTGTATTATGCAAGTTCAATTTAAAGCAATACTTGTAATTAATGATATGACAATGCGCAGCAATGTTGCCGCGCTTGTTTAAGAAGGGATTTTACTTATTTTCTAATGTTCTTGATGATGCTACTCACGTCATCCTTCAGCAGATCTAACTCTTTAAGCGTAGTTTTAGCATGAACGATAAGGCGATTTTTCTCAGCTTCCGGCATTTGATTGAAGAGAGCGAGCAAAGCTAACTCTTTATCATCCAGTTTGTCTTTTGAAACTGTATACGTCGTGGAAGGCTCGACTTCATTTGGAGCCATAAAGAACCAGTGCTCAGGTTTCCCCGCAGCAGATGCAAGTCGTTTAAGCCTCTCACCACTAGGAGCAGTATCACCTTTTGCCCACTGCTGCACCGCCTGTGGCGACACCATTGCGCGCCTGGCAATCTCTGACAAATTCCAACCTGTCTCATCACGAAGCAGTTGGATTCTGTATGACAAATTCTGATGTTGTCCTGTTTTCATGTCTTCCATTCTACAAGGCCTCCTTGTAGAAGGCATTGCAAGAGATATACAAGAATTGCTTGTAGTATTTTATTTTGTCTTGTAATGTTTGCTTGTATCTCATAAGGGGAATCCATGGACACGAATTTAAAAGAAAAAGTTTGCTCAATTATGAGTCAGACCGAGATCGCGAAGAAAATGGGGATAGCTCCTCAGGCTGTAAGTCTTTGGCTGAACGGTGAGGTACCAGCCCATCGAGTTATTCCATTTTGCGAAGCATTGTGTTGGCAGATAACTCCGCATGAAATTCGCAATGACATCTACCCAAACCCAACCGATGGTTTACCGCAGTAGGAGGCATAACCATGCAAACACTTCGTTTTCAGAATGATAGCAGCCACATCAAAAGTGGATTGATATTCCAAAATCAATTTATGAAGGCATCGGATGATAGCCTTCAGCATCGAAACGTTTGTGCCGCAGTGCGCGCATGGGCATCAAGAGATGGACAGCTCACTGCTGCTGATGAAGTCCGCAAAGAATGGGAGCGAAGCGGTGAGCGCGGGCTGAACGTGCCTTCTGACAGTGATGTCTGGAAGGTTAAGTTCTTTCGCTGGCTGGATAACCCAGAGGGTTCTACAAAATACCGCACGTATATCAAACGTTTGATGCCAGCAATCATGGCCGTGCTGCCTCTTGAGTTTCGTGTCCGCCTGGTTCCGGAAGACAACATCATGATGCGCCTGGCACGACTGGAGAAAGAAACCAGCGAGGCCAAGGTAGCAGTTGCGCTTGATGCGCCAACTCATCAAAAGCTAAAAGAGTTGAGCGAAGGGATTGTGGAGATGTTTCGTGTGGACCCGGCATTGACTGGCCCGTTGTATGAATTGGTGACGAGCATGTTGGGGGTGATATGACAGGTTCAAAAATGGCGAAAGCCGCTCTGCTGGAACAGAAGCGACTTTCAGGTGCAATAACGTCAGCTATTACGGAATCGATTATGACAAACGTCGAACTGAAACACCAGGCGAAAGGGGCATAGCTATGTCAAATGTCGCTTACGCCAATTTTGCGGCTCACTCAGCCGCCAGGAGCAACAGGATGGAGAACCAGAAGAATGGTTACATTCCGTTGTACCGGAGCATCAAGAAGAAGCCCTGGGCTAAGGATGTGTTTCTCAGAACGTTATGGGAGAACCTGCTTATTGATGCGCAACGCCAGCCTTATGCCGCCAGATTTAAAGGCCATGTATGGCATCTGCAACCCGGACAACTGGTGGTAACTGCTGCCGATCTCGGTCTTGCACTATGTGACCGGAAGGGAAAGCCAACAAGCCGTGATGCAGTCGAAAGAATGCTGGGCTTTTTTGTGCGCGAAGGGATGATTTCAATGGAGGGTGAGAAGCAAAAAGGGCGCGTGATCACCATCCTGAATTATGCGCAATATGCTGAAAAAGTGAGCAATTTACCCGCACAAACATCCGCACATACAAGCGCACATGATGAAGCCAGTGCTGTCGCGGCTTCGGAGGGTATGGGCGCACATGGAGCCGCACAAACATCCGCACAACATGAACAAGAAGATAATAACAATACTAAAAAACCTACGTCTGAGAATTCTGACGAATCCTCCGACGAGCGTTTGAAAAAGTTTTTGTCTTCCCATCCCGAAGCGGTGATTTACACCCCAAACGGCAGCAAGTGGGGGAGTGCTGAAGACCTCCGGGCCGCTGAGTGGATCTCCGCGCTGGTGAACACCATCAAGCCCACTGCCAGACAAGCCAATCTGACGGCCTGGGCTAACGATATACGGCTGATGCGTGTGCTTGACGGGCGTACCCACCGGGAGGTTTGCGAGTTGTTCAAATGGGTCAGCAAAGACGCCTTCTGGAGTATCAACGTCCTGTGCCCGGCAAAGCTTCGTGAGAAGTGGGACACGCTGTCGCTCAAGCGTGACGCCGCCAGGCGTGGTCCTGCGACCACCAATGCTCTCGATTTCGACAACACCGACTGGGCTGAGGACATGAAATTATGAAATCTGTGATGACAGCTATCAACAATCGCGACGCCAGCGCTCTACAGGCAATGGCGAATGCCGGGCAGGAACAGCAACCCATTCCTGACTCAACAAAGCACATTTTCAATGAGTTATTTCGCCAGCTCAAGGCGGCATTCCCAGCCCTGACGGTTAACATTAAGACTCAGGACGAACTCAACGAACTGCGTCGCCAGTGGCTTCTGGCATTTGCGGAGAACCGCATTACCACCATTGAGCAGGTGAACTCAGGCATGCGCATAGCCCGCCAGCAGGAAACTCCATTCCTGCCATCACCAGGGTTATTCATAGCGTGGTGTCGCCAGGGTGAACAACAGCGCTTCGGGCTGCCAACAGCTAGCGAACTGGTCACGATGGTTTACGAGTACTGCAAGCGCCATGGCTATTACGATAGCCCAGAGTCTTACCCTTGGGATAAGCCAGAGCACTATTGGATGGTCACAGCTCTGTATTCAGGTATCCACGCCAATGGCTGGAATGATGGCGAACTACGCCGCAAAGCCGCCACTGAGCTTGCTGCAATGGCTTCAAGAATCTCCCGAGGTGAACGTATCCCGGCACCGAAAGTCATGATCCCGACACTTGGCGGTAAGCCGCTATCTCAGTCGCAAGGCCTGGAGAAGATTTCAGAACTGCGCGCGAAGCATGGGCTAAAGGGAGGTGCGTTCTGATGGAAACAACACACTCAGCACCACTGGATGAAACTTATCACCAACGGTTAGCAGTCATCCGCTCGGAGCTTTCAGAACGTGATCGACTGACATTCGGTGATATCAAAGCCCTGCTGAATACCTCTAACTGGGTGACGAAGCGACTGCTCGAGCAAGCTTCAAAAACGGGGGATTTGTATAAGTACGGCAAGCGTGGCTACTTCCTTGATGCAGCACATTACGAAGCCTACGCAGAAAATCTGGATGAGAAGCTCAGGCAGAAACGAATAGCGGCCAGCAGGGCATATAACGCAGCGATGCGAGCCAACAGGCCGAAGCCTAAGCCGGTTAAATACATCAACATCGTCTGCCAGGAATGCCGCCAGAACTGGCAAGGCTACCAGGTACACAAAATTTTCGGCAGTGGAGCACGCGCATGAAGACCAAAACTCAGGAATTAGTAACGGCTGGCTATGCGTTGGCGAAAGGGCTTGATGCCGAATCAGCAAAGCTGGTGAAAGAGCTGGCTGACGAACTGGCTGTTCAGCGTGTGCGTGCCGACGAGCTAAATAAGCAGGTGGTTAATCTGGCGGTGGAGAATGCATCCCTGCTGCCAAAAGCAGCCAGCGAATTATCTAATGCTTGGATGCTTCACAAATACTGGGTCGGTATTCAGGTTGCACTGATGCACGTCAACGCAGGGAGATTGCACGACGGCATGACATGGTTACAAAACACCGTGTTTGGACCAGGTATCGAAGCTCCGGAGCTAAGCGATTTTGCTGAAATCGAGGCATGGGCCAACGAACAGCAGAAAGACAGCATCGGCCATGTTCGTGCATTAGAAATTATCAAAGCAGCCTCGCCAGCTACCGAAGCCGCCGTTGCAAGCATTAAGGTTCAGGCCCACATCGAGGGTGCTCACTTTGTAGCAAATCGCATGCTGGCTGCATGGGAAGCTGGATTCATAGATGACACAGCGAAAAACGCTGCTGATATCGCCCGCATGATTCTCACATCAACTGAATTTATGCCGACGGCACCAGAAGGCGACTTTGACCGTTCGTTTGCTGATGGTGTGTTAGAGGACATTGCCGCACAGCTGCGCAAGGAGGCTGGCAATGCGTGAACGTGGAATGATTTTCAACGGCGAGATGGTGCGGGCGATTCTGAACGGCAGCAAGACGCAGACCAGGCGGATCATGAAAGTTCAGCCAGAGCCTAGCAAAACGCGAGAAGGCGACCATTGGTTTTCGTGCAATAAATTGCGGGCGATGGTTCACGTTTCTGATTTTACGCCAGGAAGCAGCAAAATCCCTGATTATCACGAATTTTTAAGTAAGTGCTGCCCATTTGGCGAAATAGGCGATCGCATCTGGGTTCGTGAAACGTTTGAACCCATTCCAGATCGCGAGGAGCCAGTAGGCTGCTCAGGAATACTTTACGCCGCAGACATTCCCTTTCCGAACCGCAAATGGACGCCGTCAATCCACATGCCGCGATGGGCCAGTCGCATATCGCTGGAAATTACCAATGTGCGCGTTGAGTGGTTGAACGCTATTAGCGAGAAAGATGCCAATGCAGAAGGGGTTCAGGCTAACGAACTATCTCCAGCCCGTTACGTTTTCGGTGAGCTATGGCAGTCAATTTACGGCGCCGATAATTCACAGAGCTGGCAGGCCAGCCCATGGGTATGGGTAATTGAGTTCAAGCGCGTGGAGGCCAACAATGCCTAAGTCACTTGATGCTCGCTGTATTCGTCGCTGGAAGCTTCGCTTTAAACCTGTGTGCGACTCAAAAGTTAGCCCTTACTGGAGAAAGCATCATTTACGTGGGTATATCCGTGAATGTGCTTTAACTACCGCTGACTGCATGGTCGATCGCCTGGCTGAGGACAACGCCTTGGTTGCTTTTTGCGGGTACGTGAACGGCTGGTCGCCTAAATTCTCAGAATGGTACGACGAACGCCGTGAGTCATACCGGAAACAAGCGCGGCGCTATCTCAATAAGACGGCTACCAACGACGAGATCGACGAAGAAATTGAAAACGAGCTGGAGGCCTGGAATGACTAACCCACCTGAAGCGTTGGCTATGCCGTCAATCCTCGATATGTGCTGTGGCTCCCGCATGTTCTGGCTCGATAAGGAGGATGAACGCGCTGCGTTCGCTGATATTCGTAGCGAAGAGCACACGCTTTGCGACGGTCGCCGCCTGATCATTCGTCCTGACCTGATTGCCGACTTCCGCGCGCTGCCATTCGCTAACGATTCATTCCCGGTCGTTGTGTTCGACCCGCCACACCTTGAACGTGTTGGCGATAGTGCCTGGATGGGTAAGAAGTACGGCAAATTGAACAAAGAAACTTGGCGCGATGATTTGCGTGCCGGATTCGCTGAGGCGTTCAGAGTATTGCGGCCACACGGCGTGCTCATCTTCAAATGGAACGAAACCCAAATACCGGTTAGCCAGATTCTGGCGCTTACGCCAGAGAAACCGATCATCGGGCAGCGAACTGGCAAAGAAGATAAGACGCACTGGATTATTTTCGTCAAAGGCCACGCCATGGATAACGGATTGGAAACTCTCGTGCGGTACGCGACAAAGCGCATCGTCGAACTTGAGTCTCTGCTGCTGGTGTACGTTCAGGAAACAGTATGGCCTGCCGAGGTCGGTATGGTTTATTCCCAGGTTGAAAGTGCCGGTGTATTACCGGCGCATCACCAGCGCCGCCTGAAGCATCACATCAATCGCATGTGGCTGGAGCAAATGCCGGTACCGTCGATTATCACAGCCGCTCGTTCGCTGGCTACCGCCATGGAGAAATACGCGTGAGAGAAATTATCGTTGATAACTTTGCTGGTGGTGGCGGCGCGAGTACTGGCATTGAAATGGCAATCGGTCGCAGTGTTGATATCGCAATCAACCATGATGT
Source organism: Buttiauxella sp. BIGb0471 (assembly GCF_024807715.1). Taxonomy (NCBI): domain Bacteria; kingdom Pseudomonadati; phylum Pseudomonadota; class Gammaproteobacteria; order Enterobacterales; family Enterobacteriaceae; genus Buttiauxella; species Buttiauxella sp. BIGb0471. The sequence continues at coordinate 663,484 of NZ_JANUEU010000002.1, forward strand.
GAACGCGGTGGCGATGCACACCACCAATCACCCGGACACGCTGCATTACTGCGAGTCTGTATTCGATATCGACCCGAAACAAGCGACCGCAGGTAATTCAGTTGGCCTGGCGTGGTTCTCGCCTGACTGCCGCCACTTCAGCAAAGCGAAAGGCTCGAAGCCGGTAGCGCGGGAAATTCGTGGGCTGGCCTGGATTGTTCTTCGTTGGGCGCTGGCGGTACGCCCTCGCGTTATGATGCTTGAGAATGTCGAAGAGTTCAAAACGTGGGGTCCGTTACTGGTTGACGATAACGGGGAGCAACGACCAGATCCGAAACGTGCCGGTGAAACCTTCGCGGCTTTCGTTGGCATGCTGGGTGCTGGTATTGATGCCGGGCATCCGGCTCTTTCAGAGGCTTGTGACTTCCTCGGTATAGCGCCAAACAGCAGTGACGCACTTCGCCTGGTTAACGGGCTTGGTTATGACGTTGATTCTCGCGAGCTGCGAGCATGCGACTTCGGTGCACCAACAATCCGCAAACGCTTCTTCATGGTGATGCGTTGCGACGGGCAGCCGGTTACATGGCCTGAGCCATCACACGGTGACCCTAAATCACTGGGAGTGCTAAACGGCGCGCTGAAACCATGGCGCACAGCTGCTGAATGTATTGACTGGTCGCTTGATTGCCCGAGCATCTTTGAGCGTAAGCGACCGCTGGCCACAAATACGCTTAAACGTATTGCCCGAGGCATTCAGCGCTTCGTTATCGATAATCCATCGCCGTTTATCGTGAAGTGCAACCACACCAGCACGCGGACGAAGTACGACTGTTTCCGTGGGCAGTCGCTGGATGAGCCATTGCAGACCATTACCAAAACGCATGGCTACGCGATTGCGGTACCACACCTCACTAAGTTCAGAACTGGCGCGACGGGGCAGGATTGCCGTGAACCGGTACCGACAGTCACCGCTGGAACTTCAAAGAGACCTGGCGGGAATGGGCATGCGCTGGGCATTGTGGGAGCGTATATCACTCCGTTTGTTGGCCGTCAGTTTGGCAATAGCATTGGGCATGCAGTAACAGAACCAAACGGCACCATCACTGCTGGCGGTGGCGGTAAATCACAGCTGGTGTCCACCACTCTCATTCAGATGGGCTACGGCGAGCGCCCAGGGCAGGAACCTCTGGTGCCGGGCCTGCATAAGCCGCTGGGTACGGTGGTTGCCGGCGGTGGGAAGTTCGGGCTGGTGGCGGCGAATCTGGTCAAGCACTTCGGCGGTAATTACCGGGGCGCTGGCGTGGCTCTGAATGAACCAGCGCACACCGTCACCACCACTGATCACCATGGTCTGGTCACATCGCACCTGGTGATACTACGCGGCACCTGCCGGGATGGCCGGATAGTTGACGCTCCAGCACCTGGTCTCACTGCCGGTGGCCTGCATGTGGGGAACGTTGAGGCCAGCCTGGCGACTACGGGTTATGACGAGCCGCGCGCGGCGCAGGCACTGGCGTTCCTGCGGCAGTATTGCGGTGTGGAGTCCGACGGGCTGGTGACAGTAGAGGGCGTGGTGTATCGCATCGTGGATATCGGAATGCGCATGCTGCAGCCAACAGAACTGTACCGCGCCCAGGGTTTCCCTGAATGGTACATCATCGACCAGGACTACCGCGGCGTGAAGTATGCGAAGGACAAGCAAGTCGCTCGCTGCGGCAATGCGGTACCGCCTCCGTTTGCTGAGGCACTGGTACGCGCCAACTTGCCTGAACTCTGCGGGGTGAAAGAACAGGCTGCGTGACTTAAGCGAACACACAGGCCACCTAAGCAGTGGCCTTATTACTGCCTTCTATGATCGATTTAACCGATCGATAGCATCGCATTGATCAATGAAAGTGATTAATTAGCGAGCACAGCTTAGCAACAAATTTTCAACCTACCTTCAGTGCTGATGATTGATAAGACTTCGATTGTGTCGACACTGGCGTGTGTCATTACGTGACATGAAGTGACGAAGTGCAGGCATTCAATCATTTAGTCTCGACATTTTTGCCACGCAGCATTCGTTAATATTAACGATCAAATTTTGATCTAGTGTAGCGAAAAAGATTATTCAAATCAGCCAGATAAATAACCTTGCATAGATACATAGTTTTTGTGCATACTTGGAAAAAGAAAATAGTACTGTTTATACATACAGTTATTGTGTGCTGTTTGTTTGTGTTGTGGTAGCAAAAACTACTGAATGCAATTTTAGGGATTTTTATTTCCGCGCAGGTTATTAGGAAAAAAGTCGACTTTGCTACAGTGGTTACGCATAGCCGAGATGGCTTTGCAAAGTGGGATTCTGGGTCCCGAAAATTAATCAGTACGGAAGGGGGTTGATGTGTCTCAAGCAAGTTCTGAGGGTAGTGATTCTTACGATCTAGTGAGACGCTCCGATGGTGCAATAAAGTGCTCCTTCAAGCTCAAGGCGGGAGAGCGATTGTTGTTAAACAATGGTGGTGTAGAAATAGGCCACAAGCTCCTGCAGAAAGACGAGCGCATTATCTCTCGAGCGACACTGGTTGAGATGGTCAAAGAGATATCTTCCAGCAATTGACCTTTGCAAGACATGACTTGCATAATACAACTATCGGCCTGAACACCCGATAACCTGACTACGATGCGCCACGGAGTGAACACCATGGCGCAAAAATACTACCAATCTGAAATCTCTCGCCTGACGTTATCCGACGCCAGCGTTTCTTTGCATTCAGCGTTCGCCCATAGGGGTGACGCGTGAACTTTCCAAAAGAGGGCGTTCGCCTTCACCAGACAAACTTCGACGCCATAGGCCAACAACTCCAGCCGCTATTAGCTGGTGGTGATTGCTATCGCCTGATACTCAAACCTTGGCGTGATAAACGCAGCCTACCGCAGAACGCGTTAAGCCATATGTGGTACGGAGAAATCAGTGAGTACCTGATTCGTTCGGGCCGCACCGAAGCAACTCCCGAGTGGGTGAAGCGCAACCTCAAGAAAACCTATCTCGGCAGCGTGGAAATCACCTACACCGATTTCATCACTGGCGAGAAAGCCACAACGTGGGAACCGCGACACACTTCTGATCTGGATGCCGGGGAAATGCATCACTTCCTGAGCCAGGTCGAGATGTGGTGCGCGCAGTTCGGCCTGCTCCTCACTATCCCGCACAACTGCGAGTATCAGCAGCTGCGCGACCAGCAGAATCAGTGAGGTGAGCATGGCAAAGCAACCTCGCCGCAAGTGCAAAGTCTGCCGTGAGTGGTTTCATCCGGTTTATTCAAACGTCTGGTGGTGCTGTCCTGAGCATGGTGCGCAGTACGCGCTTGCGCTGCGCAGCAAAGAGAAAGAAAAAGAGCAGGCCAAATCAGCTAGCGAGAGCAAGAAAATAGCTAAGGTTGAGCGAGCCGCATGGCGTAGACGCAAAGCCGCCGTTAAACCCCTCAAACACTGGGAAGACCTCACTCAACGTGCTGTAAATGACTTGCGTCGCGAAAGTGACCTTGCCAATGGAGACGGCTGTATATCCTGCGGAACACATCAATCAATGGAATGGCAGGCAGGGCATTACCGCACGACTGCCGCCGCTAGCCATCTACGTTACGAACCCGACAATATTAACCTTCAATGCTACGAGTGCAACGTCCATAAATCCGGGAATATCGAGCTTTACCGCATCAACCTGGTCAAGAAGATTGGCGAGGCTCGAGTGGTGGAGATGGAGTGTGATAACCGTGTTTACCGCTGGACGCGAGAAGAGCTAGAAACCATACGCCTTAATGCCCGTGCTCAACTGCGTGAACTTAAACGAAAGGAGGCTGCGTGAATCAGCAATATCTTCAGTACGTCCGCGAAGAACTCATGGTGGCCACTGCTGATTTAAGCGGGGCAACGAAAGGCCAGTTGGTGGCGTTCGCTGAGAATGCACGGTTCGATACCGGCCGCTTTAAGCGCAAGCGTCGGCGCATACTCGATGAGGCAACTGGCAAAATGATTACGCTTCCTGGCGATCCGGTACCTGGCCAGCAGTCCAGAGCGAAAGGTTCGTCTATCGCACTTGTTCAGCCAGTAGAGTTCCGTACCGCATCATGGCGCCGCGCTTTGGCTGCGCTCGATAAGCACGAACACGCCTGGCTGTCATGGTGCTATGCCGGTGATATGGCGTTTGCTCATCAGGTGGCGATAACTGAATGGGCATGGGCTGAATTTAAAGCGACGCTGGGAAGCAAGAAGATGGCGGGCAAAACGGTGAAGCGATTACAGGCTCTCGTATGGCTGGCAGCGCAGGATCTCAGGAATGAATTGAAAGGAGGGGAAGGCTATCAGCATGCTGACCTCGCAGCGTTAGTTCAAATAAGCAAATCCACCTGGTCAGAAACCTATGCAGGCCACTGGCGGACAATGAAAGCCTTGTATGGTCGACTGGATTGCGGTGCTCTTTGTGCAACGGCGAGAACGCGATCACAACAAAAGTCGACAAATTTATGTGTAAGTCTTGCAAAACCGAACTAAATGGGCGATATTTAAGCCTAATTTGATATTGTGCCATCAGTGCATTTGGTGGCAGTAAACAAATTACCAACGAACCCGCCGAGTGCGGGTTTTTGCGTTGATGGCCAACAGAAAAATCGTGATATTATTCGGGGATGAAATAGTCACCCGGACATGATTCACGAATGTACAACTGGAACTTAATCGTTATAGGGTTATTTTTAGTAACGTACGCACCGATTTTTTGGTTTCTTGGCATGAGTGTCGCTTCTGGCCAGATAGTAAAATGCAGTAGATTTCATGAAGTGGACCCCAAAATATTTATACCTGCATGGGCGTTGTCTGTTACCAAAATCTGCTTCATTCTTCATTACTGTCTTTTTCTTATTCCTCTGACGATGCTTGATTGGTTACATGGATTAGCTGCTTTCGGCGCAGGGATTCTGCTTTTTTTATTATGCCCCTTACTGAATATCATCTACCTGCAAATATTTAAGCGACACGCATTGCGCGCATTTCGAACTGACCCAGGTAAAGGAAGGCTAATGATTAAGGTTTTGAAAGCTGGCACGCATGGCGGTATTAAAAATATACCCGATGACGGCGCAAGCCTTACCTGAAACTACCCAACTGCTATCCTCAAGTCATCATTACCTAAAAAGAGACAGACGATGAAAGAAGGCTTCTACTGGATACAGTTCTACGGCACCGTTCAGGTTGCCCGATATTTTCGTCAAGAAGCTGAAAACTGTGAAACAGGTGAGCGAGCGACCGGCGGCTGGCAATTAGTGGGTCGACAACGTGAAATTATCCATTCCAGTGATGTAGTGGTAATAAGCGGGCAGTTGCACCCGCCTGAATAGAGACTTTGCTATTGCAAATCAATTTATGGCCTCGGCATTTGCCGGGGCCTTTTTACTACTACAGCAGGAAAAAGGAGGGGGAATTGGATAGTGCATATTTTGGTCTTAGTGAAGATAAAAAATCTATAGTCTTCTTTGCGCCAAGATTCAACGTCAAAAAGGCCGCCTAAGCGGCCAGTGCTTATTTTTGTGCAAACTGCTTTAACTCTGTTGCTAGCTTTTCAAAAGGCGGAAAATCATACTGCGTCAATTCAATAAGAAACTGGTTTTTGTCGGCATCAGGAAGTCTTGCAAAGAGCAAGCCGAGAGCCAGTTTCATTGCTGTGACCTCTGTTGCAACATCCTTCACGTCATTGCAGTTTGTTCCGAGCTTAAGATTTTCAATGTGATGAATATCTGCCATTTATAGTCTGAACTCCTGTAGAACCGAGGCCAACAGCCAGACCTGCGGCAATAAACATCCATGCTGACACATGGGTGGGCTGAAACTTCAGGCTACCAGACAACATATTCACCCGATTGATACATCTCAACTTTCGGCCTCGCTTATGCGGGGCTTTTTTATACCCATCACACAGCACCCGCACTCAGCGAGGTGAGAGATATGCGCATGCCTGGAAACAACCCCGACCTGTTCGCATTAATACTGGCATTCCTGATGACATTGCTCGGGGCGATGGCTGGATATGCCTACCGTGTCATTAATGGTGCCCGCTTCAGTTGGGTGATGCTGGCATTACAACTCATAGTGTCTTTGTTTGCTGGTGCATTGATGATGCTTACTGCGATGCACTATCTATGGCCTGTAGAAATAACCGGGGCAATCTGCGGAATGGCTGGCTGGTCAGGTTCAACCCTAATCAAGGCGCTTGAAGCGCGCTTTTTGAATAAAGCAGGAGGCAGTAATGCAGGAACCCAAGTGGATAGTTGAAGCCCGTAAGTATTTAGGTCAGTTAGAAATCAAAGGTCCTCGTCATAACCCTCTCATTATCCAGTTCTGGAAAGACATCAAACGCAGTGGAATCAAAGATGATGAAACGCCATGGTGTGCAGCCTTCGTTGGTTCCATGCTCGAGCGGGTCGGAATCAAATCAACCCGCTTTGAATCTGCGAGGTCCTACCTCAACTGGGGCGCCGAGCTACGCGAACCAGCCTTCGGTTGCGTTGTGGTATTCAGTCGCGACGGCGGCGGCCATGTTGGATTCGTCGTTGGGCAACATGAAAACGGTGATTTGATGGTGCTGGGTGGAAATCAGTCTGATGCTATCAATATCCGCGCCTTCCAGCGTTCGCGTGTATCAGGTTATCGCTGGCCGGTGAATGAGCCGAAAGATACTCGACCACTTCCGGTGATGAACGGGAGCCGTTCGGAGAGCGAGGCATGATTGAATATTTCCTGCTTTCACTGAATACACACTGGCGCTGGTGGCTATCCATCGCTGCGCTGGTGATGATTGCGTGGCTCTGGAATGAGAACACCCGCATCGATGCCAGCCTGACCACGCTACAGGGTGAGAACAATAGCAATCGCGCGATTATGGATAACGTCCTGAAAACCGTGGCTATCACCAACATTGTTCTGGGAGTCAATCAGCATGCCAAGAACCAGATCGCACAGGACGCTCAGAGCGCCGCGCACGACATCAAAGCTGCTGTTGCGAGTGATGATTGTGCTGCTCGGCTTGTGCCTGCTGGTGCAACTAACCGGCTGCGCCAATACGCGGACAGTTTACGTTCCGGTACCACAGCAGCAAACCCCATCCAGCCTGACCGCTGAAACGCCACAACCGTTTATTCCCGATCCGCTGACTTACGGGGCCAGTCTGGATTTAAACGTCAGTCTGTTGTCTGCGCTGGGGCAGTGCAACCGGGATAAGGCTGATATCCGAACCATTGAACAATCACGAGCCTCGCAATAGCGGGGCTTTTTTACGACCACAACAAAGAGAATAGCCATGACCGTTCGCGCCAAATTCCGTTGTCACTTTATTCAGAAAGCTAATGACGATTCACATCGCACCATCCACATGAGCCCGGTAACAGCCGACACAGAAGAAAACAAAGCCTGGTCTAAGTACACGCCGGGTGGACAGCTTCAGATGGTCATATCCAATCCTGCTGCCTTCGAGCAATTTGAGCAGGGCAAGGAATACTTCATCGATATCCAACCAGCTGAATAGACCATTACAAAGCTCATCTACTGGTGGGCTTGATAATGAAAATTTATAGCGAATTTTTATCATTTAAAAAATGTTGTTTCAAAATCTGAAAAAATTGGCGAGATAATAAGAACATGGGGACAATAATCACAATGCTAATAATTGCGTGCACAATTCGAGATCCTTCAAGGATTGCATCGCCAATTTGCGTGCCTAAAGTTGTTGCAGCGTAAAAAGTTGCGAAGAAGTACCAGCCCATGAAAAGCGAAAATTTGAAAGGCATATAAAGTCTCAATTTTTGTATGGTTTAAATTAATATCCCCTTGGTTTGAAAAATAATCAATAGTTATCACAAAGGCCACTTACGAGTGGCTTTTTTAATGGTTGTACCAGTGGGCGTCCATCAAATCCAAGATTCACAGGCCCGTAACTACCGAACACTGTTTTACTGTCCACCAGTCACGGGCAACTAATTCCCATGACCCTGGTGCCAATGGAAGTCCGCGCTTGTTAATTTGTTCAAACATCTCATCTGCTGTATCGGACACTGTTTGCTGAAAGAAAAGCGCATAGTCTGTGGCGAGATCATTTGGTGTAGGGTGATATCCACCTGGGCGCGACTTTGAAGTAACTTCAATATAACGTTGCAGTGCTAATTCCATAACCTGAGCGGTGTTATCAGCACTCATCGTGTTAGCGATATATGCACACTGATTGATAGTTTGCATTTGCTGGTATTCAGCAAAACTCACACCAATTGCGTTGACTGCACCTGAGAATAAAGCAGCTAACGTTACGACAGTTAAAAGTTTGGTTTTCATTCAGAAAATAACCTCAAGTCAGGGATGTTAAAACTTTAGCGAAAGCTAAAACTAACGACCAATTAATAGGTGTGCAAGAGTGCATGATTGTCACAATTATGGCTTTGATCTTAGTTTGCATCTTGAGACATTCATTTAGTGCCTGTGATAATGTCAAATTGTGGTGAATGTGCAGGCTGATTCAATATGACCAGTACTGGCGCGGAGACTATCCGCATTGGTCACTAGGCGTGATAATGACCAAGCAAAGCACTAACCATGCCGGAGATCAGCACCGGCCACCATACACATTCTGAGCCACTGGCATTCGCTGGTGGCTTTTTTATTGGAGTAAGCAATGGCAAAACCGGACTGGGGAGCCCTTCAGCAGCGGTTCCTGTCCGATCACGCCAAAACGAATATCTCACCGAGCGACTGGTGTGAAGCTCAGGGACTGAACTACGCAACGGCCCGCCGATATATCAAGAAGCCTTCTGCGCAAAGTGCGCAAAAAAATGCGCAGAAGAAAGTGCGCAGTGCGCAAATTGAAAAATGCGCAAAAGAGCTTGTTGACGATGATGACCTCAACCCACAACAACGCTCTTTTGTAGCGGAATACGTTAGATGTGGCAATGCTACGCAGGCCGCAATCAAAGCTGGATACAGCGCCAAGACAGCCAATGAACAGGGTGCAAGGCTGTTAACAAAAGTTAGTATTGCGCGGGCAATCGCGCAGCAGCAGAAAGCCTCACTGTCGCGCACGCTCGCCAGCGCCGACGAAGTTCTGGCGCAGATGTGGGAGCTTGCCACTTTCGATGCCAACCAAATCTCGCAATACCGCCGGGGCAGTTGCCGTTACTGCTGGGGATTCGGTCATCAATATCAGTGGCGCGATATGGTTGAGTTTGAAGAGGAACGACTCAAGGCCGCGGCAAAAGAAGGCAGCCGGGAGCCACTTGATACTGGCGGCTATGGCTATGACCACACTAGCGAGCCCAATCCTAAATGCCCACGCTGCAATGGTGACGGTATCGGTCAACCTTACTTCCCTGACACTCGCAAACTACCTGCAATTGCTCGACTGGCTTATTCAGGCGTCAAAGTTGGAAAGAATGGTGTTGAGATAACTGCGATTAGCCGCGAGCGCATGTTCGAGGCGGTAATGAAGCGCCTTGGCCTGGCTGACAGCGAGTTCGCGCAGCGCTTGCAGCAAATCGAAATCGAACGCCGTCAGCTTGAAGTCGAAAAACTTCGGAAGGAGCTGGCCGACGATGATGAGGATAACGAACCAACGCCAGTGGCAATCAATATCAACGTAGTGGATGCGAGGGCAGATGATGGGGATCAGCCCGACACTTAATATTCCCCAGGCGCGCTTCCTCGCCATGCCTCACAAGTTCAAATCATATGTAGCCGGGTTTGGTAGCGGTAAAACATGGGTGGGTTGTGGTGGCATCTGCAAGGGGATGTGGGAGTTTCCCAAAATTAACCAGGGATACTTCGCGCCAACGTACCCGCAGATACGCGATATCTTTTACCCAACGGTCGAGGAAGTCGCCTTCGACTGGGGCCTGAACGTTAAGATCAACGAAGGTAATAAAGAGGTTCATTTCTACGAAGGGCGGGTGTATCGCGGTACGACGATATGCCGATCGATGGAGAAGCCAGCCACGATAGTGGGTTTCAAAATTGGTAACGCGCTGGTGGATGAGCTCGATGTAATGCCAGCGCAAAAGGCGCAACTAGCCTGGCGAAAAATCATCGCCCGTATGCGTTACAAGGTCGATGGCCTGCGCAATGGCATTGACGTAACGACGACACCAGAAGGCTTCAAGTTCGTCTATCAGCAATTTTTGAAGGCGGTGCGTGATAAGCCTGAACTGGCTGCTATGTACGGAATGGTGCAGGCCAGCACGTTCGATAATGCGAAGAACCTGCCAGATGACTACATTCCTTCGCTGCTGGCAAGTTATCCACCTGAGCTGATCAAGGCATATCTGCGTGGTCAGTTCACCAACCTGATGAGCGGGACGATTTATCACCAGTTCGACCGCCGGCGGAATAACTGCGAAGAAGTTGAGCAGCCAGGCGAGTCGCTTTATATCGGGATGGATTTTAACGTTGGGAAGATGGCCGGAATAGTCCACGTATTAAGGCTTGGCCTGCCGTGCGCTGTTACCGAAATCATTAACGCTTACGATACTCCCGATATTATTCGCATCATCAAAGAGCGCTTCTGGCTATACGACGGTGGTAGCTATCGTAAGGTTCGCGAAATCTATATCTACCCGGATGCTTCTGGCGACTCTCGCAAATCAAGCAATGCCAGCACCACTGATATAGCCCAGCTTAAACAGGCTGGCTTTAACGTGGTCGTTAATGCTTCTAATCCACCAGTGAAAGACCGCGTGAACTCTATGAACGCCATGTTCTGCAACGGCAACGGCGATCGCCGCTACCGGGTGAATGTGAAGCGCTGCCCGGTTTATACCGAATCGCTGGAGCAGCAAGTCTGGGATAAGAAGACTGGTGAGCCAGATAAAAAATCCGATAACGATCACCCTAACGATGCGGGTGGTTATTACATCGTTAAGCAATTCCCAATCATCAAGCCAACCGGCAAAGTCACTAACCTACGGATATAACCATGCCTGATATTTCAACACCCAATCTGGACTATGGGAACATGGTTCAGGCGTGGGACATTAACGACGCGCTGATGGGCGGCACGCTATACATGCGGCAGCTCGGTAAAACCTACCTGCCAATGTGGCCCAAAGAAGACAAGGACGCGTACAAAGAGCGCCTCGCGGTGGCCACGTTGCTGCCAGCATACGAGGAAACCATTAAGCAGAACATTGGCCGGGTATTTGCCGAGCCGGTTCAGTTGAAAGAGTCAGTGCCTGATGGCGTTCGTGAACTTGCGCCAAATATCGACCTTGAGGGCAACCGCTTCGATGTCTGGGCGCAATCACTCTTTGGACTCGCAATGCAATATGGTCTTGCGCATGCGCTGGTGGATTATCCGCGCGTTGATACAGAACAAGTGAAAACGAAAGCCGAAGAGAAGGCAACAGGCGCACGCCCATACGTCACGATGATTAACCCACGGCAGGTCATCGGCTGGAAATCAAAGGTCACTGGCGGAAAGGTGGTGCTCACTGAATTGCGCATCAAAGAAGTCGTTATCGAGGATGGTGACGACTTCGGGCAGAAGAAGATTGATCAGATTCGTTATCTTCTCCCGGGGAAAGTACAGCTACATCGCAAATCGACGGATGCGCAGGGTGCTGCGAACTGGACGCTTTATGAAGAATGGGAAACCTCACGCAATGATATCCCGCTCATCACGCTTTATACCAAACGTACGGGCTTTATGTGTGGTACGCCTCCGCTACTGAACATGGCGCTGCTGAACATCAAGCACTGGCAGAGCCAGAGCGAGCAGGACAACGTTTTGCATGTGGCTCGCGTGCCGTTGTTGGTGGTTTATGGGCTCGGCGAAAACGAAGAGCTGGTCATCGGCTCGTCATCTGCAACTGCATTCAGTGACAGACAGCATCAAGGGCTTGAATACGTCGAGCACACTGGCGCAGCTATCAGCGCGGGCAAAGAATCGCTCGCTGACCTTGTTGAACAGATGCGGCAGGCGGGCGCGAAGCTGCTGCGCACTGAGAACACCTCCACGAAGTCTGTCGACCAGACCAGCGAAGAAACGATGCAGGAGCAATCGCCACTCTACACCATGGCAAACAGCCTGGAGGATGCGCTGGCGAATATCCTGCAAATTATGGCGGAATATCTCGACCTGCCGGAAGGCGGCTCGGTTGATGTGCGCACTGAACTGGATGTCGAAACCAAAGAATTCAATCCGCCGGCTGCTCTCGCGATTCAGGCGCTACGTCAGGGTGGTGATATTCGTCGTATCGATGCCATTAAATCGCTTCAGAAGCTTAACCTGATAGACGCCACGATGGACCCCGATAAGGTGCTGGATGAGTTACTCAACGAGGCTCCAACGTTAACGGGTGAGTGATATGCGTAATCGCAAATGGACTGTTAACCAGCGCCTGCAGAACGAGACCATTGCGCACAGCTTATTCGTCAGCCGTTATGGTAATGGCGCGGCACGTCGCATGGTTCTCATACTGAATCAGGCGGATGCCGAACTCGCTGCGCAGCTGCTGGTGGCGCTTGAGGACATGAATCCTTACACCATGACGGCTAAGCGGCTGGCGACTCAGCTCAAAGCGGTGTGGGCGATTAACCAGCGCGTTTACGCCTCGTTAAGTGAGTCACTGACAGCCGAGCTGGAAAGCTTTGCTATGCATGAGGCCACTTATCAGGCTCTGATGTTCAGCGACACGTTGCCCGAAGTAATATTGCAGCATGTTCCGCTTCATCAGCTCACGCCGCAGCAGGTATTTGCCTCTGCTGTCTCGCAGCCATTCCAGGGACGCTTACTGAAGGAATGGGGTGAGAAGCTGGAAGCGGACCGGATTGAACGACTAACCAACGCCGTGCGCATGGGCTTTCTCAACGGAGAAACCACGGAGCAGGTTGTTCGCCGCGTTCGTGGCACCAAAGCCAGTAACTGGCAGGATGGCGCATTACAGGTCAGTCGGGCCAATGCCACAAGTGTTGTGAAAACCGCCATCAATCACGTTGCCGCAACCGCCAGGCAGGACTTTGCCGAGGCCAACAGCGACCTTATTAATGCGAAGCAATGGGATTCGACGCTGGACAACAAAACCACGCCAATCTGCATCGTGCGCGACCATCTGCTTTACACCCTCGACGGGCAGCCAATAGGCCACAAAGTGCCGTATCTCAACGGTCCCGGTAAAGCGCATTACTGCTGCCGCAGCAGCGAAACCTATATCACTAAATCATGGCGTGAACTGGGTATTCCGATCGATGAGCTTGACGGCACCACACGCGCATCGATGGACGGGCAAGTGCCAGCAAAGACCAATTATCGGGACTGGCTGAGTAACCAGAGCTACGCCCGGCAAGAACAGGTGCTGGGCGTGACTCGAGCCAGGTTGCTCTCCGATGGGAAACTAACGGTCGATGAGTTTTATAACGACCGGGGCGAGATGCTCACGCTCGAGCAACTCAGGCGCATTGATGCCAGCGCGTTTTAATAGCAGCAAATAGCTTTATCGGGGTCGCCAACTGGCGGCCCTTTTTATTACCTGCCGTTTAGCGGATGCGACGCGGCGAACGGGTCGGATGACCTTTTAGCATTGGCCGGAAGGCTGGAGAAAGACATGAAACTGAAACTCGATGCAAACGGACACGTAGTGGTTGAAAACGGCATGCCTGTGTACGTGCATGATGACGGCAAAGAAATCCCGTTCGATGCCTCTGCGGCGATGGGCAAAATCTCTCAGCTCAACGGTGAGGCCAAAACTCACCGCGAAGGGAAAGAGCAGGCGGAAGCCAAACTATCCCAGTTCGCCAGCATCACCGACCCGGCGAAGGCGCTTGAAGCACTGGACCTGGTATCCAGGCTCGACCAGAAGAAGTTGATCGAAGCGGGCGCAGTCGACCAGGTTAAAGCCGAAATCACCAAGGTATTCCAGACCCAACTTGATGAAGCCAATGGCAAAAACCAGAAACTGGAATCGCAGCTTTATCAGGAGATGATCGGCGGTCGCTTCGGCAGTTCGGCATTCATCAAAGATAAAGTCGCCATCCCGGCAGACTTCGTTCAGGCCCGCTTCGGTCAGGCATTCAAAATCGAAGACGGCAAGGTGGTTGCATACAACCCGAATGGCGAGAGGGTCTATTCACGCACCAAGCCTGGCGAACTGGCTGACTTCGACGAAGCACTGGAATCCCTGGTCGAACAATACCCGCAGAAAGATCACATCCTCAAAGCATCCGGCAACACTGGCGGTGGCTCTCAACAGTCACAACACCAGGTCGGGCAGAAAACCATGAAGCGCGATGCGTTCGACTCTCTCGATGCGACTGGAAAACAGACTGCATTGAAAGACGGCATGAGCATCGTTGATTAACTCTAAGGAACCTTAAATGGCTGGAAACACCCTTACTGGTCTCATCCCGACCATCTATACCGCTCTCGATTCCGTATCCCGCGAGCAAACCGGTTTTATCCCTGCGGTAGCGCGTAACGCGAAAGCGGATGCAGCAGCGAAAGACCAGACGGTTACCGCACCTGTTGCGCCGGTTGCTACGACCGTTGACATCACCCCTGGTGCGACCGCGCCAAATGATGGCGAACAATCCATTGGTACCGTTGACGTTAAAATCACCAAATCCAAAATGGCTCCGGTCAAATGGAACGGCGAAGAACAACTGGCTCTTGGCCCGGCAGGTACTTACAACATCATCCTGGCTGACCAGTTCAAACAGGCGTTTCGTGCATTGAGCAATGAAATGGATGCTGACCTTGCGGCGCTGTATTTCAATTCATCTCGTGCTACCAGTTCGCCAAAAGACACGCCATTCAGCGTTAAAGACGACCTATCCGATGCAGCAAATGCGCGCCAAATTCTGGTTGATAATGGCGCGCCAACCACTGATTTACGCATGGTGCTGGGAGGTGAGGCAATGGCATCTATTCGCGGCAAGCAGTCCGTGCTGTTCAAAACGAACGAGGCAGGAACTGACCAGTTGCTGCGCGAAGGCATTATTGGCCGAGTGATGGGCTTCAACTTGCATGAATCCGCAAGTATCAAACGCACGGCGAAGACTACCGCAGCGGGTTATAAGGTCAATGGCGCCAAAAAAGAGGGCGATATCATTATCGCTATCTCTGCGGGTACAGGTGGCATTGCTGTTGGTACCGCAGTGAAGTTTGATGGCGACTATAACCAGTACATGGTGGTGGCTGCGACCTCATCCAGCATTACCATTTCGGCACCTGGCTTGCGTCAGGATCTGGCTGACCAGACGGCAGTTACAGTGCTGGCAGAGTTCGCGCCTAACATGGTATTCGACCGCAATGCATTCTTGCTGGCCTGCCGTACTCCGGCAATGCCTGAAGGTGGTGATACTGCGGATGACGTGATGAACGTTACCGATCCGGTTTCAGGGATCACTTTCCAGATTGCCCTCTATCGCCAGTACCGCCAGGTACGCTACGAAGTTGGTGTTGCGTGGGGTGTTGCATCCATCAAGCCTGCGCACAGCGCGATCATCATGGGCTAACCATTGGGGCTTCGGCCCCTTAATGTTTTTGGAGGCCCAATGGCCGGACTGACGAAAGAACAACGCGCAGAACGTGAAGCGGCAAAGCTTGCGGCTGAGGCAGCTCAACCCAATCCTGTCCCGCAGGAACCGCAGGAACCGCAGGAACCGCAGGAACCGCAGGAACCGCAGGAACCGCAGGAATTGACGTTGCTCATCATGGTGCGCGACGAACCGGAGTTTCCTGCTGGTCCGCTATCAGCTGAAGTGCATCCGGATGAAGTTGAGAACTGGCTGGCGCTGGGCTGGCAACTGGAGGGCTGATTATGCTGGTGGCTGATTCTGCTTCCCCTGACTTCAACAGCTACGCCAGCGTTATCGACCTGAAAGCATTCGCTGATTCTCGTGGTTACTCATTACCAACAGATGATACTGAGTGCGCTCAGTTACTGGTTCAGGCGATGGACTATCTCGAGGGGCTGGCGTGGCGCGGTGAGCGTACTGTTTCATCTCAGCCTTTATCGTGGCCACGCACTGGATTGCGTTTCGATGGCGTTGACCTGCCTGGTGATGCCATTCCTAAACAGCTTGTTTCCGTGCAATGCCGCCTGGCAGTTGAGTCGCAGGAAATTGACCTGGTGCCTTCAGTGGCAGGAGGCGGTGCCGTGACGATGGAACGCGTCGAGGGGGCGGTAACGGTTCAATATGAGGCGGGGACCAGCAAAGCTACACCATCGTTCCCATGGCTATTCGCTTCACTGCGCGGGCTGGTGGTAGGCGGTAAACAGGTCCGGGTTTCGAGGGGATAGCATGGCAATCAACTACCTGCGAATGCGTGCCACTGCAACTCGGTTGCTTACGGAGAACGGCGCACAATACACGCTAACCCGTGGTGGAACTGTTCAGCGCGATGAGAATGGCCGGGAAGTGAAAACCCCTGCGGTATCATCGACAGTTACGGGCGTTATCACGGAGTATCAGCCACGAGAGATTGATAACTCACTGGTGTTAACTGGCGATATCAAACTGACGGCCACATTCGAAACGGAAATTCGCATTGGTGACCTGATTGTCATTGATGGAAGAACCTATCGTGTTGAACAACCGAATCCTGTTAAACCGGGCAAGGTGCTCATCAGCTACAAAGTTCAGCTAAGGATGTGACCATGGGTAATCAGGCTTTTCTTCAGTCTATCCAGTTAATTGTCGATACGACGAAAGCGGATATCGAGGAGGTGGCTCGGGTGACTGGTATTAAGATCCTCGGCCAGCTCGTTGAAATGTCACCGGTGGGAAACCCTGATACCTGGGAGATTAACCAGACAGCGGTGGCGTACAACAAGGAAGTCATAAATCACAACAATGCCTTGCGGCATGATAAGGCAAATCTTACCAAGGCTGGCAGTTTGCGTAAGGGGCTGAAAGTTCATGACTCAATGGATATTAAAGCCCCGCCTGGCTATACCGGTGGTCGCTTCAAGGCCAACTGGTTTGTCGGCATGGATTCACGGCCAACGGATGCGACCGAGGATATTGATCCAACGGGTACTATCTCGAATGAGCGCGGAATAATGGTACTTGAAACGTTCAAAGTAGGCATGAACTCTATCTACTTCACCAATAACCTGGATTACAGCTACAGGCTTGAAATGGGGCATTCAAAGAAAGCACCTGGCGGAATGGTGCGTATCACCGCGCAAGACTTCCAGACGCTGTTCTCTGAAGCGGCGAGGGAGGTGCGCAATGGCTGACCAGTCATTACGGATTATCGAAATGCTTGAACAGCGTATTGCCTTGTTTGCTAACACGCAGGGTGTACAGGTTGCATGGGAGAATATCCCGTTCACACCGCCACAGGATAAGCCTTATCTTCGAGTGTTTGTATTGCCGGCGGCAACCCAGAGCATTGATTTCGAAGCCAGCGCCAAAACCTATCGGGGTGTTATGCAGGTGAACGTGATCGCAATGGCCGGTAATGGCGTCACTGATTCACGCCGTATAGCAAACGGCATTTCAGATGAATTCCCGGATGGTGAGAGATTGCAGGATGGTGACCTGTCGGTATACATCAATGGGCAGCCAACAATTCATTCCGGCATTCAGGACCGCGCCTCATCTGGCCCGACAGGTGGCTCTGGCTCCATAAGCTATACCATTCCCATATCAATCAGCTATCGCGCTGACTACTGACCCGCTTCGGCGGGTTTTTTATTACCCAAATTCAGGAGAGTGCAATGGCATTCGCAATCCCCAATGGCTCGCGTGTGAACGTCGCGAAGGCGTATCTCACGCCGATTGTGTTCACCGCGGCCTCTAACGCCGCAGAGTGCGAACTCACCGTAGCATCGGCTACGGGCATTCTGGCCGGTGACGTTGTGCAGGTTAACTCCGGCTGGCTGAAGCTCGAAGCTATGGTGCTTCGCGTTAAATCCGTCACCACTACCAAAATCGTGCTGGAAGGTTTCGATACTACTGACACCAACAAATTCCCTGTCGGTACCGGCGCAGGCACGCTGCGTAAAATTGATTCGTGGATCACCATGCCGCAGGTTATGACGCTCGGTACCGAAGGCGGTGACCAGCAGACCATCAGCGTGCAGTTCCTCGAAGATGACAAAGCGCGAACCATCCCGACGTTTAAAAATGCCGTGGTTCAGGTTTATACCTTTGCGCATGATCCGCTACTCGCGATTTATAAACGCCTGATTGAGTGTGACGAGTCCAGTGATACAACTGCGGTGTGGTTCCACAACCCACGCGGCAAAGCCGATCGTTATTACTCTGCCAAAATCTCATTCCAGAAAGTGCCAAAGACGGAAGTTAACGCCGTTGAAAGTAACGAAGCGCGCATGAACTTCGAATCGGATATGCAGATTTATCCAATCGCTGATGCCTCAGCAACACCGCTTGCGTTCGTTTCAGATCTGGACACGCCGACTAAATCAGTAGCGACAGGCGCAGCCCTTGACCTGGCTGTCGTGGTATCAGGCGGATCTGCGCCATACACCTACGTCTGGAAGAAAGCGGGTACGGCTTTGCCATCCCAGACTGCTGCCACGCTGCATATTGCTGCTGCGGCTTCCGGTGATGCAGGTTCTTATGTTTGTGAAGTTACCGATGCGGCGGGTAAGACCATTACCTCGAAGGCCTGTGTTGTAAGCATCACCTAATTATCTCGCCCGGTTCGCCGGGCATTTTTGTGAGTCGAATCCATGACCAAATTCACCCTGATCCCAAATCCAACTTTCTCGACTACGGCAATCATCCCGCGTGCTGGCGCAGAAGATGGCAAACTGTCGTTCACCTTCCGCCATAAAACGCTCGACGAGTTACGCGCTATGGATGAGAAGCTTCAGAAGTCAGCTGAAGGGAAGAAGTCCGCTGTTGAACCGCAGACCGATTATCTGATGGAAATCGTTGAAGGCTGGGCGCTTCCAGATGAGTTCACACGTGATAACGTCGTCGTGCTACTGCTGAACTACCCGCGCGCATTCGACAGTATCGGCCTGGCTTACACCAAAGAACTTATGGGATTGCGCGAAAAAAACTGAAGCAGGTCGCCGCAGCGATGTATACGCCGGGGCCGTCAGTTGCGGAACTGAGCGCCTTTGGATTGACGCCTGAAGATGTGGAAGAAGAGGTCGGTATTCTGCCATCGGTATGGCAGCCCTTCAGTGTCTTCTCATCACTGGTGACGCAATGGCGCGTGGGCGCGAACGGCGCAACCGGCATCGATTACAACGTTCTCCCCTGGATGTTCGAAATGCACAGGGTTGAGGATGCGGCGGCCTGTCTGGCTGATATTCAAATCATGGAGCACGAAGCTCTCAAAACGATGAGTAAGGTGGCGTAATGTCTGAACAAATCGCGTCAATTACGCTGCGTGCTGACGTCTCGGATTTGAAGGCAGCGAATAATGAACTCGATAAATTATCCAACGCGGCAGCTGGCGCAGCAGCAGGGGCCGATAGCCTGGCTGATGCGGCAAAGCGTGTAAAACCTGCCACGCAACAGGGAACGGAAGGGCTTAAAGAGCAGCAGAATGCGTTGAAGGGCTTGCTGGAGAATATCGACCCGGTCACCAAAGCCCTTAACCGCCTGGATGAGCAGCAGGCTACCCTGCGAGGTTTTCAGGCCAAGGGCTTTCTGGATAACGATACCTTTCAGTCCTACAACAAAATCCTTGATGACACGCGTTTAAAGCTTACTGATACGGGTGAAGCTGCGGCGCGAGCGCAGGCAGAACTGGCAGCCACGCAGGCAGCAGAGAAGCAATCGGCCTCACTGAAAAACCTGCTCGGCTCCATTGACCCGACTATTCGCGCATTCAATGCGCTCGATGAACAGCATGCACTGCTTGTTTCGCACTTCGAGTCAGGGCGCATCAACAGCAGCCAGTTCGAGCACTTCAACGGCATCCTGAACGAAACGCGCCAGCGGCTGACAACCGTCGCTGATGTCTTGCCTGAAGCGCTGACAAAGCAACAACTCGCCGCGCAGAAAGCTGGGATTTCAATCGGGCAATACAACCAGGCGCTGCGCACATTGCCAGCGCAGTTCACTGACATCGCCACTCAACTGGCTGGTGGTCAGTCGCCATTCCTCATCCTGCTCCAGCAGGGTGGACAGATTAAGGATCAGTTCGGTTCGGTCGGTGGTGCGATTTCTGGAGTCGGTGGCTATTTGCGTGGATTGCTGGGACTGCTTAACCCGGTAACGATTGGCATTGGCGCACTGGTGTTGGGTGTTGGCGTGCTTGCGACAGCCTGGTACAAAGGGACGCAGGAAGCCTCTGAGTTTAATCGTCAGCTCATTCTTACTGGGAACTACTCGGCACAATCAGCAAGCCAGTTGTCAGAAATGGCGCAAAAGATTGGAGGCTCGAGCAACAAGGTCGCAGCCGCTGCCGCCACGCTATCTCAGGTTGTAGGCGCTGGCACGTTCAAAACCGATCAACTGGAGTCGGTAACGCGTGCCGCGATGGCGATGGAAAGCGCGACCGGGCAATCGGTCGATGCCACGATTAAGAACTTCCAGAAGCTTTATGCCAATCCCACAAAGGCATCGGAGGATCTTAACTCCACATTGCATTACCTCACTTCGGCACAATACGATTACATTGCTTCGCTCGAGCGTCGTGGGGACAAAGAAGGGGCCGCAGAAGCAGCAGCCAAGGCCTACAGTCAGGCTGAACAGAGCCGTAGTCAGCAGATAATCAATAATCTGGGACTGGTCGAGCGTGCCGCCAATAGCGTCAGAAGTTCGCTTAAAGGCATGTGGGATGAACTGCTGAACATTGGCAGGCCAGAAGCACCTGACGACATGCTCAAGCGTATGCAGGCTGATTTGGCGATACGTCAAAAAGCATTGCTACCGGAGCGGCAGGGTAGTTCTTATGGGTACGCGACCAGCACAGCAGACGATGAGTACGATAATCGCCGCAAAGCCCAAGTCGCTGCGATAAATGCGCTACAGGCTCAAATCGCACCACTTCAGCAAGCCTCTAGCTTACAGAATGACATCTCAGTCGCTATTGCCAAAGGCAAAGAGGACGATGACAAACGCACCAGTTCGCTGATTTATCAGAACCGAGTGCTTGAGCAGTCTGCTACCTGGCAGGAAAAGCGCAGCAAAGCACTTTCTGAACTCTGGAAAAATGTTGCCGCAGCACCAGATAAATGGAGTGATACACAGCGCCAACAGGCTGTTGAAGGTATCAACAAGCAATTCCACCCAGACAAAACCGCCAAAACGCCAGCTGTACGGGTAGCGGCCGGTGACCGCACTCTCGATACCTACAACGCTGAAACGCTCGCGCTACAAGCACAGCTTAAAGTTCTTCAGCAGCATACTGGCGTTAATGACGTAATCAGCCAGCAGCGCAAGCAACAGTGGGAGATTCAGGCCAAATTCAGCGTGCTGGAAGATGCCGCTAAATCCCGGACGCTGACCAAAGACGAGCAATCGCTACTTGCAACGAAAGATAAGGCCTTAGCTCAGGCTGAAATCAACGCCGGGATAGGTGACCAGATTGCCAGCCAGCAAAAGCTGAACTCTTTAGCAGACCAGGCGAATAAATTTGCCGACCAGCAGGCAGCAAAACGTGAGGAAATCGCCGCGGCAGCGCGTGGTGAATCAACGCGTGAAGCGGAAAGGGCGTCATCACTTCAACGCATTAAAGAAGCATACGCGTACAACCCTGAAGCACAGAAAAAGGTTCTTGCCGAACAGCGGGCAACGTATCAGGCCGAAGACGAGTTAAGGGATAACTGGATTGCTGGTGCCAAGCGCGGCTGGGCTGATTATGCCGACGCCGCCACCAACACCTATGATGGCGTCAGGAATGTAGCCTCCTCTACATTCACAGGCCTGTCCGACATGCTGACCAGCCTGATGACTACCGGGAATGCCTCCATTAAAGAGTTCGGAAAATCCATGCTTAAGATGATCGTTGAGGTCACTAACCGCTTGCTGGTGGCTTACGCGGTGCAGCAAGCTTTGGGCTGGATCAGCGGCAGTTCTGGTGGTGGAACAACGCCATCAGGTGCGTACAGCAATGCCGCTGCTGGCGTTAGCTTCGATTCTGGTGGATATACCGGGGCTGGTGGAAAATATGAACCGGCTGGCATAGTTCACAAAGACGAGTTCGTTTTCACTAAAGAAGCGACCAATCGTCTTGGCGTCGACAACCTCTACCGCTTAATGAACGGTGGATCGATGTCGCGTTATGCAACGGGTGGGCTTGTTGGCGGCGGGCAGGGGAGTTCGGCAGGGGCAACTGGCGGTATTAACGTCGATATTTACGTCGACAATCGAGGCAATAGCACTTCGACTGTTAGCGGTGGTAACGATGGGGATGCCGCTGCCAGGGGGCTGGCAGAACGTATCAAAGGATATGTGACCGAGGGAATTGCAAAGGCAATCCGTGATGATGGCATGATTGGTGGGAGTTTCGCCAAAAAACAGTAACGCAGCACCTTACATTCTTTCATGGCTTAGTTATCATGTTTAACCATATTATTGGTCAGGATATGGTGATGAGAAAAATATTGATAACCGTCGTACTTATTGTTGTGTCGTTTAATGCGCTCGCTGACGAAGATCACGAACATTCGATGCAGATAACTAAGTTAAACAACGCGGCATACTCATGGATTGATAAAGCAAAGATGGCCTATACCGGTGTATTTACCGGAATACAAGATTACAGAGGTCAATCTTGCACATTGAGATTATCCCTTGCCCCTAACGCTGCTTTAACAAATGTGCAAGCTGAGAAGGGAGATAAAAACCTATGTACCGCGGCAACCTCCGCGGCGTGGAACACGAAATTCCCCCCATTCCCGGACGATGCGACATACCAAATGTTTAAATCATTTCCTCTGGATTTAAATTTGTAAAAGTATCAGCTCGAATAAACCCCGCTTCGGCGGGTTTTTTTATGGATAAATTATGGCAATCGACACCTATAAATGGCATTCACAGCTCGGTGCTGGACCCATTGAATACAGCCAGACAGTTCGCGCCGCCCAGTTTGGCGATGGCTATGAACAAGTAGCCGAGAACGGGATTAACTCGACGGCTATCCAGGTGCCAATGAAGCATGTGGGGGCTGAAGCGGAAGTGAATGAACTTCGCACTTTTCTTCTGGCCCATGTAGTGAAAGCATTCGTCATTACCCCTCCAGGCGAGGGAAAAGGGCTATACCGCGTCGTTGCTGATTCTGTGCGCAAGAATCAGATCAACAGCAAATTCTCTGAACTCTCGTTCACGATTAAACGTGCTTACGGGGTTTACGCATAATGGCACTTGTTGACCATGCCGCAAAACTGGCACCCGGTGGCAGGGTGCGATTGATTGAAGTGGATGCTTCAGAATTTAGCGGAGGCATTCACCGTTTCCATTACAGCCCATTCCCACATACTCCTGAAGAAATCGACGCAGCAGCCGGTGATGAAAACAAGCTCGGCCCAAAGCCGATCATTTTCGATGGCAAAACCTATGATTTCTGGCCATTTCAACTGACGGACCTCTCATTATCTTCGGATAATGCCACAGGCCCAAAGCTAAGCGTGTCGAATCTTGATGGACATATAACTGCGCTTTGCCTCCAATTTAAGGACATGGTTAATGCTAAGGTCAGCATTATCGACACTTACGCGGTTTACCTTGATGCCGTGAACTTTTCTGGTGGAACTAACCCGACTGCTGATCCCACGATGTTCTCGCTGCAAACATTCTGGATTGATAGCAAAACATCTGAAGATGATGAGGTTATCGCCTGGTCATTGAGCAGTCCGGCTGACCTGCAAGGTTTGGTTATTCCAACAAGGCAAATCACTTCACTGTGCGAGTGGGCATTGCGCGGGCAATACCGAAGTGGGGATGGCTGCTCTTACAGCGGCACAGCTTATTTCGATGCCAAAGGTAATCAGGTAAGCGACCCCGCGCTAGATGTTTGCGGGGGCTGCCTAAGTGATTGCCGCAAGCGCTTTGGCGCAGGCCTGACAGAGCCAAACACTGCAACCCTCGACTTTGGCGGCTTCCCCGCAACGGTTCTATTCATTCGCTAACCAGATTTAACCATGAACAAAACGATTATGACTGCCATCCGGGCGCATGCACTGGAGGAGTCACCTCGCGAGTGCTGCGGCTTCGTCATTCAATCCGGGCGTCGACAAAGCTATATTCCGGTCCTAAACAGCCATGAGAGCCCAACTGAGCATTTCCGGATTGATGGAGAGCAATGGGCGAATGCTGAGGATATGGGAGCGATTGTCCGTGTAATCCATTCTCATCCCGGCGATGGCGCCAGACCAATTCCCTCAGGCCTCGATCGGCAGCAATGCAATAACTCAGGAGTAGTGTGGGGGATTTACGCACCTGATTGTGATGAGTACGCAGAAATCACGCCTGATTCGATCCCGCTTGTAGGCCGCCCGTTTATTCTCGGTTCACATGACTGTTGGGGGCTGATCATGGATTGGCACGCCACGCAGGGCGTGAAACTGAATGATTTCCGTGTCGATTATCCCTGGTGGGAGAGCCAGTATCGGGACAACCTCTATTACGATAACTGGGAGAGCGAAGGCTTTCTTGAGTGCTCGCCTATTCCTGGCTGCATGGTCATCATGCAAGTTGAATCAGGCAAGTGGAACCATGCGGGGATTATCACCGAAAATGGCGATTTGCTGCATCATCTCTACGGGCAGCCCTCCTGCATCACACCGTATTCACGCGGCTATTTCAAAGACCGGACAATGATATGCGTCCGCCACAAAAACCTACCCCTGGAGCTGAAGCCATGGAACGTTTAACTACTATTCGCCTGTATGGGGCTCTGGGCGCTCGCTTTGGTCGCGTTCATAAATTCGCAGTTCAAACATCGATGGAAGCCGTTAAAGCCTTATGCGTGAATTTCGACGGGTTTGAAGACTATCTTAACAACGCCAAAAGCAATGGGATGGTATTCGCAGTGTTTCGTGGGAAACGGAACATTGGCCTTGATGATTTTAAGAGCCTTGGCGGAAATGATGACATTCGCATTGCTCCTGTTATGGAAGGGGCAAAGAAAGCCGGGTTATTCCAAACGATACTTGGGGCAATAATGGTAGTGGTTGGGGGAATCATGACTTATGTATCGGGGGGAACTGCTTCTCCATTGGCCGCAGGTTTAATCTCATCTGGATTGGCAATGATGGCGGGTGGAATCTATCAGATGCTTTCACCACAACCTAAAGGACTTCAGGGTCGAGATGATCCTGACAATAAACCAAGTTATGCATTTGGCGGTGCGGTTAACTCGTTGGCTATGGGCAACCCAGTCCCGGTATTGTATGGGGAGCGAGAAATTGGTGGAGGGATCATTAGTGCTGGAATAGTTGCCGAGGATATTTAGGCTCAGCTATAAGTAACCATCAATACTTTTCAATGCCTTAAGGTTATTATATGGCTGTCCATAATATAAGAAGGGATTGAAGTGAAAAAAACATTAATGGTGGTGGTTGGTGGGCTTTTATTGACTGGGTGCGCACGTCCATACGGTCCTGCAGAAACGATTATAAACAAACAGATTGTTGAGCCGAAGGTTGGAGTAGAACAAACCAAAGTAACTGTAACCAGGAACAAGCAGTTTGCTGGTGGTGGAAGCGGTGGTACATGCAAATTTCTCATTCAAATTGATGGAAACGACGTAGCTAAACTGCGACAGAATCAATTTGTGACAGCTTATTTAAATAATGGCCCGCATCAATTGCGAGTCAGCAATGAATGTAATGTTTTGAGTATGGGAATGCGTAAAACACTCGACATTACTGCTGATGGTAAAGACCAAGAATACCTAACTGAAATTGGTTTCTGGGGCCAGTACCGTATGTGGCGCGTTAAATAAAATTCAAACCTGAGTAAGGGAATGTCAGTGAAGAGATTGTTTATAGCATTTGCTCTTATTGGGCTTTCTGGATGCGATAACGCATCCGATCAAGATTCAATTCCGTCTGCCGATTCCAAACCAAGCATCTCAAGCATGATTGCTAACGGTACAGAAGAGCTAACATCTGAATGTACTAAGGGAGAGGTTTCATTAGATTGCGAGTTTTTATCTGGGGATTTGTTAGGTTCTGGAAAATGGCATCACGCAAAGGTTTTCATTTCAAAGCAAGGCAAAGTTGATGTAACTATCGATAACGAACGATTTTATCAAATAGAAGCAAGCAGTGGCTTCTATCAAGGAGAAAACGTTGGAAAGTTTAGATTTAAAGGGCTAAACAATTCTATTGCTGAAGTCACCATTCGAAACTCAAACTCCGAATCCAAAATAAGTCTTGATGCTTGGAATACAGATAGTAAGAAATTCATGATTGCCTCTTATTAATCATTCAACTTTTAGTTCCACACCTACCCGCTTCGGCGGGTTTTTTTATGAGAAAAATATGGCAACGATTACTGGTGCAAAAGGTGGCAGCCAGAAGCAACACACGCCTGTTGAACAGGCCGACTCTGCCCAGTCTATGGCGCGTTGCCGAATTTTACTGGCGTTGGGCGAGGGTGAGTTTGCTGGTGGCCTGGATGCTACTCGCATTTATCTGGATGGCACGCCGCTGGGTAATGCTGATGGCTCAATGAACTTTGAAAGCGTGGCATGGGACTTCCGGCCCGGCACTCAGGTTCAGGATCCAATATTGGGGTTTCCCGCTGTTGAGAATGAAACGAGTATTGGCGTATCCCTGACGAAAGCCACGCCATGGACACGCGCGCTGAGTAATACACAGATTGACGCGGTGCTGGTGCGAGTTGGTATTACCGGGCTTCAGCAACAGGAAAATGATGGTGATATCGTTGGTACAACGGTCGCATATCATATCGACGTTGCGACCGATGGCGGCGCTTACTCAACAGTCATGACCAAAACGGTCACTGAAAAACTCAGCACGCTGTATGAGCTGACTCACCGCATCAATTTACCAAAGGCGAATACAGGCTGGCAGATTCGTGTTGTGCGCGACACAGCAGACAGCGCCAGCCAGATGCTACAGAACAAAACGCAGATTCAAGCCATCACAGAAGTCATCGATGCGCGACTTCGGTACCCGCACACCGCACTGCTGTACGTTTCATTTAACGCCAAAGCTTTCAGTAATATTCCGCGCATTTCCTGCAAGCCCAAAGGCCGTGTCATCCGAGTTCCATCGAATTACGATCCGGTAGCACGAAGCTATGGCGGCACCTGGAATGGCACATTCAAATGGGCGTGGACCAATAATCCGGCGTGGATTTGGTTTGATGTATTGACGGAACCTCGTTTCGGCCTGGGTCGCCGCGTCACTATCGAGATGTTGGATAAATGGGAACTTTATCGCATCGCACAGCGCTGTGATCAGTTGGTACCGGACGGCAAAGGTGGCTCAGGTACCGAACCTCGCTTTCTCTTTGATGTTTACATTCAGTCTCAGGCGGATGCTTTTCAGGTAGTTAAAGATATTGCCGCAGGCTTCAATGGCATGACCTCCTGGGGAAACAACATGTTCAATGTTGTCTCTGATATGCCAGCAGATACATCAAAGTTGCAAATACTGACCCGCGCTTCAGTGGTGGGTAAACCAGTCTATTCCAGCGGCAGCGAAAAGAACCGCTACAGTTCGGCGCTGATTAACTTCAGCGACCCGGACAACCATTATCAGGACCGCACCACGGCGGTGATGTTTCCTGACCTGGTTAAACAATTCAAATTCAAACAAACGCAGCTAACGGCAATTGGTTGCACACGAGAGAGCGAGGCGCAACGCCGCGGCGGATGGGCGGTTTATTCCAACTATCTTGACCGCATGATCATGTTGCAAACAGGCCTTGATGGCTTTGTGTATGTCCCTGGTACCGTATTTGCTTTTGCAGATGAACGTGTATCGGGGCGAATTTATGGTGGGCGTGTCGTTGCTTACGATGCCTCTATTAAAGCCATCACTACAGACCAGGGTACCAGTGCCGCTGCTGGCGATACGCTGATGATTCGCACTCTGGGTGGCGTAGTTGAACATCGCGTCATTCAGGCGGTAAACGGCACGCAGTTAATCGTGGCCACGCCATTCACTGCACTGCCAGCGCCAGATGCCGTGTTTGTCATCGATGCCGGGCAGCTGCGCTTGCAGTACTTCAGGGTGACTACTCTCACATTTAACGATGAAGAGAACACGTTCACCATAATGGGCGTTGAATATAACTCGTCGAAGTACGATGCAGTTGATAACAATGCCCGACTCGATACTCCACCGATTAGCCTCATTCCCACTGGCCTGGTTGGGCAGCCCGGAAATGTTGCACTTTCTAGTTACGACTCAGTTCGGCAAGGGCAACGTATCGCCACACTTGTTGCCACCTGGGATGCACCGCTGGATAAAAACGGCAAACCTCAGGCCGATATTGTCGCTTACGTGCCGCAATGGAGGCGCGGTAACAACGAGTGGATAAACTTGCCGCAAACCGGAATGCGTAGCTTTGAAGTGCCGGGTATTTTTGAAGGCGATTATCTGGTTCGTGTTCGAGCTATCAATTCCGGTGGTGCATCTAGTTTGTGGGCCAGTTCAGTGCTGACGCATCTCAAAGGGCGTGTTGGTGATGTGCCTAAGCCAGTTGGACTCGCTGCCACGAATAATGTTGTGTTTGGCATCAACGTTACATGGGGTTTCCCTGCCGATTCAGGCGATACGCTGAACACAGAAATCCAGTACAGCGCCACGGCTGACGGTGGCAGTCCGATGCTGTTATCCGATGTGCCTTATCCCCAGAAGATTTACCAGCAAATGGGGCTGAAGGCGGGGCAAAATTTCTGGTACCGCGCACGACTGATTGACCGCATCGGTAATCAAAGTGACTGGACGGACTGGGTTGGTGGCCAGGCGAGTATCGATGTTTCCGATATTACAGACGCCATCCTTGCGGAAATTAAAGATACCGACCTTTTCAAAGACCTCATCGAGAATGCTGTCGACAGCAATCAGAAAATTGCCGATATGGCAGCGGCAATTACTGCTAACGCTGACCAGCTTGCCGCAGCTGCTGGAGCAAACAAACAGACTGCTGAATCCATCATTCACAACGCGCTGGCGATTGCGAATGTTGTTGTCAGTCAGTCTGCCCAGAACGGCGCAAACTCTGCGAAGTTTGAACAACTGCGTGAAGTTATCGCTACAGAAACGGAAGCGCGTGTCACGGATGTCAGGCATCTGGAAGCGAAGATTGGTGAGAATGCTGACGGTACCGCGAAAAATGCCGCCGATATCACCGAGGTTCGTCAGGCTGTTGCCACGGAAACCGAAGCGCGTGCTCAGGCGGTTAATCAGGTTTCCGCAGCCACTCAGGTGGCGTCTGATAAAGCTGATGCGGCAGACGAAAAGGCGGAAGCCGCAGGCAGCAAAGCAGATGAAGCGGACCGAAAGTCAGCGCAGAACACCGCGGCTATCTCCACTCTCGACCAGGCGGTAACCACACTCGATACAGCTACAGCTTCAAGGTTTGAGGAGGTTTCGGCACAACTGGCTGACCAGAGCGGGCAGGTTGGCACCATCAAAGGCGGTGTGCAGAATACGGCTGTGGCACTGATTCAGAGCACTTTGGCGCAGGTGAACCTGAAGCAGACAATCAGCGCACAGTACGGCGACAACAAAGCGGATATTCAGCGCGTCGATAATGTGATGGTCGATGCCAGCAGAGCTGTGGCGGAATCACTGCTATCACTTGATTCAACGGCTGGTGGAAACTCGTCAAATGTCACTGATTTGTCCAAAACTCTTGCCGATTTCAGCCAGGTCGCCGCGACACGTATTAATTCGATGACGGTATCGATGAACGGACAAACCGCCGCCATCACTGAGCTGTACAACGCTCAGATTGATACTTCTGGCAAACTTAACGCGATGTACAACATCAAGGTGGCAGTCGACGATAACGGTCGCAAGTATGCCGCAGGGATGGGGATTGGCGTTGAGAGCACTCCGAGTGGCATGCAGTCACAGGTTCTCTTTCTGGCTGACCGGTTTGCGGTGATGGCTCAGGCGGGAGGCGCGGTAACGCTGCCTTTTGTCATCCAGAATGGGCAGACCATCATCCGCGATACCGTCATAGGCGATGCCTCAATCACCCGCGCGAAGCTGGCGGAAACTATCAGCTCTGTGAATTACTCTCCAGGCAAGGCGGGGCTGTCAATCAACTTCAAAACAGGAACGCTCGAAAACTACGGTAGTGACAGTAGTGGCGCAATGAAGCAGACGAACAACACCATCACTGTACGTGATGCCGCGGGTGCCGTTCGGGCGCAGTTTGGACTGATAACGGGGGTATGGTAATGGCATGGGGATTTCAGACATGGGATGCAAAGGGGAAACCTAATAACTACGGTCTTGTCCCGGTCACCGTGGTGGGGCAGTTTGCTGTTGCACTGGATCAGGTAACCGGCTCTGCAACGTATTCAGTTCCGGCCGGGCATGTACTGGATTACATCCACAGCCCGCGGGCCTTTTTCCCGACAACCAAACGACGGATCATCACCATCAGAGGGGGAACCGTCACGCTCAGCCAGGGGGGCGATACCAGCTATGGCATTGGCTCCGAGTCTGCGCAGGCCGCCATGATTGTGGTGTATGTGAGGAAAGCATAATGGCATGGGGGGCATTAATTACCGCGGATGATGGCACTCAGTTCATTACTGAGGAATCCACGCCCATATCGTTGCAGGGCATTTACACCGGTTCGGGAAGTGGCTATGTCACATTAACCATCCCGATTAAAACGGACGATGTCGTGTTGCCTTTTTGTCTGGCCACGGGGAATATCGTTTTCAGTTATTCCATTTCAGGAACCACGTTGACGGTAATGGCGTACGCAAACAGTGCTGACACTGCTCAATACACAGTAACCTGTTATGTGTTCACCACCCGGGAGCAGCCGTTACCAAAATGGGGAGTGGCTATCTGGGATAAAAACGGGAAATGCATATTAACCAACGAGACAAAAGTCCTGACTGACATCGTGACGATTGGTGTGAAGGGGAGTGCAACTTCGGGGCTAAATCTCACATCAACCCGCAACGGAAAGTGGGCAATCTTGCCCGAGCTTGCCGGTTTCTATGTCGGGGTTTATCAGCAACGTCCCATTCAGATAGCCGCGGGTTTCACGGCTAACTATAACGGCTCAACCACCGCTATCAAATCCGTCCTGGTCACTCAACCCCCGCATGATGCACAGATTGGTGCGCCACTGGACACCAAAACCGTGGTGCGGGCGATAGATGTCTCGAGATACGATTAATTATTTCTGAAAGCAGAACAACATAACCCGCCTGGTGCGGGTTTTTTATTGTCCGGAGAAAACATGATTTACACCACAGGCACCATTGCAGGAAACGGCAGCACCATCACCGGTACTGGCACAAACTTCACCGCGGCAGGCAGCCTTATCCGTGTGGGCTGTACGCTGATTGCCTTCACCAATCCGGTTCAGGTACTGCAAATCACCGCCATCACCAGCGGTACAGCCTTGTCCGTCACCCCGGCTATCAGCCCGGCGATTGCTGCCGGCACGAAATTTGCCATCCTGCTCAGTGACAGTCTGAGTGTTGACGGGCTGGCGCAGGACATTGCCGAGACATTTGGCATGTACCAGAAGTACATGGGCGGGTTTGCAGATGTCATGAATGGTTCCAGTGATGTGACGATAACCATCAACGGTTCGCCCGTCACAGTGCCTGGCCAGAAGTCTCTGGCAAAGAAAGGGGCGAACAGCGATATCACCTCGCTCTCTGGCCTGACAACCGCATTAAGTGTCAGCCAGGGTGGGACCGGAGGGAAAAATGCGGCTGATGCGCGTCTGGGGTTGGGATTAGGCTCTGCTGCGACAAAAGATACAGGTACATCAGGTAATACAATTCCTTTGCTGGATGGGATGAACACGTTCTCAAAGTCTCAAACCATTATTTCAGATGACCCGTTAAAACTACGCCCTGGTAGCAGTTCTGGCAGTTCATGGATAGCTTATGCGAACTCAACTGGAATCCTTCGTGTTCGCATCGGTATGGATGCAGGCCAAGTTCTTTCAGGTCATTATTACAACGCTGATGGCTCATATAATACAAAGATATTTTCAGTCTCAATGGGTCAGGTACTCTGGGGAACATCAAATACCACAAAAGCCAGTGACGGGGCTCTCAAAGCTGCATCCCCTGTGGTAAAAATCTTTGCTGATGGTAATGCGGAAACAAACGAAGAGTCCGAAGGTGTAACAGTGAATCGCCAGGCTCCAGGCGTATATCTGGTTAAAGGTTGTATGGGCCTGAATGCTGATGCTGCGTGGGGTGGTATCGATGGCGGCTTTGATATCCCTACAGACCGCAATAAGCAACCGCTTATCTGGCTCGACTACGAAGTCAACGGAGATGGTTCAGTGCTGGTTAAGACCTACCATCGCACCTATCCTGATGCGCCTGAATTTGCACAAAACAAAGTGGGCCACAAAAATGATGATGGTTCGTTTACTGAAACCGTGGTGAATGGCGATCTGATTGATATCCCTGCGGACCAGTTCGTTTCTGTGCGAGTTGAAATGCCACAACGCAGCATTTTCAACCAGAAGCAAGCAGCAGCTCAGAAAGCGATGGAAGAAGCTGAGCGTGCGGCGACTGAACAACAAGTTGACTCAAATCCTGAAAATTTACACAACGCGTAATCCCTTCATCAGTAAAGCCCTTTAATCCCGCTAGCTCAAAACATCGCCAGCCTACATAGCCGGTTCGCTTGATCAGGTTTAACGATAGATATACTGTATATAAACACAGTTATTGTTTATGGCTATCTTATGAATCTTATCAAACCCGTCTTTTTGCGAGAGGTTGTTACCGTCCCGTTGTTCAGCGACCCGGTTAAGTGCGGCTTCCCGTCGCCTGCCCAGGACTATGTGGAAGAGCGCGTGGACATTGCTGAGCTGATAGTGCCCCACCCGAGCAGCACTTATTTCGTCCGTGCGTCGGGAGACTCGATGATTGACGGGGGGATCAGTGACGGTGATTTGCTGGCGGTGGATTGTTCGCGCACCGCCAGGCACAACGATGTGGTCATTGCCTCGGTTGATGGTGAATTTACCGTTAAACGTCTTCAGCTTTATCCGACCATCCAGCTTAACCCAATGAACACGGCATACGCGCCGATCCTGATTGGTAGCGAGGGCACGCTCAATATTCTGGGCGTGGTCACCTTCGTCATTAAATCAATACGCTGACCATGTTTGCCCTGGTGGATGTCAATTCGTTCTATGCCAGTTGCGAAACCGTATTCAGGCCGGATTTGCAGGGCAGGCCGGTCGTTGTTCTCTCGAACAACGATGGCTGCGTTATTGCCCGGAGTGCGGAGGCGAAAGCCATTGGCGTCAAAATGGGTGACCCGTTTTTCAAGCAAAAGGACTTGTTCAGGCGATACGGGGTTGTCTGCTTCAGCTCAAATTACGAGTTGTACGCCGACATGTCTGACCGTGTGATGACCACACTCGAGGAGATGTCCCCGCGCTGCGAGATTTATAGCATTGATGAAGCATTTTGTGACCTGACTGGCGTGCGTAACTGTCGCAATCTGGAGGATTTTGGGCGGGAAATCAGGGAAACTATTTTGCTGCGCACGCGCCTGACCGTGGGCGTTGGGGTAGCGCAAACCAAGACTTTAGCCAAGCTCGCTAATCATGCGGCCAAGAAATGGCAGCGGCAAACGGGTGGTGTGGTGGACCTGACAAATTTAGAAAAACAACGCAAGCTGATGGCGTATTTTCCTGTTGATGAAGTGTGGGGCGTGGGGCGTCGTATTTCTAAAAAGCTCGAAGCCATGGGTATCAAAACCGTCTTGCAGCTGGCTGATACCGATATCCGGTTCATCCGGAAGCACTTCAACGTGGTACTCGAGCGTACCGTTCGGGAGCTGCGCGGCGAATCCTGCCTCGGCCTGGAAGAGTTTGCACCAACCAAACAGGAAATCGTCTGCTCTCGCTCATTCGGCGACCGGGTCACTGAGTACGAACAAATGCGCCAGGCTATCTGCAGCTATGCGGCGCGTGCCGGGGAGAAACTGCGGGGTGAACATCAGTTCTGTCGTTATATCTCGGTATTCATCAAAACATCACCGTTTGCGCTGAATGAACCATATTACGGCAATCAGGGCGCCGTGAAGTTAATGACACCTACGCAGGACACCCGTGACATTATTGCGGCGGCGATGCGCTGTCTGGATAAAATCTGGAAGAATGGATATCGATACCAGAAAGCGGGGATCATGTTGGGCGACTTCTTTAGCCAGGGCGTGGCGCAGCTCAATCTGTTTGACGACAACGCGC
Source organism: Buttiauxella sp. BIGb0471 (assembly GCF_024807715.1). NCBI lineage: Bacteria > Pseudomonadati > Pseudomonadota > Gammaproteobacteria > Enterobacterales > Enterobacteriaceae > Buttiauxella > Buttiauxella sp. BIGb0471. Next base: position 697,819 of record NZ_JANUEU010000002.1, read on the forward strand.
CGCGGCAAAACAGTGCTGCACTAATGGAAGTGCTGGACCATCTCAACCACAAGAACGGGAAAGGGGCTCTGTATTTTGCAGGGCAGGGCATCCAGCAGCAGTGGCAGATGAAGCGGGACATGCTCTCGCCGCGGTACACGACGAGATGGTCAGATTTGCCGGTAGTCAAGGTTAGATAGTTTTATTTTAATCCCCAATAGCAAAATAATTATGCAATATGGTTGCGTTATTAGCTGTGATAAACAAAATCATTGAGGATTGCAGCACCATGATGATATAAACAGCAGATGCACAATCACGCGTGTATTTCGTTCAGAGTTTGCCATGATTACGATGCTTGTTATTATGATGGTTAGGGAGTTGACTAGTGTATTTGATCTCCGTTAATGATTTGGTAAAGGGGGATATTCTTCTTACGTCAGAGAGCTCTGCGACTAGTAAAGTCGTGAGGAAATCTACTGGAAGTGATTTTTCACATGCGATTTTGTATGTAGGCTCAGGTAGCTATATACATTCTGATTCTGAAGGTGTCCGCGCAGGAAATATACAACGACTTCTTTTTGAAAATGCTGAAAATATCACCGTTTTACGGGTTGATTGCAGTACGGAAATAATAAACAATGCTTGTTTATTTGCAAGGTCAAAAATAGGTACAAAGTATTCGATAAAGGATGCTATTAGAGTAAAGCTAAAAATAATAAAAAAGGATAATGAGAATAGACAGTTTTGCTCTAGGCTTGTTGCACAATCATATGATTACGCAGGACTTAAATTGGTGGAGAATCCAAGTTTCTGTACGCCACAGGACATATTTAAATCCGAGTATATACGAAAGGTATCAGTTAAAGTTAGAAAGGCAAATGAAAATGAAATTGCCTTTGCTAACAGCGAAAATCCATTGAAAAGGCAAGAAGATATCACAAAAAAAATTTTGTGTGATTTAAGATCGCTAACCCAGCGTGACATTCAGACGCTGGAGCAAATTACAGAGTTTGTGATTTTAAACCCGAATTACGATGGTGTGATATCTAAAATTTTCAATGATTCTGGGTATTTTACATTGTGGGTCTATGAGGTAACCAAAAACCCTTGGCGATATAATGGTGAAATCTTTTTGAGTTTACCCGGGGATAAAAATAAACTATCTACAGTAGCGGAGTCAGAAATAAAGTGGGCTCATGATAGACTTGAAGTTTACAACAGGAACCTTAAACAATACGATTCCTTAAATAAAATACACAAGCTAGAGTACTTGAAATTACACTTTGATTTGTATGAACAAATGGTTTCAAACACTATGGCTAATATATTGGCTGCTCAGCATGTCTTGGACAATATTTAACTAACTGTTTATTTTTTTATATGAGCTAGGCTAGTAGTGAACATAAGGTTTAAGTCAAATTAATACTCATCTCAACCGGCAGAGATCAAAATTCTGTGAGTGAGTGAATTGATTATTTCATGTCGCTCATTGGTTCTATAAGCTCCGGCCATTGGTTTTTCACATTTCCCACAGCTTGGGTTACCCGGTGCCAAATCATTTCATCTGCCGGTACTGCAGCATCATGAGCTAGTTCGCTGGCCTGTGCCGCTGCAGTTTCAGGATTCATCCATTCCAGCGCTGCTTCAGGCGTAAACACTAATGGCCTACGGTCGTGAATATCGACCAGGCCTTTATCGGCCGCTGCAGTAATAATCAAAAATCCCTCAGCCTCATCCCTTGCATCAAACGGCTGCTTGCCAATCGCGGCAAAGAAGAGCGGCTTCCTGTCTTTCCGGTAAATGTAGTAGGGCTGTTTCTTATCGCCTTCACGTTTCCACTCATACCAACCATCAGCAAACACGATAGCCCGGCCATGATTCCATAACGGTTTAAACATCCGGCTGGTGGACGCAGTTTCTACCCTGGCATTTATTAGCGGTGCTTTATCCCACCAACCCGGCGCATATGACCAGACAACGGGATCGAGGTGAAGGGAGTCATCACGATTATTCAGCAGGAGAACTTTAGTGCCTGGCGCGACGTTGTAACGACCTATCGGTTCGGGGTCATAGGGGATATCACTTTCGGCTTCTTCAATGAGAAACGCCAAATAGTCATCACGCGACTGGATTTGAGTAAAGCGACCGCACATATTCACCTCCGGTTGAGATGAAAAGTATAGATGTACACAGTGTACATTCTTAAAAATCAGTTGGTTCATTTCGTTGCAATCAAGTTCTGCCTTTATCCCCATCTCAATGACGTGTACTATTGTCCGGTCTAATTAGTAGGTAGAAGCGGGTACATTTAGTATTTTGTACACTACGATGTACACAGTTTGCGAGGTGAAGCACTCAACCCTTCTTAACTTGCTGATTTATTTAAACTATATAAAGTTGCATGTGATCTTGCGTATGGGTCACCACTGCGAATAAGGACTTATAATGCCTGTTATTACTCTTCCTGATGGCAGCCAACGCCATTACGACCATGCTGTTAGCCCGCTGGATGTTGCTCTGGATATTGGTCCAGGCCTTGCAAAAGCGTGTATCGCTGGCCGTGTTGATGGTGAATTGGTTGATGCATCTGATGTTATTGAGCACGATGCCAAACTTGCGATTATCACTGTAAAAGATGAAGCTGGCCTGGAGATTCTCCGCCACTCATGCGCCCACTTATTGGGTCATGCTATCAAGCAGCTGTGGCCGCACACCAAAATGGCGATTGGCCCGGTGATTGACAACGGCTTTTATTATGACGTTGATATCGACCACACGCTGACGCAGGAAGATCTTGAGCTGCTCGAAAAGCGTATGCACGAGCTGGCTGAGAAAGATTACGATGTCATTAAGAAGAAAGTGAGCTGGCATGAAGCCCGTGAAACATTCGTGAACCGTGGTGAGAGCTACAAAGTCGCGATCCTTGATGAAAACATCAGCCATGATGATAAGCCTGGTCTCTATCATCATGAAGAATATGTTGATATGTGCCGTGGCCCGCACGTACCGAATATGCGTTTCTGCCATCATTTCAAATTGCAGAAAACCTCCGGTGCTTACTGGCGTGGCGATAGCAACAACAAGATGCTGCAACGTATCTATGGCACTGCGTGGGCTGATAAAAAACAACTGAATGCCTATCTGCAACGTCTGGAAGAAGCGTCCAAGCGTGACCATCGCAAAATTGGTAAGCAACTCGACCTGTATCATATGCAGGAAGAAGCGCCTGGTATGGTGTTCTGGCACAACGACGGCTGGACTATCTTCCGTGAGTTAGAAGTGTTTGTTCGCTCCAAACTCAAAGAGTACCAGTATCAAGAAGTGAAAGGCCCGTTCATGATGGACCGTGTGCTGTGGGAAAAAACCGGCCACTGGGACAACTATAAAGATGCGATGTTTACGACTTCTTCCGAGAACCGTGAATACTGCATCAAGCCAATGAACTGCCCAGGTCATGTTCAGATCTTTAATCAAGGCCTGAAATCCTACCGCGACTTGCCATTACGTATGGCTGAGTTTGGTAGCTGCCACCGTAACGAACCATCAGGTGCGTTGCATGGTCTGATGCGCGTTCGTGGTTTTACTCAAGACGATGCGCACATTTTCTGTACCGAAAGCCAGGTTCGTGATGAAGTAAACAGCTGTATCCGCATGGTTTATGACATGTACAGTACCTTCGGTTTTGAAAAAATCGTTGTGAAACTGTCTACTCGTCCTGAAAAACGCATCGGTACTGACGAAATGTGGGACCGTGCAGAAGCGGATTTGGCTGTTGCACTGCAAGAAAATAACATTCCGTTTGATTATCAACCGGGTGAGGGTGCATTCTATGGCCCTAAAATTGAATTTACCCTGTACGACTGCCTGGACCGTGCATGGCAGTGCGGTACTGTACAGCTAGACTTCTCATTACCATCACGTTTGAACGCTTCGTTTATTGGTGAAAATAACGAACGCCTGGTTCCGGTAATGATTCACCGTGCAATTCTCGGGTCAATGGAGCGTTTTATTGGTATCCTGACTGAAGAGTTCGCGGGTTTCTTCCCAACCTGGCTTGCGCCAGTACAAGCAGTGGTCATGAATATCACTGATGGACAGTCTGATTACGTTAACGAATTGACCCGTAAACTGCAAAATGCAGGCATTCGTGTAAAAGCAGACTTGAGAAATGAGAAGATTGGCTTTAAAATCCGTGAACACACGTTGCGTCGTGTCCCATACATGTTAGTTTGTGGCGATAAAGAGGTCGAAGCAGGCAAAGTAGCCGTTCGTACTCGTCGTGGCAAAGATTTGGGCAGCATGGACGTCAACGAATTGATTGAAAAACTGCAGAATGAAATTCGCAGTCGCAATCTTAATCAACTAGAGGAATAGAGTTATTAAAGGCGGAAAAAGAGTTCAACCGGCGCGTCCTAATCGCATAAACAGAGAAATTCGTGCCACTGAGGTTCGTCTGACAGGTATTGAAGGCGAGCAGCTAGGTATTGTCAGTCTGAATGAAGCTTTAGAAAAAGCCGAGGAAGCTGGGGTCGATTTAGTTGAAATCAGTCCTAATGCTGAACCGCCTGTTTGTCGAATTATGGATTACGGCAAATTCCTCTACGAAAAAAGCAAATCTTCTAAGGAACAGAAGAAGAAGCAGAAAGTTATTCAGGTCAAGGAAATCAAATTCCGACCTGGTACCGATGATGGCGACTATCAGGTAAAACTCCGCAGCCTGGTTCGCTTTCTGGAAGAGGGTGATAAAGCTAAAATCACACTGCGTTTCCGCGGTCGTGAAATGGCTCACCAACAGATTGGTATGGAAGTGCTTAACCGCGTCCGTGACGATCTGAGTGAACTGGCAGTCGTCGAATCCTTCCCATCGAAGATCGAAGGCCGCCAGATGATCATGGTGCTCGCTCCGAAGAAGAAACAGTAAGGCCATCAAGTAACAGTTCTCGCGAGGTTTCGGCCTCGTGAGATTTGTTCGCCTTCTGGTTCGTTTTATTAACAATGCGAAGTGGAAAGTTATTAAATGCCAAAGATTAAAACTGTACGCGGCGCCGCTAAGCGCTTCAAAAAGACCGCCGGTGGTGGTTTTAAGCGTAAGCACGCTAACCTGCGTCATATTCTGACTAAAAAGTCTACTAAGCGTAAACGTCACCTGCGTCCGAAAGGTATGGTCTCCAAAGGGGATCTGGGCCTGGTCATCGCTTGCCTGCCGTACGCATAAGTAGCACTTTTTAATTAATTCAGAATATAGAACAGGAGAGCTAATATGGCTCGCGTAAAACGTGGTGTTATCGCACGTGCTCGTCACAAAAAAATCCTTAAACAAGCCAAAGGCTACTACGGTGCGCGTTCACGCGTTTACCGCGTTGCTTTCCAGGCTGTTATCAAAGCTGGCCAATACGCTTACCGTGACCGTCGTCAACGTAAACGTCAATTCCGTCAGCTGTGGATTGCACGTATCAACGCTGCAGCTCGTCAGAACGGGATCTCTTACAGCAAATTCATCAACGGCTTGAAAAAAGCTTCTGTTGAAATCGACCGTAAGATCCTGGCTGACATCGCCGTATTCGACAAAGTGGCATTTACTGCACTGGTTGAGAAAGCGAAAGCAGCTCTGGCGTAAGCCGGTTATTAGAGGGAGCTTGTCTCCCTCTTTTAATTTCTGACGGTAATTTTTAACACTGATCAATAAGGTAACTGCAAGCATGAATGCTGCTATTTTCCGTTTCTTTTTTTACTTTAGCACCTGAATCAGGGGGCTTTGCGCGTAAGAAAAGAAACGAAAAATAGCGCCGAAAGCCTCCACTATGGAGGCTTTTTTTTTGCTTCTGTATACGGATCAACTACCCCGGCAATTGTGCCGGCATAAGAGGAATACCATGCCACATCTCGCAGAGCTGGTTGCCAATGCAACGGCCGCCATAAACGAGGCCCATGATGTTGCCGCGTTGGACAACGTACGCGTCGAGTATTTAGGGAAGAAAGGGCATCTGACCCTCCAGATGACAACCCTGCGTGAATTGCCACCAGAAGAGCGTCCAGCCGCTGGTGCGGTAATCAATGAAGCGAAAGAGAAAGTGCAGGAAGCATTGAATGCACGCAAACACGCTCTCGAAAGTGCCGCGCTGAATGCGCGTCTGGCAGAAGAGACCATTGATATTTCCCTGCCTGGCCGTCGCATTGAAAATGGCGGCTTGCACCCGGTGACTCGCACCATTGACCGTATTGAAAGCTTCTTTGGTGAACTTGGCTTTACTGTGGCAACTGGCCCGGAAATCGAAGACGATTACCATAACTTCGATGCGTTGAATATCCCTGGGCACCACCCAGCTCGCGCTGACCACGATACTTTCTGGTTCGATGCAACTCGCCTGCTGCGCACCCAAACGTCTGGTGTACAGATTCGTACCATGAAAGACAAGCAGCCGCCGATTCGTATTATCGCGCCAGGCCGTGTTTATCGTAACGATTACGATCAGACTCACACCCCGATGTTCCACCAGATGGAAGGTTTGATTGTTGATACCAACATCAACTTCACCAACCTGAAAGGAACCATCCACGACTTCCTGAACAACTTCTTCGAAGCGGATCTGCAGATTCGTTTCCGTCCATCCTATTTCCCGTTCACTGAACCGTCCGCAGAAGTTGATGTGATGGGTAAAAACGGCAAGTGGCTGGAAGTATTAGGTTGCGGCATGGTGCACCCGAACGTTCTTCGTAACGTCGGTATCGACCCAGAAGTTTATTCAGGCTTTGCGTTCGGCATGGGCATGGAGCGTCTGACCATGTTGCGCTACGGTGTGACCGATCTGCGTGCATTCTTCGAAAATGATTTACGTTTCCTCAAACAGTTCAAATAAGGGCGGGATATCCAATGAAATTCAGTGAACTCTGGTTACGCGAATGGGTAAACCCAGCCAACAGCAGTGAAGAGCTTTCAAACCAAATCACTATGGCTGGTCTGGAAGTTGATGGTGTTGACGCCGTTGCCGGTGCATTCAATGGCGTGGTGGTGGGTGAAGTGGTTGAGTGCGGCCAACATCCAAACGCTGACAAACTGCGTGTAACGAAAGTGAATGTCGGTGGCGAGCGCCTGTTAGACATCGTTTGTGGTGCGCCAAATTGCCGTCAGGGCCTGAAAGTTGCTGTGGCAACCGTCGGTGCTGTTCTGCCAGGTGATTTCAAAATCAAAGCCGCCAAACTGCGTGGCGAGCCATCTGAAGGGATGCTGTGCTCGTTCTCCGAGCTGGGTATTTCCGACGATCATAACGGTATTATTGAGTTGCCGCTGGATGCGTCAATTGGCACTGATATCCGCGAATACCTGAAGCTCGATGACAATACTATCGAAATCAGCGTTACGCCAAACCGTGCCGATTGCCTTGGTATCATCGGTGTTGCGCGTGATGTAGCGGTTGTGAACCAACTGCCGCTGCACGAACCAGAAATGCCCGCAGTAGCGGCGACCATTACCGACACGTTGCCCATTCGTGTGGATGCGCCTGAAGCGTGCCCGCGTTACCTTGGCCGTGTGGTTAAAGGCATCAACGTTAAAGCGCCAACCCCACTGTGGATGAAAGAGAAACTGCGTCGTTGTGGTATTCGTTCTATCGATGCAGTCGTTGACGTGACCAACTATGTGCTTCTCGAACTTGGCCAACCGATGCACGCATTCGATCTGAGTCGCATCGAAGGTGGCATTGTTGTGCGTATGGCAGAAGAGGGCGAAGCGCTGACTCTGCTTGATGGTAACGAAGTGAAGCTGAAAGCTGACACGCTGGTTATCGCTGACCACAATAAAGCGCTGGCAATGGGCGGTATCTTTGGTGGTGAACATTCTGGTGTGAATGATGAAACCCAGGATGTGCTGCTAGAGTGCGCATTCTTCAGCCCGCTGTCTATTACAGGCCGCGCTCGTCGCCATGGTTTGCATACCGATGCTTCTCATCGTTATGAGCGTGGTGTGGATTCAGCTCTGCAATATAAAGCGATGGAACGTGCAACTCGCCTGTTGACTGATATCTGCGGTGGCGAAGTGGGTCCGGTCATTGACGTGACTAATGAAGCACATCTGCCAAAAGCTGCCACAATTACTCTGCGTCGCAGCAAACTGGATCGCCTGATTGGTCATCACATTGAAGATGCACAGGTTAGCGACATCCTGCGCCGCTTAGGCTGTGAAGTAACTGAAGGCGACAACCAGTGGACGGCAGTAGCACCAAGCTGGCGCTTCGATATGCAGATTGAAGAAGATCTGGTTGAAGAAGTGGTACGCGTTTATGGTTATAACAGCATCCCGAATGAGCCTGTTCAAGCAGGTCTGATTATGGGCAGCCATCGCGAAGCAGACTTATCGCTCAAGCGTGTGAAAACCATGCTGGTCGATAAAGGCTACCAGGAAGTTATCACCTACAGCTTTGTTGATCCTAAAGTTCAGCAATTGCTGCACCCAGGTGAAGAAAATCTGATTCTGCCAAGCCCAATTTCCAGCGAAATGTCAGCGATGCGTTTATCTCTGCTGCCAGGCCTGCTTAATACCGTGGTTTATAACCAAAACCGCCAGCAGGCACGTGTACGTATCTTTGAATCAGGTTTACGCTTTGTTCCTGATACTCAGGCAGACCTGGGTATCCGTCAGGATCTTATGCTGGCTGGTGCCATCTGTGGTAATCGCTACGAAGAGCATTGGGATCTGGCGCGTAATACCGTCGACTTCTATGATTTGAAGGGCGATCTGGAAGCAGTATTAGATCTTACTGGTAAACTTTCTGACATCGAATTCAAAGCTGCAAGCAACCCAGCGTTGCATCCAGGCCAAAGCGCTGCCATTTATTTAGGCGGGGAATACGTTGGTTTCATTGGTGTTGTGCATCCAGAGCTCGAGCGCAAGCTGTCACTCAATGGTCGTACGCTGGTGTTCGAAGTGCTGTGGAGCAAGCTTGCAGACCGCGCTGTGCCTGAGTCGGCAGAGATTTCTCGCTATCCTGCGAACCGACGTGACATTGCTGTTGTGGTCGCTGAAAACGTTCCCGCAGCAGATATTTTGGCCGAGTGTAAGAAAGTTGGCGCAAATCAGGTAGTTGGCGTAAACTTATTTGATGTGTACCGTGGCAAAGGCGTAGCCGAAGGCTATAAGAGCCTTGCCATAAGCCTTATCCTGCAGGATACGGGCCGTACACTCGAAGAAGAGGAGATGGCCGCTACCGTTGCAAAATGCGTAGAGGCATTAAAAGAGCGATTCCAGGCATCATTGAGGGATTGAACGTATGGCGCTTACAAAAGCTGAAATGTCAGAATATCTGTTTGATAAGCTAGGGCTTAGCAAACGTGATGCTAAAGAGTTGGTAGAGCTGTTTTTCGAAGAGATCCGTCGCGCTCTGGAGAACGGCGAGCAGGTTAAGCTATCAGGCTTTGGTAATTTTGACTTACGCGATAAAAACCAACGTCCCGGGCGTAACCCGAAGACTGGTGAAGATATTCCTATCACGGCTCGCCGTGTTGTGACTTTCCGACCTGGTCAGAAGTTGAAAAGTAGGGTTGAAAACGCGTCGCCAAAAGACGAGTAACCTGAATTAACCAAAAAGGCCGCCTGAAGCGGCCTTTTTCTTTTCTTCTTGTCCTGCGCGGAAAATCCCCCGTAAAATCAAGTTTATGAATTGCTACTAATTGGATCTTATTATCCAGATGCACACTTTCGTTGCGCGACAGCGCTTTCTGGAACGCCGCTGGTTGCTTGCATTGTTCGCCACAATGCTAGGCATGGTGGTGTTGAGCCTGAGCGCAGGGGAGCAATGGTTTGCCCCACAACACTGGATGGGTGAGGATGCGCAGTTGTTTATCTGGCAAATTCGCCTGCCTCGTACATTAGCGGTGTTACTGGTTGGAGCGGCACTGGCGATTTCTGGCACTATCATGCAGGCACTTTTTGAAAACCCACTGGCGGAACCCGGTCTTTTAGGGGTTTCCAATGGCGCGGGTGTGGCCTTAGTGGCGGCTGTTTTACTTGGGCAGGGCATGCTGCCAGGTTGGGTTTTGGGTATCTGTGCCATTGCTGGTGCGCTTATCATCACATTTATCCTGCTGCGTTTTTCACGTCGTCATCTTTCGAATAGCCGCTTGCTGCTCGCCGGTGTGGCGCTGGGCATCATCTGTAGCGCACTGATGACCTGGGCAATTTATTTCAGCAGCAGCCTCGACCTGCGCCAGTTAATGTACTGGATGATGGGCGGGTTTGGTGGCGTGGACTGGCGGCAATGGTGGCTCATGGTCACGTTATTGCCCGTGATGCTGTGGTTATGCCGCAACTACGCCCCATTGAATCTCATGGCGCTTGGCGAAATATCCGCACGTCAGCTCGGTTTGCCCGTCTGGGTATGGCGCAACATTCTGGTGATAGCGACAGGCTGGCTGGTGGGCGTGAGCGTTGCGCTTGCTGGCGCAATTGGTTTTATCGGCCTGGTGATCCCTCATATGTTACGTCTGAAAGGCTTAACCGATCATCGTATTTTGCTGCCTGCAAGCGCCCTGGCAGGTGCCACTGTGTTATTGGGGGCCGATGTGATTGCTCGCCTGGCTCTGGCTTCTGCAGAATTACCAATAGGTGTCGTGACAGCAACGTTAGGCGCACCTGTATTTATCTGGCTATTATTAAAAGCTGGGAAATAATCAAACGCTGTTCAATTCAGGGGTAAACAATGCAAGACATTCTGAACACTCAAGTTACTACCATTGATGGTGAAGCCACAACGCTCGAAAAATGGAAAGGCAAAGTGCTGTTGATGGTGAACGTTGCTTCTAAATGCGGCCTGACAGTGCAATACGAGCAACTAGAAAACCTGCAGAAAGAATATGAGCAGCAAGGCTTCTCAGTGCTCGGTTTTCCGTGCAACCAATTCCTGGGGCAAGAGCCGGGTAGTGAAGAAGAGATCAAAACTTTCTGCAGCACCACTTACGGCGTGACTTTCCCGATGTTCAGCAAGCTGGACGTGAACGGTGAAAATCGTCACCCGCTATATGAAAAACTGGTCGCCGCTGCACCGAATGCCGTCGCGCCCGAAGGCAGCGGTTTTCTGGAGCGCATGAGCAGCACAGGCCGCGCTCCAGCTCATCCTGGCGATATTCTGTGGAACTTCGAAAAATTCCTGATTGGTCGTGATGGTCAGGTCATTCAACGCTTTTCACCAGACATGACGCCTGACGACGCAATCATTGTTGATGCAATTAAGTCGGCACTGGCAAAATAATGCCGTTGTTGCAACTCAATGATGTCGCAGTGGCGGAACGGCTTGGGCCGATTTCCGCCACGGTGCACGCTGGTGAACTGATACACCTTGTCGGGCCAAACGGGGCCGGGAAAAGCACCTTGTTAACACGGGCTGCGGGTTTAAGCTCCGGTGGCGGGCAAATCACTTTTGTTGAACGTGAACTGAATGACTGGAAACCGACGCAGCTGGCACGTCATCGGGCTTATTTATCTCAACAACAGATGCCGCCATTTTCCATGCCCGTCTGGCACTATTTACAGCTTCATCAAACGATTGGCCCTACAGACACCATTATGCTCGACCTTGTGGAAACGCTCGGTCTGACCGACAAACTCACCCGCAGCGTGAATCAGCTTTCGGGTGGGGAATGGCAACGCGTTCGTCTGGCCGCTGTCGTTCTGCAAATTCATCCTGAAATCAATCCGCAAGGGCGTTTACTCTTGTTGGATGAGCCAATGAATAGCCTCGATGTCGCGCAACAGACTGTGCTGGACAGGATCCTGGTGGCATTGTGTGAAGCGGGTATTGCGGTGGTGATGAGCAGCCATGATTTAAACCATAGTTTGCGCCATGCGCACACCGTCTGGTTATTGCGGGCAGGTAAAATGATTGCACAAGGAAATCGGGATGAAGTGCTGTCGCCGCAACATTTAGCGACAGCTTATAACATGCACTTCCGCCGATTACAGATTGAAGGGCACAGTATGCTAATAGCCCCGCTTTAGATGATGGTAAAAACTTGCACCAAATCATAGGTAAGCGCTAAATTACTGGAAATTATAAACGGGTGAGGATTAGCCTGAAATGCGTGTATGGATTCTTCTTGTAGCATGTCTGGTACTCGCAGGGTGTAGCCATCATGCGCCACCGCCAAATTCTCGTTTGTCGGACTCGATAACGGTCATCGCTAAACTCAACGATCAGCTCAGTGGCTGGCATGGCACGCCTTACCGTTATGGGGGAATGAGCCGCCGTGGCGTTGATTGTTCCGGCTTTGTCTCTCTTACCTTCCGCGACAGGTTCGAGTTACAACTCCCGCGTGAAACAAAACAGCAGGCGAAGATCGGCACGCAAATAGACAAAGACGATTTGCTACCGGGTGACCTGGTATTCTTTAAAACCGGTTCTGGTGAAAGCGGTTTGCACGTCGGTATTTACGATACGGATAACCAGTTTATTCATGCCTCGACCAGCCGTGGCGTGATGCGTTCGTCGCTTGATAACGTCTACTGGAGCAAAAAATTCTGGCAGGCTCGCCGCATCTAGTTTTACGCGTCAGGGCCAGCAAATGGCCCTAAACGTGACTCCCTTCCGCAATTCCGTGGTTAACCCAGGCGCTAGTAATAATTTCAGGTAATATCTGGGTGCATTTCGTTCCCTTGAAAGGATAGTTCATGGTTACTCTGGAAGATGTTGCCGCCAGCGCAGGTGTATCCCGGGCAACCGTTTCACGCGTCGTGAATGGCGATACTAAAGTTAAATCGCAGACGCGTATCAAAGTTGAAGCCGCCATTGTTGAATTGGGTTACTCCCCAAATCCCGCCGCTCGTGCGTTAGCGTCGAGCCAAAGTCATACACTCGGTTTAGTCACCACGTCATATCGCGGCGGATTTTTTGGTGCCTTAATGGACACCGTACAAAGTGAAGCTGAACTAAATAGTAAGCAATTGTTGGTAACGCAAGGGCGAGATACGGCTGAGAAAGAACTCAATGCCATTCAGCGGCTGTTTAATCTGCGCTGCGACGGGCTGGTATTACACGTTCGCGCCATCAGCGATGAAACGCTGAATCAACTGGCGGAACAAGAAAAGAAATTTATCATATTAGACCGGGACGTTCCTGGCCTCGAACCGCGTTGCGTGGTGTTTGATCACCGTGCTGCGAGTGCGTGCGCCACCCAGGTATTTATTGATGCAGGGCATACTAAAATTGCCTGTCTGCACGGGCCAGTAAGCCGTTCTTCAAGTTTGCTGCGCAGGCAAGGTTTTATCGATGCCATGGACCGGGCAAACATCGAACCTGTTGCGATTCTGGGGGGCGAGTATGATATGCCCAGCGGCTATCAACTGGCCGCGCAACTGCTTGAAAATACGCAGCCGACGGCAATTTATTGTTGTAACGAAGAACTGGCCATTGGCGCAATGCTGGCTATCACCGAGCGCGGGTTGCGAATTCCCCAGGATATCTCACTTATATGTTATGACAGTGGGGAACGAGCCGCATTTGTCCGCCCTGCAATTACCAGCGTCCATTTTCCGATAAGTGAAATGGCCCGCTTCGCTATCCGTAAATTATTGGACTCTCATTGTGAGAATGAATCTTTTTCTCCCGAGATAATCCATCGCGATTCAGTTCGTGTTATTCGCTAAAACTGGCGATAATGACTTAAACAGGATAATATATCTTTCGACTTTCAAGTTGTTGATGTGTTGGCCACGTTTACATACCCCTGTCACTTTGTTTACTCAGTTCCTCGGGGGTCGTTTTCTTTTCAGCCTTCCAGCAGCATGAATTCCAATAAGCATTTAATTATACTTCAAGAAGATTCTGATACGCATTCAGGGACGATTTTGCATTTAATTACAATAAAATCAATCCAGCTAACCCTGGATACTCATCGTGTCACGATACCATCCACCTCATTTGATACACGGTTGGGAACATGATCCTCGCATTCGATGTACAATATCGCTCGGATTTTTATTTCCAGCCTGTTTACTTACCTAATGATGAACTTTTAGGTATTGAATTATTACTTAATTTTGTTGGCGTTGACGCACCGGTGCGTATTCCAACTGAATTAGTGAACTCGACAATTACACCTGTACAACAATTACAATTATTCAAAGAACAAATAGAATTACTCGAAAACTATCAAGAATTCTTTAAGGCTCAAAATATAGTTGTATGGGTGAATATAAGCGTGGTAATTGTTGATGCGGTTTTAGCCAGTACCGAACTGCATTCCCGGTTGATGCAGCTTTCATTCATTGAATTCTCTATCAATGAGAACTTTCCCGAGTTAAATCTTGGCAATGAAAATGCCAGGCTAATGGCAATGACTAAGCATTTTCCATTAGCGTTGGCTAATTTTGGTGCTGGAATTGCGACCACTAAATCGATTTTCGACGGTTTATTTAAGCGTGTGTTTTTGGATAAAGTGTTTATTCATAAACAAATTAAACAACGTTCTTTTGAGCCTTTTATGATGGCATTACTGGCGCAGCTTTCGCCGTTTTGCCAGACTCTGGTGATTAACGGTGTTGATGAAGATACTGCTCGCCAGAAAGTGCTTTCATTATCGGACTTTGCTATGCAGGGGAATTACTGGCCCGCTATTCCCTCAAACGCGCTGATAGACTGGCTTCATCCTTATTCTCTGCATTAAGAGAATACCCCTGCCAATGTGCCGTGTTTAAAACTTCACACAAGCACTACACTATCGGCAGGAGGTTCCATGACCAATAAACCTGTATTCAAAAATAGCTGGCACGATGAATTGCCCGGCTTTTATACGGCTCTTAAGCCAACACCGCTGCATAATGCGCGTTTGTTTTACCATAACCGCCCTCTGGCCGATGATCTGGGTCTGGATGATTCATTGTTTGATGCAGCCCACACGGGTATCTGGAGCGGTGAAACACTGTTGCCGGGGATGCAGCCTTTGGCACAAGTGTACAGCGGGCACCAGTTTGGCGTCTGGGCGGGACAGCTTGGCGACGGACGCGGTATTTTGCTCGGCGAACAACAATTAGCGGACGGGCGTAAATTCGACTGGCACCTAAAAGGGGCGGGATTAACGCCTTATTCGCGCATGGGCGATGGCCGCGCGGTGCTGCGTTCAACGGTTCGCGAGTTCCTTGCGAGTGAAGCGATGCACGGGTTAGGCGTTCCGACCACGCGTGCGCTCAGTATTGTCACCAGCGAAACGCCGGTACAACGTGAAACCACCGAACAAGGTGCGATGATGATTCGCGTGGCGCAAAGTCATGCTCGCTTCGGCCACTTTGAGCATTTCTACTATCGTCGGGAACCGCAAAAAGTCCAGCAATTGGCGGATTACGTGATTGCCCATAACTGGCCGCATCTGGTCGATGAAGCCGATAAATACCAGCTTTGGTTCCGTGATGTTGTCGAACGTACAGCGCAAATGATTGCCCACTGGCAAACTATTGGTTTCGCCCATGGCGTAATGAATACCGACAATATGTCGATTCTTGGACTGACGATGGATTACGGCCCGTACGGTTTCCTCGATGATTATCAGCCCGATTTTATCTGCAACCATTCTGACCATCAGGGGCGTTACGCTTTTGATAATCAGCCTGCGGTTGGGCTGTGGAATCTGCAACGTCTCGCGCAAACGCTGTCACCGTTTATTTCTGTGGAGTGGTTAAACGAGTTGCTCGACCATTATCAATTCGCGCTAATGAAAGCTTTCGGTGAGTTAATGCGTGGGAAACTGGGGCTGCTAACCGAACAAACGGCGGATAACGAAATTCTCACCGAGCTATTCGGGCTGATGGCCAAAGAGGGGAGTGATTACACGCGCACATTCCGCATGTTAAGCCTGACTGAACAAAACTCTGCCAGCTCGCCGCTGCGTGATGAATTTATCGACCGCGCAAGTTTTGATAACTGGTTTACTCGTTATCGTACCCGTTTGCAGGCCGAACAGGTCAGCGATGAACAGCGTCAACAAGCGATGAAAGCCGCAAACCCTTCAATCGTGTTGCGTAACTGGTTGGCACAACGGGCAATTGATGCCGCCGATAAAGGGGATGTGAGTGTGCTGGCGCAACTGCATGAAGCACTGCGCCAGCCATTTGCTGAATATTCTGCTGATTTGACCCAACGCCCGCCGGACTGGGGCAAGCGGTTAGAAGTGAGTTGCTCGAGCTAACTTTTTTTGTCGGTCGTACAGCAGCGTCATCCGACAAAACGATCACGGCTGCAACCAAACCTGCGGCACCGGGTGTTCAGGATGACTGAACACCCGTAAATCGGCCTGATACCAGTGTTGTAAGATAGCCTCGTTCAACACTTCTTGCGGCGAACCACTGGCAACCAGTCGTCCTTCGTGCAACAGCACAATCCGGTCAGCCCACAGTGCGGCCAGGTTCAAATCATGTAGCACTACGCAAACCGATAACGTCCCCATCAACGATAACCTGCGCAGTAAACGCAGAATATGCTGCTGATGATAGAGATCGAGTGCAGAAGTCGGTTCATCTAAAAACAGCCAGCCGTGGGGTTGCCCGTTCTGCCACAATTGTGCCAGTGCGCGTGCGAGCTGCACGCGCTGTTGTTCACCGCCGGAAAGCTGGCAAAAATCGCGCCCTGCGAGCGTATCGCATCCCGTCAGCGCCATTACTTCCTGAATGACCGCCTTTGTCTCTTTTTCCGGCCACGGCGCACGTCCCATGGCGATGACATCTTCGACCGCCCAACTAAACGCCATGCCACCGCGCTGGCGCATCACCGCGCGTTTGCGCGATAACGCTTCGCCAGACCATTCATGTAACGGGCGTCCGTCCAGGGAAATATAGCCACTTTCCGGCAGCTGAAAACCGGTAAGCACCCGGAGTAGCGTGGATTTCCCCGCACCATTAGGGCCGATTAGCGCGACCACTTCGCCCGCCGCCAGCGTCAGATTAATATCATCAAGCAGCTTTCGAACGCCTGAGCGTAGCGTGACGTTTCGCGCCAGGAGTAAATCAGCCATCCGTTTCTCTCCGTTGACGGAAAATTAATGCCAGGAACCACGGGCCGCCAAGCAGGCTGGTCAGCAAACCCACCGGCATTTCCGCAGGGGCAACCAGTGTGCGGGCGAGGGTATCCGCCACCAGCAATAGCATTGCTCCTGCCAATACAGAACCCGGGATCAGCCAGCGATGATCGGCCCCGAGCCACATTCGTACCAGATGCGGAACCACCAGGCCAACGAAACCAATCACGCCACTCACGGCAACCGCTGCCGCCACCAGCAATGCGCTTAGAATCAGCAACTGACGCTGCGTTTTTTTGACGTCTACGCCCAGGTAATGGGCTTCTTCGTCACCCAGTTGTAAAAGATTAAGGCGTCTGGACGTAAACGCGATAGCCACTGAAGCCGGAAGAATAAACGAAGCGGTAGCCAGTAACGTTGACCACTGCGCCTGTCCAAGACTGCCCATCCCCCAAAGCGACAACTGGCGCAGCTGCGCATCGTTGCTTATCCAGGAAAGCACTCCCACCGCCGCACCGCATAACGCATTAATCGCGATACCAACTAACAGCAGGCGTGAAAGGCTATTGTTGCTCTGGCGGCTCAGGAAGAAAATCACCAAAGTGACGGCGAGGCTGCCCAGAAATGCGGCAAGCATCGGAACATATAATGCGAATACAACGGGCAAGGCGAAGGGCATGACGACCGAAAAACCGACCGCCAGTGCCGCACCGCTACTTATCCCGAGCAAGCCAGGGTCAGCGAGCGGGTTACGAAATAGTCCCTGCATCACGCAACCTGAAAGCGCCAGAGCGCCGCCTACCAGCGTTGCCAGCAGCACGCGAGGCAGGCGAATATTGAGCCAGATATGGCGCAATGCGTCGTCCTGGGCTTGCCACAAAACGGCAATGGAAAGCCGCATGGCACCTAAATTGGCGGCAACTAAAGACAGCGCTAGCAACGCCAAAACCATGGCGAACAAGGCGCGTTGAGGCAGGGGCCGACGTATCAAGGCAATTGCTCCGCTTTATGACGTAATGCAAGAATCGCATCCGGTGTTTGCAGGCCAAAACCCAGCAGAGCCATATCATCCACCACTAATAGTTGGCGGTTTTTCCCGGCAGGGGTTTGCGCAAGCCCCGGTAACTTCCAGACGTTATCTTCACCGCCCAGTGTTTTCACGCCATCGGCAGTGACCAGCACCAGTTGTGGCTGGCTGGCAATCACACCCTCCTGCGACATGGGCTGATAACGCTTGAAACCCTGCATGGCATTTTGCAAACCTGCGGCATGAATCGCGGCATCTGCCGCAGTTTCTTGCCCGGCGGCCATCGCGGTCATGCCGCCATGACTCATGATAAACAGCACTTTTACCGGCAGTGGGTTTTCAGGAATCGCCTCCAGCCTGGTATGGACTTGCTGTCGCAAAGCGTCGCCCTGGGCCGTTTTTCCCATGGCCTGCGCTACTGCAGCAATCTTGTCATCAATCCCATCCAGCGAATTTGTGGCGGGAATCGTCACGACTTTGACGTGGCTGCTGGCAACCTGCTCCAGCGCAAGTGAAGGTTTCGCCTGCGCGCTCGCCAGCACCAACGTTGGGCGCATTGCCAGAATCCCCTCGGCATTAAGCTGACGCATATAGCCAACGTCAGGCAGTTTGGTTGCCGCCGCCGGATGCAGACTGGTGCTGTCACGAGCGACTAACTGGTCGCTCGCACCTAATGCATAGGCAATTTCTGTCACGTCGCCACCAATTGCTACCACCCGTTCACTGGCGGTGACAACCACAGGCATTGCAAGCAGGGCAATTAGCCAGCGTTTCATGCGGCCAGCCCTTTGCTTACCAGCGCCTCAAGCTGAGTGCGCCACTGTTGTTGCTCCGGTTCGCCTTCAGTACGTTGGCCGTAAAGTTGGGCGATTTGCGTGCCGTCGGCGGCAAACAATTCAAGGCTGGTAACAAAACCGTCGCCGCTTGGCTTACGTGTGATCCAGCTTTCAGCGATGGTGTCAGCCAGCAAGTGCAGCGTGAATTGCGGGTTAAAAATGTTAATCCAGTTGTCCATCGGCACGACTTTTTCAACGACGCCAGTGAAAATCTGCACGCTGCCCTTGTTACCAACAAACACCATGATTTCGTTTTTGTCTTGCTTAGCCATCGCCAGCAGTTGTGACAGAGCGCTGTTATCAACCTGGCACGCCAGATCTTCTGCGACCAGTCGGAACGCTTGTTGGCGCGTGAGCTGGTGGCGTTTGAGCAGCCCGAAGAACTGATGCACGTCACGCATGGCACGCCATTCATCTTCAACAAGGCGGCCATCAACAGCTGGCGTCATGACACTTTCTTCCGCCGCTTGCAGTTCAAGCTCCGGGTTGTCGGCATAAATATACGTCGCGAGAACCTGGCCCCAGGCTGCAAAATCCGTGTTGTCAGTGGTGTAAACCTTTAGCAGTGCATCACCCTGATGGTCAAAGAATTGAATGCTTTGACGTTCACCGCGTGCAGTTTCTTCACGAACGTGGAAGGCGAAAGCCCACTGATTCAGGAACAGACGCAAGTCCAGCGCACGAGGGTTAAGAACCAGCCCGGCGTGACCGTGCAATTGCTGATTCTCGAAGCGCCCGATGTGCTCATGTACCGCATATTCATTCCGGCAGATGGACTTAATCTCACCCACGCTTTCCAGAGAGGTGAGGATGTCGCGCACTTCGCCTTTCAAGCGCCAGGCATCATGCCCGACGCGGGCATGAGTTAATTCGGCTTCGCTGATATTCATCAGTTTTGCGATGTCGCGAGCATATTTTTTAGGGTTCTGTTGTTTTAGCTGCAACCAGTTTTCATAACGCTGAGTCATATTGCTTCCTTACCATTGATAACTAACGAAGATTTTGCCGTTACGGCCATCTTGAGGGAGCCCCTGTGGCGACCAGTATTCCTTATCAAAGGCGTTACCCAGTACCAGGGAAGTGGTTAGCCCGCGCAACTGCTGCTGGCCGGTATAACTGATATAGAAATCATTCACGCCATAGCCTGGCTGCGCGCTATAGCTGCTGCTGATATGCGTGGAACTTTCAGCAAATGTGCCAACCCAGCCTACGGAGAAGCCGCTTTGTGCAACGGGAACGTCAAGAATGCTGGTGACGGTGTCCGGGTTCAGACTTGAAATCCACTCACCGGTGTCGGTGTCTTTCCCGCGGGTGCGGTTATAAGCCAGATCCAGGCTGAACCAGGCACTGGTGTATTTCGCCGTCATATCCCAGCCCCAAATTTTTGCGTTAGGGACGTTGTAAGACATGGTGGTCGCGCGGGCGAAATCGACGGTAGTTGAAATATAGTCTTCCGCTTTGGTATCGAAGTAGCTGGCTTTGAATTCAATGCCGTCGTCAGCCAGCATTAAATCGTCAAAGCGCAGGCCGAAACCGTATTCCTGAGTTTCGTTGGTTTCAGGGCGCAGGTTAGGGTTCGGAACCCAATAGTTGGTGTAACGGGAACCAATCGAGAAGTGTTTCGCGTCGTTATACATTTCGCCCATCGTCGGGGCGCGGAAGGCTTGTGCGTAAGAACCGAACAACATCAGCCAGTCGGTTGGCGTAACGGACAGAGCGCCACGAGATGACCATTCGTCAGCATTCACATCCTGATAGCCGTCGCTACTGCCGCTGTAATCGTCATAACGTGTGCCTGCGAGAATAGAAACAGGCAGGTCGCGCAGGGTGATTTCATCCTGCAACCAGCCAGAGCCGAAGTCGATATTGGCCTGTGGGAAGCCGGTTGTGTTGCCACCTGGTTTTTGATCCTGGCGGTAATATTCACCACCATAAGTCAGCAAATGTGCGGCGAAGCTGTCGGTAAACAGGCGGCTGCGGTTTTCAAGTTTGCCGCCCGTTGTGGTCTGTTTGCGGAATTCAGATCCATCGGTTTGACCCTGGGCATTAATACGCGCTTCGGACCAGTAAGCGGTGGCATCAGCATTCAGCCAGTCACTTTGCTCCGGCCCGATATGATATTTCACCTGTGCGTCACGCTGAATGGTTGAGCGATCAACCATCGGATTGCTTGGGTCAGCAGTCGTCGTTTGCGGGTTTTTGGGTTCACGAGCGGCGTTATTGTAGTATCGCAGGGAGCCACCCAGAGATTGTGCCGGGTCGATATACCATGTGCCTTTGGTCAGGAAGTTACTGATGCTTTCATCGTTAGGAGCCGTTTCACCGTCGCTCTGGCGAATATCACCCCGATCGCGGCTTGACCAGGCCACCAGACCGTCAAGATTGTCGGTGCGGCCAAAAGCACTGGCGCCCATGCCAACGCTGTGGTCGCCAGTGGCTCCTGTTCCAAATACGCGGTATCCGCTGTTTTGGCCTTCGTACAGCAAATCGCTGGCATCAGCGGTTTCATATGAGATTACCCCGCCTAACGCACCGCTGCCGTAGAGCAGAGCAGAAGGGCCACGCACCACTTCGATACGCTTGATCAACGCCGGATCGATAAACGTGCTGTTGAGGTGCCCGGTATCAGTTCCCTGACGGACGCCGTCAACCAGCATCAACACACCACGGCGGTCATATCCACGCATATTGATGTCCTGACCGTTGGTGCGACCTGAGCCGGAAACGGTAATCCCCGGAACCTTACGCAACATATCAGCGGCAGAAGAGGTTGTCTGGCCTTCAGGAGTATCGCCATCAATGACGGTAACCATCATTGGCGCTTCGAAGGTGCTGCGTTGGTTTCCCGTGGCGACAACGGTCATTTGATCATCTTTTGCACTGGCGGGCAGGGCGGAAAATACCGCAACAGTCAGTAATGACAGACGGAATCCGACTGTGTGTAAAGCAGGCATGCGCAAATCTCCATAAGAAAATTAAAAGCGCTGGCTGCCTGGGGATGGTGAAAAACCTGGGTGGCTTGCGTAGTAGTAAGGCTATTTTTTGTTTACTTGGTCAGGATTAACTTTCCTGCCTGGGTCTGACGTAATTGATATTGTTGGCCTTCGTGGACAATAACCACTCGCCCGTCAGGGCCGAGCAAGGCTTTACTGTCTATCTGACGGGGAACGGCCGCAGATTGCGAATTCGTAGGGGCGAATGTTTTATCCATGTTTCACTCTGTATACAAATGACAATCAATGTAACAATGATAATCATTATCAATAAACTGTGTTTCATCATCAAGTGTTATTTGTAAGAAATTTGTGAATGGATCAATTTTGGGGAAGGATTGGTTTTCTCCTTCTCCTGGGGGAGAAGGTTGGGATGAGGGGACCCAGACTTCAGGCAGAGAAAATGTTCAGGTATCGGACGCCCTCACCCTGGCCCTCTCCCCCAGGAGAGGGGACTCGAAAAATCAGAAGCGGCTGTCTGTTGCGTCAGCCAGCATATCGAGCAATGTCTCAGTATCTTCCCAGCTCAGGCAAGGGTCGGTAATAGACTGGCCATAAACCAATGGTTGCCCGGCAACAATTTTCTGCGTGCCTTCGCGAATAAAACTTTCGGCCATTACACCGGCAATCGCACGGGAACCGTTGCGGATTTGGTTACACACGTTTTCGCACACTTCGAGCTGGCGACGGTGCTGTTTCTGGCAGTTGCCGTGGCTGAAATCAATGACCAATTGTTCTGGTAAATCAAACTCATGCAGGCTATCGCAAGCGGCGGCAATATCGGCTGCGTGGTAGTTCGGCTGTTTGCCGCCGCGCATAATGATATGGCCGTACGGATTACCGCTGGTCTGGTAAATGGTCATCTGACCGTTTTTATCCGGCGACAGGAACATGTGGCTGGCGCGTGCGGCACGAATGGCATCAACGGCAATACGCGTATTGCCATCGGTGCCATTTTTGAATCCGACCGGGCAGGAAAGGGCTGAGGCCATTTCACGATGAATCTGGCTTTCAGTGGTTCGCGCACCAATCGCGCCCCAGCTAATTAAATCGGCAATATATTGGCCTGTGACCATATCGAGGAATTCGGTGGCGGTCGGCACGCCCAGCTCGTTCACTTGCAGCAGTAAACGGCGAGCCTGCTCAATGCCGTGATTCACTCGATAGCTGCCGTTTAAATCAGGATCGGAAATCAAACCTTTCCAGCCAACCACGGTGCGCGGCTTCTCGAAATACGTCCGCATGACAATTTCAAGGCGATGCTGGTGTTTTTCACGCGCAGTTTGCAGGCGGCGCGCGTAATCCATCGCCGCATCCAGGTCGTGGATTGAGCAAGGGCCAACAATCACCAGTAACCGATTGTCTTCGCCATTGAGGATCTTTTCGATACGACGACGCGCGGCAGTCACATTTTGCGCAACGTCCTGGGAAACCGTCAGGCGCTGTGCCAGTTCCGCAGGTGTTACCAGACTGTCGATGCGCGCGGTGCGCAATTCATCTGTTTTGTTCATTGGGTGTCTCAGAAAATTTGTCTTCAGCTCGGCAGGAATACCGGGAAGTGATGGCAGTCACGATAAACCAATTTATGTTGAATTCAACCGTAAAACTGAATCGTTACCACCAGATTGCGTACACCCTACCATACAAAATTGCACCTTTGAACTAGTTTGTTAGTACATGCGGCGATTCAATCCCATGATATCGAGGATCTTAGTTGCCATCTCTTCCACCGAATAATTGGTGCTGTTGAGATAGCGAATCTGGTTCTTGCGAAACAGCGCTTCAACTTCGGCAACTTCAAGACGGCACTGGCGCATGGATGCGTAACGGCTGTTTTCACGGCGTTCTTCGCGAATCGCCGCGAGGCGCTCAGGATTGATTGTCAGGCCGAAAAGTTTATGTTGCAGCGGCTTAAGCACCGCAGGGAGTTGAATATTATCCATATCATCGGCAATAAACGGGTAGTTTGCCGCCCGGATACCAAATTGCATTGCGAGGTACAAACTGGTCGGGGTTTTGCCACAGCGTGAAACGCCGAGCAAAATCACCTGTGCCTGGTCGAGGTTGCGCATCGAAATGCCGTCATCATGCGCGAGTGTGTAATCAATCGCGGCGATACGCGCATCGTATTTAATTAAGTTGCCTGGATTCAGGCCGTGAGTACGGTGGGCAATGGGCGTTGGTTCAAGCTTCAATTCTTGCTGTAAAGGGGCGACTAACGCTTGCACGATATCCTGACAAAAACCTTCGCTTTGCAAAATAATGTCGCGAATTTCCGGGATAACGATGGAGTAAAACACCAGTGGACGAACACCGGATTTTAGGTAAAGAGCATTGATTTGCTCCTTCACCGCATTCGCCCGGCTTTCGTTTTCCACAAACGGCAGCGTAATACTGTTAATCGCAACCGGAAACTGCGACATCACCGCATGTCCGAGCACTTCAGCGGTAATGGCGGTGCCATCGGAGATATAAAAAACTTGTCTGTCTGCCGCGTTATCCATTTATTGTCCCTGATATTTATTCGTCAATTTCGTAAAGCATAAATTAAAACAACACACTTCGGGATCATACTCATCTCAAAATTAAAAATGAAACGTAGTTTTTATTTTTAATGAAATGCACGGTTCATTTTTAATCTTTGATTAAACCATTATTAATATAGGGATTAAATTAAGAATCAAGGGTTTATGCAAAATGTAAATATATCTGAAAAATTCAAATTTTTATTTTGCTTGAACGATTCACCTGTTTTATTCCCTCATCTAATTATGCCAATCTAAAAAGGATGTAATGTATTTCTCATTCATATATCACAAAAGGATTGTTTCGATGTCCAACTCGTCACCGCTGGTGCTTTGGTACAACCAACTCGGCATGAATGATGTAGACAGGGTCGGGGGCAAAAATGCCTCTCTGGGTGAAATGATTACTAACCTTTCTGGTATGGGTGTTTCCGTGCCAAATGGTTTTGCCACCACGGCCGAAGCGTTTAACTTGTTTCTTGACCAAAGTGGGGTGAACCAGCGTATTTATGAGCTGCTGGATAAAACGGATATTGATGATGTCACTGAGCTTGCAAAAGCAGGTGCGCAAATCCGCCAATGGATAATCGACACGCCTTTCCAGCCTGAGCTGGAAAAAGCCATTCACGATGCCTACGAACAACTTTCCTCTGACGATGCTGATGCTTCTTTTGCTGTGCGTTCCTCAGCGACAGCCGAAGATATGCCGGATGCATCGTTTGCCGGACAACAAGAAACTTTCCTCAATGTGCAAGGGTATGACGCGGTATTGATTGCCGTGAAACACGTCTTTGCTTCGCTGTTTAACGACCGCGCTATCTCTTATCGCGTTCACCAGGGTTATGACCACCGTGGTGTGGCGCTTTCCGCTGGTGTGCAACGCATGGTGCGTTCAGATCTCGCGTCTTCCGGCGTGCTGTTCTCCATCGACACTGAATCTGGTTTCGACCAGGTGGTGTTTATCACCTCCGCTTACGGCCTGGGTGAAATGGTGGTGCAGGGCGCAGTCAACCCGGACGAATTCTACGTTCACAAACCGACACTTGCGGCGGGTAAGCCGTCGATTGTGCGTCGTAATATGGGTTCTAAAAAAATCCGTATGGTGTACGCGCCAAGTCAGGAGCATGGCAAGCAGGTGCGTATCGAAGATGTGCCGCAGGCCGATCGCGATAAGTTCTCTATCACACCGGAAGAAGTGCAGGAACTGGCGAAGCAAGCGGTGCAAATCGAGAAGCACTATGGCCGCCCGATGGATATCGAGTGGGCTAAAGATGGGCATACTGGCAAGCTGTTTATCGTCCAGGCTCGTCCGGAAACCGTGCGTTCTCAGGGCCAGGTGATGGAGCGTTATCAGCTTCATTCTCAAGGCAAAATCATTGCTGAAGGACGTGCCATCGGCCATCGTATTGGTGCGGGTCCGGTGAAAGTGATTCACGACATCAGCGAGATGAACCGCATCCAGCCAGGCGACGTTTTAGTCACCGACATGACTGACCCGGACTGGGAACCTATCATGAAAAAGGCCGCCGCGATTGTCACCAACCGGGGCGGGCGTACATGCCATGCGGCGATTATTGCCCGTGAACTGGGGATTCCTGCGGTAGTGGGTTGCGGCGACGCGACAGAACGCATGACTGACGACCAGAATGTGACCGTTTCCTGCGCCGAAGGCGACACCGGCTATGTTTACCAGGAACTGCTCGACTTCAGCATCAAAAGTTCCACCGTCGATACCATGCCGGACCTGCCGCTGAAAATCATGATGAACGTCGGCAACCCCGACCGTGCATTTGATTTCGCCTGCCTGCCGAATGAAGGCGTGGGGCTGGCGCGTCTGGAGTTCATCATCAACCGTATGATTGGCGTGCATCCGCGTGCGTTGCTGGAATTTGATCAGCAAGAGCCTGCTTTGCAAAACGAAATCCGTGAAATGATGAAAGGCTATGACGATCCGGTTGAGTTTTATGTCGGTCGCCTGACCGAAGGGATTGCCACATTGGGCGCGGCCTTCTGGCCGAAGCGTGTGATTGTTCGTCTTTCTGATTTCAAATCTAACGAATACGCCAACCTGGTCGGCGGCGAGCGTTATGAGCCGGAAGAAGAGAACCCAATGCTCGGTTTCCGTGGCGCAGGCCGTTATATTGCCGACAGTTTCCGTGAGTGTTTCGCACTGGAATGTGCGGCGATGAAACGCGTGCGCAACGAAATGGGCCTGACTAACGTTGAAGTGATGGTGCCGTTCGTGCGCACCGTGGCGCAGGCCAAAGCCGTGGTTGAAGAGCTAGAGCGTCAGGGACTGAAACGTGGAGAAAACGGACTGAAAATCATCATGATGTGTGAGATCCCATCGAACGCCTTGTTGGCTGATGAGTTCTTGCAATACTTCGATGGTTTCTCAATCGGTTCAAACGACATGACTCAGTTAGCTCTCGGTCTGGATCGCGATTCCGGCGTGGTTTCCGAGCTGTTTGATGAGCGCAACGATGCGGTGAAAGCGCTACTGTCAATGGCGATCAAAGCGGCGAAGAAACAGGGTAAATATGTTGGGATTTGTGGTCAGGGTCCATCGGACCATGAAGATTTTGCCGCGTGGTTGATGGAAGAGGGGATAGACAGTCTTTCTCTGAACCCCGATACCGTTGTGCAAACCTGGCTGAGTCTGGCGGAAGCGAATAAGTAAAAAAAAGGCTCCTCATCATTGAGGAGCCTTTAATATTTGTAGGTCGGATAAGTTGTAGGGTAGCTAAGCGCCATCCACCATTGTCGTCGATTATGTCGGGGGCGCTGCGCTTGCCCGACCTACCAATCGTTTATTACAAAGCTCCTGGCGTCATCACCCCAGTGACTTCACTTTCAGTCTGGAATTTCCCTTCACGCAGATCGCTGACCACAATATTCATTCTCTCTTCGGTTAATTTATAATAACGAATCGAGATTGCGGTAATTAAGTAGAAAATAGCCGGTAACACCGTAAACAGAATCAACACGCCCTGTACGGCTTCAGCAGATTGCTGTTCTACACCCGCCTGATACCCAAACGCCGCCAGACCCCAACCCGTTAATGCGCCACCAATTGCCACGCCCAATTTAATAATGAAGATATTCGCGGCGACGTTCATGCCTGTAATACGACGCTGGGTTTTCCATTCGCCATAGTTATTGGCATCGGTAATCATCGACCATTGCAGAGGGGCGTTAATGCCTTGCAAAATATTAAGGAAAATATGTATCAGGAAGGCAGGGATCCAGTAGTTAGTCGGTAATACCAGGAATAATAACCCTACTAATGCGCTAAGGACGTTAATCCAGATAGAAGCCCGAATTTTACACATCCAGCCGCCGAGGTGTTTGGCAAATAAGCTACCAAATACAGCGGCTATTGTGGTGGCGAGCATAAACATAGAAATAATGCCACTGCCCTGATTAAGGATATATTGCACGAAGTAAACTAACAGACTACCGCGCACGACAACACCGCACAGCATTGCAAGGTTATAAACTGACAAAATACGCCACTGATCGTTTTTCAATAAAACTTTCACGTCGCGCATAATATTCAGGTTTTCTTCTTTGACTGGCGTAATACGCTCGCGGGTTGTCATAAAGCAAACCAGGAACATTATGCAGCCAATCACACCAAAGATACCCATTGCCCACTGCATCCCCGCCGCTCTGTCTGTTGGAGAAATAAAATCAGCCAGCGGAAGAATCAGTGCAGTACCCATCGCACCGCCGATTGGCGCGATGGCGAAACGCCAGGACTGCAAAGAGAGGTTCTCTTGTGGGTCAGAAGTAATGGCGGCACCCAGCGAGCAATAGGGAATATTAATCGCTGTGTACATTAGCGTCATAAATATATATGCGAGGACGGCATAAACAATTTTACCGGTTTGTTCAAAGTCTGGTGTTGAATAAACCAGCACGCAACTGACAGCGAAGGGTACGCAGATAATCAATAACCATGGGCGGAAACGCCCCCAACGGCTTTTGGTTTGATCGGCGATGGCACCCATAATAGGGTCGGTAATCGCATCCAGGACTCTGACCACTAAAAACAATGTCCCCATTACTGCCGGGGGCAAGCCATAAATATTGGTATAAAAATAAGCCAGGATGGCGACGGAGGAATCAAAAACGATGTGACTTGCCGCATCGCCAAGGCCAAACCCCAGTTTTTCTTTGTTGGTAATCTTTTCTGCCAGTACCGACATACATTCACCTTTATTAAAATCCCGAATATGCCAGTAGTTATATGTTGTGAATGTTGCCAGGAGTATTGTAATTTTTCATTTGTGTTTTATGTTTCTTATCAAATGTGACGGAGTTATCTCTTATCCCCCTCGCTTTGCACTGAAATAGATTTGTACTCACTGTATTTTTGAATCCCGTCACAGTTATGGCTAAAAACTAAAAAACGTAATCTGGCTGGTTATTCTGGCAATTGTTCCCTGTGCTATTCATCACTCATATTGATGATTAGATATCATATCCGCGACAGTCGCGCGGATGACCGAACTTGAAAGGGGAATATGATGCCAGCCATTTATAAGGACGCTCACCGCAAAATAAATGAACGTGTCAGCGATTTGCTGTCGCGTATGACGCCGGAAGAAAAATTTGCGCAAATGCATGCGTACTGGCTGATTTTACAAAGCGACGGTAATCATCGTGAACGTACCGATTTGAGCGATGAGTTTTCCGGTATCACAGAACAAGCGGTATTGACTGAGCGCCTTAAACTTGGCATCGGGCAGATTACCAGGCCGTTAGGCACGCATATTGTGGAGGCGAAAGAGGGCGTACGTGCGGCCAACCGCTTACAGAAAACGCTGGTGGAAGAGACTCGCCTGGGTATTCCGGCGTTGTTTCATGAAGAGTGTTTAGTGGGTTTATTGTGCAAAGACGCGACGTTATTTCCCTCATCGCTAAATTATGGTTCGACCTGGGATTTAGACCTTGTTGAGCGCGCCGCTGCCGCGATTGGTGAGGAAGCCCGTTCAACGGGTTGCCACCAGGGGCTTGCGCCCGTGCTTGATGTTTCGCGCGATGTACGCTGGGGACGCACCGAAGAGACTTTCGGTGAAGACCCTTGGCTTGTGGGCGTGATGGCGACGCATTACGTCAAAGGTTTGCAGGGTAAAAAACGTGACCTGCTGGCGACGCTCAAGCATTACGTTGGCCATTCATTTAGCGAAGGCGCGCGTAATCATGCCCCGGTGCATCTGGGTTTTTGCGAGCTGAATGACATATTCTTGCTACCGTTTGAAATGGCAGTGAAGCTGGCAAATGCCGGTTCCGTCATGCCGGCCTATCACGATATTGATAACCAGCCGGGGCATTCTGATGAATTCCTGATGACCACCGTTTTGCGTGAGCAGTGGGGCTTTGACGGGCTGATAGTGGCCGATTACGGCGGTGTGAGTTTGTTACACCAGCATCATGGGATTTCGCACGATGCGGCAGAATCCGCGGCGCTGGCGTTTAACGCTGGCCTGGATGTGGAGTTGCCGAAAGATGACTGTGCCCGCCACCTCGCGCAAGCGGTGGAACGTGGCCTGATAACCATGGAAAAGATTGATGAAATTGTTAGCCGCGTACTGAAAGAGAAATTCCGCCTTGGCTTGTTTGAGCAGCCTTACCGTGATGAAAATGGCGTTGCGCTGCAAACGGAATCGACCCGAAAAATTGCCCGCGACGTAGCAACGCGTTCCATGACTATGCTGGAAAACAACGGCGTTTTGCCTTTGCACGGCAAACCCCGCGTGGCAGTTATTGGCCCGACGGCTGATGACCCGCTGGCATTGCTGAGTGGTTATAGCTTCCCGGTGCATCTGATCATCAGCGATATGCTTGAGCAAACCTCGCAAGTGACCACGCCATTGCAAGCGCTGCGCGAGCAACTGGGCAGCGACAATGTTCACTACAGCAAAGGCTGCCATATTATCGAAAAACGCATGGCTGGCGCTCCGGTGTTCCCTGGCGACAGTGGCGGAAAACCGATGCAGTCATCGCCCGTTTCACACGATATTTCTTTGATTCCTGATGCGGTGAAAACAGCTGAACAAAGTGATGTCGTGGTGTTATGTGTGGGGGATTTATCCGGTTTGTTCCAGAGTGGCACCGTTGGCGAAGGCTCTGATACCGATAGCCTGGTGCTACCTGGCGTACAGCAACAATTACTCGATCAACTCATCGCGACAGGCAAACCGGTGGTCGTCGTGATGACCGGCGGGCGTCCCTATAATTTAGGCGGGCAGGAAGACAACGTTGCGGCATTGCTGATGGCCTGGGCGCCGGGGCAAGAGGGCGGATACGCGATCGCCGATGTGCTTACCGGGCGCGCAGAGCCCGGCGGGCGACTGGTGGTGTCCATCCCGAAAAGTGCCGGTGCCGTGCCGTATTACTACAACCATAAACTCAAAAGCGGCGGTACACCGTTCGCGTTCCATTTTGGCTCACGCTATCCGTTTGGCTTCGGTAAGACGTGGACGGAATTCGACTACAGCCCGCTACAAATCGAAAGCGACAATGTTCCTTGCGATAACGGAGTGGTGACGGTTAGCGTCATCGTTCGCAACAGCGGGAGCGTCGCGGGTAGCGAAGTGGTGCAGCTTTATGTTCACGATAAAGTGGCGTCGATGGTGCGCCCGGTGCAAGAGTTGAAAGCCTTCCAGCGTGTTCACCTTGAACCTGGTGCCAGCGCTCGACTCACGTTCAGCATCCCAACCGATATGCTCAATTTCACTCGCCGTAATGGTGAACGCGTGGTGGAACCGGGCGAGTTTGAAATTCGTGTTGGCGCGTCGAGTGCGGATATCCGAAGTGTGGGTGTTGTGCGAGTGACCGGCGAAACGCGGGTTATTACCGGTAAATGGCGGATGGTGAGTCATTGCGAGGTCGAAGACTGATCTACAAAAAAAAGCCCATCGTAGAGATGGGCAAAGACTACACACAGCAATTCGTTGTTTCACTCAGGGGATTTCCATGCTTATAAATCAATGCGTTGATTCATAGCCGTGAACTAATAGTAGGCATCTCGCCCTGGAGCGTCACTCGGATTCGTCTCAATAGTTAATAAGAAGTTAACGGTTGAGATCACATTACTGCGTGGTTATAGAATCAAAGGCTTAAACAGAAGATAAAACGCGGGGAATTGATAAGCGTTGTTAATCAATGTGCTTGTGTTGCTCCCATTCCAGGCGAGCAACACAAGTATTAGCGTGGTTTATTCCTGCTCTTCCAGAATCTCTACCACTTCATTAGGATCATCTTGCGGGGCTGGAGCTTCGTGCATCCACACTGAAATTAAACGGTAAGAGACCGCCAACAGAACTGGCCCGATAAACAAACCAATCATCCCGAATGCAATTAACCCCCCAATAACCCCTGAGAGAATCAGGATCATCGGTAAGTCTGCACCCATACGAATCAGAACCGGGCGGATAACGTTATCCATCGTACCTACCACGCAACTCCACACCAGCAGCACCGTGCCCCAGGTCGTGTCACCGGTCCAGTACAACCAGGCGATTGATGGGACCAACACCAGCAACGGACCGATTTGCACCAGGCAGCACAGCATCATCACTACGGTGAGTAGCGTTGCGTTAGGAATGCCTGCAATAGCTAAACCCACGCCACCGAGGACTGACTGAACCAGCGCCGTAACCACAACACCCAATGCGACGGCACGAATGGCTTGTCCTGCCAGCAATACCGCCGCATCACCACGTTTACCCGCCAGGCGGAACGCAAAGTGTCGAATGCCGTTACCCAGCGTTTCACCTTTCGCATACAGCAGCACGCTGAACAACAGCATCAGGCCGCAATGCATCAGGAAGCTACCGACGTGAATGGCCTGGCCGAGGAACCAGGTTGTCGTTGTGCCGATATAAGGGCGAATTTTTGCCATAATAGCGCTGCCGCCGCTATCAACCAGAGCATTCCAGCCTGCGTAAAGTTTGTCGCCCACCAATGGAATGGTGTTAAGCCAATCGAACTTTGGCAGCTCCATATTGCCTTTCGTCGCCCAATCGATAACCGGGCCGCTGTTATCCACCAGGCTGTTCACCAACAGCGCAACGGGGATCACGAATAACATTAACAGCAACAGCGTCATCACCAGAACGGCAAGGGAGCGTTTCCCCCACAGCAATCTCTGAACCTTAAGCATCAGGGGCCATGTCGCGAGCACGATGGTACCTGCCCAGGCAAAACCGAGTACGAACGGACGGACAACCCATAAGCAGGCGATGATCATCACCGAGATAAACAACACCGACAGCAGAATCTGTAGCAGATCCTTCGGCTGACTGACTTTAACCATAGATAAAATCACCTTAATAACTGATAACGGGCAAAGTGCCTTCGTTAAAGCCGCGAAGCGGATGTGTTAATGATGATGTATTTCCACGGTTTTTGACAGAAACAAAACGTACGCGCATGTCCTAAAAAAATGTGTTAAAAAATGAATGGAAGCAAACGCAAACGATAACTCACAACTAATAACGTCAGGCAGGGTCGACCCGTCAATGATCCCACAAATATCTCAGGCACCAGGTCTTGTTCAATTGGTGCTCAATTTTTTACAGGCACTGGAACAACAAGGTTTCACCGGCGATACCGCCACCAGCTACGCTGACAGACTCACGATGGCGACCGATAACAGCATTTATCAGCTGTTACCGGATGCGGTGTTATTCCCGCGCTCTACGGCAGATGTGGCGTTGCTGGCCAGGCTCGCCTCAGAAGAACGCTTTAAATCTCTGGTCTTCACGCCACGCGGCGGTGGTACGGGGACCAACGGTCAGTCGCTCAATACTGGCATTGTCGTTGATATGTCGCGCTACATGAATCGCATCATTGAAATCAATCCTGAGCAGGGTTGGGTGCGGGTGGAAGCCGGGGTAATCAAAGACCAGTTGAACCAATACCTCAAGCCTTACGGTTATTTCTTCGCGCCTGAGCTTTCTACCAGCAACCGCGCAACGCTCGGTGGAATGATCAACACCGACGCCTCCGGGCAAGGCTCGTTGGTGTATGGCAAAACCTCTGACCACGTGATGGGCGTGCGGGCTGTTCTATTGAACGGCGATATTCTTGACACTCATCCTATGTCTACAGCCCTCGCGGAAGATTTAGGGCGCGATGACAGCCCGACAGGAAAGATTTATCGCACCGTACTCGAACGTTGCCGTGAGCAGCGCCAGTTGATTATCGATAAATTCCCGAAACTTAACCGTTTCCTGACCGGCTACGATCTACGCCACGTCTTCAACGACTCCCTTTCGCAATTCGATTTGACGCGCATTCTCTGCGGTTCGGAAGGCACGCTGGCGTTTATCACTGAGGCGAAGCTGGACATCACGCGCCTGCCGAAAGTGCGCCGTCTGGTGAATATCAAGTACGACTCTTTTGATTCTGCGCTGCGTAATGCACCGTTTATGGTGGAGGCACGTGCGCTGTCCGTCGAAACTGTCGATTCAAAAGTCCTGAACCTGGCGCGAGAAGATATCGTCTGGCACTCAGTCAATGAATTAATCACCGATGTTCCCGGCAAAGAAATGCTCGGCCTGAATAT
The DNA here is from genome assembly GCF_024807715.1 of Buttiauxella sp. BIGb0471. Lineage (NCBI taxonomy): Bacteria > Pseudomonadati > Pseudomonadota > Gammaproteobacteria > Enterobacterales > Enterobacteriaceae > Buttiauxella > Buttiauxella sp. BIGb0471. The sequence continues at coordinate 731,751 of NZ_JANUEU010000002.1, forward strand.
CGTTGAATTTGCAGGCGACGACCTGGAATTAATTGAAGGGCAGGTTGCTTCATTGTGCGAGCGCCTCGATTCCTTGATTTCCCAGGGTGAGGGTGGCGTTATCGGCTGGCAGGTTTGTACAGAACTGGCAGGCATTGAACGCATCTATAACATGCGCAAAAAAGCCGTTGGCCTGCTGGGTAACGCGAAAGGGCAGGCGAAACCAATCCCGTTTGCGGAAGATACCTGTGTACCGCCGCAACATCTGGCCGATTACATTACTGAGTTCCGCGCTTTGCTCGACAGCCACAATCTCAGTTATGGCATGTTCGGCCATGTAGATGCTGGTGTTTTACATGTGCGCCCTGCGCTGGATATGACCGATCCGCATCAGGAAGTGCTGATGAAGCGCATTTCTGATGATGTGGTTGCGCTGACGGCGAAGTATGGCGGTCTGCTTTGGGGCGAACACGGTAAGGGCTTCCGTGCTGAATACAGTCCGGCGTTCTTTGGTGAAACGCTGTATGAAGAACTGCGTCGCATCAAAGCGGTATTCGACCCGGATAACCGCCTGAACCCTGGGAAAATCTGCCCGCCGTTAGGTGTGGATGACCCCATGATGCAGGTTGATGCGGTGAAGCGCGGTACTTTCGACAGGCAAATCCCCATTGCGGTGCGTACCTCGTGGCGCGGGGCGATGGAATGTAACGGGAACGGTTTGTGCTTTAACTTCGATGTGAAAAGCCCGATGTGTCCGTCGATGAAAATCACCAGCAATCGTATTCACTCGCCAAAAGGGCGGGCAACATTAACGCGCGAATGGCTGCGTTTACTGGCCGATCGCGGGGTTGATCCGGATGCACTTGAAAAACAGATGCCAGAAAAACGCGCCAGCCTGCGCACTTTAATCGAGCGCACACGCAACTCCTGGCATGCTCGTAAAGGTGAATACGATTTCTCTCATGAAGTGAAAGAGGCAATGTCCGGGTGCCTGGCCTGCAAAGCGTGTTCAACGCAATGCCCAATCAAAATCGATGTGCCGGAATTCCGCTCGCGCTTCTTGCAGCTTTATCACACCCGCTATTTACGCCCGATGCGCGATCATCTGGTGGCAACCGTAGAAAGTTACGCCCCTCTTATGGCTCGTGCGCCGAAGACGTTTAACTTCTTTATGAGCCAGCCGTGGGTACGTAATTTGTCTGCCAGACATATTGGCATGATTGATTTGCCGATGCTTTCCACACCCTCGTTGCAACAGCAATTGGTCGGGCATACTTCGGCAAATACCACGCTTGAACAGCTGGAAAGCTACTCCGCTGAACAGAAAGCCAGAACAGTGCTGGTGGTACAAGACCCGTTTACCAGTTACTACGATGCGCAAGTGGTGGCCGATTTTGTGCGTCTGGTTGAAAAGCTGGGACTGGAGCCGGTGGTACTGCCATTTTCACCCAACGGTAAAGCGCAGCACATTAAAGGATTCCTGCAAAAGTTCGCCAGGACGGCACGTAAAACATCTGAATTCCTCAACCGCGTTGCGAAACTCGGAATGCCGATGGTAGGTGTCGACCCTGCGCTGGTGCTGTGTTATCGCGACGAATACAAACAAACGTTGGGTGAAGATCGTGGGGCGTTCCACGTTCAATTAGTTCATGAATGGTTGCCTGGTGTGCTTGCAAACCGTGAAGCCGCTGCGGTTGGTGGCGAATCCTGGTATCTGTTTGGCCATTGTACCGAAGTCACCGCGTTGCCTACGGCGCCAAACCAATGGTCGGCAATTTTTGCGCGCTTAGGTGCGAAGCTTGAAAATGTTAGCGTCGGCTGCTGCGGTATGGCTGGAACCTACGGGCATGAGGTAAAAAACCATGCTAACTCACTGGGGATTTACGAGCTGTCGTGGCACCAGGCAATGCAGCGCCTGCCGCGCCAACGCTGCCTGGCAACCGGGTATTCGTGCCGCAGTCAGGTCAAACGTGTGGAAGGCAACGGTGTTCGCCATCCGCTACAGGCATTACTGGAGATTATGGGATGATCTGGCGACGTGAAGTGAATCTGGAAGCGCTCAATAAAATGGGCGCGGACAACATGGTGGAACACGTGGGCATCGTATTTACCCGCATCGGCGACAATGAACTGGAAGCCACTATGCCCGTGGATAACCGTACTCGCCAACCGTTTGGCCTGCTGCACGGTGGCGCATCGGTGGTGTTGGCTGAAACGCTCGGTTCGGTAGCCGGATATTTATGTACCGAAGGCGAGCAGAAAATAGTGGGTCTGGAAGTAAACGCTAACCATCTGCGATCGGCGCGAGAAGGCATTGTGCGCGGTGTTTGCAAAGCGGTGCATGTCGGGCGCAGGCACCAGGTCTGGCAAATAGAAATCAGCGACGAGCAAGGGCGGCTTTGTTGCACATCACGGCTGACCACAGCGGTGGTGTAATTAAATAGCCAGCAGAACCTTAATAAGCGCTGGATTATGTTCGAGCATCAACAATATTTTTAGCGATGACCCGGATGGAATGCGGCGCTTTTGCTCCCAGCTTTGTACCAGTGAAGGGCTAACCCCCACAGCCTGAGCAAACTCTTCCTGTTTTAGACCTATTGATTCACGCAATGCTTTTACATCTGGTAAAGGGTAGCGATGAACGCGGCCTGGCTGCATTTCCCCTTTTTCGATGGCAACCATCTCTTCCATGCTTTGCACCAGATCGTTGAAAAGTTGCTTATCCATATTGGTTTCCTTGAGTTTTCATTGTGAAAAATAGTCAATGCCAGATCCAGATGATGCGCCAACCGTTTGAGCACAGATTTCTCCGCTTCGGTCATATCGTCTTTGACATTTTTGGCGTAAATCGTTAATAGATATAACTTTCCTTTGCGAGTAACCGCATAATATATCACCCTTACACCGCCACGCTTTCCTGTGCCAGGCCGGTTCCAGCGCAGCTTTTTACAGCCACCGGAGTTTCGTATAGTGTCTCCATCGACATGCTGCCTGAGCAGATATTCCTGAAGCTGTTGGAAGGTATCATCATCTAACAAGCCTTCACGCTGCCTGACAAAAGTCGGCGTCTCTATAAACTCAAAATGTTCCATCATCTGTTTTGTCCTTGTGTTGTATTTTTAGTCGTACGATGTGCGAGTGTCAATGTTTTTTTCGTACTAAGTACGATTTTTTGCGGTGATTAATTGAACGGGTTATGCCATGAGTTCGTCACTTTAGATTCATTGCCAGCGTAATAAAATCTGCACGAATGAATTGCGGAAAGCGCCTCGCAAATAATTACTTATCAGCGTCATAAGCGTGACTTCCCGTGAGACTCACGTGCGCATTTCTGCTAACGTTTGCAAAATTAAAGACAGCGGGAGGTCGTATGCGTCAGAGAGTTATCGTTTGCCCGATTATAGAAAATAATGGTGAAGTTCTGTTGTGCAAGATGGCCGACGATCGCGGTGTGTTCCCCGGACAATGGGCGTTATCCGGCGGTGGAATGGAGCCGGGTGAACAAATGGAAGAAGCGTTGCTGCGAGAGATCGCTGAAGAGCTAGGAACTGAGCTGCAAATTACCAGTATTAAACCCTGGACCTTCGCTGACGATGTGCGCGTGAAGACTTACGCTGACGGTTCAAAAGAAGAAATTTATATGATTTACCTGATGTTTGACTGTGTGAGCGCAAACCGTAATGTCGCCTTTAACGAAGAGTTTCAGGATATTGCCTGGGTTAAACATTCTGAGCTGAGCAACTACGATTTGAATGAAGCGACGAAAGTGACATTCAGTAAAAAAGGCTGGATTTGATTCCCGATCAACCCTTCCCACATTAAGGAATGCGATGCGTAAAGCACTCATCTGGCTGATTCTCACCGTGCTGTCGGGCGGTGGCGTCGTGGTTTATGCGCTGCATCAGCAGTATGAGGAGCAAAGTGCGGAGTTCCGTATTTTGTATCGCGACATCACCGTCAAACTTTCGCAAAACGATGTGATCCTCGCGCTGCTTTCGAACAGTAGCGACCCGAAAGTTGTGCAGCAAAAGTTCCCCTATATTCTGCGCTGGCAAACTAAACCCCATGAGCCGCCGCGCCCGGATATTAACCCTGCGCGTGCCGGCACATACTGGATAAACTCGCCGCAGGGGTCTTTATTGATTGATTTGCCGACGTTGCTGGCCGATTTTGTTCGCACCCAGAAATTCCGCCATTTCAGCCTGAGCTGGAAAGATACGCCGCTTATCAAGCAGGGCGCGGAAGGCAAGGGGGACTGGTGGAGTTGGGAAAAGGACATTGCCAGCCCTTCACAGCCTTTGAATTTACTGGTGACAAATAATCCGGACTGGCGAAGTTTGCCCTGGTTGGTTTTGCTGCTGGTGGGTGTTTTTTGGGCGGTCGTTATCTACTTTTATAATCAGTATCAGATGACTAAACGACAGCGCAACATTGCCAATTTACGCGCCCATTTTTCAGAGTTGGCGCGTTTGAATGCGATGGGAGAAATCGCTGCAGGCATGGTGCATGAACTGAATCAACCCCTCACTGCAATTTTGAGCTATTCGCAAACGGCACAGCGTTTAATTAAGCAGCAACAGGCGGAAAAAGCACAACCGCTGCTGGATGCGTCGGTCATGCAAACTAAACGCATCAGCGCTCTGCTACTGGCATTCCGTGAAAAATTGCACAGTGACGAACAGGCGCTACAACCGATCAATTTGCGTCAGGTATGGGAACGAGTGACGATGCTGCTGGGTAACGAAATCGAGCGCGGCAAAGTCAGTGTCATTAACCAGGTTCCTGAGTCTCTGCCTTCTCTCATCGCCTCGCCATTGGGCATTGAGCAAATCTTCCATAATTTGCTCAATAACGCGATTCAGGCGCAGCAGAAAACGGAAAAAGCCTGGGTCACAATTCATGCATCCCAGACGGCGGACAGCATTATTCTGACCGTCACTGATGGCGGGCAGGGGTTATCTGAACAGGCATTAGAGCAAGTTTTTATGCCTTTCTTTACCACGCGTAAAGATGGACTTGGGCTAGGAATGGCCCTGACGGAAACGCTGGTGCAGCGGTTGAATGGCAGTATTCAGGCGCAAAACAGCGCCAGTGGCGGGGCGTGTTTCACTCTGGTTTTCCCTCTCACACAGCAGGAGGCGTGATGGCGCAACGAATCTACTTAATTGACGACGACGAGGCAATCCGCATTTCATTAAGCGCTCTTCTGGCAACGATGGGCTGGGAAACGCAGGCCTATGACAGCGTACAAAGTTTTCTGGCGTCTCAGCCTGAGTTGCAGCATCTGAACGGGTGTTTGCTTTTGGATATTCGTATGCCTGGTAAATCGGGTATTACGTTGCTTGAAAGCTGGGAGCAAAGGGGAAGTACCTTGCCGATTATCATGATGACCGGCCATGGCAGTATCGATCTTTGCCGTCGAGCGTTTAAAAACGGGGCTTTTGAGTTTCTCACCAAACCTATTGATGCGGACTTGTTGATTGAAACAGTCGGTGCGGCATTTGAGCAGCAGAAGCTTACCCAGCAACAACGTGAAAGCGTGGCCGATTTGCAGGCGAAACTGGCCACGCTTTCTGCCCGAGAACAGGAAGTGATGGCGCTTATCATGCAGGGCAAATCAAATAAAGAAATGGCGCGCGATCTTTCGTTATCACCACGAACCGTGGAGGCGCATCGAGCCAGTTTATTTGCCCGGCTGGAGATTAATTCTCTGGCGAAACTGATTAAAGTTTACGGCGGTTTAAAAGGAACTACGTAAAATTACCAGGTTTGCCAGGTATTCGCCCGAATGGTTTCGACTCGCGCAGTTGGTTACCTTAACTCTTGTCAATTAATCACTCCGAGTTGAGGGAAGAAACCATGAAAAAATCCATCCTGTTAGCGGCTGCTCTGTTCAGTAGCATGGCGGCAATGCCTGCATTTGCCAGTAATGTTCTGACTGAAAAGAATCTCTCTCTCGAGTTTGCTGACAAGCTTGCCCAAAGCGCCATCCAGGCTTGTAGCGCCAAAAACTACAACGTAGCGGTAACGATTGTTGACCGCGCGGGTGTAGTGAAAGTGGTTAAGCGCATGGATAACGCAGGCCCGCACACCGTTGAGGCCAGCCGTATGAAAGCGTATACCGCGCTGACCACAAAAAATACCACTGGCGATGTGATGAAAAGTGCTCAGGATAACGCGGGTGCACAGAATATGCGCGATATTCCGGGCTTCTTATTATTGGGCGGCGGAGTTCCTGTGAAAGTCGATAACCAGACTATTGGCGCGATTGGTATTGGCGGTGCACCAGGCGGGCATCTGGATCAGCAATGTGCGGTTGATGCACTTGAGGCAAATAAGGCAGCTCTCAACGCTTCTTGATAACGAATTTCGTGGCGTTGCAGGTGCATTTTAGTGTGTAACGTCATGCGCAAAACAGTTGTGCTTCTTATTCCCTTTTGCTCATGTTTAAATTTTTTGTCAAAATAACGTATTCAGCGTCAAATACTTTGCGTATTACACGGACGTTTTTTATACATTGACAGAAAATAAGGGAGTTAAAATGAAGTATATGTTTGCGCTTATGTTGAGCCTGACACTATCCGGGTGTACAGCAAGTGATTGGATAGATGCTGCTGGTGGAATAATGCAGGCTACTGATAAAAATGAAAAAGACTCAAGGAATAAGCGTATAAAAGCGGCTAACAAAGCTGCCGGTTATTAATATTTGGAAAAATGGGAATAGTGGATTACTTTTCCCATAAACGCTTGAGCTTGAAGCACTCCGCTCCTTTATATAAACACTCATCATAAATACGGTAACCGACCCTGGAGAGCTCGTCACGTGGAAATTTTAGGGTCAGCATACATCAGATACCACACATCAAAATCCATGATGGTATGCGGACGCAAAATTAACCTTTCGGTTGTAATGGTTATCATCAAATTATCTTTTGTGCGTTTTACCGGATTGCAATTTATCAAAAAGGCAAGGACATGCCTTGCCTTACCACCCTAATATAAACTCAGTCCGTCGCTGTTTCTCCGGGTATGCTCTTCAAAGCATCAAGGTCAATCTCAGCATCGTTTGTTTCCATGAGTTGCGTTAACAAAATAAGATTGTTGAATTCATTTAAAAGTATCTCAGCGTCAGTCTTCAGGGGAGTGTCAGCCGCATCTAAAGCTGCATTGATTGCTTTTCGGACGTTTTCAAGCATCTCATTCATACCGCCATTTTTACCGATGGTCAGTAACAATGCCCCTATCAGCAAAGACTGAGCTTCGACTTTTGCCGCCAGTTGCTTGGCTTCGGCATCCATTTTAGAAATTTTTGCTATCACACCCAGTATTAAGTTTTTCATAAAAGCCTCATTTCTAGCCAGATAACCCCTAAACAAAATCAGGGTGAGATGTATTTGATGAAAATGAAAATAGCCTAAGTTGTGATTGCGCACCACTCCCCTTAATGAACATTCAACACCCGCCTGGTATTGCGAACACGCATCTATGCATTGACGATGAAGAACATCGTGCTCACTGGAACCACCAATCACTTAAATCGGTATTCTCTATACATCTTTTACTTTCTATCACCTAATCATTCGCCCGGTATTTAAATCCTTCTCAATTCAGTGGGTTAAATAGCTCTTTTCACCACCTGCAAGAGTTTCAGCAGGGTCTATCCTTAGTTAATACGCCTAAAAATGCAGCATTTCATGAATACCCCTGTTATCAGGATGTTGTATTGATAATTGTTATCATTAACATAGGGTATTGGCCTTTGGGCGGCAAAACATAAAAGAGGTGAACTATGGATGTGCAAACCGGTAGCTTCGACCCCACTGACTTCGCCTGGAAGGGGCTAACGCTCACGCCTGATGCGTGCTCACATATTCGCAAACTGGCAAGTCAACAGCCGGGGTTTTTGGGCGTGCGTCTGGGTATCAAACAAACTGGATGCGCGGGCTTTGGCTACGTGCTGGACACCGTAAAAGAGCCTAACCCTGACGACCTACTTTTTGAGACGGACGGCGCAAAGCTGTGGGTTCCGCTTTCAGCTATGCCGTTTATCGACGGAACGGAAGTCGATTATGTGCATGAAGGATTAAACGAAATATTCAAATTTAACAACCCGAAAGCACAACACGAATGTGGTTGTGGTGAAAGCTTTGGGGTGTAGGCGGGATTATGTCACGTAACACTGAAACGTCTGAAGAAGTGCAAACCTGGGCGGGCAGCCATTCTTATAAAGAAGGCTTTTTCACCCAGTTGAAAACCGACGAAATGGCGCACGGCATCAACGAAGATGTGGTGCGGGCGATCTCTGCGCGGCGTAATGAGCCCGAGTGGATGCTGGAATTTCGCCTGAGTGCTTATCGTGCCTGGCTTGAAATGGAAGAGCCACACTGGCTGAAAGCCAATTACGAAAAGCTAAACTATCAGGATTACAGCTATTACTCTGCGCCGTCGTGCGGGAGTTGCGACGATAACTGCGAGTCGCAACCGGGTGCGGTTCAGCAACCCGGCAGCAATGCGTATTTGACGGGCGAAGTGGAAGAGGCGTTTAAACAGCTTGGTGTCCCGGTGCATGAAGGCTCGAATATCGCCATGGATGCCATTTTTGACTCTGTTTCTGTGGCGACCACTTACCGTGAAAAACTCTCCGAACAGGGCATTATTTTCTGCTCCTTTGGCGAAGCGATTCATGAGTTCCCTGAACTGGTGCAAAAATATCTCGGCACTGTGGTTCCCAGCAACGACAACTTCTTTGCCGCGTTAAATGCAGCAGTGGCCTCCGACGGCACATTCATTTATGTGCCGAAAGGCGTGCGTTGCCCAATGGAGCTTTCAACTTATTTCCGCATCAATGCCGAAAAAACCGGCCAGTTCGAACGCACTATTTTAATCGCCGACGAAGGAAGTTATGTCAGTTATATCGAAGGGTGCTCGGCTCCCGTGCGCGATAGCTACCAGCTTCACGCAGCGGTAGTGGAAGTCATCATCCATAAAGATGCTGAAGTGAAATACTCGACCGTACAGAACTGGTTCCCGGGCGACGGCAACACCGGCGGCATTCTCAACTTCGTGACCAAGCGTGCGTTGTGCGAAGGGGCGAACAGCAAGATGTCCTGGACGCAGTCTGAAACGGGTTCAGCAATCACCTGGAAATACCCGAGTGTGATCCTGCGCGGTGATAACTCCATCGGCGAATTCTTCTCGGTGGCGCTGACGGCAGGGCATCAGCAGGCGGACACCGGCACCAAAATGATCCACATCGGCAAAAACACCAAATCGACCATTATCTCGAAAGGGATCTCTGCCGGGCATAGCCAGAACAGCTACCGTGGACTGGTGAAAATCATGCCTACAGCGACCAACGCCCGTAACTTTACGCAGTGCGATTCGATGCTTATTGGCCCGGACAGCGGCGCGCACACTTTCCCGTATGTTGAGTGCCGCAATAATACTGCTCAGCTAGAGCACGAAGCGACGACATCGCGCATCGGTGAAGACCAGTTGTTCTATTGCCTGCAACGCGGCATCGCCCAGGACGATGCGATTTCAATGATCGTCAACGGGTTCTGTAAAGACGTGTTCTCGGAATTACCGCTGGAGTTCGCAGTGGAAGCACAAAAATTATTAGCGATTAGCCTCGAACACAGTGTCGGATAAGAATTAAGGGAAAATTATGCTGAGCATTAAAGATTTACAGGTAAGCGTTGAGGACAAAGAGATCCTGCGCGGCTTAAGCCTTGAAGTAAAACCGGGCGAAGTACACGCCATCATGGGGCCGAACGGCTCCGGGAAAAGTACGCTTTCCGCAACGCTTGCCGGGCGTGAAGATTATGAAGTCACCGGCGGGCAGGTGCATTTCAAAGGCAAAGATTTACTGGAATTATCGCCGGAAGACCGAGCGGGCGAAGGCATTTTCATGGCATTTCAGTATCCGGTAGAAATTCCCGGCGTCAGCAACCAATTCTTCCTGCAAACCGCGCTGAATGCGGTGCGCGAATATCGGGGCAAAGAAGAACTCGACCGCTTTGATTTCCAGGATTTGATGGAAGAGAAAATCAAATTACTGAAAATGCCAGAAGATTTACTGACGCGTTCGGTGAACGTTGGTTTCTCTGGTGGTGAGAAAAAACGCAACGACATTCTGCAAATGGCGGTGCTGGAACCTGAACTTTGTATTCTCGATGAAACCGACTCAGGGCTGGATATTGATGCGCTGAAAATTGTCGCAGAAGGGGTCAATTCCCTGCGTGATGGCAACCGTTCATTCATTATCGTCACGCACTACCAGCGTATCCTTGACTATATCAAACCTGATTTTGTTCATGTGCTGTATCAGGGCCGAATCGTGAAATCGGGTGATTTCAGTCTGGTGAAACAACTGGAGGAGCAGGGTTATGGCTGGCTTACCGAACAGCAGTAACGGCAATGCCCTGCAACAATGGCATCATTTGTTTGAAACGCAGGGTGATAAACGCAGCAAAGAAGCTCAGGAACATATGCAGCAAATGCTGCGCCTGGGGCTGCCGACGCGCAAACATGAAAACTGGAAATACACGCCTCTTGATGGGTTGCTGAATAACCAGTTTGTTCTGCCTGTGCAGGAATCGTTGAGCGAAATTCAGCGCGATAAATTGGCATTGCCGGTAGACGCATGGCGGCTGGTATTTGTTGATGGGCGATTCAACCGTGAACTGAGCGACGATATTACCCACAGTGGTTTTGATGTGACCGTCGATGAACAACGGGACTCGCTGCCCGCCGCCGTGCAGGGTGAAGTATTCCTGCATCTTACCGAGAGTCTCGCCGAAACGGTGACGCATATTCGCGTGGCGCGTAATCACAGCCCAGCAAGAGCGTTGTTGCTAATGCACGTCAGCCGGGGGAGTGCGCAGGGTGAGATGAATACGGCACATTATCGCCACCATTTATCTCTGGGCGAAGGCGCAAACGCGACGGTTATCGAGCACTACGTGAGTTTTGACGAGCATGCGCATTTTACGGGTGCCCGCTTTACCGCAGAAATCGGCGCAAACAGCCAGTTGCACCATGACAAAATGGCGTTTGAAAATGCGCAGAGCTATCACTTCGCTCATAACGATTTAGTGGTCGGCCAGGATGCGACGGTTGAGAGTAATAGCTTCCTGCTGGGTGCAGCGGTGTTGCGCCACAACACCAGTACGCAACTTAACGGCGAGAACACGCAACTACGCATGAACAGCCTGGCGTTGCCGATAAATAACGAAGTGTGCGACACGCGAACCTGGCTTGAGCACAACAAGGGTTATTGCAATAGCCGTCAGCTGCACAAAACTATCGTGCGTGACAAAGGCCGTGCGGTGTTCAACGGCATGATTAAAGTGGCTCAACATGCCATTAAAACCGATGGACAGATGACCAACAATAACCTGTTGCTCGGGCGTCTGGCGGAAGTGGACACCAAACCACAGCTCGAAATTTATGCCGATGACGTGAAATGTAGTCATGGCGCGACTATCGGTCGCATCGACGACGAACAGATGTTCTATCTACGTTCGCGCGGCATTAAAGAAGAGGCCGCAAGACAGATGATTATTTATGCCTTCGCCGCGCAGCTTACGGAAAGTATTCGCGACGAAGCATTAAAACAGCAGGTTCTGGCGCGGATCGGCCAGCGCTTTGCGGGAGGCGATGCATGAGTTTTTCCATCGAACGGGTGCGGGCTGATTTCCCCATTCTGAGCCGCGAAGTCAACGGCCAGCCGCTGGCCTATTTAGACAGCGCGGCCAGTGCGCAAAAGCCGCAGGCGGTTATCGACGCTGAACTGGACTTTTACAGCCACGGTTACGCGGCGGTGCATCGCGGGATACATACGCTGAGCGCGGAAGCGACGCAGCTCATGGAAAACGTGCGCAATCAGGTTTCGCGCTTCATTAATGCGCGATCTCCTGAAGAGATTGTCTTTGTGCGAGGCACCACTGAGGGGATCAATCTGGTTGCCAACAGCTGGGGGCGAGCCAATATTCAGCGCGGAGATAATATTATTATTTCTGCGATGGAACACCACGCCAATATCGTGCCGTGGCAAATTCTGTGCGAACACACGGGAGCGACGTTGCGCGTTATCCCACTCAATCAGGACGGCACGTTACAACTCGAAGTGTTCCCGACGCTGATTGATGAGCACACAAAACTGCTGGCGATTACGCATGTTTCAAACGTACTGGGCACCGAAAACCCGGTACAACAAATGATTGCGACTGCGCATCAGGCCGGCGTAAAAGTGCTGGTGGACGGTGCGCAGGCCATCATGCATCACGCCATTGATGTGCAGGCACTGGATTGCGATTTCTATCTTTTCTCCGGTCATAAAATTTACGGCCCGACGGGAATTGGCGTGCTGTATGCGCGTGAAGAAATCCTGCAAAACATGCCGCCGTGGGAAGGGGGCGGGTCGATGATTGCCAGTGTGAGTCTCACAGAAGGTACGACTTACGCCGCCGCTCCGTGGCGTTTTGAGGCGGGAACGCCAAATACAGCCGGGATTATTGGGCTGGGTGCCGCTTTGCGATATGTTGAAAATCTGGGGTTGGCAGAGGTGGGCGAGTACGAGCAATCGCTTATGCGCTACGCGCAGCAGTCGTTGCAAGCGGTGCCGGATTTAACGATTTATGGCCCTGAGCAGCGGCTCGGTGTTATCGCGTTCAACCTCGGTAAACATCATGCTTATGATGTCGGCAGCTTCCTTGATAACTATGGTATTGCGGTACGAACCGGGCACCACTGCGCGATGCCGTTGATGGCGTTCTACAAGGTTCCGGCAATGTGTCGTGCTTCGTTTGCGATGTACAATACCGAAGAAGAGGTGGACCGCCTGGTTACGGGATTACAACGCATCCATCGCCTGCTGGGCTAACACGGAGAAAGCCATGGCTACGTTGCCAGACAAAGAAAAACTGCTGAAGAATTTCAGCCGCTGTAGTAATTGGGAAGAGAAATATCTCTATATCATTGAGCTTGGTGGGCGGTTACCTGAACTACCACCGGCTGAACATAGAGCGGAAAATACCATTCAGGGCTGCCAAAGCCAGGTGTGGATTGTGATGCATCAGCAGCCGGATGGCGTGATTACGCTTGAGGGTGACAGTGACGCCGCGATTGTCAAAGGGCTGATTGCTATCGTATTTATTCTCTACCAACAGATGACTGCGCAGGATATTGTCGCGTTTGATGTGCGCCCATGGTTTGAGAAACTTGAACTTGCTCAACATCTTACGCCGTCTCGCTCTCAGGGGCTTGAGGCAATGATCCGCGCAATCCGCACCAAAGCCACCAATCTTAGCTAAACTCTTAGAACAGCTTTCATCCTGTTAACGCGAGGTAATTTTATTGCCTCGCATGGCTTTCAGCATTCCGGCGTTCAGCCGGTGAATACAGGAATTCAGTATGAAACGCGCGTTCTCTCAAATAACACTTATGTTGGTAAGCGCCCTGGCTGCAAGCCAGTCGGCATGGGCTGTTGATTATTTACTCCCGCCACCGGGCAGCCGGATTATTGGCGTGAATCAAACTTATATAGTTCCGAATGATGGTAAAAACCTCGAAGCGGTAGCCGCGAAATATAATACCGGCGTGTTATTACTTCTGGAGGCAAATAATACTGTCGATCCTTTCCTGCCAAAACCGGGCAGTGAATTGACCATTCCTTCTCAAATGATCCTGCCGGATACGCCGCGAGTCGGTATTGTGATTAATCTTGCTGAACTGCGGCTGTATTACTATCCGCCAGGGCAGAATCGTGTCGAAGTCTATCCATTGGGAATTGGCCAGCTTGGGCGTGAAACACCGGTTATGGTGACGCGTATCAGCCAGAAAATCCCTAATCCGACCTGGACGCCGACGGCGAATATTCGTGCACGTTCTGCCGCGCAAGGAATTACGTTGCCCGCAGTGGTCCCTGCCGGGCCGAATAACCCGCTTGGCCGCTATGCGCTGCGTCTTGAACAGGGTGGGGGTGAATATCTGATTCATGGTACCAACGCACGTAACAGCATTGGGTTGCGCGTGAGTTCTGGTTGCATGCGCATGCGGGCGCCAGATATTAAGGCGCTGTTTAGCCAGGTGGCCTGGGGCACACGAGTGCAAATCATTAATGAGCCGGTGAAATTTACTATTGAGCCGGACGGCAGGCGATTTGTGGAAGTGCATCAACCGCTGTCGCGCAATGATTGGGAAAACCCACAGACCGTGCCGATTGCGATTAATGCCTCTTTCGCATCGTTCATCGATAACTCTATGAGCGACAAGGCGCAGGTTGATAGCGCTATTGTACGGCGAGCGGGTTATCCGGTGCTGGTGAATGCGCCGCAGGGGGTGCCATCGCAACCGGTTAACATCACGCCAATACAGAGCGTCAAAGCGTCCACTGGCGGCACGATAGCGCCGAACGGTAGCGGAAGTCTGGTTAGCGGACAAAACAGCGTGGTGATGAACTAGCGGAGTTTTTACGGGAACAGGAATGACAGGCAAAAAAAATGGCGCACAATGTGCGCCATTTTAATACAAGTACTCTTACTTACGGTAAGAGTGAGCTTGGTTGTCCAGACGCTGGTTAGCGCGTGCTGCGTCGTCTTTAGCAGCTTGAACGTCAGAACGCATTGCGTTCACGTCGTTGCTCAGCTGATCAACTTTAGCGTTCAGAGTCTGAACGTCAGAAGACAGTTGATCGATTTTAGCGTTAGAAGAACAACCTGCCAGCATAGTAGAAGCCAGGATTACCGCGCCCAGTACCAGTTTAGTACGATTCATTATTAATACCCTCTAGATTGAGTTAATCTCCATGTAGCGTTACAAGTATTACACAAAGTTTTTTATCTTGAGAATAAATTTTTGATGGGAATGCACTTAAATTTGATCGTTCGCTCAAAGAAACACCGAACCGGGGCTAAAAACTAAAAAAAATAGAAAAAACAGAGGATTTTAATCGGATTCATCTTACTAAATTGCATCTTAAATAGAGCAAGCCGATTTGATTTTTATTTCAGACAGTCTATTAAACCCCATAAAAAAAGCGCCCGAAGGCGCTTTTTTAGCAAATTATTCGTTCACAGGAAATTTACAGTACGTGAACGGACGCAGTATTGGTGGTGCCACTTGGTACTAATGCACCAGAAACCATCACTACGATGTCGCCTTTACGAGCTAAACCGCTCTCCAGTGCAACTTCTTTACCCAGACGGTAGAAATCATCAGTAGAGGCGATTTCTTTAACCAGCTGTGGAATCACACCTTTGCTCAGAACTAACTGACGAGCAGTCACTTCATTGGTGGTCAGCGCCAGGATAGTTGCATTCGGGAAGTATTTACGCACAGCTTTAGCTGATTTGCCGCCCTGAGTTGCAACAACAATGATTGGAGCTGCCAGGTTTTCTGCAGTTTCAACCGCACCACGGCAAACTGCTTCGGTGATACGCAGTTTACGGCTGTCATGGTTGTTATCCAGACGGCTGGTCATCACGCGGTCAGTACGCTCACAGATGGTAGCCATGATGGTCACAGCTTCCAGTGGGTATTTACCTTTAGCAGACTCACCAGACAGCATTACTGCGTCGGTGCCGTCGATGATGGCGTTAGCAACGTCACCCGCTTCTGCGCGAGTAGGGCGTGGGTTTTTGATCATGGAGTCGAGCATCTGAGTTGCAGTGATAACAACTTTACGAGCGCGAACACATTTTTCAATCATCATCTTCTGCGCGAAGATAACTTCTTCAACCGGGATTTCAACGCCCAGGTCACCACGAGCAACCATGATGCCGTCAGAAGCTTCGAGGATTTCGTCGAAGTTGTTCAGGCCTTCCTGGTTTTCGATTTTGGAGATGATCTGGATGTTCTCGCCGCCATGCGCTTTTAAGTGCTCACGGATTTCAACAACGTCAGAACGTTTACGGATGAAGGAAGCCGCTACGAAATCAACGCCTTGCTCGCAACCGAACACCAGGTCTTGTTTGTCTTTTTCAGCCAAAGCTGGCAGCGCGATGGAAACGCCCGGCAGGTTAACGCCTTTGTTTTCGCCCAGGTCGCCGTTGTTCAGTACTTTACAAACAACGTTTTTGCCTTCGATTGCAGTGACTTCCATACCGATCAGACCATCGTCAACCAGTACGGTGTTACCAACGCTCAGGTCGCTGGTGAAACCTTCGTAAGTGACAGCAACGATATCGCTGTTACCCACAACAGTTTTGTCGGTGGTGAAAGTAAAGGTCTGACCTGCTTTCAGAGAGACGTCGTTGCCGCCTTCCAGTTTGATAGTGCGGATTTCAGGACCTTTGGTGTCCAGCAGGATCGCTGCTTTCTTACCGGTTTTTTCCATTACGTTGCGCAGGTTCTTGATACGCTGACCGTGTTCTTCGTAGTCACCGTGGGAGAAGTTCAGACGCATTACGTTCATGCCAGCATCAAGCATTTTGCTCAGCATTTCTTCGGATTCGGTTTTCGGACCGATGGTGCAAACAATTTTAGTCTTTTTCATGACAGTCTTATCTGTAAGTTGAGAAGGATTGTGAAAATTCGGTTCCGGTCGATACGGGCGCCGGAGCGCAAACTAAAGCTGGTATTGTTCATGTGCCACCCGGTAAGGATAGGTGACAGAAATAAAGCGTGCAGAGGAAAGTGTGCTTGCGGTTCAGCCTGCCGGGGATATTGATTGCTTTCTAGTGTATTAGGACAGTTCAATGCGCTGAAACCATTCAAGTCAAGACGAGCACATTATAGAGGTAACTTGCTCCGAAAGGAATTGAAAACGCTGTTTCAAATACGGAATGCGCAGAAATACGGCGAAGTGTTATCAGTGCGTTAAGTGGTTATTAACAAACTTGGCGTCGCAAAAGGTTGGGGAGACTCATTCCTGATCTCAGCGACCCTGGGCGCGACTTTGCAACTTTTTTAGTCATTTATAATAAATATGAGTTATTCCTTAAAATATAATTGCGGAATATAATATTTTTTTGAATGACAGGATCGATGAGCATTAACGTCCTGTTGACGGCTTTTATATTAATGAAGAATTTTTGTCATGATTAAGTGGTTTATCCCCGGTGTTGTGGTTGTCGCTTTCCTGTTGGTATGCGGGAATGCTCCGGCAAAAAGAATTGCGCAATGTGAAAACCAGGGGGGCAGCGATGGGATTTGTGCCGCACACGAATGGGATTTTGCGATGGAAAGCCCATTTTCCGATAACGATCTTTCCGCACTGGCAAGCCGCGTAAACACTCAGAAATAAGCGCATTACGCGGCAATGTTTCGCACCGCATGCGTCCCTGCAAAAAGTGAGAATCTTGCTTTGATCTCGCCTATAAGGCGCGAGCTATTTTCTCACCCGCCCGGCGCGCGGTTGCAGGCAGGATACTTGCCGTTGCCACGTAGCCATCGGGATCGAGACAGCGATCCCGCTCCAGCGCTTGCTCAATAACTTCCGCATCCCAGTAAATCTTTTTACGATGATCGCCCTGAGTGGTCAGCGTGGCTTCCATTACGCCATCCAGCGCCCGGTACTGACGCCAGCTATTGGCAGGAACTGAAATCACCGAACCTTCTTCAGCCACAATCGTGACTTCGTCTCCCGCTCGATTCCACGTAACTTCCAGCGTCCCTTTAAACACCATCAAAACCTGGACGTCCGGGCAGAAATGCAAGCCAACGCGATGCTGGTCCTGAATGCGCAGCCACTCCACAGAGAAACCATGCGGGTTAAGAATTGGCGGCGTGTTATGCAGATCCTGTGATATTCCATAGCCAATCACCGGAGCCAGTTCGCCACCGTGTCCGGGCAAAACAGAATCCAGCAGAGCGTTCGCCGACCATGTCCGCTGCTCGCCCGTCACGGCGCGCTGGCTCATTTCCTCTATCGAATAATCGCGCAACGCGGCGATATGTTCCGCCCCCAGCGGCTGCAACAACTCATATTGCGCGGGAAGTTTGTCGCCGGCCTCGACATCAATCAGCATATTGTCGCGGCTCAGATACAAACCATATTCGCTTGCGGCCTCAAGTATCGACGGATGCCAGATAATCCCGCCGGTGTTATTGCCCCCTAAAACGGTGAACACCATGCCGCAGGTATCATTTGGGCTGACGTTAGTAAAACCGCGGAAAATCCATGTAGGGATAGACAAAATAGCGGGTGCGCTGAATTCAGCCTGATGCTCGCCATTAGCGCCCCAGCGGAAACGCCAGCTCCCTTCATGAATCAAAAACACTTCGGCGGTGAAATGCAGATGCAGATTATTAGTGACGCCTTTTGGCATCGCCGCCGCACCGATATTAAAGCCGTGCGGCTCAGGAATATTCACCACTTGCGAAGCCGACTGCGTCACGCCTGGGCCAATAAATGAGTAATTTTGCTTAAGATGCGAGCCGGGCAGTTTGCAGTCGATAAACGCCACGCTACAGGACACGCGGTCTTCCGGGCGCACCAGGCGGCGCTGGGCCTCTTCTTGGGTCAGAGTAATATTTTGCATAATGTCCTCGATTAATATCCAGATGCGCCACTGGTTGGCGCGGCTTCACTCCGCGCGGCGGCGATAGCGGTGCGTGACGCACTGCCCAGTTGCATAACGTCATTGGCCGGGGTCACAAAGTTAAAGCCCTGCTCAATTCGATGGGCGGCGGCCTGCCCGGAAGTGCAAAAAATCCCGGCGAGCTTGTTATGTGCTTTGCAACGACTCAGCACTAACTCTATCGCGGCTAACATTTCAGGGTGTTGCGACTCGGCGCTGGCACTTCCCGTGAGAGTTAAGGAAAGGTCGTTCGGCCCGATAAATACGCCGTCCAGCCCGGCGGTATCCATAATCGCGTCGAGATTTTCCAGCCCTTCACGGGTTTCAATCATCGCCAGCGTCAGGATCTCTTCATTGGCATACTGCGGGTAATCTTTGCCGCCGTATAAAAGGGCGCGCGCCGGGCCGAAAGAACGGTTACCGAGTGGCGGGTAGCGGCAGGCTGAAACAAACTGCCGCGCTTGTTCCGCCGTCGAAATCATCGGGCAGATGATTCCCCAGGCTCCGGCATCAAGCAGGCGCATGATTTGCGCCGGTTCGTTGGTGTTCACGCGGGCCAGCGGCGTGGCAGGCGTCGCCGAAATGGCCTGAAGCATCGACAACGCGCTGGCGAAATCAATCATGCCGTGCTGCATATCGACGGTGACTGAATCATAGCCCTGATGCCCGATGATTTCGGCGCTGTAGCCCGAAGGTATCGCCAGCCATCCATTAATGATGGGTTGCTGCTGGCGAAAGGCCGCTTTGAGCGGATTTTTTCTCATGGTTGTGACTCCTGTATCCAGTTGCGCATGGCGATTGCCACCAGTTTCGGTTCTTCAAGCGGTAAGAAATGTCCGCTTTCGGGAAGCGTTATCCAGCGGGCATGAGCAGCGGCAGCGGCAACCGACTGGTGATGTGAATGGGTACAAATGGCGTCATACGCGCCGTTGATGATGAGTATCGGAGAGGGAAACGTGGCCAGAGCCGCGCGATGGTCATCGCGTGAAATCGCCACCTCAGTCTGGTCTGCAAAAACCGCAATGCCGCACTCTTCAGCCATTTGTACGATTGTCTGGTGAAGCGACGCGTTATCCAGACGATGCGGGGCGACATACTTCGGCCAGAGAGTTTTCGTGAGCCACGGTGCAATTCCCAGGCGTGCCGCTTCTTTCACCGCCGCACGACGCCCGGCCGCGTTAGCGGGTAAATCCCGCAGCGGGTTCACGGACAGCAGCGCCAGACCGGCAATTCGATGCGGTGCCAACGCCACCATTTGCAGGGCAACCATCGCCCCGAGTGAAAACCCCGCCAGGCAAAAGCGCGGCGGTAAAACCTCGAGCAACTGAGTTGCCAGCTCATGCGCTGATTTGCCCGCGCTGAGCGTGATGCAGCTGAAAGAGCTGACGTTTAACTGTTCAGTTAACGGCTGCCACAGCCGCCCGTTGCACAGCGTTCCGCCGAGCAGAATCAATGGCGCGTGATGGTTTTCCAGCAAAGGCATCGTCTTCATGTTGCTGTCCACCCGCCATCGACCATTAATGCCGTGCCGGTAATCAGGGCAGAAGCGGGCGAGGCGAGAAACACCACCGGTCCCATCACATCCTCCAGCGTCCCCAGCCGCTTGAGCTTTATGTTGTCCAACACATAGCGACTGAACGCCGGGTCTGCGAGATTCGCACGCGACAGCTCAGTTTCAATAAACGTCGGGCACAAGGTATTCACCCGAATACCCGACTCGCCCAATTCCAGCGCCATCGTTTTCGTCAAACCCTCAAGGGCAAACTTAGAAGCACAATAAACGCTGCGTTGCGGGCCACCGACATGCCCCATTTGCGAGGAGATGTGAATAATTGAACCGGGAACCTGGCGCATTTTCATGCTGCGTGCGACCCACTGGCTAATAAAGAAGGTTGCCCGCAGATTGAGCGCCATCACCGCATCAAAATTTTCTTCACTCACTTCAAGAAAGGGCTGATGACGCGCAAGCCCGGCGCTGTTGACCAGAATGTCGAAGCCCGGCAGTGCTGCCAAAGCAGCACCAACCTGCGCGGTATCGGTAATATCCAGCGCAAGGCTGTTTAATTGCAGACCTTCTGCGGCCGCACTTTTAACGGCGTCCTCAAGCTGTTGCGCCTGGCGAGCAATAATCCACACCTGCGCCCCGGCGCGTGCCAGGGCGATGGCCGCCGCAAAACCGATACCACGAGAACCGCCAGTCACTAAAGCCCGCTGATTATCGAGGCGGAATTCCGGGGTGCGAGGAAGCGCCATCATTACGATGCCTTCTCAATATCCGCCGCCGGAACCGAGCCTGCATATGGCACATCCTGGTTGCCGTAACGACGCACGCGAATATTGGCTTGCTCCGCATGGCCCGAGAAACCTTCGAGTTGGCACAAGCGTGAGCAATAGCTGCCAATTTCTGTAGAGGCTTCATCACTCAGCACTTTCTGCCAGGTGCAGGTTTTCATAAACTTACCGACCCATAGTCCGCCGGTATAACGCGCTGCTTTCTGCGTTGGCAGGGTATGGTTGGTGCCGATGACTTTATCGCCGTAAGCCACATTGGTGCGCGGGCCAAGGAATAGCGCGCCAAAGTTGGTCATATTGGCGAGGAACCAGTCGTCGCGATTGGTCATCACCTGCACATGCTCGGAGGCGATGCGGTCGGCTTCCTGCAACATCTCCTCGTAACTGTCGCAAACAATCACTTCACCGTAATCGCGCCATGCCTGGCGGGCAATTTCTGCGGTGGGCAATTGCGTCAGCAGGCGCTCGACTTCACGGATCGTTTCTTGTGCCAGTTTCACCGAATTGGTGAGCAGAATCGCAGGGGTGGTCACGCCGTGTTCGGCCTGGCCCAGCAGGTCGGTGGCGCAGATTTCGGCATCTACCGTTTCGTCGGCAATCACCAGCGTTTCCGTTGGCCCGGCGAACAAGTCGATGCCGACGCGCCCAAATAACTGGCGTTTAGCTTCTGCAACGAAGGCATTACCGGGGCCGACCAGCATATCCACAGGCGCGATAGTGTCGGTGCCGAGCGCCATCGCACCGATGGCCTGAATACCGCCTAACGCGTAAATCTCGGATGCACCTGCCATCGCCTGGGCGGCGACAATCGCCGGGGCAGGGCGACCATTAAACGGCGGCGCACAGCTCACAATGCGCGAACACCCCGCTACGTTTGCCGTAATAATCGACATATGCGCCGAAGCCAGCAGCGGATATTTCCCACCCGGGACATAACAACCGACGGCATTAATCGGAATGTTTTTATGACCCAGAATAACGCCGGGACGGGTTTCGATTTCAAGATCGGTCAGGCAGCTTTTTTGCGCAGTAGCAAAATTAAATACTTGCTGCTGGGCAAACTCGATATCTTTAATATCCTGACGGCTTAATTGTTTGATGCAGGCATTAATTTCACTCTGCGATAAACGATAATCCTGGCGATCGTAATTATCGAACTTAATGGATAACTCACGAATCGCCTGATTGCCGCGTTGTTCAATATCAGCCAGCGTATTTTCCACCACAATACTGACCTGTTTATTGGCTTGCTGGCGTTCAGATAATGACTTACTGGTTTTTAAATATTGCGCCATGACGCTCTCCTGTGATTTTTAATGCGTATTTATCCCGCCCGGCATTGCGGGTGAATGGGGTGAATCGGATTAAATAAATGACTAAGGGTTAAATTTACTGGCTGGTTTTATTGGCATATTCCTGTGCAGATGAAACTTTCGGTAGATTCTTTTGCGCCGCTTTAATCTGGCGCTGCTCCACACTGCGTGCCGCCATGGGGGTGAGGAAAGCCGCGATCACACACAGTGCGCCAATCATCAGATACCCGGAAGACAAATTAATGTGCTGCAACATCAAGCCCATGGCGACCGGGCCGACAAACATGCCGACAGAATAAATGGTCTGGAATAAGCCCATGCGCGTTGATTGTTCATCTTCAACAGTATTCACCACGCTTAACGACATAAATACGGCGAACGCCATACCAAACGAGAAGCCCGCCATCGCCTGTAAGAAATAGATGAGGTACATATTGCTGGTGAAAGGAATGCCAATACTGGAAATCACTTGCAGGATAATGCCAATAACGGCGGTGTTTACCAGTCCCAGGCGTTTATAAAACACCGAACTACACATTGCTATCGCCAGCGCGTAGAAGATCAAATGGATATTACTCAGCAAGGTCAAAATACCGGCTTTCGCGCCGAGCTGTTGGGCATAAATAGGGGTCAGCGTATCGCGGGTGGCGAAAGGCACCAGGATGACAATGGTGGCCAGCAGGCCAATAAACCACACGGAAGAATCCGCGAGCTGGCGCTTCGCACTATTGATACAGGCTTTAAGCGTGGGTGCGCGGGCGGCATCGTGAACTTCTTTAATACGAAACGTCAGAATTAATGCCAGCAGCGCCGATACGCTTGAGACAAAATAGCCGATGTTCTTGTCAAAAAAGTGGATTAACGCGCCACCAATACAGTTGCCGAGGAAAACCCCTAATGGCCCGGCAAGTGCCAGCAATGCCACAGCGGCAGGTGCATCTTTTTTATCAAAATAGCGAATAAACAGGATGTTATACAAAACCCAGGTCGCCGCGGTGAATCCATCGGCGGCTTTCGCCAGGTACAATGTCACGGCGGTGGGTTCCAGGTAGGCTATCGGCCAGGTCACCATCGGTAACAGCAGGCTGAACTGGATAAATATTTTTCGGCTCTTCACCACGTCCGACAAAATGCCAATCGGGAAACGGATAAATAACGTGGCTAATCCACTGGCGCCCATAATCATTCCCACCACTTCTGGCTGCATTCCTTCGCTGATTAACATCGGAGCGAGGAACGCATCAATACTGTGGATGCATATGAAGAACAACACGCTAATGGTAAAAAACAGTCTGACTTCGGATCGACTAAAGAGTGCACGAAACATGTGGTGAACCTCTTAAATATTAATGGGTTATAACCAATCAAGTACGGCATTAACCGGTGCAATCCTTTGTCGCTAACTTGCGTCACCGGTAAAACTGACGGCGTATTTTTTGTGTTCTGCATACGTATTCAAAAGTTGAAGTTACGAAAAGGTTTCAATTTTGTAAAGGTCGATAGTGTAAATGTGAAAAAAATAATTTTGTCTGTTGCATACGCATGCAAAGATGGTGTAAGTATAAAAAACAGGCATTCCAGAGGGATGTGGATAAGGACTACCAAATCATGAAACGTAAGACTTTTGGCCCCGTGACTTCTCAGCAAGTGGCGCAAATAGCGGGAGTATCACAATCGGCGGTATCGCGCACTTTCACGCCAGGAGCGAGTATTTCTCCGGCAACGCGTGAAAAAGTGCTGAAGGCGGCGCGTGAATTGGGCTATCGGCCAAATGCCATTGCCCGATCCCTGAACACCGCCCGCTCAAGGATTGTGGGTGTGGTGATGTCCTATTTTGATAACCAGTTTTACCCGCAGGTTCTGGAAGCACTGGCGCAAAAACTCGATGAGCTGAATTACCACCTGTTGCTGTTTGTGGGCGATCGCGATGGTAACGTCGACCGGATTTTCGACCAGATCATGCAATACCGGGTTGACGGGATCGTGCTGGCGTCGGTTTCGCTGTCGGTCGAGCTTTCCGAAGAGTGTGTCGCTGCTGGTATTCCGGTAGTGCTGTTTAATCGCAGCGAAGAAAATGCCACGGCTTCCAGCGTGAATACGGACAACGAAGCGGCGGCCAAACAGATTGCAGAATTCCTGCTCGCCGGAGATCACCAGCATTTTGCGTATGTGGCCGGGCTTTCTGATTCTTCGGTCAACCTGGCGCGGCAGAGCGGGTATATCAATACGCTTAATCACCACGGAATTAAGGATGTCCGCGTGGTGCAGGGGGATTACGATGCCAGAAAAACCGCAAAAGCGGCCTGGGAACTGTTTTCCTCGCCACAGCCACCGGATGCCATTTTTGCCGCCAACGATCATATGGCGCTCACCGTGATGGATGTTGCCCGGTTCGAATTTGGCCTGCGGATTCCAGAAGATCTTTCGGTCATCGGTTATGACGATACCGGCCCTTCCGGTTGGCCGTCTTACGCTTTGACGTCGGCATCTCAGCCTGTTGATGCCATGGTCGGGGCCACCATAGCGCTACTGATGAAACAGATTGAAAGTGAAAACATTGAACCGGAACAGGTTGTGGTTCCTGGTGTGCTGGTGGTGCGTCATTCCGCAAGGCGGCCACAATTTGGCGTTATCGAAAAAGATGGGCTGTCATTGTTCCAGCCGCAGGAGGTTGAATGACCAGGTTGCCGGGCTTTAGCCCTCAGTTTGATTCTATCCAGCAGTTTATTTTGACGCTGACCCATGTGGTGTGGGAGCAAAAAGATATCGGCCAACTGGCAGATTTCTACGCCACTCCGGTGGTATTTAACACTCCGGAAAAACAGCTCAATGACCTGTCGCAATTTATGCGGCTCACGCTTGAAGCGATGCACAGTTTCCCGCAGCGCACGGTGCTAACCGAAGATATTCTCTGTACCCATTCGCCACAGTTTGAATATTACGCCGCGCAACGCACGGTGGCCTGTATCCAGCATCAGGGCGAGGGATTCTTTGGGAAACCGAGCGGCAAATCGATTTGGGTGCGTACCTGGGCGGATCGCATTTGCGCTGAAGGTGCGGTGCGCCAGGAGTGGTTATTGCAAGATCGCGCAGCCATCATTTTGCAAACGGGCATGGAAGTGCGTGATTTTGCGAGGCAACTCGCTGATTCACGTCGTGAAGCCGGGCTGGAAAATATCAGTGCCGAAGAGATGGACGCGCGTTGGGCGGGCGGCCCTGAAGGGGATGACGTTGACGGCCCGCTGGCGGGACTGGTCGAACGCTATTTGTCGATGTGGGCAGGTGGCAACAGCGGTGTGGTGCCGGGGCTTTACCATCCAGCGGCAACGCTGCATGGGCCGGGCCACGTGTTGTGCACGGGCGAGCAGGATATCGGCGGTTTTCTTTCGGGATACCGCGCGTCGTTCGCCGACAGCGAAACGCATCTCCATCATCTGGTGGTGCGCCGCGATGCCAATGAACCGGTGCGCCTCTCGTTGCGCTGGTCGCTGTTAACCTGGCACGACGGTTATGGGAAATTCGGTACGCCGACCCGTCGCCCGGTTTCTATTACCGGTATTAGCCAACTGGAATTACGCGATGGGTTAATTATCCGGGAATATCTGGGCGTGGATGAATTAGCGATATGGTCACAGATTTTTAATTAATTATATTTATTGGCGAGGATAATCTCCTCGCCAAATAGCTAACCCAGGAAATAAATATTATCGCCATTTGCAGGTGAGGGATATTCCTATCCCTGAATAATGTGCGCTGACAATACCAATAGCGCAATCAAATAACGCAGGAGATCATATGTCTTCAACTGAAACAACCAATAAAACGCCGGTAGCTTCGGAAAAAACCAATGTAAAATCCACGCGCGATGAACCTGTCTTACAAGTGGAACGCCGCGACTTTATTGATTTAGTTCCGGAGAAACGTCCGCGTGTGCAATCATTGCGTGGCTTTGATGATTGTTATACGGATATTGTCGATTACATTGTGCGTTGCACCCATAAAATATGGGACGAGCGTGACGTTGGTTTAATTTACACCCACTATACCCACAACTGTGTTTTATATAACGCACTCGGCACCATGTATAACCGCGAGCAGGTTGTGCAGGATACGTTGCAGCGCTTAATTGCCTTCCCGGAACGTCGCGGTATGGCAACGCAAGTTATCTGGAATGGTAACGACGTTGACGGTTTTTACACCTCCCACCTGGTAACCGGCACTGGCCGTCACACTCAGTACAGCCATCTGGGTAAACCCACTAACCGCACGTTTGTGACCCGCACCGTGGCGGACTGCATGATCCACGAAAACAAGATTTATCGTGAGTGGGTGGTCAGCGACAACATGGCGATGATGCGTCAGTTGGGGCTGGATACCGATGCAATAGCCTATGGCATGGCGAAGGAGCAGTTCGATAAGGGCTTCCGTGTCACCGATATTGGCGAAAACCGCCGCATGGTCGGGCAATATCCACCGGAAATGGAATGTGACGTTTCCATTGCTCATACCGATACCGAAGAGCAGTGCCTGCGCTGGCTGCACGAAATTTATAACCGTCGCATGCTCGGCAAAATCAAAGATGTGTATGCCCCGAATGTACAGTGGCATGGTCCGCTGATGAAAGAGTTGTACGGTCAGGCGGCAGTTATCCACCAGACGCTGGCGCTGATTGGCATGATCCCGGACGGGGCGTGGATGCCGCAGCATGTCTGCTCCAATCCTTGCGAAGAAGGCGGCACCAAAGTGGCGGTGCGTTGGATCATGGAAGGCCACCATCTGGGTTACGGCGAGCTGGGTAAACCGACCGGTGAGCGCCTCTTCGTTATGGGTATGTCCCACTATCACATCGTCAACGGCAAAATCGTTGATGAATGGGTGGTCTACGACCATCTGGCTCTGCTGGCACAAATTAAACTGGGACAAATGGAGGAGTAAGAAATGGGTACGATTTCTGAGGCTGATGTTGAGTTTATTAAACGCCCGCAGGGGCAAGATGTTCAGGCTGACCGCACGCTAACCGAGACGGTGCAGAATATTATCGACCAGGTGCGCGAGCGTGGCGATGCCGCGCTGCGTGACTACTCGGCAAAGTTTGATAAAACCACACCGGACAAATTTGAAGTTTCGGAACATGAAATTGCCAGCGCACTGGCGGAACTCGACCCGCAAACGCGCAAGGACAGCGAGTTTGCCATTGCGCAGGTTAAACGCTTTGCGCAGGCGCAACTGGCAACCATGCAACCGCTGGATATCGAAACGCTGCCGGGCGTGCATCTCGGGCACCGCATTATCCCTATTCAGACGGTGGGCTGTTATGTGCCAGGCGGGCGTTACCCCATTTTATCCGCGCCGGTAATGTCAATTGTCCCAGCGGTAGTGGCGGGATGTGACCAGATCATTGCCTGTCTGCCGCCGGGGGCACAGCCGGCGATGATAGCCATTTGCCACCTTGCGGGGGCGCACCGCATCTTCAAGGTTGGTGGCGCACAGGCGATTGCCGCCATGGCCTGGGGGACAGAATCTATCCCGGTAGTGGATAAAGTTGTCGGGCCGGGCAACGCCTTTGTTAACGAAGCTAAACGCCAGGTGTTTGGTAAAGTCGGCATCGACGCACTGGCTGGGCCAAGTGAGATTTATGTGATTGCTGATGACAGCGCAGACCCGCGAATTCTGGCTGCGGACCTGTTGGCTCAGGCTGAACATGATGTGCATACCCGCGTCGGGATGGCGACCACCAGTCCACAAATCGCCCGCGCGACGCTGGCTGAAATTGAACGCCAGCTGTCGAATTTACCCACGGCAGTAACCGCAGGTGAAGCCTGGAAACGTCAGGGCGAAATTGTGATTTGCCGCGACGAGGAACAACTCATCGCCTGGGCAGACCATATGGCCACGGAACATCTGCAAGTGCACACCCGTGACCCACATGCGACGGCCAGCAAAATCCGTAATTATGGTTCGTTGTTCATCGGACAAAATGCCAGCGTTGTGTTCTCTGACAAGTGTTGCGGAACCAACCATACTTTGCCTACCATGGCTGCGGCTCGCTATACCGGCGGTTTGTGGGTTGGCGCGTATGTGAAAATTTGCACCCACCAGTGGATTGACGACCATGGAATTGCAGCAGTCGCGCAACCTGCTGTGCGCCAAAGTCGCACTGAAGGAATGCAGGCTCATCGCCGCGCGGCTGAAATTCGTTTGTTACCCGAAAGTATTGATGCAATAACCAATGGAGAGCGCGATTAATTATTTTTTTATTGGTGAACAAAATAGCGTCAATTCACCTGAAATATTTTCAACTTAAGTTTTATTAATGTTTATTGTCTTGCTTAGGTTGTTTCTTGACGACATTATTATCTTGAAAGGGATGGGTGGTAAATGAATTACCCCCAGGTGTTATAATTAATCATGGATTTGGATTATGCTGTCACTGGAAATGGAAGAAGATGTTGTCCTGCGGGTAAAAGGCATGGAAAAAATGCTTGAAGGAATTGTCCGCGAACTCAAAGCCAATAAAGGCGTTGTTGATGAGTTTATACGGGATGACATCGCAAGGTTCCGGCACTGTTCAAAAGATGTCATAACACACCATACACAGGTTTCGCGCAACGTTCGTAAAAGACTGGAAGACGTTACCATTCATTCTCAAAAACGTGTGCGTAAAACGGCGCAGAGCAATTTGTTATATGGTGTTTTGTGCGGAATGTTTTTCTGCATGTTGCTTCAACTGATGTAATTAATATCGCGTATTAAGGGAGAAAGTTTACTTTCTCCCTTTTTTATTGCGCGGAGTTATATTTTTAAAATCAGGTGTTCTGTGCAATATATTTATACATTTCAGCTGTTAGAGGAAGATGCAGGTTGACGTTTTTATCGGGTAAGACGCTATTAAACCATTGATCATAAAATGACTTAAAATCATGGCGCTTGAACCGTTCTGCCAGAGAGGCATCGACTATTTTTTTGAATTCTTGATCGTCATAACGGAGCATGATGCCCAGATTTTGTGGCGTACCCAGCGTCAGATCTGACATCTGATAATCTTCAGGATGTTCACTACTTTCAATCAGTTCCCTAAGCGACACCTCATTCGTTGCTGTCGCAAAACTCTTATGCTGAGTCATAGTAATAAAGGCATCTTTCATTGTAGGTTGAGTCAAAACAAATAGATTAAGATTCTGTACTCGATTGAGGGTATTAGCACTAATTAAGTCTGCCGTCCCCTTGGTTACACTGATTGTTCTGCCCGCTAAGTCTAAAAAAGTATGAATATTCGTCCCGGTTGGGGTACCGAATCGTGTTTGAACTAACAGATAATGGCGGGAGAATGAAACGACGCTTCGGCGTTTTACGGTATCCGTATTAACCGAACAATCCATATCAATCGCATTATGTTTTAGCATCGTGATGCGCATGGATATGGGCACAGGAATATAGTTAACTTCCAGATGATTAATGTGCAGGTTCTTTTTCAGACTCTCTGTCACGTTTTTGCACAATTCAATGACATACCCAACAACCTGTCCATCACGAGTTTTGTAGGAATAGGGCGGCGCATCGCGATAGCCAATATTGATGATTTTATGGCTGGAAATTCTTTCCAGCGTAGACATATTCGGTTCTGCTTTCACCGCTGTAACGGTAAATAGCATAAACAAACTTAATATATAACTCAGGAACGGTTTGGATTTCATATATGGACTTTATAGTTTGTCTTTCTCTTCGCTGTTCACACCAACGAAAAATAGTTAATAAGCGTAAGGGGCATCTGATGAAACGATTTGCTTCAATTCTGGCGATAATGGCAAGTTGAGCGTGATCCCTTCAGGCATTATCGGTTGCAAAAACCATCTGTTATAAATAGTGGTGAAATCCGCACTGCGCAGCAGACGTTTCATCGAAGTATTAATAAGCGCGGTAAATTTAGGATTACCTTTCTGCATCGGCATGGCAACGGGTAGCCGTGGACTGAGAGTGTCCGCAGAAATCCTGAATGCTTGAGGGTGTCCAGAAAGCGCTATTTGCGCAAGCAGTAACACGTCGCTGGAGACAATAACCGGCGTTCTGCCACTTTCCAGGTCGGTAAAGGCTTTCATATTGTCGGTGCCGAGATCAATATTGAGCGACAGTTGGTGCTGGGCGTTCGCTTGCTGAATATGTCTGACAAACACCGTACCACTTTTCACGATAACCGTATGGCCGTTCAGCTCTTCAATATCCGTAATATCATCTTCCATACGCGACACAAAGCGGGTCGCTGAGAAGAAATACGGCTCAGAAAACGTCACGATTTTTTGCCTTTCTGCCGTGTAAATCGTGGGGATGCAGCCCATATCGATGCTTTTATTTTTGATGGTGATAAATTGTGTGGCCGTGGTGACGGGAACCCATTTGATGCGAAGCTCAGGAAGCTTTAACTCCTGCTTAATCATGCCGATCAGTTTATGGCAGATATCAATGGAATAACCTTGTGGCTTATTATTTTCGAAATAAGAATAAGGAAATACATCTGTCTGATAACTCAGAGTGATGGTTTTGCTTTGGGTGATACGAGCCAAAATGTCTTCCGCGTGGCCGCTCGAAGGAGTGAGCATACCAAGGGAAAATATTAATGCTGCGCCCGCAGAGAATAATATTTGATATAAGTGATTGATTAAAAGTGACATTATTGCTCCATTTTCTCTTGCTCCAGTTCTGCCACTACATTTGAATTTTCTACGGCTCTGCCAAAGTAAAAGCCTTGTGCCGTCATGTTTACGCCGCCCAGTGAGAGCAAGAATTCATACTGTTGCTGGGTTTCAACGCCTTCAGCGGTGACTTTCAGCCCACGTTGTAGCGCGTAACGAACCAACATACTCACTAACGCCTGCCTGTCCTCGCACTTATCGAGCATATCAATCAGTGGGCGGGCAATTTTGATGTGGCTGAACGGGAAAATAATTAAGTAATCGAGCGTGGCAAAGCCCGTGCCGAACCCATCGAGAACAATTCCTATCCCCAGCGCCTGGATGGCATTAAGAATAGGAAGGATAATTTCTCTGTCCAACGGCTCAGAACCGGTAATTTCTATTTCCAGACGGGCAGGATCCAGGCCGCTGTCACGCAAGGCGTTCCGAATGGTATCTAAAATTC
Organism: Buttiauxella sp. BIGb0471; assembly: GCF_024807715.1. Lineage (NCBI taxonomy): Bacteria > Pseudomonadati > Pseudomonadota > Gammaproteobacteria > Enterobacterales > Enterobacteriaceae > Buttiauxella > Buttiauxella sp. BIGb0471. Next base: position 762,991 of record NZ_JANUEU010000002.1, read on the forward strand.
TCGGATGACGAAGCTGGTGCGGGGAAACATTCACTGAAACGGTTTTCGCCACGGGCCAGTTAGCCGCATCTATGCAGGCGCTGCGTATCAGCCACTCGCCAAGCCGGGCAATCAGCCCTATATCTTCAGAAACAGAAATAAAATGATGGGGTTGCAGTTGTCCACGAACCGGGTGCTGCCAGCGGACCAGCGCTTCATAGCCTTCGCTGCGGCAGTTATCGAGGCTGACAATTTTTTGGTAGTGCAGGAAAAACTCATTATTTCTGATGCCGTTCTCAATTTCCTGGCTAAAGATCAGGTTATTGGAAGGGTTCATCGTCATCCCCGGAGAATAAAAATGGAAACAATTGCGGCCGAAACTTTTAGAGGTGTACAACGCAAGATCGGCATGGGCGAATAAATCTTCACGGGTGTTCCCATGTTGCGGAGCACAGGAAATCCCGATGCTGCCACTGATAGAAAACGTATTCCCGCTACAGGTGAACGGTTCGTTCAGCGTCGCCAGCACTTTTCTTGCCAGCGTTTGTGCTTCAAGAATTGAGTCGCGTTGCACTTCCTGAAGAATGGCAAATTCATCGCCGCCCAGGCGAATAGCCATATCTTTTTCACCGATAATTGCGCACAGACGTACCGACGATTCAATAAGGAGTTCGTCGCCAACCACGTGGCCGTAAGTATCATTAACCGGTTTGAAATTATCTAAATCGATGAGCAACAGATTGAAAATGCGGCCCTCGGTTCTCAATTTTATCAGCCGCTCATCGATAGAATTTCGATAAGAAACCCTGTTAGGCAGCAACGTCAAAGAGTCATGATGCGCCATGTACTCCATTTTTTGCGCCATTTCCTGCATCCGTTGCAGATAACCCCGGTCAACCATAGCCACACGAAGTTTTTCAATGGCTTTCGCCAGTTCACCGATTTCATCATCCTGGGTCTGGAAAGGAGTGACCTGGTCGGTTTTTTCATCGGCGATAAGTGAGACCGCTTGAATCAGACGTGGCACGGGGCGAAAGAGGTTACGCACCAGCCAATTGACCACCACAACCGTAATACCGAGGATTAAAATCAGCATCAGTAGCGTATTTTTCAGCAGTGCATTGTGGGTGGCAAATAGCGCGTCCCGTTCTCCGATACTGCTTACTACGGCACCGAGTAACTTTCCTGAGGGGTCTACGATAGGAATCGAACCGACGAAATACTCTTTGCCGCCAATATCCGCGAAGCCGCGATAATAGGCCGTTAACGCTGATCTATTGGCGGTATCCGCAGCGGTGGTGATTTTTTGCGAGATATCGTCCGTGTTATTGAGGTCGGTAAAACCGTGTTTCTTGTCATACAACAATAACCAGGTTGGATTATGAGTTTGTGTTGATACCAGGGTCAGCATATCGGCCGGGTTAAATCCGGTCTGGATAATGGTTTCATCATCACTGAGCGGTCGTTCGGATTCAATGGAAACCACTTGTCCTTCGTGGTTGGATTTAACCGTGGTGGAGGTATAAATATTACGAATAATATAACTGGTGATTTGAGAATTGGTGGCGGCTTGTTTGTACCATTGTTCGTGCGAAATACGGTTTACTTCAAAAACTCCAGCGCCTGAACCAATGCCATAGGCAATTAAAACCCCTAGCATCAGATAGATAGCAACTTTTCCGGTAATTGAATGATACCAATGATAATCCCCACGCAGCTGGGGTTCCTGTTCGCAGACAGGCACAACTTCATGTTGAATGAGCTCTTTAACAACCATTTTTTCTATTCGTACTCTTTTATAAGCGATTAAAGAAGGCTCGAAAGGAATTCTCAATGAGATAAATTATCGTTTTTATTTGTTGTTTATATACTGCTGTACTTTAATATGTTGTTTAACTGATGTTAGCGCAATGTAGGTTTTTATCGACTTGTTCGATTTATGAGAAATGCGCTTTCATTTAATTAACAGGATTATAAAGTTGGCTAATTAAAGCGTCAACGATAAATATTAACGCAACCGTGTTGCTGTTCGTGTATTTTTACTCAACTATTTATTCAGGGCTGGACAATCCACTCCTGTGTTTTATGCATAAAAATAGGCGCCATGTCCGGCTAAGTATTTGTTTCTAAAAGTTCGCATAATTGGCTTATGGGCTGCGGGCGGTGAAAAAGGAAACCTTGTGCTAAATGGATTCCACAATTTTGTACAATTTGATGTTCTTCTTCGGTTTCCACCCCTTCAATCAGCACAATGCTCCCGGAAGTTTTGCATAACTGCACAACATGATGGAGAAACGCTTCTCCTCCTTCTCGGGCCAGACCCAGCACCAAAGTACGATCCAGCTTAATTTTATCCAGCTCATATTGCGTCAAATAGGATAAGGTTGAATAACCCGAACCAAAATCATCCAGTGCTATTTTGATACCAAACTGGCGTAACACTGCCAGAACCTCAATCACTTGCTGTGGTTCTTTCACTTTTTGCGATTCGGTAATTTCCATTTCCAACTGCCAGCCAGAAGGCAACGGGTTACGGAGCAACTTACTCACCACACTCAGGAAATTAGGTTCAAGCAACGTTTGCGGCGAAATATTTACCGAAAGTGTCATGCCAGGAAAGCGAGAAAATTCGTTATGAATCACTTCAACGGCATTTTCCAGTACCCAAAAATCAACTTCGGGCATCATGCCAATACGTTCATAATATTTTAGAAAATACGGTGGTGTAATTTTACCATCATCACTTTGATGACGAAGTAAAACTTCCATTGCCACTATTTTCCGTTCATCGAGGGTAATTTGAGGCTGAAACCACAAAACAAAATTACCGCTATTTTGCAGAGCGTTAATATGACGTCTTGCTTCTATATATTCATTTACTTCAGAAAGGTAATGATGCGGCGATTCTGCCTCTCGATGACCCGGCACCGTCAATTGGAACTGATTACCTTTTTGCGGAACAAATCGCTTTTTGCCGCACGGCAAGGCGATTTCTTTATAGTCACGCTTTTCCATATAGCGCAGGAAAGGCCAGTAAATACCAATTCCCGCGCAAATGAGCAATATCTGGAAGAAGACCGCGCTGAATGCACCATTGGTGGCCAGCCATGAATTAATGATGGCCGGTGTTGCCCAACCCACCAGTTGCTGCGCGGGTGGGATGATGTGCCACAGCGTAGCATAGTAAGCGAGGATGTAATCTACCGCTGGAGTCATCAGAAAAGGGACGAACATCACGGGATTGAGCACCACGGGCACGCCAAAAATCAGCGGTTCATTGATGTTAAATATCGCCAGTGGCAGTGAGACATTAATAAGATGACGGTTAGACGGGTTGCGACTGATTAATAAGCAGATTAACAGGCTTAACGTACCGCCGCATCCGCCGGACGCACACCACATCTCATAAAAAGTGATGCTCAGGATATTTAAAGACCCATGACCGGCTTTCCAGGCGTCCATGTTAGATATCGTATTGTTCATGAATCTGAACCCGATATCCTGGAAAATATAAAACCCGTGGATACCAAAGAACCAGGTAAATTCACGGATCATTTCATATAGCAAACCATGAAAGAAACCATCAGGGTAAATGGCGATGGAGATATCTTTTGTTAACCAACTGCTGGCGCTTAATATAATATGCCCAATAACAATTAGCGAAGTTAGCCTGGCAATGAAAAAAGATAATATTTTTGCCGACTTTCAGTTTAATTGAAACTTATTGGTTCTAAATAAGGTGATGTTTTTTTCAAGTATTAAATTTGTGAAAATGGCGGAGAGCAGGGCGACGGGCAGGCTCACGCCCAAAAGAAAATTAGCTTCATGATTATTTTCAAGGCCAGTAATTCCAAACAGTACCGTCAGGCTAAGAGAAATACTGAGCATGATTGAAAGACGATATCTGACGGCCCATTGTAATGAAAAGATAATATTTAACAAAACAGGCAAGAAAATAAGCATGTTTTGCTGCAAATCACCTAACCATTGTGAAATTTTTACCCAATGCAAATTCAGGGATAACGTACATGCAACAATAACGACTCCGCGTAAAACTGAAAATGGCATAATAGCCATGGTGCAACTCAGAACCGCTTGCGAAATACGGTTGTTAATAAAGGCTATTTTTAATTGATGAATGATACTTTTCGTGTTTCTTATGATTATATTGTGATTCATTCGTTGCTTAGTTGTGGGTTGAATTGTTATCGGTGCGGCAAGAATAAACTCTACTATATCACTATAATTAATGCGGAGATAATGCTAATCAGTTTGTTTTATAATAGCACCGCCAACCAATATCCATTTTTACACATTATTTGTGGCTGCTAATGTCCATGAATATTTATAGCTGATTAATGAGCAATTTCAGCTGCGCCACAATATCTGTCGGTGTCTCATTCTGTGGAAAGGGATAAGTCGACTCGCGAATGACAAGACGGGTAGGAAGGAGTTTCAGTATTTTTTGTGGTGACGACGATTGTGCCATCAGCGATGTCACGATTTCCACTGCGCGTTTGCCGAGCAGATCGAAATCCTGCGCAACCGTTGTTAACGCGGGCTGAAAGAAGAGGCTGTCTGCGGTATCGTCATAACCGGTCACTGAAACCGCATTTGCGCCGCTGCGTTTAAGTTGCGCCAACGCGCTTAATACACCTAAAGCCATTTGATCGTTGGCGACGATAATGGCGCTGATGCGAGGATTGGCATGAATCAGTTCAAAGGTTTTTGCCCAGCCGCTGCTGGCACTCCAGTCACCCCAGGCTGTTATGGCATTGCTGACGCCAAATCGATGAAGTGTTTCACGCCAGCAACCCAGGCGCAGACGAGCAGAAATGGACTCTGCCGGGCCTGCTAATAAACCAAATTGTCGGTGTCCCAGTTCCCACAAATGCTTTACGCAAGCGCCAGAACCGTCCTGGTGATCGAAGCGCACGCAAGAAACGTCAGTTTCCGGCGGAACATCCAGAAATAAACAAGCCAGATCGTCATTTTCCCGCGCCAGTTGTTCCGCGAGCGTGCTCTCGAGCGGCAGATTCGCAATCACGCCGCGAATGTTTTGCGCCCGAAATTCGTTAAGCACTGCCTGCAATGCTTCGTACTCCGCCCCTTTTGGCATCGCGACAGAAACCTGCAATTGCTGTCCTTCGGCGTGACTTTTTATGGCCGCGGCAATTTGTGACGGCGCATGGTAGGTGAGAGAAGAGGTGATGAGCCCGAGTGCAGGCATCGTTTTACCCGCCAGTAACTGAGCGGAACGGTTCGGCACATAGTGCAGTACGTTCATCGCATGCAGCACTTTTTCACGGGTACGGGACGACACTAAATCCGGGCTATTCAACACCCGTGAAACCGTCTGCTGCGACACGCCCGCTTCACGTGCTACATCATTTAATGTTGCCTGCCGAGTGCTCATCGCGTACCCCTTTTTTGTTCGCATAATGCGGGGCAGATTTGGTTGAGTCAAGCCAGCGACACATGAAATGTATAGCGCTAACATTTATTGTCATGCTCACGACAGAAATGCTGATTAATCGACCGCTTTTGCGATCATGCTTAGAATTGATAAAACCTGTGTTTGCCAGTGATGCTGATTCTCTGCCTAAATTTGCTCAATTGTATTGCGCATAACATTTTAACGACTACAGGTGAATCAGCATGACGCAAAGTTCGGGCGCTTTCTGCCCAGAAGCAGAGTTTGCAGCAATTCTTAACCGCCGTGACTGGCAGCAACAGGCGGTGACGCAGATTAACCGTTTACCGGCGCACCCGCAGTTCAGGGCTTGGCGGGATATTGCGGCAGCGCGTGACGAGCATGTGTCGCCACAGCATCGCTCGCTGGATGGTGACTGGCAATTTAGCTGGCGGGCTAAACCGCAGGCTGTTGACGCCAGTTGGTTGCAGCATGATTTGGCGGATGCACGTCCCGTTACCGTGCCATCGAACTGGCAAATGACCGGCGACGATGCGCCGATTTACACCAACGTGCGCTATCCCATCGAAACCACGCCGCCGTTTGTGCCGGAAGAAAATGCCACCGGATGTTACACCCGTACGGTGGATATTTCCGACCAGTGGCTGGCATCCGGGCAGACACGCATTATTTTTGACGGTGTGAATTCCGCTTTTCATTTGTGGTGTAATGGCAAATGGGTGGGGTATTCGGTCGATAGCCGTTTGCCTGCCGAGTTCGATTTGACTCCGTTTTTGCACGGCGGGGAAAATCGTCTTTGTGTAATGGTGTTGCGCTGGAGTGCAGGGACCTGGCTTGAAGATCAGGATATGTGGCGCATGAGCGGTATTTTCCGCTCGGTTTCACTGATGAATTTGCCAGAGATTCATCTGACCGATATGCAGATCACCCCTGAACTGGATGCGTTGTATCGCGATGCGGAGCTAAATATCCACATCGCGGTTGCGGCTCCCACAGCCTGTTTATCCGAACTGGAAGTGGAAACGACTCTCTGGCAGGGAAATCAGCAAATTGCCGCCATTCGCCAGCCCCTTGGCACGCCGATGATCGACGACCGGGGCAATTACGCCGAGCGTGCCTATCTCAGGTTGCCGGTTGAGCGCCCACTGTTGTGGAGCGCGGAAACACCGCACTGTTATCGCGCCGTTGTGGCGGTGTGGAAGGGTGATGAGCTGATTCAGGCCGAAGCGTGCGACGTGGGTTTCCGCCAGGTCGAAATCAAAAACGGGCTGCTGCGGGTGAATGGCAAGCCGTTGTTGATTCGCGGCGTTAACCGCCATGAACACCATCATCTTCGCGGCCAGGTCGTGACCGAGGCCGATATGGTGCAGGACATTTTGCTGATGAAGCAGAATAACTTTAATGCCGTGCGCTGCTCTCATTATCCGAACACCGCGCTCTGGTATCAGCTTTGTAACCGCTATGGTTTGTATGTGGTTGATGAGGCAAACATCGAAACTCACGGCATGATGCCGATGAACCGTCTTTCTGATGATGCCAGCTGGCTGCCTGCCTACAGCGCACGCGTCACGCGCATGGTTCAGACTAACCGCAACCATCCGTGCATTATTATCTGGTCTTTGGGCAATGAGTCCGGCTACGGCGCAAATCACGACGCGGTTTACCACTGGCTGAAAAAGAATGATCCATCGCGCCCGGTGCAATATGAAGGCGGCGGCGGGGATACGGCAGTCACCGATATTATTTGCCCGATGTATTCGCGCGTTGAAACGGATTTGATTATTCCGGCGGTGCCGAAATGGGCGATTAAAAAGTGGATCAGCCTGCCGGGTGAGCAGCGTCCGCTCATTTTGTGTGAATATTCCCACGCGATGGGCAACAGCCTGGGTAACTTCTCTGATTACTGGCAGGCATTCCGTGAATATCCTCGTTTGCAGGGCGGGTTCATTTGGGACTGGGCGGATCAGGCCATCATGAAAACCTTCGACGATGGTTCACAAGGCTGGGCCTATGGCGGAGATTTTGGCGACACGCCTAACGACCGCCAGTTCTGCATGAACGGCGTGGTTTTCCCTGACCGCACGCCACATCCGGCACTGTTTGAAGCCAAACAAGCGCAGCAATACTTCCAGTTTGAATTGATTAGCCAGCAGCCGCTCAGAGTGCGAGTCCACAGTGAATATTTGTTCCGCGATACCGATAACGAAACGCTGCAATGGCGTATCGAAGCGGCGGGATTGCCGGTGCTAAACGGGCGTGAAACGCTGACTCTTGCAGCCGAAGCCAGCGTTGAGCTGACATTGACCGAAAACCTGATTCTTCCTGCCGGAGCAAACGATGTCTGGCTGACGCTTGAAGTGATTCAGCCTCATGAAACGCCGTGGTCAGCCGCCGGGCATCGCGTTGCGTGGCAGCAGTTTTCCATCGCCGCACCGCTGGTTTTAACTACCAAACCTACGGCGGCTAACCCACCGGTTCTCACTACCTCAGCAAGTCGATTTACCGTGCAGGCCGCAGGCCAGCAGTGGCAAGTCGATCGCGCCAACGGCTTACTTTGCAGCTGGTTGAAGGGCGGCGATGAGCAGTTGTTGCAACCGCTGCGTGACAACTTTGTCCGCGCCCCTATCGACAACGATATCGGCGTTAGCGAAGTGACGCGCATCGATCCGAATGCGTGGGCGGAACGCTGGAAAAGTGCCGGGCTTTATCAACTGGAAAGGGAGTGCGTGCGTTGCGAAGCGACACAATTTGGCGACGATATTGTGGTGGTCAGCGAATGGCGATATCACAATCATCAAGGTGTGGCGATCGTGAGCTGCTGGCAGATGCGCTTTGATGGCCTTGGGCAATTGCATCTTACCGTGACCGGCGAACGCGCAGAAACCCTGCCGCCGCTGCCTCGTGTCGGCGTGGTTTTCAAAGTGAAACCACAGAACGAAGAGGTTAGCTGGCTGGGACTCGGGCCGCATGAAAACTACCCTGACCGCCGCAATAGCGCGATCTTCTCGCGTTGGGCATTACCGCTAGATGAGATGAGCACGCCGTATATCTTCCCGACGGAAAATGGTTTACGTGGCGGAACAAAATCACTCGACTGGGGAATCTGGCAGGCGCGCGGGAATTTCCATTTCTCTGTTCAATCCTGGAGCATCGAACAACTGATGACGGTGACGCACTGGCACAAAATGGTGCCAGAAGACGGGGTCACTATTTCGCTCGATGCCCATCATATGGGCGTTGGAGGTGATGATTCCTGGACGCCATCCGTGCTGAAGAAATGGTTGTTACTGGATACACAATGGCATTATCAACTGACTCTTAGACTTATGTAGGTCGGTTCAGCGCAGCGTCATCCACCACTGACGGAAGTGGTGGATGACGCTAACGCTTATCCCCCTACAAAAAACGTTTATCAGCCTTTGCCCCTCAATCCATAAATAATAATAAGTGGAAATACCCTATGAAACTGTCAGCGTTGAGTCGTCGGGAACAACATAATTTCATCTATTTTATGCTGTTCTTCTTTTTCTATTATTTCATTATGTCTGCCTACTTTCCGTTCTTCCCGGTGTGGCTTGCAGACGTAAACCATCTGACCAAAACCGAAACCGGCGTGGTGTTCTCGTCGATCTCGCTATTCGCCATTATCTTTCAGATTGCTTTTGGCTTAATTTCCGACAAGTTAGGACTGCGCAAACATTTGCTGTGGTTCATCGTCGTGCTGTTGGTTCTGTTTGCGCCGTTCTTTATCTACGTGTTATCGCCGCTATTACAATTCAATATTTATCTGGGTGCGATGGCGGGCGGGATCTATCTCGGTTGTGTTTTTTCCGGCGGTTCCGGTGCGGTGGAAGCGTATATAGAACGTGTGAGCCGTAATAACCGTTTCGAATACGGCCAGGTGCGCGTATCAGGCTGTGTGGGCTGGGCCATTTGCGCCTCGTTGACCGGCATCTTATTTAGCATTAACCCGAATATTACCTTCTGGATTGCCTCCGGTTTCGCTCTGGTGCTGGCGGTACTTTTACTGCTCTCAAAGCCCGATCCTAAAATGGAATCTGAACTTGCCGAGCCGGGCGTAAATAAAAAACAGGAATTCTCACTGCATATGGTGGTGGAATTGCTGAAGATGCCGCGCTTCTGGGCATTCTTGTTGTACGTGATTGGCGTGGCCAGTATTTACGATGTGTTCGATCAGCAGTTTGCTAACTTCTTTAAAGGCTTTTTCTCATCGCCGCAGCGAGGGACTGAAATATTTGGTTTTGTCACTACCGGCGGAGAATTACTGAACGCCACGATCATGTTCTTTGCACCTTTCATTATTAATCGCATCGGGGCTAAAAATGCTTTGCTGGTGGCGGGCGTGATTATGTCTGTGCGGATAATTGGCTCCTCGTTTGCCACGACCGGCGTTGAAGTCATTATTCTGAAAATGCTGCATATGTTTGAGCTGCCATTCTTGCTGGTGGGAACGTTCAAATATATCTCTTCGGTATTTGATCCTCGCCTGTCGGCGACGCTCTTCCTGATCGGTTTTAACTTATCCAAACAGCTTTCTGGCGTTGTGCTCTCAACGTGGGCGGGGTCAATGTATGACTCGGTGGGCTTTAGCCAGGCTTATCTGACGTTAGGATTGATCACTGCCTGCTTCACGGCTATCTCATTCTTTACATTGCGTAATTCACCGCGCAGCCAGTTTTTGACGCCGGAAGTGAGTAAAGCCTGATAGCGGTTTTATTTCCCCGCACTCGGGCGTGCGGGGAAAGCGTTCAAACGGGGAGGTTACTCCAGTGCCAGCATAGCAAAACTGGCTAACCAGTGTCCGCCGCTGTAATGGCTGCCGACCACATGATCAAGACTGGCGTCAAGATGGCGGGTTATCGCCTGTTGTAAGGCTTGCTGGGCAGGGTGTTCAGCCGGTAGTGCCGCCGCAATACGTTTAAAGCACCATGTGCGGCTGAGATTCAGGCCATCGAGATGCGCGATTTTTGGGTCGGTGCGGTCACTGACAACGGCAGGATGCATCAGTGCATTGATACTGGCGACCTCTGGCAGATAACGGTCAAACCAGCCTGGGAAATCCGCGCTGACCTGGCTCATCAGCAACGCTTCGCAGAGCGCACCTGAAACGTACTCGTCGCCACCCGGTTCATAGTGAGCCGGATAATTGACATCGTGCTGATAGAATCGATTTGCACCATCAATGATTGCTGTTTCGAGTTGCGTATCGTGGCGCGAACGGGCGTAGTCCAGCCCTAAGGCGAGAGCAAAAGCGGTGTTGTAATGCGTACCGACGCGAATCGGGTAAGTGAGCTTTTCAAGGTAGCCAATCAGGCGCGCACGAATATCCTGTGTCAGCGGCTCAAGTAGGGCGGACCAACGTTTTGCCTGCGGCAGAGTCGATTCCGCCAGTTCTTGCGCCAGCGCCAGCAGCCAACCGTAGCCGTAAGGGCGCTCGAACGATGCGCGGAACGGGGCAGTAAAATAGGCCAGTTCGCGGGTTACATTGGCTTCGGTAAAGTGTTCATCAAACAGACTAATGATCACCTCGCGGGAAGGCAGTTCTGGGAAACGGCGCAAACAACGCAGCAGCAACCAGTAACCGTGAACAGCTGAGTGCCAGTCAAAACAGCCGTAAAAAATCGGGTGTAATTCCCGGGGTGGCAACACGTCACCATCATCATTGAGCAAATGCATGATGTGATTTGGATATTCCTGGCGTAAAAACGTCAGTGGCATGTTGGCAAATGCTTCAGCCTGAATCGGGCTTAATGACATAAAAACTCCTTTGAGATTCATCGTTTTTCAGTGCCTTAGCGGAATGACAGGAAGTACATCAAGAACACGTTCGCCAGCAGTATGGCCAGGGCGCTCGGGATCTGAATCTTGATGACCTGGTATTTATCTTTAAGCTCGAGCAACGCGGCCGGGACAATGTTGAAGTTCGCGGCCATCGGCGTCATTAACGTGCCGCAGTAGCCTGCGTACATCCCAATCGCCAGCAACGGCGCGGGATCTGCGTTATGGTGGATGACAAGAAACGGCATCGCGATACCTGCCGTTAAAACCGGGAATGCAGCAAAAGCGTTACCCATAATCATGGTAAATACCGCCATGCCCACGCAGTAAATAACGACCAGCATGAAGCGGTTTTCCGGGTCAACAAACAACTCGACCACTTTGCGTACCGATTCGCCGGTGTTGGCGACGATAAACACCCCACCAAGCATCGCTAACATTTGCGGCAAAATGATTGCCCAGCCCACGGTGTCAACAATTCGGCGCGACTGCGCAATGGCCTGCACCGGTGAACCTTTGGTTATCCACCATCCTGTTAAGATTGCCGCGATACTTGCCACACACAAGGAGGCCAACGTGAGTTGCTTCTGGTCTAGCAGGTAAACGCCGCCAATCGACACGTTTTTCATGAATAGGGTGCAGATGACGGTGATGACGGGAATCAGTAGCGCGGGTAGAAATAACCAGTTTTTGATGCGTGAGGCAGAGGCTTCTCGTTGCTCGTCTGTCGCCATGGCGTAATGCCCTTTGCCTACTAATCCAAAGCCTGCCAGGAGCGCAATGACAATCACGCTTCCGCCTATGATCCGGTAAGCCAGTGATTTTCCGAGGGTGTCCACCATCAGGTCGCCAAACAGGAAAATCGCGCCAAATAAGAACCAGAAGAGAGCTGTGGTCAGGCGTTTAGGGTTGCCGCGATCGCGCAGTGTCATCACCACCAGAATCATGACGATAATGCCAATCAGGTAATAAACACGGTTAATGGTTAGCAGAGTGCTCATTTTGTCACCTCTTTCATTTCAGGTTCTTGTTGAGCACGCCAGGCCATCACATCGCGGTGGAGGCTCGCATCAAGTCGTGTGAGGCGGAACATATGGATGATCAGCGCGGCAATCGCTGTGGGAATAGCCCAAAGGCCGATATGCAGCGGTTCAATATTCGTAATGCCGTTTTCTTTCAAAAACGCATCAATTAGCAGAACCGCACCGAAGGCGATGAAAATGTCTTCGCCAAAAAAGACGGCGATGTTGTCGCAGGCTGCGGCGTGGGCTTTTATTTTATCGCGAATGTGAAGAGGAAGTTCGCCGTACTTGTTCAGGGCCGCACCTTCCGCCATTGGCGCTAACAGCGGGCGAACAGTTTGCGCGTGGCCGCCAAGAGACATCAGCCCAAGTGCGGCGGTTCCTTCGCGGCCAATAAAGTAAATCATCAGTATGCGTGCGGACGTGGCGCTGGCTATTTTGGCAATCCAGGCCTGAGCGCGTTCTTTCAAACCGTAATATTCCAACAGGCCAATCACGGGCAGAATCAGAATAAAAGTGGCGAGCGAGCGGCTATTGAAAAATTTCTCGCCAAAGGTTTCCAGTAGCATTCCGAAATCCATTCCTACGGCGAGTCCAGTTGTTAATCCTGCAATAACGACAACAATCAGCGGATTGAATCGTAGTGCAAAACCAATAACAACAACGGGTATTCCGATGAGCGGTAAAAGGGTGGCACTATCCATTATTTTTACCCTGTCTATGTGTGTTGTGTTTTTTTAGAATGACGAAGAGGTAAAAACATATAGCAAAACGAAGACAAAATGAAAATAAATTATCATTAATTTATTGGTGTTTTATTCGTATTCAATTATGTTTTATGGATATCATATTAAGGGGCAGCCAATGGCGTCTGAGAAAAAAAGACTCGATTCAGCAGTAGGAACAATCGCTAATAGCGCAGGGTTAAAAGATCCCATTGTCTCTTCTCACCATCTGGTTTCTGAAAGATGTGCGGAATTGTCGGAGCTGGAATACGCATTAATCATGACCAGCAATGCGTTTAACAAATGGATGGTACGTTGCATGACGGCAGCCGGAGAGCCAGGTATGGGGCCGCTCGACGTATCGTTACTGCATCATATCAATCACCGCGATCGGCAAAAAAAACTGGCGGATATTTGTTTTGTTCTGAACGTCGAAGACACCCATATCGTTGCCTACGCATTAAAGAAAATGGTTAAGTCGGGTTACGTTAAAAGTGAAAAGCAGGGCAAGGAACTTTACTTTTCTGCCACTGATAAAGGTAAAGTGCTGTGTGCTAAATATCGTGAGGTCCGCGAGACATGTCTTATTGGTTTGCAGGTTGAGACAGGCATTTCTGCTAAATCTATTGGAGAAAATGCGCAATTATTACGTGCCATTTCGGCGCTCTATGATAATGCGGCCCGAACCGCTGCATCACTATAATTAAATCTTATGGAAGAACATTTAAGTTAATTCGCGATATTAACCTTGCGAATAGTCTGGATATTGGTTTGTTGAATTACTCGTTCACTAATTAAAACAGTTAATAAGTGAATAGTGACCGGGAACGCTTTCTGAAAGCGTTGCAATATAATCAAAAAAGCCACGCAATTGCGTGGTTTTTTTGATTATGCTAGCGCAACTCCATTTTCACCGTCACATTTCCCTCAAACTTACCGGCCACTGGCCTTTTAGAGGTCGTGCTGACTGGTGCTGCGGTCATCATAATACTGCCATTTCCTTGTTCATCCAGCGTCACTGGTAAATCCAGCGATCCATCCAGCACGACGTTATTGTTGTCTTGATCATACATACGTACTCCAACGTCATCCCGACCGATCATGCTGGCAATGAGATTGTTGCTCCCTGGTACAACCCCTTGATCGGCACTGAGGCTGAATTTAATTTTCCTGGCGTTACCTGCAGCCGGATCGTCACAATGGTAGCTGATATCAACGTCTTTGAGCGTATAGCTCGCCGGGGGTTGGCCTTGCGTAACAAACTGAGAGGTGACGATATTCCCAAGTTCAACCTCAATGGTGCTGCCTGCGTTTATCGTGCAAGTAAGCGGGGCGGTGATCCTGCCACTGAGAAATATTTCGGATACCAGGGTGCTATCTGCCGTTCGGGTACAGTAGTTATTGGTCGACAGACAGGAATAGTTTTGTACGATGACTGTCGAGGGAATGATCTCTTCACCCAGAATCGATTTCTTCACATACAACTTGAAGCGAGACATATTCCACTTGAACTGATGTTTAGGGGTCTGGTCAGTAACACCAGCAGGGTTAAAATTTTCGCCGCAGACATTGTTGGTTCCTATTGAGAGCTTAGATAATTCATTATATTTGGGCAAACTCCCCATAGGAGTGGGATAGGTGTCAATCATCAGTTCATTTAGATTGTCGCCGGTAGGAGAGTTTATGGCATCAGCATAACCACTCACATCGATATCCAAATTCTCAGTCAGATAGGCATACCCGTTTGTCCCTGCCGGAAGTGGGCTACCGGCTGCGGTCATTTCATAGATATTGGTGCTGGCGCTAAGGTTTTTCGGACAATCGCAGTGCGCCGTAGCAATTGGACCATCTCCTGCCAACAGTGTCCCGGTTTCAATGGCATGCCCATTTTTATTATCCTCGGAGGGAAGCTCAGCATCCACGGTACTCATATATGTGGTCATTCCAGAGAAACAATTTTGTAGCACTACGGTTGCTGCACAGTGACCAGCGAGCGGCAAAATGAAGAGCCCAACCAGAAGTATCCGGGTAAAGAATTGAGTCTTTGCTGAATGCACGGCGGTATTATTTCGCATAATTGATCTCGGGGTTACACAAAGCGGTTGCCTGGCGAATACCGCCAGCGGGGAGATTTTCGGTTGAGGGGGAAAGTGTTACCGCAGCATTGCAGCGCTGCGTAGCCGAGTTACCCCACTTGACTGTTAGGGGGATGTTTTCGCTGACCCCAGCGAGATAAAGCACGCCTTCGTCATTCACAATTCCACTGATGGCTGTACTGTCCACGGTGCCCATAGCCCCGAAAGGTACCTTTTGACCATTGGGGCGGGTCAGTGTGATTAGCACGCGATAGCCTACGTGCGCAGAGAAATGGGTACTCACGGCGGCGTTACGGCTTGGGATCACTGTCATTGCTGTCTCGTCGGTATCGACATCATTCGGTAGGCTGGTCGTGTCGATGCGAATGACGTTTTCCTGATAAGGACTCAGGGAAGGGATAATGGCATTGCCGAATATATCAGTCTGCACCCCGCGCTGATTGCTGAAATGTATCCCGGATGCTCCCTTTGCCGTCACGATAGCAAACTGATCGCCCAAGGGTTGCGATAGCGTGACACCAGCAGGATGGGCAACAACGCCACCGCTCATGCCATAGGTTATTTGTCTTGAACCATCAGATGACGAATAGTAGCCCGCATTGAGATTGGCATACTGCGAACGATACGTGCCATAAAGGCTGCTACTGTCTTCGCCATCATGGTTGGCCATACTCTGTTGCAGCGAATAGCTCATGCGATCATCCTGGAACAGAGTGCCGCCCAACCCGATATTCTGGTTGGTATAACCATTTTTGCTATTGCTAACGTTGTAGTTGGCCCAGCTTTTCGGAAGCCAGCGTGATAAAGGGATGCTGAAGCCGAAGGACATCGACTGATCGCTCTGTTCTTCATCTGTTTTACTGTAGGTGTAGGCCAGATGATAACTAATGCCGCTAATCACACTGTTGATACCCGATGAAATGCTGGTCTCTTTGCGATTGGTGTTCCAGTAATCTTGCTGATAACCCGTGAGATATAAACTACTGCCCAACAACGTTTGATTGATGCTGGCTTGAAGACGGCTACGTTTGTTGTATTCATAGGACCAGTCGTCATCAGGATCGTATTTTTGGTTTGCATCGGCAAAACTGTAATAGCCGCTTGTGGAATAACGGTAGCTAGCCAGCGTCAGGTTGGTGTCTGTTGCTTCTATATTTTTGGTATACATCGCCCGTAAGGACTGTCCGTCGTACTGGTCGCCATTATCTAAACGGGCCCGGGCGGCGGTAATATCCGTGGAGAGGGCACCGATTTCACCCAGCGCCATTCCGATACCAATATCTACTGACTGATAATTGGAAGAGGATGTTAATCCACCGAACAGAGTCAGATAATTATTCAGGCCAAAGATAGCACTGCCCTGAACGAATAGAGGCTCATTGGCCTGCTGATTATTATCAGCTCGGTAGCGGGCCAGAGTGGCCTCATAGCGCAAATTGCCCGGACGTTGCATTACCGCGACACTCGAATAGGGCTGAACAGAATGGAACTCTGTGCCGTCGGCTTCTTTAATCGTGATATCGAGATCGGCACTGTTGGTGGTGGAGTAGAGATCGGTAATTTCAAAGGCGCCAGGGGCAACAGTGGCCTGATAGATAATGTAACCATTCTGCCGGATGGTTACTTCGGCATTAGAATGGGCGATACCCCGGATGACGGGGGCGAAACCGCGCTGACTATAAGGAAGCATTTGTTCATCAGAGGTGATGTTGACCCCATTGTATTGAATGCTGTCAAAAACCTCGCCGCGAGTACTGTTCTCCCCAGCGGTAAGCTGTGCCTTCAGGAAATCAATATCATGCTGTATCCACGTGTTAATCGTGTCCCATGATTGTGTTTCGGCGGTTTTATTCCAGACGGAATAACTGCGCAGCCGCCAGCCGCCCAGATTGGCGCCACTGCGAAGATTAAGATACTGGCTGCTGTCGTTGTTATGATCTCCATTTTCCCGCTGTGAGCCGGAGAAAGAATAGTCAGCAAACAACACGGGGACGCCATCATTCCAGCGCGACGGATCAATGAAATTCCTGCTGTGTGCGTCAATAGCCGCCTGCGGCATGCTTATATGCAGCGTCATGGAATTGAAATCAAACCTGGCGGTGGCAAAGGGAATATAGTGCCCCAATGGATCGCTGAGAGGATTGTTGGCGGACTGTTTTGCCAGTTCGGGATACGCATCGACGCGGATACCCCATTTGCGCAATAACTGAGGCGTTAACAGCGGATGCAGTTCTCCCTTTTCGTCATTGACGTAGCCAATGGATTCGTCATCCAGAGTCTGCTTATTGAGACGAACGTTTGTTTTATATACACCGGGTAACTGACCATTCTCCTTTGAAAACAACGATAAATCGATGTCTTGCCGGGACAGGCCATCGCCCTCAAGTGTGGAAGGGGCAAAGTAAAATTCACGGGCATGGGTGCTGCTGGCGAGAACCAGCAATAAACTACCAAGACCATACCCTATAGGCTGTAGACGCCCGAAGAGGCCGCAGGGATACTGGCTCAGTCCATTAGCCATTAGGCACCATTATTCTCAGGTTAAACTAGCAGTGAATTTTTCTGTGGCACTGCCGTAATCTGAGATGCAATGCCAACTGACCTGTTGTCCGCTGACGCCTGCGGGCAAGTTAAACTGAGCTGTTTGCTGCGGGGCAACCATATCTGCTTGAGGTAAGGCTTTACCCCCCAGGCGCAAGCTGTCGAATACGCTGTAAAACGCGCCATTATTAGTGATCAATAGTTGGTCAGCATGGCGGCTGAAGTGCAGATTTTTACACGCTTCTAAAGGGCTACCTTGTAACCCACTCGGGCGCCAAAACAGTTTCAAACGCGTTTTGTATATAAGCCGCAACACATTTTGATCCTCTTGTTCCTTTGCCTGGGCAGGAATGGTGCGGATATTCAGATAAAACAGCGATTCTCGATCTTGCGGCAGTGCTTGCCCGGACCAGGTAATACGCAAGTTCTGCTCTTTTTGCGGGTCTAACCGGAACAGGGGGGGAGTAATAATAAACGGCCCGCGGGTTTTACCATCGCCGGTATCTGTCCATGACTGAATGAGCCACGGGAGTTCTGTTTCTTTATTAGTTAGCGGTAGCGCTACTTCTTTCTTATTTGCATCATAAATTACGCGTGTTCGCCCTACCTGAATACCCGAAGCCAGGTTAAATTCGGAATAAAGAACTGTAATGCCAATTAGTATTAGCACAGAAATACGCATGAGAATTAACTCCAGAAGCTATTTGCAAACGCGGTAAACCCATTATGTTATCGGGTTTACCGATAGAAATACTTGCCGTGTGGTGTATGTGTTTCAAATACATTAATCTGTTATAAATACAGCATCACCGATATAAAATATTGATGGTTAAATCTGCATCGGCTGGCCCGGCGGTGACAGTATCAGCAAACGATACGTAACGAGCAGTAAAACTAACTGGAATGGAATTTGTTGTTATTGTGGTTGGTAATGGGACGTACACCAAACTATCTGAACCATCGAATTTAATAACAGTGTCATCAGAATCTGCAGTGACTTTAATCCCTATACCTGTAGCTGCAGTTGTACCGGCTGTCTCTGTCGATAAATAGCTCACATCCAGAAGTTCTACCGATTTGGTGAGAGTCGTTGAACCATTAAAGGTTAACTGAACATTTTCCAGGCCTTCACTGGATAGAGGGCAATCCTTTAGACTGATTGAAAAATTAGCCGGATCCCCCTCTACGCCTGGTTCGGTAAAATGAGACGCGGGGTACGAGCCTAAATTAACGGTATAATCTGTACCTCCACCTTCTCCATCAATGACGCAACTTGGTGTAATGATTTCGCCGGTGAAGTGGACTGTTCCTGCATTGTCTTCCGCCGCCCACGCACTTGCGGTTGACAAGGCTATAAGCAAGCAAACAAAACTATTCCTTTTCATATATTCTCCAGGTTAATGAATGCTGGGTAACTAATTAATTAATTAAATAGTGCCTTCTATATTGTAATTGCAGAGGTGCGGCAATTATACACACAAAATGGGTATTAGAAAGTGCGTATACATTTTAGTTAAACGAGTAATAAGACGACGAAATTAAAGGTGAGTTTTCTGATGCGTGTGCCAACATCAAATTGATAGCTTTTATGTTTCATTTTTTTGTTGTTTAAGATTGTATTATTTTGTATCGACCATTCTTTGAAGTAAATCAAATTCACTCAATTGTATATGCAGGTGTATTATTTTTTTGAATGTTTTAATAATACATATTGATTTGAATGATCATTCTATTTCACGATATGTATCGCAAAAATTAATCTATTTAATTATGTTTCCCGTAAACTGGTTCGCTGGGCAATGTTATTTTTCCCGGACTCTGCACTGACAGCGAAAGCGCTGTCCCTGGCCTGAGAAGTGCGAGTAAAGCCTGAGTCGCCGGAAGGATTGCTGGAATAACAGCCCGATGGAACTTTTTTTAAAAGTCTGAAAACGGAGTGAGCGTAGGGTAATAGATACGCTAGCTTTAGCGAAGCCAGCACAGCGATAAGGAAAATTTCATAGCGGAATATTACAGCCAGTTCAGACCTCATCAATATAACGTGGTTTGACGCCAAATGAATCAGAGCGATTGTTCTGGAAAAACTCTAAAACCGTGACCCATTTTTGTTGACCGCTACACACTACAGCATGGTTATTATATTGCCGGCTCATATTATTAGCATCAGCGTGCGCGAGCTGAGCTTCTAAGACATCAGACCGATAACCCATCTCATTCATAAAAGTACTACCCGTTGTCCTGGTTGCGTGAGGGCTATATTTGCCACTCCCACCAAGTTGCTTGAGAAGCTGACGCAGAGATGAGATGGTTTGAATGCTACAGATATAAAAAATCCACGCAACTGCGTGGATTTTAAGTTTATTTCGTATTCGCCGAGACAGCGAGGGCCTCTGCGAAACAAAGGTTTTCGTTTATTTAGACGTTAAACAGGAAGTTCATTACATCACCATCTTTAACGATGTAGTCTTTACCTTCTGCACGCATCTTACCGGCTTCTTTCGCGCCTTGCTCACCCTTGTAGGTGATGAAATCTTCATACGCGATAGTCTGAGCGCGGATAAAGCCTTTTTCGAAGTCGGTGTGGATTTTACCCGCTGCTTGCGGAGCCGTCGCGCCAACAGGGATAGTCCATGCACGCACTTCTTTCACACCAGCGGTGAAGTAAGTTTGCAGATTCAACAGCTCATAACCTGCGCGGATAACGCGGTTCAGGCCAGGTTCTTCCAGGCCCATTTCTGCCATGAACTCGTCACGGTCAGCATCGTCAAGTTCAGCAATATCAGACTCAACGGCGGCACACACAGCAACAACCACAGAACCTTCGGCAGCGGCGATTTCACGCACTTTGTCGAGGTATGGGTTGTTTTCGTAACCGTCTTCATTGACGTTCGCAATATACATCGTTGGTTTCAGCGTCAGGAAGCTCAGGTATTTGATAGCCGCTTTGTCTTCGTCGGTCAGAGGAAGTGCACGCAACATACCGGCGTTCTCAAGCTGTGGCAGACATTTTTCCAGCGCAGCCAGTTCAGCTTTTGCGTCTTTATCGCCGCCTTTAGCTTTCTTCTGCACACGGTGAATCGCACGCTCACAGGTATCGAGGTCAGAAAGCGCCAGCTCGGTGTTAATGACTTCAATGTCATCAGCTGGATCAACTTTATTGTTAACGTGAATGATGTTGTCGTTTTCAAAACAACGCACAACGTGGCCGATAGCTTCGGTTTCACGGATGTTGGTCAGGAACTGGTTACCCAGGCCTTCACCTTTGGATGCGCCTTTCACCAGACCGGCGATATCAACGAATTCCATGGTGGTAGGCAAAATGCGCTGTGGTTTAACGATTTCGGCTAGTTTATCCAGACGTGGGTCCGGCATTGGCACCACACCAGTGTTCGGCTCAATGGTACAGAACGGGAAGTTTGCTGCTTCGATTCCCGCTTTGGTGAGCGCGTTGAACAGGGTTGATTTACCAACGTTCGGCAAGCCGACGATACCGCATTTGAATCCCATGGTTTAATTCACCTTAATTACTTGATATTCAATGAGTTAATGTTGTCTCATTGATAAAATGATCATAACTTTTCCCATTATACACGCAAACGGCATATAACGGGCGCAGAAATCCTTGCTGACTGCCGCGCAGACGTTTATTGCGCCTTAAAGGCGTGCAGGCGATTAGTGGCTTTAGTCAAACCTTCTTTCAGCCAAACCTCGGTGCAACGCGCCGCTTCGTCTACTGCATCATCAATTAGCTTCTGTTCGCTAAGAGGAGGTTTGCCCAGCACAAAGCCAACAACTTTGTTTTTATCGCCCGGATGGCCGATTCCGACACGTAAGCGGTGAAAGTTGGGGTTATTGCCCAATTTGCTGATGATGTCTTTCAGGCCATTATGCCCACCGTGGCCGCCACCGAGTTTGAATTTTGCCACACCAGGCGGCAAGTCCAGTTCGTCATGCGCGACGAGGATTTCATCAGGCGCAATGCGGAAAAATGTCGCCATCGCTCCGACCGCTTTGCCGCTGAGGTTCATAAACGTGGTTGGCACCAGCAGGCGAACATCTTCTCCGGCAAGGTTTATGCGCGCGGTGTAACCGAAGAATTTGCTTTCTTCTTTCAGCGACTGATTATGGCGCTCAGCAAGCAGATCCACATACCAGGCACCTGCGTTGTGACGCGTTGCCGCATATTCCGCACCTGGATTTGCCAGGCCAACAATTAATTTAATACTCACGTTTAATATCCTGAAAACAGACCAGAGCCGCGTAGTTTACTGCGCTCCCGTCGCGATGACAAAGAAGCAATGCATTACCCATTCAATAGTTGAATAATTCAGGGTGTGAACCATTAGAATTTCATGCTATTCAGCGTGTTATTTGTAAATATTTGTAGGCCTTTCATTCGTAATTGTGATCGCCCGCGCACATAATCCGAAGCGGTGTTGTCTATACTTTACACACAAGGAATGGGGATTTCCCCCGCCGACCCAGGAACACCCGGAGGTGACACATGAAACGCAAAAACGCTTCATTACTCGGTAATATTTTCATGGGCTTGGGGCTTGTCGTCATGGTGGGCGGTGTTGGTTATTCTATTTTAAACCAGCTCCCTCAATTCAATTTCCCGCAATATTTCGCCCACGGTGCCGTTTTGAGCATATTCGTTGGTGCGGTACTTTGGCTGGCCGGTGCGCGCGTAGGCGGTCACGAACAAGTCGGTGATCGTTATTGGTGGGTACGACACTTCGATAAACGTTGTCGTCGAAATGATAGCCACAAGCACAGCTAGTCAATTCACGAAAAAAAAACGGTTCTCTTCAGAACCGTTTTTTTTGGCAAAATTTTATCCGGCCAACGCGGCCTGAACGTCAGGATAAAAAGCAAGGCGCCCAGGAATGGGCTGCACACGTGCTCGCGCCAGGGTTTTCAGCGGCTGAAATTCCAGATTTGTGACCCGTAATTCGCAACCTTCAGGTAGTTTTTCTACAAAACGTTGAAATGCCTCCAGCCCCCCCGCGTCCAGCACCGGTACAGCATCCCATTGCAGAATAATCAGATGGTTTTGTTCAATGCGTTGGGTGAGGTCGTTAAACAACCCTTCAGCGGCGGCAAAAAACAACGGCCCGGTAACCCGTAATGCGAGAACACCTTCTGGCGTGGTGATATTCACCGGGGCCAGACGCGTCATTCGTGCGATACGACGCATAAACAGCAGCGATGCCAGCACGATGCCCACACTTATGGCGATAACCATATCGAACAGCACCGTCAACGACATGCAGATGAGCATCACGATAATGTCGTCTTTTGGCGCGTGGCGCAGCAGGCTCACCACTTTGTGCGCCTCGCTCATATTCCACGCCACCATCAGCAGCAGGGCAGCCATTGCCGAAAGCGGTAGCCACGAAAGCAGCGGGGCCAGCACCAGCAAGGCCATAATCACCAATAATGCGTGAATCACGGCGGCGATCGGCGAGGTCGCTCCTGCACGCACGTTAGCGGCAGAACGTGCAATGGCGGCGGTGGCGGTAATCCCACCAAAGAATGGCGCAATAATATTGCCCAGTCCCTGGCCGATAAGTTCGCTATTCGCATTATGTTTGGTGCCGGTCATGCCATCTAACACCACCGCGCATAGCAGCGATTCGATTGCGCCAAGCATTGCCATCGAAAACGCTGCCGGAAGCAGGGCGCTGAGCGAATCCCAACTGAGCGTGAAATTAGATGCAGGGATGTTCCATGGCAGCATTAATTGCGGCAATAGCTGCGGGATGCCGTTGCCCTGCGTGCCATCGGCCAGCACATAGTGGAAACGTGAGCCGATAGTTGCCACGTCAAATCCCATGGCATGAACCGCAGCCATCACCCCGCAGCCCGCTAACAGCGCCGGTAAATGCCCCGGCAAACGAATGCCCAGGCGCGGCCAGAGGATCAGCACGGCCAGGGTGACAACACCAATTGCGACGTCACCCATATTGATGGTCGGCATCGCCATCGCCAGTGCCGCGACTTTATTCAGATAGTGCTCGGGAACATGGGCGAGCGTCAGGCCAAAGAAATCTTTCACCTGCATGGTCGCGATGGTAATCCCAATCCCGGAGGTAAAACCGAGCGTCACGGAAACGGGAATATATTCAATCAGGCGGCCAAATCGCGCCAGACCAAACAAAATAAGAAACACGCCTGACATCAGCGTCGCAATCAATAATCCCGCCAGGCCAAACTGCTGGGCGACCGGGTAGAGAATAACGACAAATGCGGCGGTAGGCCCGGAAACGCTAAAGCGTGAACCTCCGCTTAAAGCGATAACAATCCCGGCAATCGCGGAAGTATAAAGGCCGTACTGAGGGGCTACACCGCTGCCAATCGCCAGGGCCATCGCCAGTGGAATGGCAATAATCCCCACGGTGATACCGGCAATAACATCGCGGCTAAAACGGGAAACGGTGTATTTCTCACGCCAACAAGCGTCTACCAGAGCGCGGAAAGGTAATACAGAAGAAGATACGTTTTTCACTTTGATTCCATCCGTGAGCGCATCAACTGTCATTTATGGCAGTTAGGAAGCCTGTAAAAGAAAAAACCCGCCGTGGCGGGTTTTTTTAAGCGAGCTCGATTAATGCTCGAACATCGCAGAGATTGATTCTTCGTTACTGATACGGCGAATTGCTTCAGCCAGCATTCCAGACAGAGTCAGGGTGCGGACGTTTGGCAGTGCTTTGATTTCTTCAGACAGTGGGATGGTGTCACATACGATAACTTCGTCGATCACGGAGTTACGCAGGTTGTGAACCGCATTGCCGGAGAAAATCGGGTGAGTTGCGTAAGCAAACACACGTTTAGCACCACGTTCTTTCAGCGCTTCAGCTGCTTTGCACAGAGTGCCGCCGGTGTCGATCATATCGTCAACCAGTACACAGTCACGGCCAGAAACATCACCGATGATATGCATAACCTGGGAAACGTTAGCGCGAGGACGACGTTTGTCGATGATAGCCATGTCGGTATCGTTGAGCAGTTTCGCGATAGCACGAGCACGCACAACACCACCGATATCTGGAGAAACCACGATTGGATTTTCCAGGCCGATTTGCAGCATATCTTCAAGCAGGATTGGGCTGCCGAAGACGTTATCTACAGGAACATCGAAGAAGCCCTGAATCTGTTCTGCGTGCAAGTCCACGGTAAGAACACGGTCAACCCCAACACTTGAGAGGAAGTCAGCAACCACTTTCGCGGTGATTGGCACACGGGCGGAACGTACACGACGATCCTGACGAGCATAACCAAAGTAAGGGATAACAGCGGTAATACGACCTGCAGAAGCACGGCGCAGGGCGTCGACCATAACAACCAATTCCATCAGGTTGTCATTAGTTGGTGCACAGGTGGACTGGATGATGAAAATATCACCACCGCGTACATTTTCGTTGATTTGTACGCTTACTTCGCCGTCGCTAAAACGACCGACGGCGGCGTCACCAAGGGAGGTGTACAGGCGGTTGGCAATACGTTGTGCTAGTTCCGGGGTGGCGTTACCAGCAAAAAGCTTCATATCAGGCACGAGAAAAACCTCAGGCATGCGTCCAGTGGCGGATGGTACTACCGCAGCTTATGCGGGCGGGGTAGCGCCATCCAGGCGGTGTATAAAGAGCTTGATGCAACGTCTGAAACAAGGTGACGTTGTCACCAATACTCAGCTTGCCCGGATATGGCCTGATGCAGCGGGGAGACATTAACGCCTCGCGCAACAAACCCATGCAGCCATTCCGGGGCTTGCTTAAGCACCTGGCGGGCAGCGTTCTCGGTGTCAAATTCTGCAAACACACAAGCGCCGGTGCCGGTCAGGCGCGACGGCGCGTATTCTAACAGCCAGGAAAGCAGCTCATCAACCTTACGAAAACGTTTTCTTGCGATAACCTCACAATCATTACCAAATTCACAGTTTAATAACGTGTCAATTGATCTAATCGGGGTATTTCGTGGTAGCTCTGGATCCTGGAAAATGACCGGGGTGGGGATACTGACACCAGGATGCGCCACCAGGTACCATTTCTCCGGCACAGAAACCGGCGTGAGCTTCTCGCCAACACCTTCCGCAAAAGCAGCAAAACCGCGCACGAATACCGGAACATCGGCACCCAGCGTAACGCCAATGGCCGCAAGCTGATCTTCAGTCAGGCCGGTGTTCCAGATATGGTTGAGGGCGACTAACACGGTCGCCGCGTTGGAGGAGCCACCGCCTAAACCACCGCCCATCGGTAACTTTTTCTCAACGCTGATTTCAGCCCCGGCACCCTGAGGTAACGAACCCATCAGCAGAGCGGTGTCTTGCAATAAACGTGCGGCACGAACAATTAAATTTTCTTCATCTGGCACGCCTGCAATGGGTGTTGCGAGATGAATTTGACCATCGTTTCTCGGCTCAATGGTCAGTGTGTCGCCATAATCGAGGAACTGAAATAAAGTTTGTAAATTATGGTAGCCGTCTTCACGACGCCCAGTGATATACAAAAAAAGATTCAGTTTTGCCGGTGATGGCCAACGTTTTCTCATTATTTAACCGTCCAGCTGTCCATTTTGAGTTTGATTCGCTGCGAACCTTCACGCAATTCCATGTTTGATGGCAGTGCAGGTTGCACCTTGTCATCATAATCACTGTAAACCACTTTCCAGGTTTTGCCGTCCTGGGTGTAGTTGATTTCGCTCAGGCGGTACTTGTCATCCAGTTTGTAATCTGTGGCTTCACCCGGCAGGCCGAGGATCCATTGACGCAGGCTATTGAGCGGAATCGGCATGCCTGTCAGTTTGCCCACCATTTCTTCAGCGTTATCAGAAACGTACTTTTTACCGTTGCGGTCAGTCAGTTGCACAACGCCTGGCTGGGCGTTCAGCTCCAGTTCGGTGCTGCCTAATGGATTGGTCAGCAACAGGCGGTAACGGTCTGGTGAGGTTTGCTGCCAGTTATAACGCGCATAAACTTTTTGGCTATCGGAGAGATAGGCAAAAGCACCACGTGTCTGGTATTGGGTGATTTTTTGAACTTGTTGCTGGTGTTGTAACCATTGCGGGGAGTCAGGACTTTTACCAGGACCACTGGGTTGATGAACAGAACAAGCAGCCAAAACAAGGCTTGCCAGTGGCAAAAGGCGCATCAGACGGGCTTTCGGCATAAACATAGCGGCGGCAGATCCTTCTCAATCATTTTAGTTGTTAACTGTTTATGCTAGCGGTGCCAGGCCAGGTCGTCTACGGTCAAGTTATCTTAAATCATTAATTGCAGTGATACTCCACAAGGGGTGACTCTCTTTTATTGACTGCCCGCATCCTGTATGATGCGCCGAGTTAATCCTTATCAACATCGGTATTACTCAGACCGCTCAATGACCCTGTTAGCACTTGGCATCAACCACAAAACAGCTCCAGTCTCGTTGCGAGAACGTGTTACGTTTTCGCCGGACACGCTCGACCTCGCTTTGAAGAGCCTGCTCGAACAGCCGATGGTGCAGGGCGGAGTGGTGCTTTCAACGTGCAACCGCACCGAGTTGTACCTGAGTGTTGAAGAACAGGAAAACCTGCACGAGCAACTGGTGCGCTGGCTGTGTAACTACCACAATCTCGACGAAGATGAAGTGCGTAACAGCCTGTACTGGCATCACGATAACGAAGCGGTCACGCATTTAATGCGCGTCGCAAGTGGTCTGGATTCCCTGGTGCTTGGCGAGCCGCAAATCTTAGGGCAGGTCAAAAAAGCCTACGCGGACTCCCTGAAAGGGCACTCGCACTCAAGCGAGCTGGAACGTATGTTCCAGAAATCCTTCTCCGTTGCGAAGCGTGTCAGAACTGAAACCGATATCGGTGCCAGCGCCGTTTCCGTAGCGTTTGCGGCCTGTACGCTGGCGCGCCAAATCTTTGAATCCTTATCGACCGTGACGGTGCTTCTGGTCGGTGCGGGTGAAACTATCGAGTTGGCAGCGCGTCATTTGCGTGAACACAACGTGCAGAAAATGATTATCGCCAACCGCACACGTGAACGCGCTCAGGTGCTGGCTGATGAAGTCGGCGCAGAAGTTATCAGCCTCAGCGACATCGATTCACGCTTGCAGGAAGCCGACATTATTATCAGTTCCACCGCCAGTCCGCTGCCGATTATCGGCAAAGGCATGGTGGAGCGCGCCCTGAAAGCTCGCCGCAACCAACCGCTACTGCTGGTGGATATCGCCGTTCCGCGCGACGTAGAACCCGAAGTAGGCAAACTGGCGAATGCCTATTTGTATAGCGTTGACGATTTGCAGGCGATTATTCAAAGCAACCTCGCGCAGCGCAAAGCCGCCGCGGTTGAAGCCGAAACCATTGTCGCGCAAGAATGCAGCGAATTTATGGCCTGGTTGCGCGCGCAAAGTGCCACCGAAACCATCCGCGAATATCGTAGTCAGGCTGAACAGGTGCGTGATGACCTGGCAGCCAAAGCGCTCGCCGCCCTCAAGCAGGGTGGCGATGCCGAAACCGTTCTTCAGGATCTGGCGTGGAAATTAACCAATCGCCTGATCCACGCACCAACCAAATCTCTCCAGCAGGCTGCCCGTGACGGGGATGACGAACGCCTGCAGATTCTGCGTAACAGCCTCGGGCTGGATTAGCAAATAAACTCTTATTACAAGGTGAAACACCGCCCATGAAGTCTTCTATCGTTGCCAAACTAGAAGCCCTGCAAGAGCGCCATGAAGAAGTTCAGGCCCTGCTTGGTGATGCTTCCACAATTGCCGACCAGGACCGTTTCCGCGCGTTGTCGCGTGAATACGCTCAATTAAGCGACGTTTCCCGTTGCTTCCTGCAATGGCGCCAGGTTCAGGAAGATATTGAAACCGCGCAGAGCATGCTTGATGACCCGGAAATGCGCGAGATGGCGCAAGAAGAATTAAACCAGGCAAAAAGTGACAGCGAAGAATTAGAACAACAACTGCAAGTGCTGTTACTGCCGAAAGATCCGGATGACGAACGCAATGCCTTTGTTGAAGTTCGCGCCGGAACGGGTGGCGATGAAGCGGCTATCTTCGCAGGCGATCTGTTCCGCATGTACAGTCGTTACGCGGAATCACGTCGCTGGAAAGTCGAAATCCTCAGCGCCAACGAAGGCGAACACGGCGGCTTTAAAGAAGTTATCGCTAAAATCAGCGGCGATGGGGTTTATGGGCGTCTGAAATTCGAGTCCGGTGGCCATCGCGTACAGCGTGTTCCTGCGACTGAATCCCAGGGCCGTATCCACACTTCAGCGTGTACCGTTGCGGTGATGCCAGAAATTCCAGAAGCGGAACTGCCGGATATCAACCCTGGTGATTTGCGTATCGACACCTTCCGTTCCTCGGGCGCGGGCGGTCAGCACGTTAACACCACCGACTCCGCAATTCGTATTACCCACTTGCCAACCGGTATCGTTGTTGAGTGCCAGGACGAACGTTCGCAGCACAAAAACAAAGCCAAAGCGCTTTCGGTGTTGGGTTCGCGTATTCGTGCCGCTGAAATAGCTAAGCGTCAGCAAGAAGAAGCGTCAACGCGCCGTAACCTGCTGGGCAGTGGCGACCGTTCAGACCGCAACCGTACCTATAACTTCCCGCAAGGCCGTGTGACCGATCACCGCATCAACGTGACGTTATATCGTCTTGATGAAGTGATGGAAGGTAAGCTCGACGGGCTTATCGAACCAATCGTGCAAGAATTCCAGGCAGACCAGTTAGCGGCGCTGTCTGAGCAGGATTAATGGATTTTAAATACTGGCTACAACAGGCCATCGCCCAGCTTCAGGAAAGTGAAAGTCCGCGCCGTGACGCGGAAATCCTGCTCGGTTTCGTCACTGGAAAAGCGCGAACCTTCATTCTGGCCTTTGGTGAAACCGAACTGACCGCCGAACAGTTACAGCGGTTGGACGGTTTGCTGGCACGCCGGGTGAAGGGTGAACCTATCGCTCACCTGGTGGGCGAGCGTGAGTTTTGGTCGTTGCCGCTGCGAGTTTCGCCGGTGACGTTAATCCCGCGTCCAGATACTGAATGCCTGGTTGAACAAGCCCTCGCCAGAATGCCTGAAACGCCATGTTCCGTGTTGGACTTAGGCACCGGAACCGGGGCAATTGCCCTGGCGATTGCCAGCGAACGCCCGGATTGTTGCGTCACCGCACTCGACCTTATCCCTGATGCCGTAGAACTTGCTCGCGATAATGCGAGTCGCCTCGGAATTCCCAATGTTGAGGTCTTGCAAAGCGATTGGTTTAGTGCGCTCAATACACAACGTTTTAGCGTGATTGTCAGTAACCCGCCGTACATTGATGCGCAAGATCCGCACCTTTCACAGGGTGACGTGCGTTTTGAACCTCGTAGCGCGTTGGTAGCTGAAAACCACGGTTTAGCCGATTTACGCACGTTGGTAGAGACTGCGCGAAATTTCCTTGAGCCGGGTGGCTGGGTGCTGCTCGAACATGGTTGGCAGCAGGCGGCGCAGGTGCGTGAACTGTTTAATGATGCTGGATATACCGAGATACAGAGCTGTCAGGATTACGGTGGGAACGACCGTCTGACAGTGGGACGCTATTTTTACATAAGGAACTGAGCAAAATGGCAACTTACTTCGCGCTCAAGCATTTGCATATTCTGACGGTCTTCATTTCCATCAGTCTGTTCGTTTTACGCTATTGGTGGCAATACCGTCATTCAGCGATGTCAAACAAGCGCTGGGTGCGCATTGTGCCGCATATCAACGACACGGTATTGCTGGTCAGTGGCGCCGCATTAGTGATGATTACGCATTTCTATCCCTTCACGCCGCAAGGTGCATGGCTGACTGAGAAGCTATTTGGCGTTATTATCTATATTGTTTTAGGGTTTATCGTGCTGGGCAAACGCCCGCGCAGCCAGCAAATTCGGCTTTTTGCCTTTTTGTTGGCCCTGGTGGTGCTTTACATCATCATTAAACTCGCCACCACAAAAATACCATTATTGGGGTAAGTCATGAGGTCGTTGGCCGATTTTGAATTCAATCAGGCGCCGTTGTGCGAGGGTATGGTTTTAGTCTCGCAGCTGATCCGTGATGATTTCCCGGCGCAAGAAGTACGTGCACAACTGGAAGGCCTGGCCCGTCAGGCGCGTGAAGAGATCTGCGAAGGTCTGCACCAGGATGTGCAACTCGAAAAATTAATCGAACTGTTTTATGGCACCTGGGGTTTTAAAGACGCCAGTGGCGTTTACCGTTTATCTGATGCGTTGTGGCTCGATAAAGTGCTGGCAAAACGCCAGGGCAGTGCGGTGTCATTGGGCGCCATTCTGTTGTGGATTGCCGAACGCCTTGATATTCCATTAAATCCGGTCATTTTCCCGACGCAGCTGATTTTACGCAGCGACTGGATGGACGGTGAAATGTGGCTTATCAACCCGTTTAATGGTGACACACTCAACGAACACACGCTGGAAGTGTGGCTGAAAGGTAACGTTGGGCCGACAGCCGAGCTGTTCGATGAAGATTTAGACGAAGCCGATAACGCGGAAGTGGTGCGTAAGTTGCTCGACACCCTGAAATCGGCATTGATGGAAGAGCGTCAAATGGAGCTGGCACTGCGTGCAAGCCAGGTTCTGCTCCAGTTTAATCCGGAAGATCCGTACGAAATCCGCGACCGTGGTTTGATTTATGCTCAACTCGATTGCGAACACGTAGCACTGACAGACCTCAGCTATTTTGTTGAGCAGTGCCCGGAAGACCCGATAAGCGAGATGATCAAAGCGCAAATTAACTCGATTTCGCAAAAGCAGATCACCTTGCACTGATGCTAAATTTTTAAATATTTCCCAACAAGGCGAGATAAAGATGGAACAAAAAGTAGTTAAGATTGGTGACATCAAGGTCGCAAACGACCTGCCATTCGTGCTGTTTGGCGGCATGAACGTGCTGGAATCCCGCGATCTGGCGATGCGTATTTGTGAGCATTACGTCACCGTCACTCAGAAACTGGGTATTCCTTACGTCTTCAAAGCGTCTTTCGATAAAGCCAACCGTTCATCCATCAACTCTTACCGTGGCCCAGGCCTGGAAGAAGGGATGAAGATTTTCCAGGAACTGAAGCAAACCTTCGGCGTGAAAATCATTACTGATGTTCATGAAGCAAGCCAGGCGCAACCTGTTGCCGATGTGGTTGATGTGATTCAGTTGCCTGCGTTCCTTGCTCGTCAGACCGACCTCGTTGAAGCGATGGCTAAAACCGGCGCGGTAATCAACGTTAAGAAACCGCAGTTCGTTAGCCCAGGCCAAATGGGTAATATCGTTGATAAATTCCACGAAGGCGGCAACGATCAAATCATTCTGTGCGACCGTGGCGCTAACTTCGGTTACGACAACTTAGTCGTCGATATGCTGGGCTTCAGCGTGATGAAACAAGTGTCTAACGGTTCACCGGTCATCTTCGATGTGACACACGCCCTGCAATGCCGTGACCCGTTTGGCTCCGCATCTGGCGGCCGTCGTGCTCAGGTCACTGAACTGGCTCGTGCTGGCATGGCTACGGGTCTGGCTGGCCTGTTTATCGAAGCGCACCCGGATCCAGACAACGCGCGTTGCGATGGTCCATCTGCATTGCCACTGGCGAAACTTGAGCCATTCCTCAAGCAGATCAAAGCAATTGACGATCTGGTGAAGAATTTCGAGCCGCTGGACACCAGCAAGTAATTTTCTGAATCAGAAAATAAAAAGCCCTTATCTCGCGATAAGGGCTTTTTTTATGCCTTTGGATTATCAGGCAAAGATCGTCATCAAATAGGCGGCAAACAAAGCAAGGTGCGCCGTACCATTAAGCACATTGGTTCGCCCGGTTGAGAACGAAATCTGGCACAACACCAGCGACGTGAGCATCACCACCAACTCCGGCATCCCTAAACCAAAGGTCAGATCGTTGCCAGTTAGCATGGCAATCAACGTCACCGCCGGCACCGTCAGTGAAATGGTGGCCAGCACTGAGCCAAAGAACAGGTTCATTGCGCGCTGCACCTGGTTACTCAGCACCGCTCTCAACGCCCCTAAACCTTCCGGGGAGAGAATCAACAACGCCACCAGGAAGCCAGTAAATTGCGCAGGCGCATTCAGCGTCGTGAGAAGCGATTCCAGCGGCCCGGCATTCATCTTAGTCACCGCAATGACCGCAACCAAATGCACAATCAGCCAGATGGCGTGCCAGGTGTTGCTGTGCGCTGACGGTTTACCATGATGTGGGTCGTCGTCATCAGACTCGTCTTCATGCTCATAGACAAACAGACTCTGGTGCGTTTTGGTCTGAATCAACAAGAACACGCCATACATTGCCGCTGAAATAGCGGCCGCCATTAACGCCTGGCCGGTACTAAAATTACCTTCCGGAAGCGCTGTGGGTAGCACCAGCACAATCACCGCAAGGGGAAACAGGGCAATCAAATACTGTTTGATGCCAAACAGGTTCATATACTGTGTGGCGAATTTATTTCCACCCAGCAGGAGAGAGAAACCGACCAGCCCCCCCGTCACAATCATGATGATGGAATAGAGTGTGTCGCGCATCAGTGTCGGCGCGGCATCACCGGTCGCCATTAATGCAGAAATTAAACTAACTTCTAAAATAACCACCGAAAGACTAAGAATCAGAGAACCGTAAGGTTCACCTAAACGGTGCGCAAGGACGTCAGCATGACGCACCACGCTAAAAGCGCTACTTAAAATGCCCACCAGGGCCAGAATATTAATCCCTACAACCGCCGGCAAAGACTGGCTTCCTCCCCACACAGCCAGTACGACCAGCGCTAATACCGGGAAAATGAGGGAACTCTCCTTATGACGGGTTTTCACCGCCTCATGTTGTGTTTTGGTCAAAATACTTCTCCAGTTGCATAGGTATTAAGCAATTTAGTTATTATAGTCGGACATTAAAACCCCGTTAAAATAGCAAACTAAGGCGTTTTTATGGGGAAATTTACTCAGTTTTACCGCTTATATAGCCATAGTATTTCTGATGAATAAAAATCACAGTTTACTGATTTTAAGCAATACTAAACATAGAGATAGGATTGCTATAAAAGCAATAACCCCGATTTCTGGCAAAATCACATATGTTGTTTCACACTTTAGTTTTCCCTGACTGAGGATGGTGTGATGCCTTACAAAAGCCGAAGTGACCTCCCTGACAATGTTCAAAACGTTCTTCCCTCCCATGCCCAGGATATCTACAAAGAGGCATTTAATAGCGCCTGGGATGAATATAAAGACAAAGATGACCGTCGCGATGATGCCAGTCGCGAAGAAACTGCCCATAAAGTCGCCTGGGCGGCGGTGAAACACGGGTATCAAAAAGGGGATGACGACAAATGGCACAAGAAAAACTAAACCCTACATAATGTATTGATATCCATATTCAAACGCCGCAACACACATCAGTATGGCAAGTTAATATGACATTTTTGTTGTTTTGTGATCGTCATCAAACTTGCCAGCGCCCCGCTAATTGCTTATGTTCAGGTATATGTTGTTTTAATATTAAGCAGTAACTAAAAAGCCCGGAAGGCGCATCTGACGTAGTCACACGGAAGTTTGCAGTGGCGGAGGTGTATGGTGTTAACGCGTGATTTCTTAATGAAAGCGGATTGTAAGACAGCTTTTGGTTCCATTGAGGAATCGTTGTTGTGGAGTCCTGAGCAGCGCTCGGCATCACTCGCCGCGACGATTGCTTGTCGTCCCGATAACAGCCCCGTATGGATTTTCGGCTATGGTTCCCTGATGTGGAACCCGGCATTTGAATATGAAGAGTCAGCCGCAGGAACGCTTGTTGGCTGGCACCGTGCTTTTTGCCTGCGTTTGACGGCAGGGCGCGGAACCGCTTGTCAGCCTGGGCGCATGCTGGCACTCAAAGAAGGCGGGCGCACCACGGGTCTGGCTTACCGCCTTCCCGAAGCCATGCTTGAAGATGAGCTGACGCTGGTGTGGAAACGGGAAATGATCACCGGCTGTTATTTGCCGACGTGGTGCAAACTCGAACTCGATGATGGTCGCGTCGTCAACGCGCTGGTATTTATCATGGATCCGCGTCATCCGCTGTACGAAGCCGATACGCGAGCTGAAATTATCGCGCCGTTAATTGCCGCCGCCAGTGGCCCACTGGGCACCAATGCGCAGTATCTCTTCTCGCTAGAACAAGAGTTGATCAATCGGGGAATGCATGACGATTGCCTGGATGAGCTGGTGAATAAAGTCAGAGACTGGCTACAACCGAAGGGCGATGAAGGGGATTTGCAAACTCACTTCGCATAAAATTCATTCCGGCTCTTAGTCATAAGAGCCGGAATACTGCTTTTAAGCAGGGACATAACTAATTGAATGCTCAAGCGATTTGCTGTGGCTATCAATCAGCACCTTCCACTTCCCGCTGTACGGTACCGTCAAATAAGCAGACTGCTTATCTTCCACACTCAAAATATCTGCCTGCGGTTTGCCCGCAGAACTGTTGTCGCTCATCAAATGAATATGGCTTTTATTTGAACAGTGAACCACCACGGTATCACCGCCGAAAAGATGCAGACTGGCTTTCACTACAGGCATTTTTATACTCCGCTATCACAACAAAGTTAGACATCCGCGCCGCTGGTTTTGCTGGCAATCAGTGATGTTGTTCACAAATCGCACTTAACGCATAACACCAGACCCCGGCGTCACAAATGCTGACTTTGATCAAAAAATGCTGTAACGAATCAACTTTAGTGTACATGTTCCTGAAACCATTCAGCTGATGAATTTTTATGCGGAAAATTAGCCTCTGGTCATCATTAAATCTGGTATCAGAAGGTTAAGGCTTTATCTGCGGCCAGCGTCCACTCAGCCAGTTCAACCAACGTGCCAATCTCAACGCCTTCGACCAAAGGCAAAGCCGTGATGCCGCGCCCGTCGGTGCAGGTCTTGCACAGTTTTACTGGCACATTCTGCGCAGTCAAAATCTCCAGCATTTGCTGAATGTTGTAGCCTTCAGACGGTTTCTGGCCGCGTAAACCCGCAGTCACTGCGTCAGACATCAAAAACAGTTTCACTTCCGGTTGCGGCTGTTGGTCGCATAACGCGATAGCCAGGCGCAGGCTGTTAAACAGAGATTCGCTGCCGTAAGCAGCTCCGTTGGCAATAATCACTATTTTTTGCATGTATTCTCCTGTGCACCCTTCGGCACGACTTTTGCTTATCTATAGCAATACATGCCGTTCAGGAGCGTTTTATGAAGGCTATCGTCGCCGTGAATCCCACTGCTCGTGGCTTTTTAATAGCAGCCCAAACCCGTGGGCGTGAGCAGTTGCAGGATATTTTGCAAATCGGTGAACTCACTGGCTGCATAGCCAGGCTCGCCCATATGCTACAACGCGAACGCGGGGCTTCC
This sequence comes from Buttiauxella sp. BIGb0471, assembly GCF_024807715.1. Classification (NCBI taxonomy): domain Bacteria; kingdom Pseudomonadati; phylum Pseudomonadota; class Gammaproteobacteria; order Enterobacterales; family Enterobacteriaceae; genus Buttiauxella; species Buttiauxella sp. BIGb0471. Next base: position 798,993 of record NZ_JANUEU010000002.1, read on the forward strand.
AACATTTGGCTGTGCTCCTCCGGTCGGATGTTTGGTGATGAACATCTGCGTTGTATCGCCGGGGTTGATCGTGAACTGGCGCTTTTCCGCCAGGCTATCGCCGAACCGGATTACCTGCCGGGTAGCGCGCTATTTGTCAGCCTCGCTTGCGCGCTGCATTACCTTGAACGCTTACCCTCGCTGCGCGCACAAATTTCCGCTCAACAGATTCAACCGTTGCAGGCCATGGAGCAGTTCAATATTACCCTGCGCCATCTGCTGAGTATTGTTCCCGAAACCAGCAATGTGGTTGAGGATGCTGGTGTGGCTCGCGCGCTGGCGGCGTTATTCAGTTTTATGCAGGGTAAAGAACTTGCTGGGCAAGAGCGGGCGATTGGTGCGCTTGGGTTCACTCTGGGGAAATTTAGCGACACATTGCGCCAGCAACTGGTCGACCGAATCGACAGCCAGCAACACTGTTTTGAGGCTTTTTGTAGCATGACGGACTCACAACTGCGCCAGCAATTTCAGACCTGTGGTGAACCATGCCGCGAAACCGAACAACTCCGTCGCATGGCCTGCACCCGGCTGCAACACGACGGCGATGAACCACAACGCGCGCTGCGCTGGTTTGCACTGTTAACGACGCGAATTGATGCGCTCAAACAGGTGGAAGATGCGCTGATCGAGCGGGTTATGGCGCAGGCGCAGCAAGCGCTCGGGCAGGTTTTGCAGCAAAGAGATCCAGACGAGCTTGAAATTGCTCGTTGGGTGGCAGGGCACGGCAGCCACGAGGCAGAACGTTATTTTGACCGTCATCTTTTGCCGTTGGTGCGTCAACAGGCGCAGCAACTCGAAACCATGGCTCAACAATTGGCCTCGCTCAAAGCCACGCTTGAGGAACGTAAAGTCATCGATCAGGCTAAAGCCCTGCTGATTCGCCACCAGGGCTACAGTGAAGAGCAGGCGTGGCAGACCTTGCGCAAAATGGCGATGAACCAGAATAAACGCATGGTGGATGTGGCAAACGCGATGGTGTCTGTGGCGGATATCTGGCAGATACCCACTAAGGAGTAGGTGCACAAACAGTGGGCGTAAACTGCGTGTTTATGGTGCGAGTCACAACCTGTTTTCCATCAGAACCCATGGATTGCGGCCTTCAAAAACTGGCACGCGAGTTGCAACACTCATTATGAAAATTATTTTGACCCGAAGTGCGCCAATGGCGGTGCGGTTCGGGTTGGACAAAGGCGTCCTTCAATGTGTTAACCACACATTGTCGGGCGCTTTTTTTTACCCTTTTATCAGGATGAAGCCGATGAGCAATAAAACCATAACCCTCTCGCGCCGCCGATTTCTACAGGCGGGTGCGGCACTAGGCGGTGCGTATTTACTGCCGGGCATGATGAATTCTGTGTGGGCTGCGGGGAGCGACAAACCGGAGCAAACCACGGTGAAAGTCGGTTTTATTCCGCTTACCGATTGTGCCTCGGTCGTCATGGCTGCGGTCAAAGGCTTCGATAAAAAATACGGTATTTCGATTGTGCCGAGTAAAGAGGCGAGCTGGGCTGCCGTGCGCGACAAAATGGTTTCCGGCGAACTTGATGCTGCCCATGTTTTATACGGGTTGGTCTACGGGCTGGAAATGGGTATCGCCGGTAAGCAACAGTCAATGGCCAACCTGATGACGCTCAACAATAACGGCCAGGCGATCTCTCTTTCGATGGATCTCGCCAAACAGGGCGTGACGGATGCGGAAAGCCTGAAAAAACTCGTGGCCAGCAAAGCGCCGGGTAGTTTTACCTTCGCGCATACCTTCCCGACGGGCACACACGCGATGTGGCTGTATTACTGGCTGGCACAGGCGGGAATCAACCCGTTTACCGATGTGCGAACCGTTGTGGTTCCGCCTCCGCAAATGGTGATGAACATGCGCATCGGCAACATGCACGGTTTTTGTGTCGGTGAACCCTGGAACCAAAGAGCCATTAGCGACGGGGTCGGTTTTACCGCCGCAACCTCGCAATCAATCTGGCCGGATCATCCGGAAAAAATTCTTGGCACGCGCCGTACCTGGGTCGAACAAAACCCGAATACCGCCCGTGCGCTGGTGGCCGCCATTCTTGAAGCGTCGCGTTGGATTGACGCCAGCGACGACAATCGCCGTGAAACCGCAAGTGTCCTTGCCGGGCGCGCTTATCTGAACACCAAAGCGGACTATCTGACCGGGCGCATGCTCGGGCAATACGACAACGGCATCGGCAAAAAATGGCAGGACGACCATGCCATGCATTTCTTCCGTGAGGGCGAAGTGACCTTCCCGTGGCTTTCTGACGGCATGTGGTTCCTGACGCAACACCGTCGTTGGGGCCTGCTGGATAGCGACCCGGATTACCTCGCCGTCGCCAAACGTATCAACCGCATTGATATCTATCAGCAAGCCGCTACCGCCGTGGGCAACATTTCCATTCCAGCCACCCCGATGCGCACCAGCACCCTGATGGATGGAAGCACCTGGAACGGCAGTGATCCTGCTGCCTACGCCGCAAGTTTTGCCATTAATAAACGCTAAGGGAAATGACATGAATCAGCCTGCACAGAAACCGCCGACCACAGCACTTAGCGCCACGCCAGGGGAAGTCATTACTCTGCCGCCCGTCACCGTTCGCAGCCGTAAATCGCCGTGGCGCACATACTGCCTGAGTTTTTTCCAGCGCCTGGTGCCCGCTGTTTTAGGGATGGGGTTGTTGATTGTTGCCTGGCAAATCGCCGCGCTAAATAGCCAGGGTTTTCCCACGCCGCTCAGTACGCTGGAATCGGCTATTACGCTGTTTTCAGACCCGTTCTATAACGCCGGGCCAAACGATCAGGGCATTGGCTGGAATGTGCTTGCCTCGCTCCAGCGCGTGGCTGTTGGGTTTGGCCTCGCGGCCATTGTTGGTATTCCGGCAGGCTTTCTGATTGGCCGCTTTACCTTCTTAGCCCGCATGTTCAACCCGATTATTTCGTTATTGCGCCCGGTCAGCCCGCTGGCCTGGCTACCGATTGGCCTGCTGTTGTTCCAGAAAGCAGAACCGGCGTCGAGCTGGACCATTTTTATCTGCTCTATCTGGCCGATGGTGATTAACACCGCCGAGGGCGTAAAACGCATTCCCGACGATTACCTCAACGTGGCGCGGGTGCTGAAATTGTCCGAATGGACGGTGATGCGCAAGATTTTGTTCCCGGCTGTGTTACCCGCGGTATTAACCGGCGTGCGTTTATCCATTGGCATTGCATGGTTGGTCATTGTTGCCGCCGAAATGCTCACCGGCGGGTTGGGTATCGGTTTCTGGATCTGGAATGAGTGGAACAACCTCAACGTCGAAAACATTCTTATTGCGATTGTGATTATCGGCGTCGTCGGGCTGCTGCTCGAGCAGGGGTTGATGTTGTTGGCGCGTCGTTTCAGCTGGGAGAAATAATCATGAAGAAAATTATTCAGGTTCAAAATGTTAGCCAGCGTTTTTCCACTACCAGCGGCGAGTTTTTAGCGCTGAGCAACGTCAGTTTTGATATTGAAGAAGGCGAAACCATCAGCCTGATTGGTCACTCAGGATGCGGCAAATCCACGCTGCTGAACTTAATTGCTGGCATCACACTACCTTCTGAAGGCGGCTTACTGTGCGACAACCGCGAAATCGCCGGGCCAGGGCCTGAGCGCGCCGTGGTGTTTCAGAACCACTCTTTGCTGCCGTGGATGACCTGTTTTGAAAACGTCGCGCTGGCGGTAGATCAAGTGTTTCGCCACACCATGAATCGAGCCGAACGACGCGAATGGATTATTCATAACCTTGAGCGCGTGCAGATGGGCCACGCCGTTAACAAGCGTCCTGGCGAGATTTCCGGCGGCATGAAACAGCGTGTTGGCATTGCCCGCGCGCTGGCGATGAAACCGAAAGTGTTGCTGATGGACGAACCATTTGGCGCCCTCGATGCCTTGACCCGCGCCCATTTGCAAGATGCCGTGATGCACATTCAACAAGAACTTCACACCACCATTGTGCTGATTACTCATGACGTCGATGAAGCGGTGCTGCTTTCTGACCGCGTATTAATGATGACCAATGGCCCGGCGGCCACTGTGGGTGAAACGCTACTGGTCGATTTACCACGTCCGCGTCATCGCGTGGAACTGGCGGAAGACAACCGTTATCACCATCTGCGCCAGCAGGTGCTGCGCTTCCTCTACGAAAAGCAGCCTAAGGCTGCCTGAGGAGCCGCTCATGATGCGACGTCTGATTGTGATCGGCAATGGCATGTCCGCTATCCGCCTGGTGGAGCAAATCGTGGCGCAAGCGGCGGGTCGTTTTGCCATTACCGTTTTTGGTGAAGAGCCGGTGCTGAGTTACAACCGCATTTTGCTCTCGCCGGTGTTGGCGGGGGAAAAACCCGCCCAGGCGACGCAGTTGCACGACGCTGCGTGGTACGTTTCCCACGGCATTGAGTTGCTCACGGGAGAGGCGGTCCTGGAGGTGGACACGCAGCGCCAGACGGTTCGCTCTGATAGTCGCACGCTCGAATATGATGAACTGGTTTTTGCCACCGGCTCATACCCGTTTATCCCCCCGATTGACGGGCATCAACAGCCACATGTGCACGGCTTTCGCACCCTGGCAGATGTCGACGCGATTCTTGGCGGCGAAGGCCATGTTGTGGTACTTGGCGGAGGTTTATTGGGGGTGGAAGCCGCGGCGGCACTTTGTGCGCGGGGCATTTCCGTCACTCTGATTCACCGTCAGCCATGGCTCATGGATATTCAACTCAACCCGCAGGCAGGTGCTTTGCTTGCGGAGCATCTCGCACAACGGGGGATTTGCTGCCAGCTAAATTGCGGCATTGAGCGCATTTCTGAAACTAGCGTGACGTTAAGCAATGGCGATGTTTTACCCGCCGGGCGAGTGATTATCGCCACCGGCGTAAAACCCAATATCCGGCTTGCGCAGCAGGCGGGTATTTCTTGCCAGCGCGGCATCACCGTTGATGCACAACTGCGTAGCACGACGCCCTGCGTCAGCGCATTGGGCGAATGCTGCGAGATAGACGGGCAAACCTGGGGGCTGGTGGCACCTTGTCTGCAACAGGCCGACGTTTTAGCCGCCCGTTTATGCGGTAGCGCTTTAAACGACTTCCACTATCAGGATCGCGGCACGCGCCTGAAAGTCAGCGGTATCCCGCTATTTTCCGCAGGCGACATTCGCAGCCAGCCGGACACACGCGTGCTCACCGCCTTTGATCCCATCACCAGACATTATCGCTGCCTGCATTTGCGGGGCGGCAAGCTGGTGGGCGCACTGTTAATGGGCGATATCACCCCTGCTAATACACTCACCGATATTTTACTCAGCGCGGCGCCCGTTACGCCTGACGTGCTGTTTGATGAATACCACTCTGATGAGCAGCCGTTGGCTGCCGGAAATGACGACATGACAAAAGCAACGCTGGTAGTAATTGGTCACGGCATGGTCGGACACCACTTTCTGGAACAGTGCGTGGCGCAGAAACTGCATCACAGCCATCACATTGTGGTGTTTGGCGAAGAACGCCACCCGGCGTATGACCGTGTGCATCTGTCGGAATATTTTGCGGGACGCAGTGCGCAGTCGCTCTCAATGGTGCAGGGCGATTTCTTTGCAGAGAACGGTATTGAGCTGCGTTGCAACAGTAAAATCGTTGAAATTGACCGCCAGCAACGGGTGGTGCGTGACCACGAAGGACGTGAAACCTGGTTCGACAAACTGGTGCTGGCGACCGGGTCGTTTCCGTTTGTGCCACCGGTTCCGGGTAACGATCTGCCGGGCTGCTTTGTTTACCGCACGCTTGATGACCTGGACGCCATTGCCGAACGGGCCCGCAATGCCACTCGCGGCGTTGTGATTGGCGGTGGTCTGCTGGGGCTGGAAGCGGCAAATGCGCTCAAACAGTTGGGTCTTGAAACGCATGTCGTGGAGTTCGCGCCCAATCTCATGGCGGTGCAACTCGATAACGCGGGGGCGGCGATGCTGCGCGAAAAAATCAGCGATATTGGCGTGCAGGTGCATACCAGCAAATCCACAACAGCGATTACCGACGTTGACGGTTTGCAGCTTAATTTCGCCGATGGCGAAACGCTCAATACCGATCTCATCGTCTTCTCTGCGGGTATCCGTCCGCAAGATGCGCTGGCACGTAGCAGTGAACTCGCACTTGGCGAACGCGGTGGGATTGTGATTAACGACCGTTGCCAAACCAGCGACAGCGCAATTTATGCCATCGGCGAATGCGCACTTTGGGAGGGGAAAATTTTCGGTCTGGTCGCGCCGGGTTACCAAATGGCACGTGTAACGGCTGCAACCCTTGCCGGGCAGGAATCAGCATTCCTGGGTGCCGATATGAGCACTAAACTGAAATTGCTCGGCGTTGAAGTGGCCTCATTTGGTGACGCTCACGGGCGCACGCCAGGCTGCCAGAGTTACCAGTGGACCCACGGCCCACAGCAAATCTACAAAAAAATCGTGGTCTCTGCAGATAACAAAACCCTGCTCGGTGGCGTACTGGTGGGCGACAGCCAGGAATACGCTACGCTGCTGCAAATGATGCTCAACGGCATGGCGCTACCCGCACAACCGGAAAGCCTGATTTTGCCAACAATGGCAGGCGGCGCGCCAAAAGGGTTGGGTGTCGCGGCATTACCGGAAAGCGCACAAATCTGCTCGTGCCATAACGTTAGCAAAGCGGATATTTGCGCCGCGGTAAGCAACGGCGCGGGAGACATGGGCGCGATTAAGGCATGCACCAAAGCGGCAACGGGCTGCGGCGGCTGTTCGGCACTGGTGAAACAGGTGATGGAATACCAGTTACAAGAGCAGGGCGTGGAGGTGAAAAAGGACATCTGCGAACACTTCCCGTACTCGCGCCAGGAAATCTACCATCTGGTGCGCGTCAACCATATCCGCAGTTTTGAGCAACTCATTAGCCGCTATGGGCACGGTCATGGCTGTGAAATCTGCAAGCCGCTGGCGGCTTCGGTGCTGGCGTCGTGTTGGAACGAATATTTACTCAAACCTGCCCATTTGCCGTTACAGGACACCAATGACCGCTACTTCGCCAACATCCAGAAAGATGGCACCTACTCCATTGTGCCGCGTGTTCCGGCAGGCGAAATCACACCCGATGGTTTAATTGCGATTGGTCAGGTGGCAAAACGCTACCAGCTATACAGCAAAATTACCGGCGGCCAGCGAATCGACCTGTTTGGCGCCCGCCTGGAAGAGCTGCCGGCGATTTGGGAAGAGCTGGTCGCGGCAGGTTTTGAAACCGGACACGCCTACGGTAAATCGCTGCGCACCGTGAAATCCTGCGTCGGTTCGACCTGGTGCCGTTACGGCGTACAAGACTCAACGGGGCTGGCGATTGAACTCGAGAACCGCTACAAGGGCCTGCGTTCGCCGCACAAAATCAAAATGGCGGTCTCCGGTTGCACCCGGGAATGTGCCGAAGCGCAGAGCAAAGATATCGGCGTGATTGCGACAGACAAGGGCTGGAACCTCTACGTTTGCGGAAATGGCGGCATGAAACCGCGCCATGCGGACCTGTTTGCCAGCGACCTGAGTCGCGAAACGTTGATTCGTACCATCGATTGCCTGCTAATGTTTTACATCCGCACCGCCGACCGTCTGCAACGCACCAGCACCTGGATGGATAACCTGGAGGGCGGAATCGACTATCTGCGCGACGTGATTCTTAACGACAGCCTCTGCCTTGCTGACGAGCTGGAAAAAGAGATGGTGAACGTGGTGGAGTCCTTCCAGTGCGAGTGGCAAACCACGCTCAATAGCCCGGATCGCCTGGCATTGTTCCGCTCTTACGTGAACAGCGAACAACCGGACGAAGCGGTGCAGCGTCAGACTCTGCGCGGCCAGTTACAACCGGTCAGCGAAGTGGTGCATCTGCCAACGGTCGCGCCAGTCAAACCGTGGCAGGCAGTTTGTAATATCAGCGAAATACCGGCGCAGGCGGGAATCGGCGCACGTCTGGGGGAGCAGCAAATCGCTCTGTTCCGTTTTGGCGATGCGATTTACGCGCTTGATAACCTCGAGCCGGGCAGCGATGCCAACGTTTTGTCGCGAGGAATTGTCGGTGACGCCGCCGGTGAGCCGATTGTCATTTCCCCGCTCTATAAACATCGCATTCGCTTGCGCGATGGGCGAACGCAGGATGGCGAACCTGCCGTTCGCGCCTGGCCGGTGAAAGTGGAACAAGGCACCGTGTGGGTGGGAAGTCAGGCGTTGATTGTGCGTGCGGAGGCATCATGACAAACGTCGTGCGTTCAACGTGCCCTTACTGCGGCGTCGGTTGTGGCGTGGAGGCTCGTCAAACCGAGAGCCGAGGGTTTGAGATAAGCGGCGACAAACAGCATCCGGCAAACTTTGGGCGGCTGTGTGTTAAAGGTGCGGCATTAGGCGAAACGCTGGGTCTGGAAGGGCGCTTGCTGCACCCGGAAATCAACGGCGAGCGCGTGGCATGGAACGTCGCGCTGGATGAAACCGCACGCCGTTTGCAGACCATCATTGATGAATCTGGTCCAAAAGCCGTCGCGTTTTACGCCTCCGGTCAGTTGTTGACCGAAGATTATTATGCCGCCAACAAGCTGATGAAGGGGTTTATTGGCGCGGGGAATATCGACACCAATTCACGGCTGTGTATGTCTTCGGCGGTAGTGGGATACAAACGCGCATTTGGCGCGGATTTTGTGCCATGCAGCTATGAGGATCTCGAGCAAACTGACTTGGTTATCCTGGTGGGTTCCAATGCGGCCTGGGCACATCCGGTTCTTTATCAGCGCCTGATGCAGGCTAAACAGCAGCGCCCGCAGATGAAAGTCGTGGTTATCGACCCGCGTCGTACGGCGACGTGTGACATTGCCGATTTGCACCTCGCGCTTCGTCCGGGCAGTGACGCCGCATTGTTTGTTGGGTTATTGAACCATTTGCAGCCGTCTTTTGCGGAAACGACATTTGACGGGCAAACCGCAGCGCTGGATATCGCCGCCGACTGGACACTGCAGAAATGCGCGGATTTTTGCCAGCTCGAAAGCGCGGATGTGCAGACTTTTTGGCAATGGTTCGCCCAGGCAAACCGGGCGATGACGCTTTACACCATGGGCATTAACCAGTCGTCGAGCGGCAGTGATAAATGCAATGCGATCATCAACGTGCATCTGGCGAGCGGCAAAATTGGGCGCACAGGGTGCGGCCCCTTTTCGCTGACCGGACAACCGAATGCCATGGGCGGACGTGAAGTTGGCGGCCTGGCAAATCAGCTGGCCTGCCATATGAATTTTGAGCCAGCTGATATCGCCCGTGTCGGGCGCTTTTGGGGCAGTGAACGTATTGCCGAAACGCCGGGGTTAATGGCCGTCGAACTGTTTGAAGCGGTAGGGCGCGGTGAAGTCAAAGCCGTGTGGATTATGGGCACCAATCCCCTGGTTTCACTGCCGGATAGCTCGCATGTGGCGCAGGCGCTGGCGAAATGCCCGCTGGTGATTGTCTCGGAGGTGGTGCGGGAAACGGATACTTCGCGTTTCGCCACCGTCAAATTTCCGGCACTGGCATGGGGGGAGAAAAACGGAACCGTCACCAACTCTGAACGGCGTATTTCACGCCAGCGTGCGTTTCTACCCGCACCAGGCGAGGCGCGAGCCGACTGGTGGATGGTCGCGCAAGTTGCCCAACGCCTGGGTTATCGTGAAGCCTTTCAGTGGCAACATCCCCATCAAATATTCAGCGAACATGCGGCTCTTTCCGGCTATGAAAATAACGGCACTCGCGCATTTGATATCAGCGGTCTGGCAAATTTAAGCCGCGCGCAATACGACGTGCTTGAACCTGTGCGCTGGCCGGTCACGGAGCAGGGGCACTCACCCTTTAAAAGCTGGCATCCGAACGGGAAGTTCCAGTTGCTGCCGGTTGAACCGGTTTTACCCCAGGCGAGCGCCGACCACACTTACCCGCTGATTCTCAACAGCGGGCGTATTCGTGACCAGTGGCACACCATGACGCGCACCGGTAACGTGCCGCGCCTGATGCAGCATATGAAATTGCCGTTACTGGAGATCCATCCGCATGACGCCAAACGTTACAGTGTCACCCATAACGGTCTGGCCAGAGTGGCTTCACGTTCCGGCGGCATGGTGGCGAAGGTGTTGGTGAGCGAAAGCCAACTGCCGGGAAATGTGTTTGTGCCGATGCACTGGAACCAGCAGTTTGCGCGCAAAGGGCAGATCAACAGCCTGGTGAAAAGCGTGTGCGATCCCCATTCCGGGCAGCCTGAAAGCAAACAAACAGCCGTGCGCATTCAGCGCTGGCAGCCTGGATGGTGTGGTGAGATTTTTGCGCGTGAAGACATCGTGTTTGCGCAGGAGATCCACTGGTGGAAGCAGGCTTCACCCGGTGTTACGCATTTCCTGTGTGCCGCAGACACTCATGCTGATGCATGGATAGAAGCGCTTGCTGCCGGGCGCGGCTGGCAGTTGCAAACCGCCTGCGGGGATGGTCAGTTTTACCATATCCTCGCCTGGCAAAACGGGGTATTACAGCTCGCTTTCTATAGCGCACACGTCTGGCCTGAGATCGCCACGGCTGCGGTAGTGAATGCGTTTGAACAGGCCCCGGAAACGGCGGCGGATCGCCATCGGCTGTTAGCCGGAAAAGCGCCCGGCGCACAAGCCGATGCGGGTGCGACAGTGTGTAGTTGCTTTAGTGTGGGAGAGAAAACGATTCTTGCCGCAATCGCAGGGGGCTGCCAGTCCGTCGCACAACTGGGTGAAAAACTGCGTTGTGGCACAAACTGCGGCTCTTGTATTCCAGAACTTAAAGCGTTGTTGAAATAACATCCGGAGTAATCTGTGTTTACGAGTTTGGGAATGAATTGCTGCGGTGTGATGTTATAATTTCCAGATGTTTAGAAAAGCCGTTCCATTTTTCACCCTGTCATACGCACTCCTTAGCGCTGGAGGGGTTGCCAGTACCCGGCAGACCTTTATCGAGAAAGCCGAAAACCCTTTTGATCAGTCAACCGAACAACTGCCCGATTTGGGTATGGCCCCGGAATCGGACGCCGCCGCACGTGAAATTGCCGCCATGGCAAAGAAATTCGGTGAAGCCAGCATGGTCGATGATGGGCTGGATGCGGGGGATCAGGCGCGGTTGCTGGCTTTTACTCGCCTGCGGGATGTGCTTACCGACAAAGTCACCAGTGAAGCGGAATCGCTGTTATCTCCCTGGGGGAAAGCCAGCGTCAATTTGCTGGTGGATGAGCACGGTAACTGGAACGGCAGCAGCGCCTCTTTGTTTACGCCCTGGCAGGATAACAACCGTTATCTCACCTGGAGCCAGGTAGGTTTTACCCAGCATGACGACGGGTCGATAGGAAATATCGGTGCCGGGCAGCGTTGGGTGGCGGGCGACTGGCTGCTCGGATATAACGCTTTTTACGACAATCAGCTTGCCAACAATTTGCAGCGTGCCGGGTTTGGCACCGAAGCGTGGGGCGAGTATTTACGTCTGTCAGCTAATTATTATCAGCCATTATCCAGTTGGCAGGACGGGAGTAGCGAAACTCTGGAGCAGCGTCTGGCGCGAGGTTACGACATTACGGCGCAGGCGTGGCTGCCGTTTTATCGCCATATCAATACCAGCCTCAGTTTCGAGAAATACTACGGTAATAGCGTTGACTTGTTTGATAGCGGTACGGGTTATCGTAACCCGGTGGCGGTGACGATGGGATTGAGTTACACGCCGATACCGCTGCTGACGCTCACCGCGCAGCATAAGCAGGGTGAAAGCGGCGTATCGCAGGATAATCTCGGCCTGAAGCTGAATTACCGTTTTGGCGTGCCGGTGGCAAAACAGTTGTCTGCGGCTGAAGTTGCGACCACCAGTTCATTACGCGGTAGCCGTTATGACAACGTGGAACGTGATTCCTTGCCGGTGATGGAGTATCGCCAGCGCAAAACGTTATCGGTATTTTTGGCAACACCACCCTGGGAGTTGCACGCGGGCGAAACGGTGGCACTTAAGCTGCAAATCCGCGCCAGCCACGGTATTCGCAGTATTACCTGGCAGGGAGATACTCAGGCATTGAGTCTGACGCCGCCTGCGAATAACCGCGACACTAACGGCTGGAGCATGATCATGCCGATGTGGAACGATAACGGCCCGAATGAATATCGTCTTTCTGTGGTGATTGAAGATGATAAGGGCCAGAAAGTGACGTCTAACTGGATTACGCTGAAACTGGCGGAGCCGTTGGTGGTGAGTCCACTTGCCGATCCGCGTTATGAGTTGTTACCGCAATAATCTGTGATTTCGGGATACGGTTTGGTTTTGTAGGGTGGATAAGCGAAGCGTCATCCACCACATTCCCCGTTCTAACCTTAAAATATCCGGTCCTGATGCACCCAAACCGCCGCTTCGACACGGGATTTCAGTTTCATCTTTTTAAGCAGGTGCTTAACGTGAACCTTCACCGTGCTTTCGGTGATATCGAGGCGGCGGGCAATCATCTTATTCGGCAAGCCCTGGGCGATGAGTTTAAGGATATCGCGCTCGCGGGGTGTCAGCAGGTTAACGTCACGGTCAGACGTTGCGCGGTTGGCACGCAGGCTGGCGGCCAGCACTGGCGTTAACGCTTCGCTTAATACCATTTCACCCGCAGCGGCCTGTTGCAACGCCTTAAGTAAATCTTCCGGTTCCATGTCTTTGAGCAGATAACCATCTGCGCCGCGTTTCAGCGCTGTGACCACATCTTCCTCATGATTTGAAACGCTGAATACCACAATGCGACCAGACAGCGGTTTTTCACGCAGGCAATCGAGTGTTTCCAGTCCGTTCATCCCCGGCATATTCAAATCCAACAGGATCAAATCAGGGTCGAGTTCTTCGGCAAGTTGAACGCCTTGCTCACCATTGCCCGCTTCACCGACAACCGCCAGTTCCGGCGCCATACTGATGAGTTGTTTAACGCCAGTGCGCAGCATGGGATGATCGTCGATAAGCAATATGGTCGAGGCTTCCGGGTTACTCATGTTGTGCTCCTGGGGTTATTTCGGGGATAAAACTCACGATGACCTGAGTGCCGCCACCAGGGCGTTCGCGCACCTGGCAATCGCCTCTCAGACTTTGCGCACGATCTCGCATAATAATAAGACCGTAATGGTTGCGGCGCTCGCCGTTGTCGGGAATGCCACAGCCGTTATCCCAGATGGTTAAGGTAATTTGATTGTCGCGATGAATTACGCTGACACCACTTGCGGTGGCGTTGGCGTGTTTCAGGCTGTTATTTAACGCTTCACGGGTAATTTGCACCAGGTGAATGGCCTGATGAGACGGCACCAGGCGCGGCGGCACCTGGTAATCCAGATTGACCGGGAAGCCGAGTTTTTCGCTAAATTCGCGGCAACTGGCTTCCAGCGCCGGGCGCAGCCCCGGCTCGATTAATTGCAGGCGGAAGGTCGTCAGTAATTCACGCAGTTGTCGCCATGAAGTATTCAGCTCGCTACGCATCTGCCCCAGCAACGTCTGCATTTCAGGGGGCAGGGAAGCGCCTTGCATTTGCAGACAGCTGACCTGCATTTTCAGGCAGGAGAGCGACTGAGCGATAGAATCATGTAATTCGCGGGCGATGGCTGAACGTTCTTCCATGACCACCAGTTGCTGCTGGCGCTCGTACTGCCGCTCAAGCGCCAACGTGGCGGTGAGCTGTTCAATCAGGGTTAAAACCAGTTGCTGCTGGTCATGCGTGAGGCTGCTGCCGAGCGGTAATTGCGCCAGCACCAGACCGTACTGAATGTGGTTATCGGTCAAACGCCATTTTTGTGCGGTGGTTTCGCAAGGTTGTGGCAACGGCTCGCGCGGGCAAAGATTGCAGCCGCTGGCTTCACAACTGCTGTCAGGCTGGTAGGTATATTCTTCGTAATTCTCTTCGTCTTCATATTCATAAACCCGCAGCTCGATGTTACGCAGCGGGGTCAAATGCTGTAATTCGCTCAGAACCGGCGACAGGCGCTGGCACAGTGGAGCTTGCGAGTGCAGGCGGCGGTTAGCCTGATACAAAAATGAGAGGATCTGGTTTTTTTGCTCCAGCCCGGCGGTTTTATCACGCACGCGCTGCTCAAGGCTGGCGTAGCTTTCTGCCAGCTCCTCAGACATGCTGTTTAGCGCAATGCCGAGCGTTGCCATTTCATTGCGACCACGAACATTCACGCGGTGAGTGAAATCCCGCTGCCCAATCGCCTGCGCCATGGTCAGTAATTTCTGCCACGGGCGCAGTAACTGTTTGCGTAACCAGATGACGGTGAAAATGATCAGCAGGCCCATTAATGCCGCCATGCCAAGTTGCAGCTGGATAATCCGGTGCAGGCGCATTTCGGTGGTGTGATCAAAGGTGGTGACAAGCTGATCGATGCGGGCGACAAAACCGGCAACATGCGGTTTGACCTGGTCGGCATTGTTGGCACGGCGCAGCGCGGGTTCGAGTTCCTCACGCCAGTAATGTTGCAGGGCGGCAAGTTTATCTTGTTGGCCGTCTTGTTCCGCTGCCTCCTGTAAATCTTTGCTCCAGGTGGTCTGTTCCATCTCATCGAGCAGTGCGCTGTCCTGATCGTTAAGCGGAATAGACGCCAGCAGACGATAGCTTTGCATGCGCATTGAACCCGCCTTATTGATGGCGTGCGCGTTACCCTGAATTCCTTGCGCCAGCCAGCCCGCAAGACTCATACCCGCGACACCCAACAATGCCAGCAACAGCACAATTAAGGCCAGTTGGTTGAACAAAGTGAGCGGGGAGAGCAGGCGTTTAAGCATTAACAGAGGAACTCCGTTGAGTGAAAAATGACAATGCGGTTATTTTCAGACATCCCCCGGAGTATACCCATACCCCTTAAGGATTACCCACTAATTGCCAGGGGTGGCATATTTCGGTGTAAGGGTATTAACACCTTCTTTCAGGCATGTGAAAAACCACACTATTTACGGATTTGTTCATTACCCACAAAGAATGACGGTTAATTTTTGACCATTATTCTGATGGGTTATCCCTTGATTCACATCAATTTTTATTCCTCGTTAGCACCTAATGTGGCGGCAATTACTCTCACTCTTTTTGAGGTGTTTATGTCTCAGTCCCCCACAAATAACCAGAAATCGGGATCGCTCATCACCGAATGGCGACCAGAAGAACCCGCATTCTGGCAAAGTAAGGGTCACGGCATTGCCAGCCGTAACTTATGGATTTCCGTTCCGTGTTTGCTGTTGGCGTTCTGCGTCTGGATGCTGTTCAGCGCGGTAGCCGTTAACCTGAACAAAGTCGGTTTTAACTTCACCACTGACCAACTCTTTATGCTGACGGCGCTGCCGTCTGTGTCTGGCGCTTTGTTGCGCGTGCCTTACTCCTTTATGGTGCCAGTGTTCGGTGGCCGCCGCTGGACCGCATTCAGCACCGGGATTTTGATCATCCCTTGCGTGTGGTTGGGCTTCGCGGTGCAAAACCCGGCAACACCTTTTAGCGTGTTTATCATGATTGCGTTGCTGTGCGGCTTCGCCGGGGCGAACTTTGCTTCCAGCATGGCAAACATCAGTTTCTTCTTCCCGAAAGCAAAACAGGGCGGCGCGCTGGGTATTAACGGCGGTTTAGGTAACCTGGGCGTGAGCGTGATGCAGTTAGTCGCCCCGCTGGTGATCTCGCTTTCCATGTTTGCGGTATTTGGCGGAACAGGCGTTGAGCAGGCTGACGGCACCATGCTGTTCCTCGAAAACGCCGCATGGGTTTGGGTGCCGCTGTTGGCTATCTTCACCATTGCAGCCTGGTTTGGCATGAACGACCTTGCAACATCTAAAGCCTCTTTAAAAGAGCAGTTGCCGGTTCTGAAACGTGCTCACCTGTGGATTATGGGCGTGCTGTATCTGGCGACATTCGGCTCGTTTATCGGTTTCTCCGCTGGTTTTGCGATGCTGGCTAAAACGCAGTTCCCGGACGTCAACATTTTGCACTTTGCTTTCTTCGGCCCACTGTTTGGTGCGCTGGCACGTTCTGCGGGCGGGGCGATTTCTGACCGCTTTGGCGGCACGCGTGTTTCGCTGTTGAACTTTATCTTCATGGCAATTTTCAGTGCGCTACTGTTTACCACGCTGCCTCACAATGGCGTTGGCGGTAACTTTATTGCCTTCTTTGGTGTGTTCCTGATGCTGTTCCTGACGGCCGGTCTGGGGAGTGGTTCTACCTTCCAGATGATCTCCGTTATCTTCCGCAAATTGACCATGGATCGCGTGAAAGCGCAGGGTGGAACGGAAGAAAGAGCGTTGCGTGAAGCGGCAACTGATACTGCTGCGGCACTGGGGTTCATCTCTGCCATTGGCGCCATTGGCGGGTTCTTTATCCCGAAAGCGTTCGGCACCTCGCTTGCGCTGACCGGTTCTCCGGCGGGCGCGATGAAAGTGTTCCTCGTGTTTTATATTGTTTGTGTGGTGATCACCTGGGCCGTATATGGCCGGAAGTCATCCAAATAATCGTTTTGACCTTTTGGTTATCCCTTGCGCGACTTCGGTCGCGCTTTTTTTTGCCTGAAATTCCTCCCCGATCCGACTTTATTCTGCGAGAAACCTCACATTTAGAATAACTACCCCGCCAGATCCCATTGTCACATTCACTGGCTAAGAGTACCGTGACGGCAAATCTGGTTTAAACCAAATGGATTAAAACATGAAAACCCATTCCACCGTAGAAACGGCAAAAGAGATGCTCAATGACTGGCTGAGCAAAGGTGTCGTCCAGCCGGGCGGGAAATTACCTTCCGAGCGTGAGCTGGAAGAATTACTGGGCATCAAGCGCATGACACTGCGACAGGCGTTGTTGTTTCTCGAAGGGGAAGAAAAGATCTTTCGTAAAGATCGTCGCGGCTGGTTTGTGGCCTTGCCGTGCTTCAAATACACCCCGAACACTTCCACCAGTTTTAAGCAGGCAGCTCTGGAGCAGGGGCGTTTGCCGTCCTGGGGTTTTCTGGAAAAAGAGCGGGTTTACACCGCGGAACCCGAAATTTTGTCGCAGTTGAATGTAAAAGACGGCGATGAAATCTACAAAATTTGTGGTTGGGGAGCGCTTGATAACCATAAAGTTTTCTATCACGAAACCTTTATCAACGCGCAGTCCGCCCCCGGTTTTATCGACAAATTAGGCGATCGTTCTTTTGTTGATGTGTGGCAAGAAGCTTTCGGTAAAAGTTCGCACACGCAGCATTTAGCGTTTAAACCCACACGACTTTCGGCAGGGGCTTGCAAAGGGATGGGCGGCACCGCAGGGACACCTTCTATCCGGGTTGAAAAATACCGCGCCGACGAAGCCGGGCAAGTTATTCAGGTTGATATCGAATATTGGCGTTTTGAATCAGTAGAGTTTTATATCGATTTCCAGGAGTTTCCATGAACAACATCCAGGCTACAAAAATTGTCGAACGCGCCGCAAATCTGCCGCTGTATCTGCATGCCTATGCGTTTCATCTAAATATGCGCATGGAGAAGATTCTGCCGGAAGATTTACTGGATATTGCCAGCCAGCAGCAACTGAAAGGGGTGAAAATTCATGTTGTGGATGGAGAAAGCCAGTCTTTAAGGCATGCCAGCGATGAGCGACTTGAGAAGTTTGCAGAAAAATCGCGCCATTTGGGGTTGGATGTTCATATCGAAACCAGCGCCTCTGATGCCCGAACCATTGATGAGGCGGTGAAAATTGCGCTGAAATCCGGGGCGACTTCGGTGAGGTTTTATCCGCGCTATGAAGGGACACTTTCTGAGGTCATGGAAATCATTGCTCAGGATATTCAATATATTAAAGCGCAATACCAACACAGCGGCCTGACATTTACGCTTGAGCAACACGAAGATTTACAGAGTCACGAACTGGTGCAGCTGGTTCAGCAGGCTGATTTTCCACAGCTTTCCCTGCTGTTTGACTTTGCCAACATGATTAATGCCAACGAAGAGCCGCTTGAGGCGCTGGCGGTGATGGGAAAAGAAGTCACTCAGGTGCATATCAAAGATGCGTTAATCAATCACGAAGGTGAAGGGCGCGGGCATACCGCATGTATTTCTGGCGAAGGCGAATTACCGTTTAAAGAATTATTACTGCAATTAATTTGTCTGGGCGAAGATAAACCGCAAGTCACCGCCTTCGGTCTGGAAGAAGAAGTGGATTATTACGCCCCGGCATTTCGTTTTACCAACGAAGATAAAAATCCGTGGATTCCATTGCGCCAGATGAGTGAAACCCCGTTGCCGACCTCCGGGCTGGAAGAAAGGCTCAATAAAGAAATTGACGATGCAATGAATCAAATAATGCATGTGCGTAATATTCTTGGCGAACTGCATAAAGATGCTGTGGCTGTTTTAAGAAAGTAATTAACCAATAAACATTTAAATTCAGCTGTCTCACTTTTAGTGAGGTAACTGTACTCTCAAAATAATAATTAATTCCGCTAATTCAGGGGTGGAGTGTCTTATGCTATCCAAAAAAAGATGGACTATATTTAGCTTGTTGGTTCTGTGCGGTGGGACAATATATAAACTGCCGTCCTTGAAAGACGCATTCTATGTTCCGATGCAGGAGTATTTTCACCTGACCAACGGTGAGATTGGTAATGCGATGTCGGTTAACTCGATTGTGACGACCATTGGTTTCTTCTTATCCATTTACTTTTCCGACAAACTACCGCGCCGCTTTACCATGTCGCTTTCACTGATTGCGACTGGCCTGCTGGGGATCTATCTTTCTACCATGCCGGGCTACTGGGGAATACTGTTTGTCTGGGCGTTGTTCGGGGTGACCTGCGACATGCTCAACTGGCCGGTATTGCTAAAGTCGGTGAGTTTGCTGGGGGACAACACTCAACAGGGGCGCTTGTTTGGCTTCTTTGAAACCGGGCGAGGAATTGTCGATACCGTTATCGCATTTAGCGCCCTGGCGGTGTTCACCTGGTTTGGCAGCGATTATTTCGGATTTAAAGCAGCAATATTGTTTTACTCTTTCATTGCTATTCTGGTCGGTGTGGTTATTTTCTTTGTATTAAAAGAAAGCCCGGAAGAACAAACGGCTAAACAAAATAAGGCAGAGAAAAAAGAAGCGAACCCCGGTCTGGGCAGTGTATTAAAAAACAAAACTGTCTGGCTAATCGCTTTTAGCGTGTTCTGTGTTTATGCGGTGTATTGCGGGCTGACATTCTTTATTCCATTCTTAAGAAATGTCTACGCTTTACCGATTGCATTGGTAGGGGCGTATGGGATTATCAATCAGTATTGTTTGAAAATGGTAGGTGGCCCGATTGGTGGGTTAATTGCGGATAAGGTTTTAAAATCACCCAGCCAATATTTGTTCTATACCTTTATTATTAGTGCGCTGGCTTTGGTTGCACTGATATTACTGCCTCATGAACAAATGCCTGTTTATTTAGGCATGGCCTGCACCCTGATGTTTGGTGCGGTAATCTTTACTCAGCGAGCGGTATTTTTCGCCCCTATTGGCGAGGCGGGAATCAGTGAGAAAAACACCGGTGCGGCAATGGCGTTAGGAAGTTTTATCGGTTATGCCCCAGCGATGTTCTGCTACAGCCTGTATGGCTACATCTTAGATACCAACCCAGGGTTATTGGGCTACAAAATCGTATTTGGCTTGATGGCTGTTTTCGCCTGCGCCGGAATAGTGATTTCGGGCCTGCTTATGAAAAACATTCGTGCGGAACGAAAAGCAGAAACGCTAACCTCTGTCTGATCATTACACCATTCAACATGGGGCTTCTCCGCAAGGGGGCGCCCCATTTTTTTGCTTCAATGCCCCCTATATTGGCTGACTTACCCCTTAATACCCAGATGCTCTGATTTCTACTCCTTACAGAAAGTAGTGAATCATTATTTTGATTATATATCAGTTGCTTAACTATCAACTATGGATTGCCACTTTGGTGGTATATCGACCGTCCACGTGCAAATCTTCCTCCGCCACAGTTGATCGTTATCAATTCTCCCTTCATATGCGCGCGCTACCGTGCCAACAAATTAGCAATGTCGTATTCATAAGATAGAGCCTCCAGGCTCCACATCAGGAGAACCCCGATGAGCAAATTTCTTGACCGGTTTCGGTACTTCAAACAGAAGGGCGAAACTTTTGCCGATGGACATGGCCAACTGCTCGATACCAATCGTGATTGGGAAGAAGGTTATCGTCAGCGTTGGCAGCACGACAAAGTGGTTCGCTCCACTCACGGTGTAAACTGCACAGGCTCCTGTAGCTGGAAGATCTACGTCAAAAGCGGCCTGGTGACCTGGGAAACTCAGCAAACTGACTACCCGCGTACTCGCCCGGATATGCCAAACCATGAACCACGCGGGTGCCCACGCGGCGCGAGCTATTCCTGGTATCTCTACAGCGCGAACCGCCTGAAATATCCTTTGATGCGCAAGCGTCTGATCAAACTTTGGCGTGAAGCGAAAACTCTGCACGAAGACCCAGTCGATGCCTGGGCCTCAATCATCAACGACCCGGAAAAAGCAAAAAGTTATAAACAAGCCCGTGGTCGCGGTGGTTTTGTGCGCTCAAGCTGGGCTGAAGTAAA
Organism: Buttiauxella sp. BIGb0471; assembly: GCF_024807715.1. Taxonomy (NCBI): domain Bacteria; kingdom Pseudomonadati; phylum Pseudomonadota; class Gammaproteobacteria; order Enterobacterales; family Enterobacteriaceae; genus Buttiauxella; species Buttiauxella sp. BIGb0471. The sequence continues at coordinate 819,646 of NZ_JANUEU010000002.1, forward strand.
TGAACTGATTGCCGCCGCTAACGTCTTTACCGCAAAAACGTTCGGCCCTGACCGTATCGCAGGCTTCTCGCCGATTCCGGCGATGTCGATGGTGTCGTATGCTTCCGGCGCGCGCTACCTTTCCCTGATTGGCGGGACTTGCCTGAGCTTCTACGACTGGTATTGCGATTTGCCGCCAGCGTCACCGATGACCTGGGGCGAGCAAACGGACGTGCCGGAATCCGCAGACTGGTACAACTCAAGCTACATCATCGCCTGGGGTTCTAACGTTCCGCAGACGCGTACGCCAGATGCCCACTTCTTTACCGAAGTGCGTTACAAAGGCACCAAAACCGTGGCGGTGACGCCGGATTACGCTGAAATCGCCAAGCTGTGCGACCAGTGGCTGGCACCGAAACAAGGTACGGATGCGGCGATGGCGCTGGCGATGGGCCACGTTATGCTGCGTGAATTCCACCTCGATAACCCAAGCCAATACTTCACCGATTACGTGCGCCGTTACACCGACATGCCAATGCTGGTGATGCTCGAAGAGCGTGACGGCTTCTACGCCGCAGGCCGCATGTTACGTGCGTCCGATCTGGTTGATGGTCTGGGTCAGGAAAACAACCCGCAATGGAAAACGGTCGCACTCGATAACCAGAACGGCGAACTGCTGGCACCAAACGGTTCTATCGGATACCGCTGGGGCGAGAAGGGCAAGTGGAACCTGGAGCAACGTGACGGCACCAGCGGCGAAGAAGCCGAACTGCGCCTGAGCCTGCTCGGCAGCCACGACGAAGTGGCGGATGTGGGCTTCCCTTACTTCGGTGGCGAAAGCACCGAACACTTCAGCAACGTTAAGCTCGATAACGTGCTAATGCACAAACTGCCGGTGAAACGTATTCAACTGGCGGATGGTTCCACCACGCTGGTCACGACCGTTTATGACTTGACGTTGGCGAACTATGGTCTGGATCGCGGCCTGAACGACGAAAACTGCGCCTCCAGCTATGACGACGTGAAAGCGTATACCCCGGCGTGGGCGGAACAAATTACTGGCGTTTCTCGCCAGAACATTATCCGCATCGCTCGTGAATTTGCTGACAACGCCGACAAAACCCATGGCCGTTCGATGATCATCGTCGGTGCAGGTATGAACCACTGGTTCCACATGGACATGAACTACCGTGGCCTGATCAATATGTTGATCTTCTGCGGTTGCGTCGGCCAAAGCGGCGGCGGCTGGGCACACTATGTCGGTCAGGAAAAACTGCGTCCGCAAACCGGCTGGACTCCGCTGGCATTTGCTCTTGACTGGCAGCGCCCGCCACGCCACATGAACAGCACGTCATTCTTCTACAACCATTCCAGCCAGTGGCGCTACGAGTCGTTGACTGCCGAAGAACTGCTGTCCCCGTTGGCGGATAAATCCCGCTATAGCGGTCATTTGATTGACTTCAACGTGCGTGCTGAACGCATGGGCTGGTTGCCATCGGCACCGCAGTTGAACACCAACCCATTACACATTGCGAAGCAGGCGAAAGCGGCAGGCATGAGCCCGGCTGATTTCACCGCGCAGCAACTGAAAAGCGGCGATATTCGCTTTGCGGCAGAACAGCCGGATGCGGGCAATAACCATCCGCGTAACTTGTTCGTCTGGCGCTCAAACCTGCTGGGTTCTTCCGGTAAGGGCCACGAGTACATGCTCAAATACCTGTTGGGTACTGAGAACGGTATTCAGGGTAAAGATTTGGGCAAAGAAGGCGGTGTGATGCCGGAAGAAGTCGAGTGGGTTGATAACGGTCTGGATGGAAAACTGGACTTGGTCGTGACGCTGGACTTCCGCCTGTCGAGCACCTGTTTGTATTCCGATATCGTGCTGCCAACGGCGACCTGGTATGAGAAAGACGATATGAATACTTCGGACATGCATCCGTTTATTCACCCGCTTTCAGCAGCCGTTGACCCAGCCTGGGATTCAAAAAGCGACTGGGAAATTTATAAAGCCATCGCGAAGAAATTCTCCGAAGTGTGCGTCGGCCATTTAGGCAAAGAAACCGATGTCGTCACGCTGCCGATTCAGCACGACTCCGCTGCAGAACTGGCGCAGCCGTTTGGCGTGATGGACTGGAAAAAAGGCGAATGTGACCTGATCCCAGGTAAAACCGCGCCGCACCTGATGGTGGTTGAGCGTGATTACCCGGCGACTTACGAGCGTTTCACCTCTATTGGCCCGCTGATGGAAACCATCGGTAACGGCGGCAAGGGCATCGCCTGGAATACCCAGTCTGAGATGGACTTGCTGCGTAAGCTTAATTACACCAAAGCAGATGGCCCGGCGAAAGGCCAGCCGATGATTAACACGGCGATTGATGCCGCAGAAATGATCCTCACCCTGGCACCCGAAACCAACGGCCAGGTGGCGGTGAAAGCCTGGGCAGCACTGAGTGAATTTACCGGTCGTGACCACACGCACCTGGCGCTCAATAAAGAAGACGAAAAGATTCGCTTCCGCGATATCCAGGCGCAGCCGCGCAAAATCATCTCCAGCCCGACCTGGTCTGGCCTTGAAGACGAACACGTTTCTTACAGCGCGGGTTACACCAACGTTCACGAGTTGATTCCATGGCGCACGCTGTCTGGCCGCCAGCAGCTGTATCAGGATCACCAGTGGATGCGTGATTTTGGCGAAAGCCTGCTGGTGTACCGTCCGCCGATTGATACCCGCTCCGTAAAAGGTGTGATGGGTAAGAAATCGAACGGTAACCCGGAAAAAGCGCTGAACTTCCTGACGCCGCACCAGAAATGGGGCATTCACTCAACCTACAGCGACAACTTGCTGATGCTGACGCTGTCACGCGGCGGCCCGATTGTCTGGATGAGTGAAATCGACGCCAAAGATCTGGGCATCGAAGATAACGACTGGATTGAAGTGTTCAACAAAAACGGGGCGCTGACGGCGCGTGCGGTTGTGAGCCAGCGTGTGCCGGAAGGCATGACCATGATGTATCACGCCCAGGAACGCATCGTGAACCTGCCGGGTTCTGAAATTACCGGTCAACGCGGGGGGATTCATAACTCGGTCACCCGAATTAGCCCGAAACCAACGCACATGATTGGCGGCTACGCGCAACTGGCGTACGGCTTTAACTACTACGGCACCGTCGGGTCAAACCGTGATGAGTTCGTGGTGGTGCGCAAGATGAAAGACATTAACTGGTTAGACGGTGAAGGCAACGACCAGAAACAGGAGAGCGTAAAATGAAAATTCGTTCACAAGTCGGCATGGTGCTGAATCTTGATAAATGCATCGGCTGTCACACCTGTTCTGTGACCTGTAAAAACGTCTGGACCAGCCGCGAAGGGATGGAGTACGCGTGGTTCAATAACGTCGAAACCAAACCGGGGATTGGCTACCCGAACGACTGGGAAAACCAGGAAAAATGGAAGGGCGGTTGGATTCGTAAAATCAACGGCAAACTGCAACCGCGCATGGGCAACCGCGCCATGTTGCTGGGTAAAATCTTCGCTAACCCGCATCAGCCGGGCATCGACGATTATTACGAGCCGTTTGATTATGACTATCAGCATCTGCATAACGCGCCGGAAGGTAAGCACCAGCCGATTGCACGCCCACGCTCGCTGATTACCGGCCAGCGCATGAACAAAATCGAAGCTGGCCCGAACTGGGAAGAGATCCTCGGTGGCGAATTTGAAAAACGCGCCAAAGATCAGAACTTCGTCAACATGCAGAAGGCGATGTACGGCCAGTTCGAAAACACCTTTATGGCGTACCTGCCGCGCTTGTGCGAGCACTGCCTGAACCCGGCGTGTGTGGCGACTTGCCCGAGCGGTGCGATTTATAAGCGTGAAGAAGACGGTATTGTGCTGATTGACCAGGACAAATGCCGCGGCTGGCGGATGTGCATCACCGGTTGCCCGTACAAAAAAATCTACTTCAACTGGAAGAGCGGCAAATCAGAGAAGTGCATTTTCTGTTACCCGCGTATCGAAGCAGGCCAACCCACTGTCTGTTCCGAGACTTGTGTAGGCCGTATTCGTTACCTCGGCGTGTTGTTGTATGACGCGGATGCGATTGAATCTGCAGCCAGCACCGAGAACGAAAAAGATCTGTACGAGCGTCAGTTGAGCATTTTCCTGAATCCGAATGACCCGGCGGTGATTGAACAAGCGCTGAAAGACGGCGTTCCACAAAGTGTTATCGATGCTGCGCAGCAGTCGCCAGTTTATAAAATGGCGATGGACTGGAAACTGGCGCTGCCGCTGCACCCTGAATACCGCACATTACCGATGGTCTGGTATGTGCCGCCGTTGTCGCCAATTCAGTCTGCGGCTGACGCAGGTGAGCTTCCGCATACCGGGATCCTGCCTGACGTTGAAAGCCTGCGTATTCCGGTGGAATACCTGGCAAATCTGTTGACTGCGGGTGACACCGCGCCGGTTCTGCGCGCTCTGAAACGCATGATGGCGATGCGCCATTACAAACGTGCTGAAACGGTGGAAGGTGTTCACGATATTAGCGCGCTGGAAGAAGTGGGTTTGACTGAAGCGCAGGCGCAGGAAATGTATCGTTATCTGGCCATTGCGAATTACGAAGATCGCTTCGTGATCCCAAGCAGCCACCGTGAACTGGCCGCAGATGCATTCCCTGAAAGCAAAGGTTGTGGTTTCAGCTTTGGTGATGGCTGCCATGGCTCGGACAGCAAATTCAACCTGTTCAACAGTAAACGCATTGACGCGATTGATGTGTCCAGCAAAACGGAGCCAAAACCATGATTGAACTTCTGGTGATTTCCCGCTTGCTGGAGTATCCGGATGCTGCCCTGTGGCAGCATCAACAGGAACTCCGCGAGGCATTGGCTGAAGGGAGTGCGTTAAATCTGCAACAGGCGGCCCAGCTCAACGGTTTCATTACCTCATTGTGCAACCGTGATTTGCTGGATGCGCAGGCAAGTTACAGCGAACTGTTTGACCGTGGCCGCGCGACCTCGCTATTGCTGTTCGAACACGTTCACGGTGAATCCCGTGATCGCGGGCAGGCGATGGTGAACCTGATGAACCAGTATCAGCAGGCGGGTATGGAAATCGACAGCCGCGAGTTGCCGGACCATCTTCCGTTGTACCTGGAATACTTGTCACAACGCGACGAAGCCGAAGCGCGTGGCGGTTTGCAGGATGTGGCACCGATTCTGGCACTGCTGGCAGCGCGCCTGAAACAGCGTGAAAGTGATTACGCCGTTCTGTTTGACGTGCTGTTGGGGTTATCGCAAAGCGATGTGGCCGTTGAAAGTGTGAGCCAACAAATTGCCGGTGAAGCACGTGATGATACTCCGCAAGCGCTGGATGCCGTTTGGGAAGAAGAGCAGGTGAAATTTGTTGCAGAGGCAGGGTGTGGCGAGTCTGAAATTAGCAGCCATCAGCGTCGTTTTGCCGGGGCTGTCGCTCCGCAGTATCTGAATATCGGAGGACAGTAATCATGCATTTTCTCAATGTGTTCTTCTATGACATGTATCCGTACATTTGCGGTACGGTTTTCCTGCTGGGCAGTTGGCTGCGCTATGACTACGGGCAGTACACGTGGAAAGCCGGTTCCAGCCAGATGCTGGATCGCAAAGGCATGAATCTGGCTTCTAATCTGTTCCATATTGGGATTCTGGGGATTTTCGCCGGGCACTTCCTGGGCATGTTAACGCCACACTGGATGTACGAGTCATTCCTGCCAATCGATGTGAAGCAGAAGATGGCGATGATTGCCGGTGGCGCATGTGGTGTGATGACGCTGGTGGGCGGTTTGCTGCTGCTTAAGCGCCGTCTGTTTAATCCACGTGTGCGGGCGACATCAAGCGTGGCGGATATTTTGATTCTGAGCTTGCTGATGATTCAATGCGCACTCGGCCTGCTGACGATTCCGTTCTCGGCTCAGCACATGGACGGCAGCGAGATGATGAAGCTGGTGGGATGGGCGCAGGCGGTGGTGACGTTCCACGGCGGCGCATCTGAGCATCTGGATGGCGTGGCGTTTATCTTCCGTGTGCATCTGGTGTTGGGGATGACGCTGTTCCTGCTGTTCCCGTTCACCCGTCTGGTGCATGTCTGGAGTGCTCCGGTGGAGTATTTGACGCGTAAGTATCAGGTCGTTCGCGCTCGTCGCTAAGTGCTGTTATTTGTTTTAAAGATACCTGGCTTCGGCCGGGTATTTTTTTGTGCTTTTGTTGATGGTGTCGGATGACGCTGCGCTTATCCGACCTACGGATCGGTTTTGCGTTTTTGGTTTTATGTTTGGTGTTGAATATTATGCGATTGGGGATTTGTTTGGGAGGTACTACTTGAGAATGGTGGCGGGGGAAGGATTCGAACCTTCGAAGTCGATGACGGCAGATTTACAGTCTGCTCCCTTTGGCCGCTCGGGAACCCCGCCAGGGGTATGATGCATGTTTGAAACTACTGGCCGAACTTAACGCTTGAAGATGGTGGCGGGGGAAGGATTCGAACCTTCGAAGTCGATGACGGCAGATTTACAGTCTGCTCCCTTTGGCCGCTCGGGAACCCCGCCAGGGGTGTTACTTTTTAATGGCTTTCTTACTCGCGTCCTTTGTCTGGAAGCGGGGCGCATCATATCAAATGAAGCGCCGCTGTAAAGCATTCGCTGTAAGAAAATGAATCGTTTGCCGTTTTTTTACACTTAACGGCGTAAAGCTAAACAATTCATTTCTGGATCAGAGAATTATCGTACGATTTCCATAAACAAACACGCGTTGCGCCAGAACCTGATACAGAGCACGGCTCAAAACATTTTTCTCAACATCACGCCCGGCACGCATCATATCTTCTGCGGTGTAGGTGTGATCGACGTGAATCACATCCTGCATGATGATTGGGCCTTCATCCAGATTGTCATTCACATAGTGCGCGGTGGCGCCTATGATCTTCACGCCGCGCTCGTAGGCCTGGTGATAAGGGCGTGCGCCAATAAAAGCAGGCAGGAATGAGTGGTGGATATTGATAATCTGGTTCGGGAAGCGTGAAACAAATTCCGGAGTTAACACGCGCATGTATTTAGCCAGCACCACATAATCAGGTTGATGCGCTTCAATCGCGTCTGCCATCTGTTTATCGTGATCTTCGCGTGACAGACCTTCATGGCTCACCAGCTCAAACGGGATATCAAAACGCTCGACCAGAGTGCGCAGCGTTTCGTGGTTGCCAATAACGGCGGCGATTTCGACATCAAGGCCGCCGTAATTCGCTTTCATTAATAAATCGCCCAGACAGTGCGCTTCTTTAGTGACAAGAATCACCACGCGACGACGGCCGGCTGGAATGAGTTCACGCAATGAACCTTCAGGCAATGCGCTGTCCAAATCTGCCAGCAAAGTGGTGTCGTTGAAAATGCCTTCGAGTTCGGTACGCATAAAGAAGCGCCCGGTGCGATGGTCAACAAACTCATTGTTCTGAACGATGTTCAGTTCGTGCTTGTAACAAATATTGGTGATCTTGGCGATCAGGCCCTTTGCGTCAGGGCAAATGGTGCGGAGTACTTTTCGCTGTAATGATTGCATTGCAGGGTGAGTCCTGTTGTTCGTTTGTTTGCTAAATATCTTGTGCCACGTCGCGTTAACGCCCACAACACTTTTTATATTTTTTGCCGGAACCGCAAGGGCAGGGGTCATTACGACCAAATTGCGGGCGGGTTCCGTCCACATAGTACCATTGACCGTTTTCCTTTAAGAAACGAGAACGTTCAATGATTGCAGTTTCCTCGCCTTGCTCTTCAAAGCGTGCGACGAAGCTGACGAAACCTTCGTTTTCGTCATTGCCGTCAGCCGATTCATAAACGGTTAAACCCAGCCAGCGCGTCGTCGCAAAACTACCAGAAATATCGGTCTTCAGCGAAGGGCTACGAGTCTGGGGATACCAGGTTGCGACAAGGTAATCTGCGTCTTGCATCACATAGGCGCTATAACGTGAGCGCATAAGCTGTGATGGTGTTGGCGCATGGCGCTCCGCGCGTAGGTAAGGCTGGCAACATAAGCTATACTCCAGACCGCTACCACAAGGGCAAAGTTGCGACACAGCATCTCCTTGGTTACAAAAAAATAGTCAGCGTAAATACGCGGGGTAGTCATGTTAACTGAGCTGTGGCGAGTTCGCCACGCGGTGATATACCGGGGAAGAAAGACCGAGGCGAAATGAGACAGGTAAAGATCGGCCTGGCATTAGGGTCGGGAGCAGCAAAAGGATGGGCGCATATTGGTGTCATTAATGCGTTAAAACGAGCGGGTATTCAGGTTGATATCGTAGCAGGTTGCTCGGTGGGGGCGCTGGTTGGCGCGGCGTACGCCAGTAATCGTTTACCTATGATGGAACGCTGGGTGCGTTCGTTCGGCTATTGGGATGTACTGCGGCTGATGGATCTTTCCTGGCGCCGTGGCGGTTTGTTACGTGGCGAGAGAGTTTTCAATAACGTCCGTAAAATCATAACTGAAGAAAAAATTGAAGATTGCGCGCTGCGGTTTGGCTCGGTTGCAACCAATTTAAGCACCGGGCGCGAGTTGTGGTTTACCGATGGCGATCTTCATCAGGCCGTACGTGCTTCTTGTAGTATGCCGGGGCTGCTGTCGCCTGTCGGATACAATGGCTACTGGCTGGTGGACGGTGCGGTGGTTAACCCGGTGCCGGTGTCGCTGACCCGTGCGTTAGGCGCTGATATTGTTATTGCAGTCGATCTCCAGCATGACGCCCATTTGATGCAACAAGATTTACTTTCCGTAAATATGACCACGCCGTTGGCTGAAAACCAGGTGCAACCGGATTCCTGGCGTGGCCGTTTACGCGAGCAGCTCGGAAAAATCACTACGCGACGCGCTAATACCACGCCGACGGCCATGGAAATCATGACGACCTCAATTCAGGTGCTGGAAAACCGCTTAAAGCGCAACCGTATGGCCGGTGATCCTCCTGATATTTTGCTCCAGCCATTTTGCCCTCAGATTTCTACCCTGGATTTCCACCGCGCCGCAGAGGCGATCAGTGCGGGGAGTCTGGCCGTCGAGAAAAAGATGGATGAGCTGTTACCTTTGGTTCGTACCCATGAATGAGTACGGTGAAAACTCGCATCTTCAGGCAATTCTGACAGGCGGTGATTGTCATACCATGCCACTATTGATCTATCGTCAGTCAGGGGAGCGCACATGACACAGCCACTCGTTGGAAAACAGATTCTCATTGTTGAGGACGAGCCCGTTTTCCGCTCTTTGCTGGAGAATTATCTTTCTTCTTTAGGGGCAATCATTGCCGTTGCCACTGATGGTATCGACGCTCTGGAAAAAATAGCCACTTTTGCGCCCGATTTGTTGATTTGTGATTTGGCGATGCCGCGCATGAATGGGCTGAAATTAGTCGAGCATCTGCGTAACGAAGGGGTACAAACGCCGATATTAGTCATTTCCGCGACTGAGAATATGTCAGACATCGCCAAAGCGCTGCGTTTTGGCGTGCAGGATGTTCTGCTCAAACCCATTAAAGATCTTAACCGCTTACGTGAAACCGTCTTTGCTTGCCTGTATCCCAATATGTTTAATTCGCGGGTTGAAGAAGAAGAGCGTTTGTTCCAGGACTGGGACGCGCTGGTTAGCGACCCGCAGGCGGCGTCTAAATTACTGCAAGAACTGCAACCCCCGGTGCAACAGGTGATGTCGCATTGTCGCGTCAATTACCGTCAATTGATTACCCTCAATCAACCTGGGCTAGTGCTGGATATCGCTCCGCTTTCAGAAAACGACCTGGCATTTTATTGCCTCGATGTGACTCGAGCAGGGGATAACGGCGTGTTAGCTGCACTGCTATTACGGGCATTATTTAATGGCTTATTGCAGGAACAGCTTTCCCACCAGCATCAGCGGTTACCAGAATTAGGGAATTTGCTTAAACAAGTTAACCAGTTATTACGACAAGCTAATTTGACTGGACAGTTCCCTCTCATGGTTGGCTATTACCATAGCGAGCTTAAAAACCTCATTTTGGTCTCCGCTGGACTGAATGCGACTTTAAATACCGGCGAGCATCAAATTCAGGTCAGTAATGGTGTGCCTCTGGGCACTCTGGGCAATACTTACCTTAATCAGATTAGCCAGCGTTGCGAATCCTGGCAGTGTCAGGTGTGGGGTTCCGGCGGGCGTTTAAGACTCATGTTGTCTGCGGAATGAGCATCTGGATGCTTGAAAACATTTAGGTTTTCTCCCCTATCTTTGCTGGTGCTAATATCGTACTTAACCAACTCGTATTTATCTTAAATTACCAGCGCAGCGGGTAAACAGCGGCAGATTTCATTTTTAAGCTGATATACTCGATGCGTATTTTAATTGACTTGCAAGTGAAAACTTGAACAGTCCAGGAGATTTTTCAATGGCTGCCATTAATTCTAAAGTAAGAAAAGCAGTAATCCCTGTTGCGGGATTGGGTACACGCATGTTACCGGCCACCAAGGCAATTCCAAAAGAGATGCTGCCGCTGGTTGATAAGCCACTTATTCAATATGTGGTCAATGAATGTATCGCCGCAGGTATTACTGAAATTGTGCTGGTAACGCACTCGTCGAAAAACTCCATCGAAAACCATTTCGATACCAGTTTTGAACTGGAAGCCATGCTGGAAAAACGCGTTAAGCGCCAGTTGCTGGAAGAAGTTCAGGCTATCTGCCCGCCGCATGTGACTATCATGCAGGTTCGTCAAGGTCTGGCGAAAGGCCTCGGCCACGCCGTTCTGTGTGCGCATCCGGTTGTCGGTGATGAGCCGGTAGCGGTTATTTTGCCTGACGTAATCCTCGATGAATTCGAGTCTGATTTGTCTCAAGACAACCTGGCAGAAATGATCAAACGTTTTGATGCGACAGGCCACAGCCAGATTATGGTAGAGCCGGTAGAAGACGTGACGGCTTACGGTGTTGTTGACTGTAAAGGCGTTGAACTAAATGAAGGTGACAGCGTGCCGATGGTTGGCATCGTTGAGAAGCCTAAAGCAAACGTCGCACCATCCAACCTGGCTGTTGTGGGCCGTTACGTGCTGACCGCCGATATCTGGCCGCTGTTGTCCAAAACGCCTCCAGGTGCGGGCGATGAAATTCAGCTGACTGACTCCATTGCGATGCTGATGGAAAAACAGACCGTTGAAGCGTATCACATGAAAGGCGTGAGCCATGACTGTGGTAACAAACTTGGCTATATGCAGGCGTTTGTGGAATACGGTATTCGTCACAACACTCTGGGTGCTGATTTCAAAGCATGGCTTGAAGAGACGGTTGGCACGAAAAAGTAATTCATTGCAACGCAGGATAGAAAGATGAAAGTTACTGTATTTGGTATCGGCTATGTAGGACTCGTGCAGGCAGCAGTGCTTGCGGAAGTCGGGCACGATGTAATGTGCATAGATGTCGATGCAAAGAAAGTCGAAAATCTGAAAAACGGCGTGATCCCTATTTTTGAGCCGGGCTTAACGCCGCTGGTGAAAAAAAACTATGAAGAAGGGCGTTTACATTTCAGCACTGATGCTGAAATGGGCGTTCAACATGGTGAAATGCAATTTATCGCCGTGGGTACACCGCCTGATGAAGACGGTTCTGCCGACCTGAAATACGTTACCGCCGTCGCGCGAACCATCGCCCAGTACATGACTTCCCATAAAGTTGTGCTCGATAAATCTACGGTTCCGGTTGGAACCGCAGATAAAGTCCGCGCTGTAATGGAAGAAACCCTGAAAGCGCGTGGCGTGGATGTTTCCTTTGATGTGGTCTCTAACCCGGAGTTCCTCAAAGAAGGTGCCGCGGTTTCCGACTGTATGCGTCCTGAGCGTATCGTTATCGGTACCGATAACGAAGACATCGTTGATCTACTGCGTGAGTTGTACGAGCCATTCAACCGTAACCACGACCGCATGATCCTGATGGATATCCGTAGCGCGGAGCTGACCAAGTACGCAGCCAACTGTATGTTGGCGACCAAAATCAGCTTTATGAACGAGATTTCGAACCTGGCAGAACGTCTGGGTGCGGATATCGAAAAAGTGCGTATGGGTATCGGCTCAGATTCGCGTATTGGCTACAGCTTTATTTATCCAGGCTGTGGTTATGGCGGTTCCTGTTTCCCTAAAGATGTTCAGGCTCTGATTCGCACTGCCCAGCAGATTGGCTATACGCCGCGTATTCTGCAGGCGGTTGAAGAGGTGAACCAGGACCAGAAGTTAAAACTCCCTGAGTTTATTTATCGTCACTTTGGTGAAAATCTGGAAGGCAAAACCTTCGCGCTGTGGGGGCTTTCTTTCAAACCTAATACTGACGATATGCGTGAAGCCTCAAGCCGCGTCCTGATGGAAGCGCTGTGGGAACGTGGTGCTCAGGTGCAGGCGTATGACCCGGAAGCAATGGATGAAACCCAGCGCATTTATGGACATCGCTCAGATCTGAAACTGATGGGAACGAAAGAAGCTGCATTGCAGGGAGCGGATGCTCTGGTTATTTGTACTGAATGGCAGAGTTTCAAAGCACCTGATTTCGATGCAATTAAGAAGTCCCTGAAACAACCTATTATCTTCGATGGCCGTAACTTGTATGATCCTGAAAGGCTCAGTAAGCGCGGTTTTGTTTATTATGCAATCGGTCGCGGAGCGTCCCTCAATATTGCGTAATAAGTAGGGTTGTAGGAAATATCCGGTTACCGGCGCAGCAAATCTTATTGGCGATCGAGTCCTGAGGATTTGTTGGCGTCCGGTTTCCCGGATACAGATATCGCTTCCCCGCAAGACTATTATTACTCGAGCTTATAGCTAATCCTGTTTTATCCCATCTCCTCCCATTCTTACTTCTACTGGCAGAAATTTGACCCTGCCCAGCGTAATGCTATGGCTGATTTATTGACCGCAGACAAATTGATCCGTGATTCATCTCACAGTGCAGGCTGGCGTTTGTTATTCGTTCGAAACCCCTCGGACTTATGCGGAGCCAAACCTGACGACCAGTTTAATGCTCAGCGATGGAACTGTTAATTCCATTTCTTTATATGTGGTAATCCATAAAATCGACGATTCACTGGCACATACATACTAGAATTTATATTGATAGCCAGAACGGCGTACAGTGGCAGGGAGAGAGGCTCAGGGCAATTCAGGATGATATCAGAGGAGCTGAAATGAAAAGGCCACCTGGTTTCTTTTTATGTTCTTGTTGAAAGCGTACAAAACAAAAATCCCGCCGAAGCGGGATTTAATAAGCAGCACTAAAAGCAAAAATTAGGCAATCAGGAAGTCTTCCAGTTTTTTGCCTTGTTCTTCCATTGCTTTTTTGATTACTGCTGGAGTACGGCCCTGGCCAGTCCAGGTTTTGCTTTCGCCGTTTTCGTCGATGTACTGATATTTAGCTGGGCGCGCAGCGCGTTTTGCTTTGCCTGCAGATTTAACAGCAGCCATGCTATTCAGTAATTCGTTAGGATCAATGCCATCAGCAATCAGCATTTCACGGTATTGTTGCAGTTTACGAGTGCGTTCTTCAATTTCTGCTGCAGCAGCATTATCTTCTTCGCGACGTTCGTTAACAACAACTTCTAATTTTTCCAGCATTTCTTCCAGCGTTTCCAGAGTACATTCTCTAGCTTGTGCACGAAGAGTACGGATGTTGTTCAGAATTTTAAGTGCTTCGCTCATTTTAGTAATCTCAATCTTATATTGATGGTTGGCTTGTTGGGCTAATAATAGAGGCTTAAATTAACTTCTGCAATAGGGGGTAATGTAAGGAATCTAAAATTCCATAATATTTTGTCGATTTATAAAAGCGTATTAACTTAAATTTTGGCTTACATGCGCGGTAAACAAAACGTGGATAACTCAATTTTTCTTCAACAACCCTGATAGAGTCAAGGGTTGTTGGTGCAGTAAATTGAGCCATAAGAGCGTTAATGGCGAAATATCAACCTTTGGTATTATTGTCCTTTCCAGGGGATATTCTTAATAGAACATTATTATTAGTGATTCATCACACTTTAAGAAATAGTGAGGAAAACACTGAAAACTCCGTAAGTTAAGTGCTGCATGATGGCTTTTAAACAACAGGCATGCCGAACCAATGCGCTCTGAGATTTATATATCGGCCAAATAATGCAGGAATTTTCCATGCCACCATCAGGTAGCGGCAACTCTGTAACGGCTTATGATATAATCCGTGTTAATAATATTTACATTTTAACTCAGGCTAGCTGACCAATGGCGCAACTCTACTTTTACTATTCCGCAATGAATGCGGGGAAATCCACTGCATTACTGCAATCTTCATACAACTATCAAGAGCGCGGAATGCGCACGCTGGTGTATACCGCAGAAATTGACAATCGATTTGGTTCTGGAAAGGTGAGTTCGCGTATTGGATTGTCGTCGCCTGCAAAGCTCTACAATGCTTCAACTCAATTGTTCAATGAAATACGCGATGAGCATCAACGTAATGCCGTGAATTGTGTCCTGGTGGACGAATGCCAGTTCCTGACGCGAGATCAAGTATTAGCTTTATCAGATGTCGTAGATGACCTTGATATTCCCGTGCTGTGTTATGGATTACGCACTGACTTCCAGGGTGAACTATTTGGCGGGAGCCAATATTTATTGGCATGGTCAGATAAGCTGGTGGAATTAAAAACCATTTGTTTCTGCGGCCGCAAGGCGAGCATGGTATTGCGACTTGATCACGAAGGCCGCCCGTATAACCAGGGCGAGCAGGTGGTTATCGGTGGTAATGAACGCTATGTATCGGTATGCCGCAAGCATTACAAAGAAGCGCTGCAAAAAGGCTCCCTACAAGGCATTCAGGGCGTTTAAAAAACTGAATGAAGGGGAAGGGAAGGCTTTCCCCTTGAAGGCTGTATAACGCTTTACAGTGTGATTTTGAAAAATTCAGATATAAAAAAACCCGCCGAAGCGGGTTTTTTATTAGCGATAACAATTAAGCGGTTTTCTTCGCTTTCTTGTCAGCTTTAGCGGCAGGAGCTGCTGTTTTAGCCTGTGCTGCTTCATTGCCTTCTTCGGAGAATTCACGACCGTAGAAGGTATCCATCAGAATTTGTTTCAGCTCAGAGATCAGTGGGTAACGTGGGTTAGCACCGGTACACTGGTCATCGAACGCATCTTCAGACAGTTTGTCAACGTGAGCCAGGAAGTCAGCTTCCTGAACGCCAGCTTCGCGGATGGACTTAGGAATACCCAGTTCAGCCTTGATGCTGTCAAGCCATGCCAGCAGTTTCTCAATCTTAGCAGCAGTACGGTCGCCCGGTGCGCTCAGACCCAGATGGTCTGCGATTTCAGCATAACGACGACGCGCTTGTGGGCGGTCATACTGGCTGAATGCAGTCTGCTTAGTTGGGTTGTCGTTCGCGTTATAACGGATAACGTTAGAGATCAACAGGGCGTTCGCCAGACCGTGAGGAATGTGGAACTGAGAACCCAGTTTGTGAGCCATTGAGTGACACACACCCAGGAAGGCGTTCGCAAACGCGATACCCGCGATGGTCGCAGCGTTGTGTACACGCTCACGAGCAACTGGGTTTTTAGAGCCTTCGTTGTAAGATGCTGGCAGGTTTTCTTTCAGCAGTTTCAGCGCTTGCAGAGCCTGACCGTCAGAGAACTCGCTCGCCAGAACAGAAACATAAGCTTCCAGTGCGTGAGTTACGGCATCAAGACCACCGAATGCACACAGGGACTTAGGCATGTCCATTACCAGGTTGGCATCAACAATCGCCATGTCTGGAGTCAGAGCGTAGTCAGCCAGTGGGTATTTCTGGCCAGTTGCATCATCAGTTACAACTGCAAACGGAGTCACTTCTGAACCTGTACCGGAAGTGGTAGTAACCGCGATCATTTTCGCTTTTACGCCCATTTTCGGGAACTTGTAGATACGCTTACGGATGTCCATGAAGCGCAGTGCCAGTTCTTCGAAGTGAGTTTCTGGGTGCTCGTACATAACCCACATGATTTTCGCAGCATCCATTGGAGAACCGCCGCCCAGCGCGATGATCACGTCTGGTTTGAAGGAGTTCGCCAGTTCTGCACCTTTACGTACCACGGTCAGAGTTGGATCAGCTTCTACTTCGAAGAAGACTTCAGTTTCAACGCCAGCTGCTTTCAGAACAGAAGTGATCTGGTCCGCATAGCCATTGTTGAACAGGAAACGGTCGGTAACGATCATCGCACGTTTGTGACCATCAGTAATCACTTCGTCCAGCGCGATTGGCAGAGAGCCACGGCGGAAGTAGATAGATTTCGGAAGTTTATGCCACAACATGTTCTCAGCTCGCTTAGCAACGGTTTTCTTGTTGATCAGGTGCTTAGGACCCACGTTCTCAGAGATGGAGTTACCACCCCATGAACCACAACCCAGAGTCAGGGAAGGCGCGAGTTTAAAGTTGTACAGGTCACCGATACCACCCTGTGAAGCAGGGGTGTTGATCAGGATACGTGCAGTTTTCATTTTGTCGCCGAAGTGCTTAACGCGCTCTGGCTGGTTGTCCTGGTCTGTGTACAGGCAAGAGGTGTGGCCGATGCCGCCCATCTCAACCAGTTTCTCAGCTTTAACAACTGCATCTTCGAAGCTCTTAGCACGGTACATAGCCAGAGTTGGGGACAGTTTTTCGTGAGCAAATGGTTCAGATTCGTCAACAACGCTAACTTCACCAATCAGAATCTTGGTGTCAGCCGGTACTGTGAAGCCTGCCAGTTCAGCAATTTTAGTTGCTGGCTGACCAACGATAGCTGCGTTCAGCGCGCCGTTTTTCAGGATGATGTCCTGAACAGCTTTCAGCTCTTTGCCCTGCAGCATGTAGCCGCCGTGGGATGCAAAACGTTCGCGCACTGCGTTATAAGCAGAGTCAACAACGATAACTGATTGCTCGGAAGCACAGATTACGCCGTTATCGAAGGTTTTAGACATCAGGATAGAAGCAACAACACGTTTGATGTCGGCAGTTTCGTCAACAACAACTGGAGTGTTACCTGCGCCTACGCCGATTGCTGGTTTACCGGAGCTGTATGCAGCCTTAACCATGCCTGGACCACCAGTAGCCAGAATCATGTTGATATCTGGGTGGTGCATCAGAGCGTTAGACAGTTCGACAGATGGCTGGTCAATCCAACCAATCAGATCTTTAGGAGCACCCGCCGCGATTGCAGCTTGCAGAACGATGTCTGCGGCTTTATTGGTCGCGTCTTTTGCACGTGGGTGTGGAGAGAAGATGATCGCGTTACGCGTCTTCAGGCTGATCAGAGACTTAAAGATAGCCGTTGAAGTTGGGTTAGTCGTCGGAACGATACCGCAGATGATACCGATTGGCTCAGCGATGGTGATAGTACCGAAGGTCTGGTCTTCACTCAGAACACCACAGGTCTTTTCATCTTTATAGGCGTTGTAGATATACTCTGAAGCAAAGTGGTTTTTGATCACTTTATCTTCAATGATACCCATGCCAGATTCGGCAACGGCCAGTTTCGCGAGAGGGATTCGAGCATCTGCGGCAGCCAGAGCGGCGGCGCGGAAGATTTTATCAACTTGCTCTTGAGTAAAGTTGGCATATTCACGCTGGGCTTTCTTGACGCGCTCTACAAGTGCGTTAAGTTCAGCGACATTAGTTACAGCCATAATGCTCTCCTGATAATGTTTAAACTCTTTTAGTAAATGAGCTGCTCGAGACGACAGTATAGTCAGCGGGCAACAGCTTGCGTAAAACCACGAGCCACGACTATCCAAAAACTTCCCAAAACGACCTGCTGATTTACTAAAAGAGCCTTATCGAAAAAACCTATTCATGGTCTGAATTATACGCTCTTCAGATGTATCCAAGAGTACTCACTTCTGAGTAGGTTTTTTGTGATGTAAATCACATTATCCTAAGGCTGACTCCATTCAGCACGCCAGAATCAGGTTACTGATAAATCTTTAAAATTTTAGTCACAGCTAAGACAAAACAAACTACCATATTTTCAACAAGCGAGTAACATTATTGATTAATATCGCATTTGCTTCTAAAAGTAGTTATCTATGCTACGAAAGGGCGTAGCGCCAGCAACTGTTTTCCATTACATTACGCCGGCCTTTGCTACGTTCATTTGCGGAGTTTTTAGTGGCTCAATCCTTGTTTGATTTGCCTACCTATTTTAAGTTCTTTATTGGCTTGTTCGCGCTGGTAAACCCGGTGGGGATTATTCCCGTCTTTATTAGCATGACCAGCTACCAAACCGCTGTAGCGAGGAATAAAACCAACCTTACTGCAAATCTGTCAGTAGCTATCATCTTATGGACGTCATTGTTCCTCGGTGACGGCATTCTTCAGTTATTCGGCATATCAATAGATTCTTTCCGTATTGCCGGCGGGATTCTGGTCGTGACTATTGCGATGTCGATGATTAGCGGTAAGCTCGGGGAAGATAAACAGAACAAACAAGAGAAGTCAGAAAGTGCTATTCGCGAAAGCGTAGGTGTTGTTCCCCTGGCACTACCACTAATGGCCGGCCCTGGTGCAATCAGTTCTACCATTGTCTGGGGGACTCGCTACCATAGCTGGAATTATTTAATCGGTTTTACGATTGCTATTGCACTATTTGCTTTCTGTTGTTGGCTGGTTTTCCGCCTTGCGCCATGGTTAGTACGTCTGCTGGGGCAAACGGGCATTAACGTCATCACCCGTATTATGGGGTTGTTGTTGATGGCGTTGGGGATTGAATTTATTGTCACCGGTCTGAAAACTATCTTCCCCGGATTGCTAAGTTAGTTCTGCTGAATCTGATATATGAAAAAGCAGAATAACCATTCTGCTTTTTTCTTGTTAACTTCCCACCAAAACTCATCTGTTAAGAACAATCCCGCATCGTTTATTTTAAAAAATCAATCATAAGAAAATGCTTTGGAAACGGGGCATTAGCCGCCTTGATTTTCTTCCGTTGTACATAAAATTCACAATCGCATCGTTATTTTACTCACACTACACAATGATACTTGCTGCCGCTTTATTGAGATGATATTAGTTAATCAAGCTCTCTTGTAGATGAATGTGCTAAAAAACAACCAATTGTTAAGTTATTGTGAATTGCTTAATGGTGCCAAAAACCTGAAAAGCATCTGCATGCGGTCACGCTACTATCTCTTTTATTTTTAATCAGTTAACCAGAGAAAATGCGCCGATATGACACGTCTGCAAATGTGATGCTGACTAGATAAAAGAGAAATGCTTAACAAATTTGCAAATTGTATTGGCGGGCATCAGGCGCTTTTGATACTTTCCGGGCAACACAATTATCTGAAAAATGTTTCATTTACAGATGACTCATCAATATCAACCTGAGAACAGGGTAGGTTGATTAAGAATCGACGGAGCAGGGTGCCAATAAGAGCATCCCCCAAATAAAGTCGGTGATAGCAAGTAACACAGAAGAACAACCTGGCAGTTGCATAACGCTCTTGCACTGTTAAGGAACCCCCAGAGGGGAAGAGGCTGGCTTTCGGGTCGGTAATTATAATGAGTGGAGTATCAACACAATGTCCATCATCACAAAAAAAAGTCTGGTAGCAGCAAGCATTTTATCCGCGCTAATCGTAGGCAATGTGGCCATGGCGGCCGAAGTTCCTGCAGGTGTTCAACTGTCAGAAAAGCAAACGTTGATTCGAAACAACGGTGCTGAACCACAGTCTCTGGACCCAAATAAAATTGAAGGTGTTCCTGAGTCAAACGTGAGCCGTGACCTGTTTGAAGGTTTATTAATTACTTCTCCAAAAGACGGCCACCCAATTCCGGGTGTAGCAGAGTCCTGGGATAATAAAGATTTTAAAGTCTGGACCTTCCATCTGCGTAAAGATGCGAAATGGTCTAACGGCGAGCCTGTTACAGCGCAAGATTTCGTCTATAGCTGGCAGCGTCTGGTTGATCCAAACACCGCTTCGCCATACGCAAGCTACCCGCAATACGGCCATATCGTAAACGTTGATGCCATCATCGACGGCAAAATGAAACCAAGTGAACTGGGCGTAAAAGCCATTGACGACCACACTCTGGAAGTCACTCTGAGCGAGCCTGTTCCTTACTTCTACAAACTTCTGGTCAACCCGGCGATGTCCCCGGTGAATAAAACTGCCATTGAGAAGTTTGGTGAGAAGTGGACCCAACCTGCAAACATCGTAAGCAACGGCGCTTACAAACTGAAAGACTGGGTTGTTAACGAACGCATCGTAATGGAGCGTAATACTAATTATTGGGATAACGCGAAAACTGTTATTTCACAAATTACTTATCTGCCAATCTCTTCCGAAGTGACGGATGTGAACCGCTATCGCAGCGGTGAGATTGACATGACCTATAACAACCTGCCAATCGAACTGTTCCAGAAGCTGAAAAAAGAAATTCCAGCTGAAGTTCATGTTGACCCGTATCTGTGTACTTACTACTACGAAATCAACAACCAGAAAGCTCCGTTCAATGATGCGCGCGTGCGTACCGCTCTGAAACTGGGCCTGGATCGCGACATCATCGTTAATAAAGTGAAAGCGCAGGGCGACTTGCCAGCTTATGGCTACACGCCTCCTTACGCTGACGGTGCAAAACTGACTAAACCTGAGTGGTTCTCCTGGACTCAGGAAAAACGCAACGAAGAAGCGAAGAAATTGCTGGCTGAAGCGGGCTACACTAAAGATAAACCGCTGACCTTCGATCTGCTGTACAACACCTCAGATCTGCACAAGAAACTGGCCATCGCTGCCGCTTCTATCTGGCAGAAAAACCTCGGTGTGAACGTTAAGCTGGTAAACCAGGAGTGGAAAACCTTCCTTGATACTCGTCACCAGGGCAACTACAACGTTGCGCGTGCTGGCTGGTGTGCGGATTACAACGAACCGACTTCCTTCCTGAACACGATGCTTTCAACAAGCTCAATGAACACCGCGCATTATAAGAGTCCAGCGTTTGACGCCATCATGGCGGAATCGCTGAAAGCAACTGATGATGCACAACGTGCTGCTGCATACGATAAAGCGGAACAGCAATTGGGCAAAGATTCTGCCATCGTTCCGGTTTATTACTACGTGAACGCCCGTCTGGTGAAACCATGGGTTGGCGGTTATACCGGCAAAGACCCGATGGATAATATCTACACCAAAGATATGTATATCATTAAACATTAATGGCAATTCGTGGGGCAAATTTGTGGGTTAGCAAATTTGCCCCATCGTGTCTTATTTTATCGCACTCTAAAGGCACAGCCAGAAGGTACGGGCAATGTTGAAATTTATTCTGCGTCGTTGTCTGGAAGCAATTCCGACACTCTTTATTCTTATAACAATTTCATTCTTCATGATGCGCCTTGCGCCGGGTAGTCCATTCACCAGCGAACGCGCACTGCCGCCAGAAGTGATGGCGAACATTGAAGCCAAATACCATTTAAACGATCCGATCTCCACCCAGTATTTCAGCTACCTGAAACAACTGGCGCACGGTGATTTTGGCCCGTCATTTAAATATAAAGATTATTCAGTGAACGACCTGGTGGCTTCGAGCTTCCCTGTCTCTGCCAAATTAGGCGCAGCTGCATTTATTTTTGCAGTGGTCTTAGGTGTATTAGCAGGGGTGATTGCCGCACTGAATCAAAATACCAAATGGGATTATGCCGTAATGGGGGTGGCCATGACCGGGGTTGTTATCCCGAGCTTCGTGGTTGCGCCATTACTGGTTCTGATATTTGCGATAACCCTGAAGTGGTTGCCCGGAGGCGGGTGGAACGGAGGGGCCATTCAATACATGATCCTGCCAATGGTCGCGCTGTCTTTGGCTTACATCGCCAGTATCGCGCGTATCACTCGTGGCTCGATGATTGAAGTTCTGCACTCCAACTTTATCCGTACCGCACGTGCAAAAGGGTTGCCAATGCGCCGCATTATTTTGCGTCACGCTTTGAAACCTGCACTGTTACCGGTTCTGTCTTATTTAGGCCCGGCTTTCGTCGGTATCATTACGGGTTCAATGGTTATTGAAACCATTTACGGATTACCAGGTATCGGCCAGTTGTTCGTTAATGGCGCGCTGAACCGCGATTACTCTTTGGTGCTGAGTCTGACCATTCTGGTCGGCGCACTGACGATTCTCTTTAACGCGATTGTTGATGTGCTGTACGCCGTTATCGATCCGAAAATCCGTTACTGATACTGGAGTACGCCATGATGTTGAGTAATAAAAACAGCGAGGCGCTGGAAAACTTCAGTGAAAAACTAGAAGTAGAAGGCCGTAGCCTTTGGCAAGATGCTCGCCGCCGCTTTATGCATAACCGTGCAGCGGTTGCGAGTCTGATTGTCCTGGCATTTATCGCGCTGTTCGTCACTTTTGCGCCGATGCTGTCGCAGTTTAGTTATTTTGATACCGACTGGGGAATGATGTCGGCCGCACCGGATATGACCTCAGGTCACTATTTTGGTACTGACTCCTCAGGACGTGACCTGCTGGTGCGTGTCGCCATCGGCGGACGTATCTCGCTGATGGTAGGCGTTGCAGCAGCGTTGGTCGCGGTCGTCGTCGGGACGTTATACGGTTCTATGGCGGGTTATCTGGGCGGCAAAATCGACTCGGTAATGATGCGTCTGCTGGAAATCCTGAACTCCTTCCCGTTCATGTTCTTCGTGATTTTGCTGGTGACTTTCTTTGGGCAAAACATCCTGCTTATCTTCGTGGCAATCGGGATGGTTTCCTGGCTGGATATGGCGCGTATTGTACGCGGTCAGACCCTTAGCCTGAAACGTAAAGAGTTCATAGAAGCCGCTCAGGTCGGTGGGGTTTCTACCGCCAATATTGTGGTTCGTCACATCGTGCCAAACGTACTGGGTGTGGTCGTCGTTTACGCCTCGCTGCTGGTGCCAAGCATGATTCTCTTCGAATCCTTCCTGAGCTTTCTGGGTTTGGGTACGCAAGAGCCGTTAAGTAGCTGGGGTGCATTGCTGAGCGATGGTGCTAACTCCATGGAAGTTTCCCCATGGTTGCTGATGTTCCCGGCAGGCTTCCTGGTTATCACTCTGTTCTGTTTCAACTTTATCGGCGATGGCCTGCGTGATGCCCTCGACCCGAAAGATCGTTAAGGAGTGCCGCGATGAGCACAATTGAAAATCCTGCGGTGGTTACTCCACTGAACGCGACTTCTGCGTTGTTAGACGTAAAAGATTTGCGTGTCACCTTCGGTACGCCAGACGGTGACGTTACTGCGGTAAACGATCTGAATTTCAGCCTGAAAGCCGGTGAAACACTGGGTATTGTCGGCGAGTCCGGCTCCGGTAAATCGCAAACTGCTTTCGCTTTAATGGGCTTGCTGGCGGCAAATGGCCGTATCGGCGGGTCAGCTAAATTCAATGGACGCGAAATCCTCAACCTGCCGGAAAGCCAGCTTAACCGCTTGCGTGCAGAACAGATTTCGATGATCTTCCAGGACCCAATGACCTCACTGAATCCTTACATGCGAGTAGGCGAGCAGTTGATGGAAGTGCTGATGTTGCACAAAAAATTGGGTAAAGCAGAAGCGTTTGAAGAATCGGTTCGCATGTTAGACGCGGTTAAAATGCCTGAAGCACGTAAACGCATGCGTATGTTCCCGCATGAGTTTTCCGGCGGTATGCGCCAGCGTGTAATGATTGCTATGGCGTTGCTGTGTCGTCCGAAGCTGCTGATTGCTGATGAGCCAACAACCGCACTGGACGTCACCGTTCAGGCGCAAATCATGACGCTGTTAAACGAGCTGAAACGCGAATTTAACACGGCGATTATCATGATCACTCACGATCTCGGCGTGGTTGCCGGGATCTGCGACAAAGTGCTGGTGATGTATGCCGGTCGTACCATGGAATACGGTCAGGCGCGAGATGTGTTCTACAACCCAGTGCACCCGTATTCTATCGGCCTGCTGAATGCGGTTCCGCGTCTGGACGCCGAAGGTGAATCACTGCTGACTATTCCTGGTAATCCGCCAAACCTGCTGCGTTTACCGAAAGGCTGCCCGTTCCAGCCACGTTGCCCACACGCAATGGAAATTTGTAATACAGCGCCACCACTTGAGCGTTTTGGTGAAGGTCGCTTGCGCGCCTGCTTTAAGCCAGTGGAGGAATTAGTATGAACGCAGTGACTGAAGAGAAAAAAGTTCTCTTAGAAATCGCCGATCTCAAAGTGCATTTTGATATCAAAGATGGCAAACAGTGGTTCTGGCAACCGTCCAAAACTCTGAAAGCCGTTGATGGTGTGACGCTGCGTTTGTACGAAGGCGAAACGCTGGGCGTGGTAGGGGAATCCGGTTGCGGAAAATCGACTTTTGCCCGTGCCATTATCGGCCTGGTAAAAGCCACCGAAGGCCGCGTTGCCTGGTTGGGCAAAGATTTGCTGGGGATGAATCCTGACGAGTGGCGTGAAGTGCGCAGCGATATCCAGATGATTTTCCAGGACCCGCTGGCTTCGCTTAACCCGCGTATGAATATCGGCGATATTATCGCGGAGCCGCTGCGCACTTATCACCCGAAAATGCCACGCCAGGAAGTTCGTGACCGCGTAAAAGCGATGATGATGAAAGTGGGCTTGCTGCCAAACCTCATCAACCGTTACCCGCACGAATTCTCAGGTGGTCAGTGCCAGCGTATCGGGATTGCCCGCGCATTGATCCTTGAGCCAAAACTGATTATCTGCGACGAACCGGTATCGGCACTGGACGTATCCATTCAGGCTCAGGTCGTTAACCTGCTGCAAAAACTGCAACGTGAAATGGGGCTTTCCCTGATCTTCATCGCGCACGACCTGGCAGTGGTAAAACATATTTCTGACCGTGTTCTGGTGATGTATCTGGGCCATGCGGTCGAATTGGGTACTTACGACGAGGTTTATCACAATCCGCTGCATCCTTACACCAAAGCATTGATGTCAGCGGTGCCGATTCCTGACCCGGACCTGGAAAGAAATAAAACGATACAACTTCTTGAAGGGGAGTTGCCATCGCCTATCAACCCGCCGTCAGGCTGCGTATTCCGTACACGTTGCCCGATTGCAGGACCAGAATGTGCGAAAACTCGCCCGGTACTGGAGGGCAGCTTCAAGCATGCCGTTTCCTGTCTCAAGGTAGACCCGCTATAATCTCGCAGGGCTGGCATGATGCCAGCCCTTTTAGTTTGTGAGGTTACTGTGCTGATTACGACCGCCCGTAAGCGGATGTACCATCTTCTCTTCGATCAAAGAACTCATTCAGGTCGACGCTTTGAAGCGTTTTGTGGCTTATTCGCCTTACTCAGTGTGATTGCCGTATTTGTCGAATCAGGGCTTGGGACGCAATATCATCTGACTTACGACGAATGGAAGCTGTTTGTTTACCTGGAAATCGGTTTTACGCTGCTATTTACTCTGGAATATATTTTGCGGGTACTGTGTTGGCCCAATCCGCGCAAATATGTTTTTAGCTTCTGGGGTTTTATCGATCTGGCGACTATTTTGCCGTTATATGTTTTGTGGCTGTGGCCCGAAATTGGCGTCAATTACGTCTTCGCCTGGCGCGCAATGCGTGCCATACGCGTCTTCAGGATCCTCAAATTGCTGCGTTATATGCCGACGCTGCATTCTTTGTGGCAGGCAATTCTCAATGCCCGGCACCAGCTCATTCTGTTTTATGCCTTTATTTTGATTGTTATGGTGGTGGCAGGCGGCTTGATGTATGGCATTGAAGGGCCACCCAACGGTTTTACGACATTAAGCACATCGGTCTATTGGGCTGTGGTGACGGTAACAACGGTGGGGTATGGCGATATTACGCCGCATACCGGGCCTGGCCGAATGGTTGCGTCGATACTTATTTTGATTGGTTACTCGGTCATTGCTATCCCGACCGGGATTATCACCGCGCACATGACCAATGAATTTCAAAAGCAGCGTAATGCGCGCCTGTGCCCAAATTGCCATAAAGGCAATCACGACGAAGAGGCGCGATTCTGCAAATCCTGCGGGAGTGCGTTACCTAAGCTGTAGTTCCGATGTAAATGGCGGATGGCGCTAACGCGTATCCGCCCTACAAAAGCTTACTCGCGCCACAGAATATGGCAAAGTTTGTGGTCTTTTTCACGGCACAACAGCACGCGAGCAAAGATATCATTGAGTTCGCCACCGTCGGTATCGGCAAGGCCAATCACCACTTCGGCAAAGAAGTCCGGGTTCAGGTCAAAATCAACGTGTTCCTGCCAGTCTTCGGCTGGGTCAAAAAGTTCGGCACCGCCGCGCTCTTCAAATTGCAGGTTAAACAGAATCACATCTGCCGGATCGAGATTATCTACCGCCAGTTCGAGAAAAATATCGTAAGCCTGCTCGAGCGTTTCATCTTCTGTCAGGCGGTTGTTCAGATCCATTTCCATCTCTTTTTCCACTTATCGAGTGCTAATGCGCCACGTTTTACAGCAACGGGCTAAAGAAGTAAAACAGTCGCTCTACCACGCGCTGCCACATTGGTCGTTTCACCCACAAACGCAGGTCTACCAGCCGTGAGCGGGAGATATAGTCGTCTTGTACCGCGGCAAGGTCACTGGCAAAACCGGCGTCGTCGATAACCAACGTAATCTCGAAATTAAGCCACAGACTACGCATATCCAGGTTCACGGTACCCACCAGACTCAATTGCCCATCGACCAACACGCTCTTGGTATGCAGTAATCCACCTTCGAACTGATAAATCTTCACGCCGGCTTCCAGCAATTCGGTAAAGAAGGCGCGACTCGCCCAGCCCACCAGTAACGAATCATTCTTGCGCGGAATGATAATGCTCACGTCGACACCCCGTTGTGCAGCGGTACAAATCGCATGGAGCAAATCGTCGCTCGGTACAAAGTACGGCGTGGTCATAATCAAATATTCACGCGCCGCATAGACCGAAGTCAGTAACGCCTGGTGAATCAAATCTTCAGGGAAACCAGGACCTGAAGCTATGGTGTGAATTGTGTGTCCGGTTGCTTCCTCAAACGGCATGATATTCGCGTCAGGGGCGGGCGGTAATATGCGTTTTCCGGTTTCGATTTCCCAGTCGCAGGAATAGACAATGCCCATTGCGGTGGCGACCGGGCCTTCCATGCGCGCCATTAAATCCACCCATTGCCCAACGCCTGCATCTTGCTTAAAGAAGCGCGGATCGACGAGATTCATGCTGCCGGTGTAAGCAATATAGTTATCGATCATCACCATTTTGCGGTGCTGGCGTAAGTCCATGCGGCGTAGGAACACACGCATCAGATTAACTTTGAGCGCTTCAACCACTTCCACGCCCGCGTTACGCATCATGTTCGCCCAGGGGCTGCGGAAGAATGCGACGCTGCCCGCAGAGTCGAGCATTAACCGGCAATGGATGCCGCGACGCGCCGCTGCCATCAGGGATTCCGCCACCTGATCGGCTAAACCGCCAGGCTGCCAGATGTAAAACACCATCTCGATGTTATGGCGCGCCAACTGGATATCACGAATCAGCGCATGCATTGTCTCATCAGAAGTGGTGAGCAACTGGAGCTGATTGCCTTTGACGCCTCCAATCCCCTGGCGGCGTTCGCATAGCTGGAATAATGAGGCGGCGACTTCGCTGTTTTCTTCAGCAAAGATATGTTTGCAGCTTTTTAGATCGTTAAGCCATTTGGCGGTCGACGGCCACATCGCGCGTGCGCGTTCTGCGCGACGTTTACCCAGATGAAGCTCACCAAACGAGAGATAGGCGATTATCCCGACCAGCGGCAGAATATAGATAATCAGAAGCCATGCCATGGCAGAAGGAACTGCGCGACGCTTCATTAAAATGCGTAGCGTCACGCCGGCGATTAAAAGCCAGTAACCTAAAATTATCAGCCAACTAACGACTGTATAGAAGGTTGTCATAGTTCAAAAATCCTTTAGAAACCGTATGCTTTTGAGTTTACGCACAACCGCCAGTTGTTGACACTAAAACTAATCGTAAAACGACTGGCCTGGCGAGAAGAAGACATTATAATGGCGCGTGTTAAATGCAACCTGAGTCGTAAAAATGAGGCGTAGTAGAACTGAGGTCGGACGGTGGCGTATGCTTCGTCAGACACAACGGCGCAGATCGCGTTGGCTGGAAGGTCAGTCGCGCCGCAACATGCGCATTCACGCCATCAGAAAGTGCCAGACAAACCGCCAACGTAATTCCTTGCTGTTTGCCATTCACGATCAATGGGCGTCGTAAAGAAAAGGGCACCGCTTGCGGTGCCCCGAATCTTCAAATCGTTTTACGAGAAATGCATTGCCAGTAAGATAATCACCACCGTTACCGAACCTGCGGCGACGATCACTAATGGATGCTTTGCCAGCCAGGCATTCCAGCGAGCTTCCTGATTACCCACCGATTGCTTATGGCGTTCATACGACTCGTCAAAAAGATCCATCAAAATTTCCTGATAACTTCATTCACCGAACTGATAGTTGAATCAGAATACCTTTTTATATGGCTTGATAGCCACCTGCTTATAAACACCCGCAGCAATATAAGGGTCAGCTTCGGCCCAGGCTTGCGCATCTTCAAGTGATGCAAACTCAGCAATCACCGTTGAACCGGTAAAACCCGCAGCACCAGGATCGTTACTGTCGACCGCAGGCATTGGACCAGCCGTTAGCAGGCGACCTTCATCGCGTAACAATTGTAGACGTGCGAGGTGGGCAGGGCGCACTGCCGTACGCTTTTCGAGAGAGTCGGCATTATCTTCCGCATAAATGACATACAGCACGAGCAGCACTCCTTAATGATATGAGGGTTGTAAAGTACGGTAAGTGAATGACGTTAATACTGCAATTGAAAGATAAACAAGATGTTAAATCGGTGCGGTGAATGAGGGAAAATCCAGCGTCTGGCAGGAAAAAAAACGACTTTATACGATGCGTTGTTGAATATGATTGCTATTTGCATTTAAAATTAACGCCTGTTTAAGACACCTAAGCCATTATGACGTCAATGACCCTTGATTTACCTCGCCGCTTTCCGTGGCCGACCGCACTCTCTGTCGTGCTGCATGGCGCTGTAGTTGCGGGGTTGCTCTATACCTCGGTACATCATCAGGTTATTGAGTTGCCCGCACCGGCACAGCCGATCAGTGTCACGATGGTGGCACCTGCTGAGCTTGAGCCTCCACAGCCTGAGGTCGTGCAACCGCCGCCTGAGCCGGTAGCAGAACCTGAGCCAGAACCGATCCCTGAGCCACCGAAAGAAGCGCCGGTTGTCATTCATAAGCCAGAGCCGAAGCCTAAACCCAAGCCAAAACCGAAGCCGGTGAAAAAGGTTGAAGAGCCGAAACGCGACGTGAAACCTGTTGAACCGCGCCCGGCTGCTCAGACGAATACTGCACCTGCTCGCCCGGCACCGGTGGCAAAAGCGGCACCGGTTACTTCTACGGCACCTGTTGCAACAGGCCCTCGTGCACTGAGCCGAAATTCGCCGACCTATCCGCAGCGCGCTCGCGCCCTGCGCCTCGATGGCAACGTCCGTGTGCAATTTGATGTGGAACCTGATGGCAGCGTGACGAATATCAACGTGCTGGATGGGAAGAACGCAAACCTGTTCGCGCGTGAGGTGAAAATGGCCGTGAAAAAATGGCGCTACGAAAGTGGCAAACCTGCACGTGGCCTGACCGTTAACGTGATATTCAAACTTAACGGTAGCGCGACGATGGAGTAATCGCACTCCTGATGTCATAAAAAAACGGAACCTTCTGGTTCCGTTTTTTTATGCTTACGATATGCGCTTACATGAAGGTGTAACTCAGGTTCACCCCCACGCCATAATTACGCCCAGGTGCCGGTTCGTAATAGCGATTATTCCCTTCGTTAACGATAACGGAGCCGACGTATTCGCGGTCGAACAAGTTATCAACGCGCCCCCATATATCTAACATCCAGCTTTCCTGAATGCGCAATTTATAGCCGCTGTTGAGCGACGCGACGGTATAAGAAGGCGCTTTCGCGGTGTTTTCATCATTCGCCTGAATGTCACTCATATAACGTACATCGGCACCTGCGTAGAAACCTTCAGGCGGAGCGTACCCCACAGACGCGTAGCCCATATTCCGCGCGATACCTGGAATGCGATTACCCTCGCAGTTTTCAGCGCCACAGGCGTTGCTGCGATAAGTCGCGTCAAGATAAGTCCACGCCATTTTCACGCGCCAGTCATTGGCAAACTGGCTATCAGCAGAAAGTTCTAACCCCTGGCGACGCGTTTTCCCAGCGTTTTTGTATGTCGTGCGCCCACCGCTGCTCTGGTCCGCGACGATTTCATCATCGGTGTCGGTCTGGAAAAGTGCCGCGCTAAACAGGCCATTACCCACACGCGTTTTGCTGCCGATTTCAACCGTATCGCTGGTGGACGGTTTTAAACCGAAATTCAAACCAGACTGCCCATTATCACGATAGGAAAGCTCGTTGATGGTCGGTGTTTCAAAACCCCGGCCCGCAGAGGTATAAATATTCCACGCGTCGGTCACTGCATATTTCAGTGCCGCCGCGGGTAGCCATTTGTGGTAGCTCGCGTCACCACTGTCATCGCCATTTTTACCGACAATATATTGATCGTTCGAATCAAAATAGACCGAGCTAAACCGCACGCCCGCATCAAGACTCAGCTTATCGGTGAATTGCCAGGCCGTTTGCAAATAAGGATCGACATTCCACATCAGGTTGCGCTCATCACGCCGCAGATCGCCTTTCTCACCCAAAACCGTCGTGCCATTTTCGACGACAAAGTTTTGATAGCCTTTACGCTTTTCCGACATGGTCTCGTAATCAAGCCCGGTGGTAAATGTCACCGGAACAGCGAGCAGATTTCCACGATGCGTCCAGCGCGAATCAATCCCTTGATAATGCCGGGACAACTCTATCACGCCGCCTGGATGAGTAGGGTTCAACTGCGGAGCCACAGGAATTGACTGGTATTGCGTGGTTTCTCGCACACCGGCATACATCATCACGCTCAGATCGTCATTGGCACTTAACTGGCGGTCATAACGCAGCCCGGCTTGAGTCTGTTTAGTGCTCTTGCGTGTATTGTATTGTTCAGCACGAGGGGCTTGCGTCGGATTGTCATGCCATTCTTGCTCGGTTAAACCGCCCGGATCGTCGGCATCAATGTCTACGCTATTGAGCAGAAGCGTTAATTTACTCGCCTCGTTAAGCCGCACACCCAGTTTGGCATTGCCGAGATTTTTTTGTGCGCTGCTGTGGTCGCGATAACCATGAGTGGTAAAGCGTGATGCTGAGATAGCGTAGTCAACATCGCCCGCCTGGGTGCCGTCGCCGGTAGCGCCTGTCGCTTTAACGCTATTGCGCCAGCTTCCAAAACTCCCGTAATACGTGCTGGCTTCGAGCGTCGGCGGCTGTGTGCCGGTGGTTGTCGTGACATTAATGACGCCACCCGATGCGTTGCCGTAGAGCGCTGAGAATGGCCCACGCAGCACTTCAATGCTTTCTACGCTGTTAATGTCGATATTCGAGGTTTGCCCTTGCCCGTCAGGCATGGTGGCAGGAATACCGTCGACATACATCCTTATCCCGCGCACGCCGTAAGTGGAACGCGAGCCGAATCCACGAACCGAAAGCTGTAAATCCTGCGCGTAATTCTGGCGATTCTGAACTTGCAGACCCGGCACGCTGCCGAGGCTTTCTGAAAGATTCACGCGCGCAGCCGCCTGTCGCATATCGTCGCCATTGACCACACTCACCGCCGCGGGCGTATCCAGCTCGGAAATCGGGCCTGGCGTGGCGCTGACGACCATCGTGTCTTCGACCGCGAGCACGGGAAACGCAAAGGTGGAGAGGGCCGGAGCTAAGATCAGCGGTAGGGAAATCTTTCCATGGTGCACAATTTTCATCAGACATTTTCACTGGTGGGGACATTTACGTTCCGGACGAACCATCTGGAACATTCAGGTGGGTATGTTAATACTTGTGATGAATGTTTGAAAAGTGTTAACGGCACATAACGTTAATGCAAATTTTTAGCGTGAGGAAGAAAACGAGAGATTCAGATGGGATTTCAAATACTGAAAAAAGGGCAGAAGCTTATTTCTGCCCTTTATTTTAAACCTGACTAAACGTTTGGAATATCGTCTGGATGTGCATCAGGATTATGCGCCAGCTCGTGCACGCGTTTACGTGCACCAAACCAACCCAGCACCAGCAACGCCCCAATCAGTGGAATGGACGCAATGGTATAGGTTCCATTCGGATAATCGAACGCCATTAACACCAGTACGCTGAACAGGAACAACAGCGTCAACCACGAGGTGAACGGCGCGCCCGGCATTTTGAAACTGACATCCGCTGCTTTCCCTTCTTTAATCGCTTTGCGCAGACGCATCTGGCAAACCACGATAAACGCCCAGGAAGTGATAATTCCCAGCGAGGCCACGTTCAGGACAATCTCAAACACTTGCGAAGGCACAAGATAGTTCAGCACCACGCCAATCACATAAACGCCAAGCGTCACCAGAATCCCGGCATACGGCACTTGTTGCTTACTCATCTTTGACATGAATTTTGGTGCCGAGCCGCCCATCGACATGGAACGCAGAATACGCCCGGTGGAATAGAGGCCAGAGTTGAGGCTCGAAAGCGCCGCGCTCAGCACCACCATATTCATGATGTCACCGATATAAGGCACGCCAAGTTTTGAGAAAAATGTCACAAACGGGCTTTGCCCGGCTTGATAGGCATTCCACGGCAGCAACAACACCAGCAAAACCACGGAGCCGACGTAAAACAGGCCAATGCGCCAGATAACGCTGTTAATCGCTTTTGGCACCATGGTCTGCGGGTCTTTACACTCGCCAGCCGCCGTGCCGACCAGTTCAATCGAGGCAAAGGCAAACACCACGCCCTGCACCAGGACCAAAGCAGGCAACAGGCCGTGGGGGAAGAAACCGCCGTTATCGGTGATTAAATGGAAGCCGGTCGCGTTGCCATCAAGCATTTTGCCGCTGCCGAGGAAAACCGTCCCGACGACCAGGAACGCGACAATAGCGAGGACTTTGATTAGCGCGAACCAAAATTCCATTTCCGCGAACCACTTCACGCCGATCATGTTCATCGTGCCGACGATCCCCAGGGCGCAGAGCGCAAACACCCACTGCGGAATATCTCCGAATGCACCCCAGTAATGCATATACAGCGCGACGGCGGTGATATCGACGATGCCGGTCATCGCCCAGTTTACGAAGTACATCCAGCCTGCGACGTAAGAGGCTTTCTCACCGAGGAACTCACGGGCATAAGAAACGAAACTACCGCTGGAAGGGCGATGGAGCACCAGTTCGCCCAGGGCGCGCAGAATAAAGAAAGAAAAGATCCCGCAAACCAGATAAACCAGCGCCAACGCCGGGCCAGCCATCTGCAAACGAGCGCCTGCGCCTAAGAACAGGCCAGTACCAATCGCGCCGCCAATGGCTATCATCTGCACCTGACGGTTGCCCATCGCTTTGTGATAACCGGAATCGTGTGAGTTTAGCCAACGTCGTTTGGCTGCGTGTTTTTCTGCTTCTGTGGTCGATGTTGTGTTCATGTTTCCCTTTATCCTTGTCAAAAGAATCCCGGTTTGTAACCTGACATTTTTTAACTTCAGCCTTATAACGGCAGCGTCATGGCAAAACGGGCGCTAAATCCTATCCATAAATGGTTAAGGACGCTAATGCCTTTTTTCAGAGATGAAGGGGAAAAGTGCGAGAAATAGTTTTGTAGGTCGGATAAGCGGTAGCGTCATCCGACAATCAGACGTAAATGCCGGATGACGCTGCGCTCATCCGGCCTACGATTAACGACGCGTCCAGCTCAGCTCGTAATGATAATGCTGTTTATCCAGCAGATATTCCGGCGACACGCTCGGGCTCCAGGAATCATCACCCCCAACACCCATATGGAAACCATCCAGATTCAGCCAACTCCCGGCTTCTTCGACTAACAAATGGCGATGGGACGTTTCGCGCAATTGCTGCTGGCTAAAGCGGCTGATGTTGAAATGGAAATTCCCGCGCCATTGATTATCGCCATATTCCAGCATTTGAGTGTCGCACCGCAGACCATTTTCGCCAGGGAAAACATACGGCGTGTGCATCTCCTCAAGCGGGCGCTGCCAGTAATCAAACAGTGCAGATTGCTGACGGTCGGGGTAGTTTTCGTGCGGCCCCAGCCCGAGCCAACTGACCTGCGAATCGACGTGGGCAAGCTGGCAGGTTAAACCAATCCGCGCAGGCGGCGGTGTGCCAAATGCCACATCAACATCTACGCTGACATGCAACTCACCCTGGCAATCAATCCGCCACAGTTTGCGGCTGACAAACAGCGTTTTACCGTCATGCACCCAGCTATGAACCGTGCGCAACTGGACTTCATTGGCCAGCGCTTCGGCTTCGCAGTACTCCAGTTGTGACTCGAGTTGATACATGCCCGCGGCTTTCCAGCGCTCCACCCAGGCATTGGGGTCAATGCGCGTCACTTCGCTTACGCCGATGTCGTTATCTAACGGAGCACGCGTGAATTGATCGTGCAGCGGGTGTAGCAGGGCGGGCTGTTGCGCCGTCCACCACTGATTGAGCAGTCCGGTTTCACGGTTAAATTGCCAGTGGTGGCGACCAAGGTGAACATTAAAGTGACAAGGGCTGGTTTCCAGACGTGGCGCTTCGCCCGTAATCTGCGACACCGTAGCGTTCAGCGAACCCGCAAGCTGCCATTGATCCCAGGCGCAAATATGACCGGCATCAGACCAGGCGGTGGCGTTGATTTGTTCGACTTTTACTGTAAGCCAGACGTCGCCGTTTTGGGTTATTTTCGGCAGGGAATCGAAGATAACGGTCTGCGTACCTTGCGCCGCCATCTCTAACAGCACTTCACCGCTGGTGAGGGTTTCTCCGGCCTGGGCGATATTCCAGGTCAGGCGTTCGTTATCGCTGTGGCGGAATAAATATTCGCTGGAAATGACCAGGCGTAATGGGGACTCACGATGCAGTTCAAACTGGAAAAACTGCTGTGCCTGTTGGGCTTCATACAATGCCGGGTGTGGCGTGCGGTCGGCAAACACCAGGCCATTCATGCAGAACTGACGATCGTTGGGTTTATCGCCAAAGTCGCCGCCGTAAGCAGAAAAAGCATTGCCGTTTTCATCGTGTTTAATCAGCGATTGGTCCACCCAATCCCAGACGAAACCACCTTGCAGACGTGGGTATTGGCGGAACGCCTGCCAGTATTTATGGAAGCCGCCAAAGCTGTTTCCCATGGCGTGAGCGTATTCACACAGGATCAGCGGGCGCGTTTCACCGGGCATTCCAATCCACTTTTTGATTGACCATTTTGGTACCGCAGGGAAAGGCTGATCCTGGTCGACTCGCGCATACATCGGGCAAATAATATCGGTGGCTGCACTGTCGGCACCTCCGCCTTCGTACTGCACCGGGCGCGTCGGGTCGACGGATTTAATCCAGCGGTAAAGCGCGTCGTGGTTCGCGCCATGGCCGGATTCATTACCCAGCGACCAGATAATAATCGAGGGATGGTTGAAATCGCGCTGCACCATTCGCGTGACGCGTTCGGTCATCGCGGGGAGCCACACCGGATCGTCACTTAGACGGTTCATCGGCACCATGCCGTGAGTTTCAATATTTGCTTCGTCGACCACGTACATTCCGTATTTGTCGCACAGCCGGTACCAGAGCGGGTGATTGGGATAATGCGAGCAGCGCACCGCATTAAAGTTATGCTGTTTCATCAGCATAATGTCCTGGCGCATGGTTTCTGCGTCCATCACCTGGCCATGGATCGGGTGATGTTCATGGCGGTTGGTGCCGCGGATCAGTAGCGGTTTGCCGTTAAGCTTCAGCAAGCCTTGCTGGATTTCGACTTTACGGAAACCCACGTCATAGGCTTCCGCTTCAATGGTGTTGCCCGCGCCATCGCGCAACACCACCACCACGCGATATAAATGCGGAAGTTCGGCACTCCACAAAAGCGGATTGGCGACCGGGAGTTTCAGCGTCGTGCGGTCGTGATATGCACCACGTTCATCAATAATTTCACTGCCGAGTTTCTGCTGCTTCTCGCCAATACATTGCTCGCCGCGCCACAACTGGACCGATACCTGCACCGACGCTGTATTTTCGCCCTGGACTGTGACCTGAGTTTCCAGCACCGCATGACTGAAATCGTCATTAAGATGCGTACTCACTCGCACATTGCTCAGATGAGTAGCCGGTTTGTGCAACAGCGTGACATCGCGGAAAATCCCGCTCATGCGCCACATATCCTGATCTTCCAGATAACTGCCATCGCACCAACGCAACACCATCACGGCGATCCGGTTCTCTCCCGCATGCAGCACATCGCTTAAATCAAATTCAGAAGGCAAACGGCTGTCCTGGCCGTAGCCAATCCATGCCCCGTTGCACCACAGGTGAAAGGCAGAATTGACGCCGTCGAAAATAATGCGCGTTTTGCCGCTCTTAAGCCACGCTTCATTAATATTAAATGTGAGCGAGTAACAACCGGTTGGATTCTCTTCAGGAACCCGCGGCGGGGTGACGGGAATTGGATAGGTCACATTGGTGTAAATGGGCGCATCAAAGCCGTGCATTTGCCAGTTTGAGGGGACGGGTAAAGTCTGCGCATCGGGTAAATCGGCGGCAATCCAACTCTGCGGAACACGCTCTGGCTGAGTAAAATAGGTAAATTGCCAGTCACCATTGAGGCTGATGGTACTTTCAGAAGCAGTGTCTTTCCGCGCCGCCTGTTCACAACGCCAGCTGGCAAAAGGGGGATGTGCAGGCAGGCGGTTTAATTGCGTCACCGCCGGGTTTTCCCAGTCACGTCGCCCAAGAATTGCAGCCAGTGAAGCCGCGACGGTTGCCGATTTTATTGCCATATTGAATGTTCCTTTGTATTTTTTGCGATGCGCTCACAATTGTCATTAATATGGTTTTTACTCACGCAGATGTAAAGCAGCAAAACACGTTCAGGTGAGTCGATTCACAAAATCATTTCAGGCGGGCAACCTGGCGGGCAAGAGCCGTCAACGCGTCGGCTAATGCTTGCGGTGACTCGGTTTCCGAGTGGGGAGCGGCGGTGGTCTTGCGCTCGATAAGCGTCACCGGCAGCACTGTCGCCTGCAAGGGAAGGTCGCCGCTATGAATCAGGGCAATCAGTCGGTCGACACTGGCAGATCCCAGCGCTTTAAAGTCCTGCTTGATGGTAGTGAGCGGCGGGATAAAACAGGCGCTGTCCTCGGTGTCGTCATAACCGACGACCGAAACGTCCTTCGGGACGGACAAACCCGACTCGTTGAGCGCACGCAACGCACCTAACGCCATTTGGTCGTTGGCGACTAACAGGGCGGTGAACGGGGTATTGAGACTGATGAGCGCCAGTGTTTGCAGATAACCCGACAACGAACTCCAGTCGCCTTGCAGCTGCGCCACTGCATTCAGGTGATGTTTCGCCAGCGCCTGTTGCCAGCCTTGCTGACGCAGACGAGCGGATACCGAATCCTGCGGGCCGCAAAGTAAAGCGACCTGCTTGTGACCCTGCGCAATGAGATGTTCCACCGCCAAATGCGTACCCGCGACGGCATCAAACGTAATACTGTGGGTTGCCATTTCAGGGGAAACATCCACGAACAACACCGGAATATTACCGCACATCACGCGGATAGCTTGTGCCTGCTCATCTTCCAGCGGGATGTTAACGATCAGTCCATCGACACGCTGGGAAAGCAAACCGTTCACTGCATTTTTACAGGCATTTAAATCGGCCTGCTCAATCATCGACATCACCACGTTAAAGTGGAGTTTGCTGGCCTGAGATTTAATCGCCGCGGCAATTTGCGAGGGGGCGTGCAATGACAAATTACTGGTGACCAGCCCAAGGGTATGGCTCAGTTTCCCGGCCAGTTGCTGCGCGACGCGATTGGGAACGTAATTGAGTTCCTGCATGGCGGTTTCTACTTTACGCCGTGTTTTTTCCGAAACATGCTCCGCCTGATTAATGACTCGCGACACGGTCTGATAGGAGACGTTGGCATGTTTTGCCACATCGTAAAGTGTCATCGATTTATTTTTCATGGCGGCTTCCTTCTGGCGCAACTATTCCGGGGCGTGTTTGGCATTATCGATCATTTGCTGCCAAAAAAACGCATTATAGTGAAGTCATCTTCTTTTAAGAGATTGAGATTATGGCTTTTGACCAACAGGCATATTTCGCGCGCATTGGTTTTGACGGGGCAGCGGCACCAGACTTAGAAACCTTGCAACGTATTCATCTCCTGCATACCTCCTCGATCCCTTTCGAAAATTTAGACGTGCTGCTGGGGCGACAAATCAATATCGGGCTGGATGATGTGTTCGAAAAGTTAGTGGTGGGTGGCCGCGGCGGTTACTGCTACGAGCAAAACGCGTTGTTGCGTGCCGCCCTGGAAAACATCGGTTTTGAGGTGGAGGACTTAGGCGCCCGAGTGCTTATCGCCAACCCGCCTGAAATGCCTGCGCGCACCCACCGTTTACTGCTGGTGAGCATCCATCAGCAACGCTTTATTGCCGATGTCGGTTTTGGCGGCAAGACCTTGACGACGCCGTTGCGCCTTGCGGTCGATATCTCCCAACCCACCGCCCACGGCGTTTATCGCTTAACGCAGGTGGAAGACGATTATTTGCTGAGTATTCAGCAGCAAAATGAATGGCTGCCACTGTACCGATTCGATTTAAACCCGCAGTATCCGGCCGATTTTGAGGTGGCTAATTACTACGTCTCGAACTGGCCAACGTCCCATTTTCGCCATCATTTGATGATGTGTTTAAAGGGGGATAACGGGGTGAGCCTGACGCAAAATGACTGGCAATTCAGTGATGGGCAATCGCGAGCCCTGGACAATGCCGCTGAACTTTATCAATTAATTCAGCAAAGATTCGGACTGCGCGTCGATGATAAACAGCACGGTTTCAGCCTTGATGAGTTTGCTGCAATTTGTCGCTTTTAGCGATTGCAACAAAACAGAGCTTCACGTAAGTATATTGTTTCCAATAAAAGGGGAGAATCGCTGTGCCGCATATCACTGTAAAACACTTTCCACGTGAGTTGACCGACGAGCAAAAAGAAGCACTGGCTGCCGATATTTGCGACGTGCTTAAAAAGCATTTCAGCTCATCGGATGAATCGCTTTCTGTGGCGCTGACACCGATTGAAAAAGATCGCTGGAAAGAGGATGTCTACGATAAAGAGATAGCCCCGCAGCTTGAGACTCTTGCCAAAAAACCGGGCTACAGTCTGTAATCTCATGTTGGAGCCGCTCTCAATAAAGCGAACGGCTCCACATGATTAGTTTTTTGTCACATCACTAAGCAGCACCGCAATGCTTTTGCCACCTTCGTTTTGTTCAAGTGCAATTTTCACCGCTATAGTCAGCGGAACCGAAAGCAACATGCCCACAGGTCCCAGCAGCCAACCCCAAAAAATCAACGACAAAAACACCACCAGTGTTGATAAACCCAGCCCGCGCCCCATCATGCGTGGCTCAATGATATTGCCGAATACCAGGTTTATCGCCAGATAACCCGCCACCACCAGTAACGCTTCATATAACCCACTGAATACCAGAACCTGCGCGACAGGAGGGATTGCAGCCAGAACGGAACCGATATTGGGAATGTAATTAAGCGAGAAGGCGAGCAGCGCCCAGACAAAGGCAAAGCGCACATCGAGCATCGCGAGCATGATCCACACCACCAAACCCGTGACCAGGCTGATGGCGGTTTTCAGCACCAGATAGCGACTGACGCTATCCAGGGCACGTTGAATCGCTCCCATACCTTCCGCCGGGCGCGACATTAATTGCTGAAGTTTTATCGGCAACTGCGGCACTTCAGTCAGCATAAATACCACGGTCAGCAGCAGCAAAAAGATGGACGTCATGGCGTTAGAAAGCTGGGTAATCAGGCTGGTGACGAGCGTCATTGCGGCATTCGGGTCGATATATTTCACCAGTTCATCGACCGAAACGGAAATTCCTGCACGTTGTAACCAGGGTTCCAGCGTTTGCAGCGGAGAAATTAACGACGAGCGATATTGCGGCAAGGTGCGCGTGAGTTCATTCAGCGTAGTGCCAAGATAGGCGAGTAAAAGCACCACAAAACAAACGATCACTGAAATGACGAGCACAATCGCCATCACGCGCGGCACCCGGACACGCTCCAGACGGCGAATCATCGGATTGAGGATAATGGCAATAAACAGCGCCAGAATAAATGGCACGATAATCTCTGCGGCTATTTTTATGCCCACCAGAATGATGACAATCATCCCGAACATAATGACGGCTTTTAAACCGCTGAGTGTAATAATGGGTTTTGCCATTATTGATGTTCCCGTCTGAATAGAATGTTCCTTAATGGAGCTTATAATACGGGCGAGAAAAGAAGGGGTATACACTTATTTTCCCTGCTCATGAGCGTAAAGAATTGAAAAGGGAAAGCGACACATCCTGAAATATGGTATAAATTCGGGGTGTTTGACTACTGAGGACAATTTACTATCCGCAACTGATGAGAAGCAACACCGCGGATATGTTGTGAAAATTATGGACATTATGCTTACGAACAAGCTGTTCAGAACGTTACTGACCCATCAAGCCCCGTCTTTCTCTTCTGCTTTCTCCCTATCCGGTGAACAACACTGGCGTAACGCGCTTTAGATCCCTTTGCCTGGCAGTATCTCGAATAAATTTGGGATAAAAATCACACTTATTTTATTTGGCTTGCAGGCTTTATTAAGCACATTTGCAAGCCGTGGTTAGGCTATTTTCTCTGTCAGGAGAGAAATCATGATCTATTGGATTTTATTAGCGCTTGCTATCGCTGCTGAAATTACCGGCACATTATCCATGAAATGGTCGAGCGTCAGCGATGATAATCTCGGTTATATTTTCATGCTGTTAATGATTGCACTGTCTTATATTTTACTTTCATTCTCGGTTAAAAAAATTGCACTTGGCGTGGCCTATGCGATGTGGGAAGGGATCGGCATTTTATTCATCACCCTGTTCAGCGTCTTATTGTTTGATGAGTCAATCTCACCGCTTAAAATAATAGGATTGACGACGCTGGTGGTGGGGATTGCGCTGATTAAATCAGGCACCAGCACCAAAAAACCACGCACCCCAAAACCTGCAAAGGAGAGGGAACATGCCGTCGTTTGAATGGATTCACGCGTTGTGGTTACTGCTGGCAATCGTGTTGGAAATTGTCGCTAACATTCTCTTAAAGCACTCTGACGGATTCCGTCGTTTTGGCTACGGTGTGTTGTCTCTGTGTGCGGTGCTGGCCGCTTTTAGCGCGCTGGCGCAGGCGGTAAAAGGTATCGAACTTTCGGTAGCTTACGCATTGTGGGGCGGTTTCGGCATTATGGCTACCGTGGCTGCGGGTTGGATTTTGTTCGGCCAGCGGCTAAATCGTAAGGGATGGATTGGGCTGGTTTTATTGCTGGCGGGAATGGTGCTCATCAAACTGGCATAAAGCAAAACCGCCCGGCATGTTGGCCGGGCGGTGAAATTACTGCCTGGCTAAAACTTCTAGCTGGTCACGAAAACCTGTCACTGAAATCGCCCGGTTATCGGCGCGGTAACGGTCTTTAGCAGCAGGGGCGGAGCTTTGTACCGCAATCAACTTCCAGCCACTGTCTGTTTTTAACATCAATGGCGAACCGCTATCTCCCGGCAATGTGTCGCACTGATGCGAAAGCACGGTTTTTTGCGCCCAACCTGTAATCAGGCAATCGCTATGGGTATACAGGTCGTCAAGATGATCTTCCGGATAACCCGACTGCGTGACTTTGCGGCTCTGACTTTTAAGCGCTTCAGTGAGTGCGTCGCGATCCCCTTCAAACAGAGGCAACGGGGTAATTCCAGAAGGCGGGTTATGCAAAATAATCAGGCCAAAATCATGTGGTGCGGCACCCGACGGCACAATCCAACCATCCCCATCCGGTTTCAGGCGACGGCCAAGCGTCGATTCAACTCTGCCTTCAATATCATGAATTTCATAACGCCATTTACCTTTATTCGAGACAAAACGCAATGCAATGGCTTTATCAGGCTTGCCGCGAGGCGGTTGCAGCAAACAGTGTCCGGCAGTCAGCGCCAGATGAGGGGAAATTAACGTCGCGGTGCACAAATTACCGCTGGCCGTTTCGAGCTGACCAATGGCATCCCAGGGCGGTGTTGCAGGGTCGTTGACGTGTGTACGGTCATCCTTACCAAAAAAAAGCGTTTTGACGTCGGCCGCGCTATCGTCATCGGCATGGGAAAGGGCGGGTAAAAAACACAGCACTCCTAACAACATCACAACTTTTTTGCGCATATCACTCTCTGATGGGGCGATTAATTTTGATTTTTATATAAACGAGATGAATGGTCTAACTATAGACGGGTCGCACAAAAAGTGGGAGTAAAAAGTCATTAAAGCCAGAAGCTTAGCGTAATAATGCCGCAAAGAATGAGCAGCGTGAGGATGATTTCAAAACTATAGCGTCGCAACATCATCCAGACTCCGGAAGTAAACACCCGGCGAACCGGGTGTTTTTAGCCTACGGGTGAACCCCGATAACCTTACGCAGCTGGCTGAGTTGCAGGTTTTGCTGCTTCAGTTTTAGCTACTGGTTTTTTGTGGTGTTTTTTAGCAGCTTGCGCTTTCTGAGCAGCTGGTTTTGCCGCTTCAGTTTTGGTTACTGCTTTTTTGTGGTGCTTTTTAGCAGCCTGAGCTTTCTGCTCGGTTTGTGCAGGTTTTGCTGCTTCAGTTTTCTTCACTTCTTTTTTGTGTTTTTTAGCGGCCTGAGCTTTTTGCTCGGTAGCAGTTTTTTTGTACTTTTTGTGGTGAGTGGTTTTTGCAGCTGGAGCGTGAGCAGCAGCAGAAGTTGCTGCAGGAGCCGGAGCGGCTGTAGTTTCAGCAGCGAAAGCAGCAGAAGACAGACCCATTGCAGCGGCAACTACCAGAGCTAATACTTTATTCATCTCGACATCCTCGAATTTGTTTATGCCCTTCGTACTTCAAGTTGCTGGTGTGTTGGCTTCATTTACTCACCCGAATCACTTACTAGAGTAAGCTCATCGGGACTCGGTCACTTGCCGCCTTCCTGCAACTCGAATTACTTTGGGTCAATGTTTGAACCCCACTGCGGGGCCATTGAGATGAACTATAGACTTGTGGATCAAAGCCTTCAGTGAGTGATTGGTATCGGCGTGTAACGGTTTGTACACTGCGCCCGTCATACTTTGAATTGTTGATGCGTTGGCTGCGCGCGGTTATTCGGCCCATCGTGGGCCTCACCCCTTCGGGGCCACTGCAAGCAGTGTTCAAATCTGTTCCCGACAGATTTGTCACCCCAGTCACATAGTTAGCTATGCTCCTGGGGATTCATGCGCTTGCCGCCTTTCTACAATTCAAATTATTTTGGGCGCGGAAAGGCGGGGAACACTAAAGGTAACGCGCTTCTAAATGTTTACGGAAATACAACGGGTTAAGATCTTCACCGGTTGCGTTGGTAATCAATTCTGAAGTGGTGAATCGGCTGCCGTGCTGCCAGATATTTTGGCGTAACCAGTCGAACAGCGCGGTGAAGTTACCTTCTGCGATATCGCTTTCAAGCTGCGGCAGTGCCAGTTTTGCGGAATTGAACAATTGTGCGGCATACATCGCACCCAGCGTGTATGACGGGAAATAGCCAAACGCGCCGTCCGTCCAGTGAATATCCTGCATACAGCCGTTGCGGAAGTTATCTTTAGTCGAAAGTCCCAGCCAATGCTGCATTTTCTCATCCCACAATGCCGGGATATCTTCCACTTCGATATCGCCATCAATCAGCGCACGTTCGATTTCATATCGTAAAACGACATGAGCCGGATAGCTGACTTCATCGGCATCAACGCGAATAAAGCCACGTTCAACGCGCTGATTAACGGCAATAAAGTTAGCGGTTTCGAACGCCGGTTGCTTGCCAAAGCGAGCAGTGACCATCGGCAGCAACAGTTTCAGGAACTCTTTGCTGCGGCCCAACTGCATTTCAAAGAACAGACTTTGTGATTCGTGGATAGCCGTGGAACGCGCCAGTGCAACGGGTTGGCCGAGCCATTCCCGCGGTAAGTTTTGTTCGTAACGTGCGTGACCTGTTTCGTGGATGACACCAAACAGGGCGCTAACCAAGTCGGATTCATCATAGCGCGTGGTGATACGCACATCTTGT
Source organism: Buttiauxella sp. BIGb0471 (assembly GCF_024807715.1). Lineage (NCBI taxonomy): Bacteria > Pseudomonadati > Pseudomonadota > Gammaproteobacteria > Enterobacterales > Enterobacteriaceae > Buttiauxella > Buttiauxella sp. BIGb0471. Next base: position 863,949 of record NZ_JANUEU010000002.1, read on the forward strand.
GGCACACCGCCGCAGAAGGGATGCGCACTGACATCGAGTCGCCCGCCGTTAAAATCAAAACCCAACAGCTTCATGGTTTCCAGACCCAGTTCCCGTTGGTCCTGGGTGGCAAACGGGCCAGTCGGCGTAACAACCGTTTCTTTCGCTTGTATATCAACCACTTTTTGCAGCAAATCGGGCAGCCAGGTGCGTAAATCTCCGAACAACACATCGAGTTTAGCGCTGGTCATGCCAGGTTCGTAGATATCTAACAACGCGTCGTAGCAGGATTTCCCTTTCGCATCGGCACGCAGTTTTGCTTCTTCGCGGCTGACGCGTACCACCTCTTTCAGATTGGCCGAAAACCCCTGCCAGTCGTTCGCTGGGCGCTGGGTACGCCAACCATGTTCACAGCGTGTGCCGACCAGTGATTTCTCTTCCACCAGAGAAGCGGGCAGTAAAATAGCCTCCTGGTACTGGCGCGTCATTTCACGCAAGTTAGCACGCTCGACATCATTCAGGTTTTCCTGAACGGCCGCCTGCAACAGCGTGGCAATTTTTTTATCCGTCAGGATCTGGTGGCGCAAAACGCTGAGTTCAGCCAAAGCGTCGCCTCGCGCGGCGCTACCGTTGGGAGGCATATTGGTGAACATATCCCAGCCAGCGATGGCTGAAAGATGCTCAAATCTTGAAAGACGCTGGAAGGTGCGGGTGAGGTGGTTGTAATTTTGCTTTTCCATATGGCCTCGAGAAGAGATGATTTTCGCCTGTGAAAATAGCAAAAAGCATCCACTAAAACGAGGCTGTAAGCCGCTTATTGTGCGCGATGATGCAAACGCGTCCCCACCAGTAATGACAAGACCAACAGCGAGCCGATAAAACTCGCCACACCTACCCAACCAAACTGGTGCCAGAACACACCGCCGAGTGTCCCCGCAAGGCTTGAACCCAGGTAATAACTGAATAAATACAGGGAAGAAGCCTGGCCTTTTGCGCGTTTAGCCCGTGGGCCAATCCAGCCGCTGGCGACGGAGTGCGCGGCGAAAAATCCTGCTGAAAAGAGCAGCATTCCCGCAAAAATAACCGGCAAGGGGGAAAACACCGTTAACAGCAGGCCGGTCAGCATGATGGCGGTGGAAAAAATCATCACCGGGCCGCGACCAAATTTAGCCGTCATCGCGCCCGCTTTTGGGGAACTCCAGGTGCCGGTTAAATAAGCCACCGACAGCAATCCCACCACCGCCTGGCTTAAATACCACGGCCCTTGCATCAGTCGATAACCGATGTAATTAAACAGTGTCACGAACGCGCCCATCAGCAGAAACCCTTGGGCAAACAGCAGCGGCAAACCCCGGTCGCGCCAGTGCAGGCGGAAGTTGATAAACAGTGTTTTTGGCCGCAAAGAAGAAGGGCGGAAATGCTTCGAGGCCGGCAAAATCTTCCAGAACATTAAAGCGGATGCGAGCGCGAAACAGCCAATCGCGGCGACGGCAATGCGCCAGTTAAAGAAGTCGGTTATCACACCGCTCAGCAAGCGTCCGCTCATGCCACCAATGGAGTTCCCGCTGATATACAACCCCATCGAAAAAGCCACTACGCTTGGGTGAATCTCTTCGCTCAGATAGGTCATGCCGACCGCCGCCACACCGCTGAGCGACAATCCAATCAGCGCCCGCATCATTAAAATGCCGTGCCAACTGGTCATCATGGTCGAAAGCAGTGTGCAAATTGAGGCCAGCAAAAGCGCTGTCACCATCACGGGTTTACGACCTATCGCATCGGAAAGTGGCCCGGTAAACAGCAGGCCGATGGCCAACGTGGCGGTAGAAACGGATAACGAAATACTGCTGCTGGCAGGGGATACACCAAATTCATGCGACAGAACCGGCAAAATGGGTTGGACGCAATAAAGCAGAGCGAAGGTGGCGAGTCCGGCAGAAAATAGCGCCAGCGTGACGCGCATAAACTGAGGTGAACCACGTTTGATAAAGCTCGTCGGCTGGGGCAAAACTGTTTCGTCAACGTCCTGTGCCGGGGCGGTGTTGACGAGGGTTGTACGACTCAAAATGGGTCCTTATTGTGCAGGTGTGGTCGAATTCTCAGAGTAGAAAAACATGAATGTTCTGTCTAATATATTAATAATCTCAATTGATATGTTTAAAGTATGAATATTGAATTACGCCACCTGCGCTACTTTATTGCCGTTGCTGAAGAGCTACATTTTGGCCGTGCTGCCGCACGCTTACGTATCTCGCAACCTCCTCTTAGCCAGCAAATTCAAATTCTTGAACAACAAATCGGCGCGCGTCTACTGGCACGCACCAACCGTAGCGTTAGCCTGACAGCGGCGGGCAGTCAGTTTTTGCTCGATTCACGGCAGATTTTAAACCAGGTGGATGCCGCAGCAGGGCGAGCCGCAAGGTTGCATCAGGGCGAAACGGGGGAGCTGCGTATCGGTTTCACGTCATCGGCACCTTTTATTAAAACGGTGTCCGACAGCCTGTCGACTTTTCGCCGAAGTTACCCGGATGTTCATCTCCAGATGCGGGAAATTAATACTCGTGAGCAAATCGCGCCATTAAATGACGGTGAGCTGGAGCTGGGTTTGATGCGCAACACGCGGCTTCCGGACACGCTCGCCTGGAGTGTGGTATTGCGCGAACCGCTGATGGCGATGGTACATCGTGATCATCCTCTGGCGGCGTGTTCAGCCATTTCCCTGCAACAACTGGCGCAGGAGCCGTTTGTCTTTTTTGACCCGCATGTGGGAACGGGCCTGTATGACGATATTCTCGGCCTGCTGCAACGCCATGGGATTTCGCCCTATATCACGCAGGAAGTGGGTGAGGCGATGACGATTATTGGCCTGGTGTCCGCAGGATTAGGCGTTTCGATACTTCCGGCGTCATTTAAGCGGGTACGTTTATCCGAAGTGGTATGGCTGCCGTTGAAAGAGGCCGAAGCGCAGTCGGAAATGTGGCTGGTCTGGCCTAAACATCGTGAGCTTTCTGCCGCCGCACTTCGGATCTCCGCCTTGTTAACCGAGTCAATAACGGTGTTAAAAGAGCCGTAAACCGGCGGAATATGTGCGGTAAATCACAACCCTACGTAAATATTTGACTCCTTCACTTGAAGTGTTTCACCATAGCCCAAAGTTTATTTCGCAGCGCGAAAATAAAGGGAGTCGCAAGTGGTTGCTGATAGCCAACCGGGCCATATTGATCAGATCAAGCAAACTAACGCTGGCGTAGTTTATCGCTTGATTGATACCCATGGGCCGGTGTCGCGCATCGATCTTTCTCGCCTGGCGCAACTGGCTCCAGCCAGTATCACGAAAATTGTTCGTGAGATGATTGAAGCCCATCTGGTGCAAGAAACGGAAATTCAGGACCCGGGTAGCCGGGGGCGTCCTGCTGTGGGGCTGATGCTGGAAACGGAAGCATGGCACTATTTATCTGTGCGGATTAGTCGCGGGGAAATCTCACTCGGCCTGCATGATTTAAGCAGCAAGTTGATTGTCGAAGACACCGTCGTGCTGGCGGTTGAAGACACGCAACCGCTGGTCGAGCGGATCATCGCGCAAATCGATCAATTTTTTATCCGCCATCAACACAAACTCGAACGCCTCACCGCCATCGCCATCACCATGCCTGGGATTATTGATACCAAGCGCGGCATTGTGCACCGTATGCCGTTCTACGAAGTTTGCGATATGCCGCTGGGCGAGATTCTGGAAAATTACACCGGCGTGCCGGTTTATATCCAACACGACATCAGCGCGTGGACGATGGCAGAAGGGCTGTTTGGTGCCTCAAAAGGGGCGCGAGACGTCATTCAGGTGGTGATTGATGATAACGTCGGCGCAGGTGTAATTACCGACGGGCGTTTACTTCATGCCGGGAGCAGCAGCCTGGTCGAAATCGGACATACGCAGGTCGACCCTTACGGAAAGCGCTGTTATTGCGGCAACCACGGTTGCCTGGAAACCATCGCCAGTATCGACAGCGTGCTTGAGCTGGCGCAGCTTCGTATGAGTCAGTCTATGGGCTCTATGCTGCATGAACAGCCGCTGACAGTTGAGTCACTGTGCGATGCCGCATTAAACGGCGACTTATTAGCGAAAGATATCATTCTGGGTATCGGAACCAACGTCGGCCGAATTCTGGCGATCATGGTCAATTTGTTCCATCCGCAAAAAATCCTGATTGGTTCGCCGTTTAACCGGGCCGCGGATATTCTGCATCCGGCTATTACAGACTGTATTCGCCAGCAGGCGTTGCCCGCCTATAGCGAATATACTTACGTCGAAAGCACGCAGTACAATCACCGTGGAACCATGGCGGGGGCGGCGCTGGTAAAAGACGCAATGTATAACGGTTCGTTATTAATTCGTCTGCTGCAAGGCTAATGTCGTTGGTTGATCCACTAAAAATTGCGCTATCTCAAACTGGTCAAATCACTATTCTTTTAGACTTTCACTCCTGAATTATTCAATTCTTAATCACTTTGAGCATTACCTCGGGAGTTCGTCATGCTTACGCGTTTCTTTATAACGGGTACCGATACCGCAGTCGGGAAGACTGTGGTTTCTCGCGCTTTGTTGCAGGCTCTTGCAGCCAGCGGCAAAAGCGTCGTCGGCTTTAAGCCGGTAGCCAAAGGCAGTAAAGAGACGCCAGAGGGACTTCGCAATAAAGATGCGTTAGTTCTGCAAAGTGTTTCTACTGTCGACGTGCCTTACGAAGCCATCAATCCTATCGCGCTGAGCGAAGAAGAGAGCAGCGTTAGCCACAATTGCCAGATTAACTATTCGCTGCTGTCTGATGGGCTACAACGGTTAACTGCGCAAGCGGATCACGTTGTGGTCGAAGGTACGGGCGGCTGGCGTAGCCTGATGAATGATTTACGCCCATTATCTGAATGGGTAGTTCAGGAGCAATTACCGGTGTTGATGGTGGTGGGCATTCAGGAAGGCTGTATTAACCACGCTTTACTGACGGCGCAGGCCATCGCCAATGACGGCCTGCCGTTGATGGGCTGGGTCGCTAACCGTATCAATCCTGGTCTGGCACATTACGCCGAAATCATCGACGTCTTAAGCAAAAAATTGCCAGCGCCGCTGGTGGGTGAGTTGCCTTACTTGCCACGTGCAGAGCAGCGCGAACTGGCGCACTACATCGATTTATCCCGCCTTAGCGGCGCTTTGATGGTAGACCGTTTGCGGGCGTAACCAGCGCGAAAGTGCTGAAGCAATCACGCATGCCAGCAGTAATCCGGGGAGCAATGAAAACTCCCCGGTCATTTCACACACCATCAGCGTTGACATAATCGGGGCATGAGTCGTAGCCGCCAGAAGAGTTGCCATACCGGTTAACGCCAGCAATATCGCCACGTTATCCCCGCTCCACGCCCAGATCCCAAACCATTGACCCACGACCATTCCCAGTGCAGCACCAACGAATAACGTCGGGGTAAATACGCCGCCCGGCGCACCCGAACCGCTACTTGCCAGCACCGCAGCCAGTTTATAAACCAGAATCCCGGCGACGAAGAGCAATGCCGGAGGCTGCGAAAGAAACGACTGCACTACGCTGTAGCCATTCCCCCAAACCAGCGGCGTGATCAATGAAAGCAGCCCGACCAGCAATCCGCCCAGCGCCAGTTGTAATGGCGGCGTTAAGTGCAAACTCTGGAAAAATTGACTACTTTTCGACATCAACCACAGGAACAGCGGCCCAGCAACCCCGGCTATTAAACCGAATGTTGCCATCAGCAAATATTGGATGGGCTGCGGAGCGTTTAACGTGCGCACGGTATATAACAGCGCTTGTTGGTCATTCAATAAATGAGTAACCAGCAAAGCGCTGACGGCGGCAATAACCACCGGGCCGAGTGAAGCGAGCATCAAGGTGCCAAACAGAATCTCTGCGATAAACAAACTGCCCGCCAGCGGCGCGTGATAGGCGCTTGCCATCCCGGCGGCTGCACCGCAGGCCACCCATAATTTCCATTCATCTTTGTTTGAACATCGCTGGGCGAATACCGAAGCAAAAACGGTTGCCAGCAGCACCATCGCACCTTCACGGCCAATGGCGCTTCCGCTGGCCACCACAATCAGCGACGCTGCCGATTTGACCAGGCTTGCGGAAACATCTAACCGACCGTCGCCCGTTTCAATGGCTTCCATATAATCGGTGGGGGCGCAGGGGCGCTGACGCGTGGCGCGTTGCCAACTCCAGAGCAATGTCCCGGCCAGTAAACCGCCGAGTGCCGGTGTCAGTAAACGTCGCCAGGAAGGTAAAGCCGCGGCAGCGGCGACCAGGCTTCCACTGTGGTCGCCCAAAAACAGGCCTTCAAGGAGATACATCGACTGGCGGAACAGCCAGACCACCACCGCTGAGGCGATGCCAATCCAGACGGCAAAAATGAGCCGTCGTAACATGCCTTTCATGTCAGGGAAGTGGTTTAAGCGGTGCATAGCAAGCATTGTAGGGTGGATAAGCGCAAGCGTCATCCACCATTTACACCATCCGCCAACGATGAATTATGGCTGATAAATATTTAACGCCCGACGCGTTCGCCCTGAACTGAGATAATCGGCAATATAATCCTGCGAAATCTCGCCGCTGTAACGGCCATCTTCGTCGGTAATGGGCATCCACACCATGTTGTGCTCATAGAGTTTCGACAGCACGATACGCAGGTTATCTTCGGCGCGTCCGGTAATACGGAACGGGTGCAGGATATCGGCACATGCTCCGGTTGCACCACGCGCTTCCCGGCGTTTCACGAAACCTAACGGTTTGCCTTCGCCATCGACAACGGTAATCGAACGCATATCGTTGTCATCCATAGTGGCGAACGCTTCCGGCAGTGGGGTAGATTCGCGAGCGGTAATGGTCGGCTGTTGGTCCGTCACATCCCCGGCCTGAACCAGCAGCAGGCGTTTGAGCGTGCGGTCCTGGCCGACAAACGAGCCAACAAATTCATTGGCCGGTTTTGCAAGCAGCTCATCGGGGCTGGCGCACTGCACGATTTTGCCCTGGCGGAATACGGCAATACGATCGCCTAATTTCAGCGCTTCGTCGATATCGTGGCTGACCAGCATGACGGTTTTCTTCAACTGGCGCTGCATTTCCAGAAACTCATTCTGAATCGTTTCGCGGTTGATAGGGTCGACGGCGCCAAAAGGCTCATCCATCAGCAGTACCGGAGGATCAGCCGCAAGTGCCCGAATCACGCCGATACGTTGTTGCTGGCCGCCGGACATTTCACGCGGGTAACGGTTCAGAAACTTGCTCGGGTCGAGCGCCACCATGCTCATTAATTCGCTGGCACGCTCTTTACAACGGGCTTTGTCCCAACCCAACATGCGCGGCACAACGGTAATGTTTTCTTCAATCGTCATGTTCGGGAACAGGCCGATTTGCTGAATAACATAGCCAATATTGCGGCGCAGGGTCACGGTATCCAGCTCATTGGTATTTTTACCGTTAATCAGAATATTGCCGCCGGTCGGCGCAATCAGGCGGTTGATCATTTTCAGCGTGGTGGTTTTGCCGCAGCCGGAAGGGCCGAGCAATACGCACATTTCGCCTTCCGGCACATTCAGGCTGACATTATCCACGGCGTTAAAAGTCTGACCGTTCTTCTGAACAAACTGTTTCGTGAGGTTTTCTAGTTTAATCATTATCGAATCCCCTTAGGAGTCAGCACCAGCTGTAAACGGTGCAATAACCAATCAAGCACAATAGCCAAAACACAAATCATGACGGCACCCGCAATCAACATGCGAATGTCGCTACTCCCGATGCCGTTAAGCAGTAACAAACCCAAACCGCCCGCGCCGATAACCGCAGCGATGGCCATTACGCCAATGTTCATGACCACGGCGGTTCGGATACCGCCAAAAATCACCGGCAGAGCCATGGGGATTTCGACCCAGCGCAGGCGTTGCCAGAACGTCATGCCGATACCGCGTCCGGCTTCACGCAAACCTGGCGGCAGGCTGTCGAGGGCGGTATGGGTATTACGGACAATCGGCAGCAATGAATAGAGGAAAACGGCCGTGATGGCAGGCAACACGCCAATCCCTTGCCCGACCATGGAAAACAGCGGGATCATCAACCCAAACAGGGCGATTGAAGGGATGGTCAGCACAATAGTCGCAACACCTAACACGGGCGTTGCCAGCCATTTGTGGCGCACGATTAAAATGCCCAGCGGCACGCCAATCACAATCGCCAGCCCCACAGCTAAAAGCACTAACCAGAGGTGTTGCAGCGTTAAACTGCCCAGATACCCTGCGTTATCCATCATATAATTCAACGTTTCCATGATGCCTCCTTAGAGCAAACCTTTCTGTTGCAGGAACTCTTGCGCCACTTTTTGTGGGGTTTCATGGTCGATATCCACTTTGGCATTCAGTGTGGAGATCACGTCGTTGTTGAGCAGGCCGGAGAGGGTGTCCAGGGCATCTTCAAGGCCAGGGTTGGCTGCCAGCGTCTCTTTACGCACCACAGGCGTGACGGCGTAACTTGGGAAAAAACCTTTATCATCTTCCAACACCTTTAAATCGAAGCCTTTTACGCGGCCATCGGTGGTGTAAATCAGACCCGCGTCAACGAAGCCATCGCGCACCGCGTTATACACAAGACCTGGGTCCATCTGGCGAATCTGCGGGCGATCGAGCGGCATGCTATAGGCTTGCTGTAACGGTTTCATACCGTCGCTGCGCCCGGCGAATTCCAGGTCCAGGCCGAGCATCCAGTTGTTATCCGGATCGGTTTTGCGAACCTGTTCTACTTTGGCTACCAGTTCCGACATGGTGTGAATGTTCTCTTCCTCTGCGCGTTTACGCTGCATCGCAAAGGCGTAGGTGTTGTTCATATCTGCCGGTTTTAGCCACACCAGCCCCAGTTTCGCATCGAGTTTTTTAACCGTGTCGTAGGATTCCTGCGGACTCATACGCTTGTTGATATGGTTAAAAATAATCAGCGAGGTGCCGGTATATTCCCAGGTCATATCGACCTGTTTGTTAATCATCGCGTTACGCGAAATCACCGTGGCGATGTTGGTTTGCGGGGTCACCTGGAAGCCTTTTTTACGCAGGTACTGCGTGGTCATTGTCGATAAAATATGCTGCTCGGTAAAGCTTTTCGTCGCCAGCACAATCGGCTCGGCTTTGGCTGTGCCAGCCAGGAGTAGTGTTGCGGCCAGTCCCGCAATCAGGGGTTTAATGGATGTCATTATTCGCTCCTTTTTATTGTTGTTATTTCGCTGTGTGGGGGCTTAAAACACGGCCTAAGCCCGCAAGTGCAATATCAAGAATCAGGGCAAACAGGGCTGTTGCGGCGGCACCTAATATCAGGGTCGGGAAATCGTTAAGATATATCCCCGGGAAAATCAGCTCGCCGTAACTGCTGGCACCAATCAAAAATGCCAGTGGCGCGGTGCCCACATTAATCGCCGTCGCAATGCGGATCCCTGACAGGATGACAGGCCAGGCGTTGGGTAATTCGACCTGGCGCAGACGCTGCCATTTCGTCATGCCGATACCGTTGGCGGCTTCAATGAGCGAAGCCGGAACGCCGCATAAACCCGAGTAGGTATTACGAACAATCGGCAGCAGTGAGGCGAGGAACAGCGCGATGATCGCCGGTTTGTCACCAATCCCGATGAACACCATCGCCAGCGCCAGCACAGCTAGCGGGGGCAACGTATTGCCGACGTTAAATATCTGCATCACGTATTCGGCCCAGCGGCGGGCGGCAGGGCGACTGAGCAGAATGCCGCTTGGGACACCGACTAACAGCGCCAGCGCCATCGAGCTAAACACTAAAATCAGGTGCTGTTGCCCGAGATAGAGCAAATCGACCTGACGGGCTTTGATCGTCTCCGGGCCAATTCCCCAGACGAGCAGCCCGAGCACGACGATCAGTGCCAATGCACCTGCGAAGGTGCGTTTAACGAGTGATGAATTTTGCATTGCAGTGTGTCTCCCTGTTGCACGTGTTATAGCCACCGCGCGGGTCGCCTGTTGTTATGCCTTGTGTCGGCAGGGTGTTTTGACCTATAGCAACGTGACGGGAATGATTCCAGTTTATGTGGAATTTAGCAGGCTTATGATTTCTGGGGGAATGACGAGTTTGGCCTTGTGCCGCTTCGCTTGAGGAGCAAGGTAAAGAATTGTCTTAAAATGGATTGATAGAAGTTACGGTGTAACTTTAAGGTAGGTGAGCAGGGGGCGTTAATGTCGGATGACGCTGCGCTTATCCGACCTACGGTTCGGGTTGTGTAGGGTGGATAAGCGCAAGCGTCATCCACCGCTTCTCAGATTCTTAGGCGTGCAATTCTTTGGTTGCGACCGGGATCAGCAGGTCTGTTCGCCAGTCAGCAAGGGTGATTTGGGTTAGCTCACCTAATGCCTGATAAAACGGGTGTTCGGCATGGGCGATAAACAGCTCCAGAAAACGCCCGCTCCACGGCAAAATGTGCCATGCCAGCAGTTCATCGACTTTCTGCTGCAAGCCTTCTTCAGCAAGCCAAGCCGCCAGCATCAGTAACAAACCGATGTGATCTTCCGGTTCATTGCTCTCTTGCTCATTGGAAATATCGTTTTTGCGCATCCAGCGGCGCAGTTCCAGCATTGAATCGCCAAACAGGACACTTTCTTTATCGAGATAAACCGAACCCCACGGGGAGGCAGGCAATGCGTAAGGGCCAATAAACAGGCGTTGCCAGGCTTCGCTAAGTGATTCTTGCGAATACTCCAACCCGTCGGTCATGCGTTGTGCAATGGCTGCCAGTTCATCGTGCTGGACTGGCCATTGCTCGACCCATTTCGGGTCAGCCAGTGAGGCGTACAGCGAGGCGACATCCCGGCTTTTTGGTTCTTGATAATAAAGCGCACCCAGGACTCTACCTGTCAGGGCGATAGTCGCCAGGCGTTGTGTTGTTGCCGACGTACTTTTAGACATTCTTCTCTTCCTTAATTGCGCGGGTTTTCCCGCGCATTTTGTACCAATTAACCGGCCACCGCCATGCCGACGGTCATATGCAGGCCATAAAAAATCCCGCGACCAATACATTCACCGACAACGATCAGGATAAACCCTATCAACAAGCCAGGAGTTTTAGGCTGAACGCGGCGTAAAAGCGGGCAAATCCAGCAGCCTAAACCGAGCGCTAACAGTGCGATGCGCCAGACCTGAAGCGAGGCGTAATCAGGAACCAGGGCGCTGGCATGCTGAACGGAACTTTGAATTGCCGCGAGTTCACTGCCTTGCAGGACGATAATCGCCACCGCTACAAATAACGCCAGCACGCTCAGCGCGGCGAGTTTTATGTGGTGGAAGGAGTAATCGACGGCGCGTAACAGCAAAGTCGCGAGCAGCGGGCCACCCAGCACCACGGTGATAAAGAAACTCAGCGTGGTATAGCTATTGTGCCAGGTCGGAACGGTGTCAATCTGATAAACGCGAGTCATTGCCCAGACAAAAACCAGCCCCAAAACCATCGTTGCGGCAAGCCATACTCGGCCAATCGCCAACGGCATTTTCTTCAGCACCGCTATCAGCCACCAGAAACCGCCCACCGCGAAGAACACTGAACCGCTGGCAATTTCATTGCTCAGAGCCGACTGCCCAACGCGATTGAGCGAATTAAACGCCCGTAGCGGTGAACCGAGGTGCATGACCGATGCCAGAAACGCAATGCCCATCAGCACCCAGATAAAGAACATGGCGCGAACCATTTTTTGCTGTAACTCGCTATTATTACTTGCCGAGTTCCACGCCAGCCCCATCACAATGACAGCGCCCACCACGCACTGGCCCAGCACGGTAAATAACACTAATGGCCATTCATGCCATCCGCTTCCCATCTTAGACCTCCAGAGGATTGGCCAGATAACCGGTTTTATCCCCACAAGGGCGGCTGTTGGCGTTGGGTTTAATAACAATATTAGGCTTGGTGAAATGCGCAGAAGGCAGTGGCGCGATTGACGCCTGGTTGCCATATTTTTGCCGCAGTTCAGCAATCGGAGCCATATCCAGAGCACGAAGCGGGCAGGATTCGACGCAAACAGGTTTCTTGCCTTCCGCGATGCGTGAATAGCAGCCATCGCATTTGGTCATATGGCCTTTTTCCGCATTGTATTGCGGCGCACCGTACGGGCAGGCCATGTGGCAGTAGCGGCAACCAATGCAAACGTCTTCATTCACCACTACAAAACCATCTTCACGCTTGTGCATCGCGCCGCTTGGGCAAACCTTGGTACAAGCTGGGTCTTCGCAGTGGTTGCAGGCGATCGACAGGTAATAAGCAAACACGTTTTGCTGCCAGACACCGTTGTCTTGCTGCCAGTCGCCGCCTGCATATTCATAAATGCGGCGGAAACTGACATCCGGGCCTAAGTTTTTGTAATCCTTGCAGGCCAGCTCGCAAGTTTTACATCCGGTGCAGCGGCTGGAATCTATGTAAAATCCGTATTGGGTTGTCATTCGCTATTCCTTACGCCTTCTGGATATCAACGAGATTGGTATGTTGTGGATTGCCTTTCGCCAGCGGTGAAGGGCGCTGCGTGGTCAGCGTGTTGATACATGACCCGTGGTCAATGCGATCGCCGGTCATATTGGCTTCGTGCCAGGCGCCCTGGCCCATGGCGGTCACACCCGGCATGATGCGTGGCGTGACTTTCGCCGGGATCCGCAACTCGCCCCGGCTGTTAAACACGCGCACCATATCGCCACTGGCGATACCGCGAGCCTGCGCATCAATCGGGTTAATCCACACTTCCTGGCGACATGCAGCTTTGAGCACATCAATGTTGCCGTAGCTTGAGTGGGTGCGGGCTTTGTAATGGAAGCCGAAAAGTTGCAGCGGGTAAGTGCTGCGTTCAGGGGCGTCCCAGCCGTCAAAAGTGGAGGCATAAATGGGCAGCGGACTGATGGTTTCGTCTTTTTCCAACTCCCAGCTGGCGGCGATTTTCGCAAGCTGGCTGGAGTAGATTTCGATTTTACCGGACGGCGTTTTCAACGGATTAGCATCCGGGTCGGTGCGGAAATCTTTATAAGCGACAAAATGCCCGTTCGGATCTTTACGCTTAAATATTCCCATCGCGCGCAGTTCTTCATACGACGGCAGTGCGGGGTCAGTTGCCAGCATCCTGGCGTAGAGATATTTCAGCCATTCTTCCTGGGTGCGGCCCTCGGTAAACTTCTGGTAGATATCCGGCCCGAGTCGACGGGCGATTTCGCTGGTTATCCAGTAAATCGGCTTGCGTTCGAACTTCGGTTCAGTCGCCGGTTGGATGAAGATCAGATAGCCCATATTCCCGGCGTAATCATTCGGGATAATGTCTTCTTGTTCGACAGTCATTAAATCCGGCAGCAGGATGTCGGCATATTTCGCCGATGAAGTCATAAAGTTTTCGATGACCACAATCATTTCGCATTGGCTGTCATCTTGCAGAATATCGTGGGTTTTATTGATGTCGGAATGCTGGTTAGTAATGGTGTTTCCGGCGTAGTTCCAGATGAATTTGATCGGCACATCAAGTTTGTCTTTGCCGCGCACACCGTCACGTTTGGCGGTCATTTCTGGCCCGCGAGCGATGGCATCAGTCCAGCTAAAGCAGGAAATCTGTGTTTTCACCGGGTTCGTCAACACCGGCATGCGTTCAATAGTGATGGTGTAGGTGGACTCGCGTGCGCCGCTGTTACCGCCATTGATGCCCACGTTGCCGGTCAGAATCGGCAGCATGGCGATGGCTCGTGAGGTTAATTCACCGTTGGCCTGGCGTTGCGGCCCCCAACCCTGCGCGATATACGCCGGTTTAGTGCTGCCAATTTCACGGGCCAGTTTGATGATTTTATCTGTCGGAATACCGGTAATCGCCGACGCCCATTGCGGGGATTTTTCTACGCCGTCGTCGCCCTGACCGAGAATATAGGCTTTGTAATGCGAGTTGGTGGGCGCGCCTTCCGGCAGGGTTTTCTCATCGTAACCTACGCAGTATTTATCGAGGAAAGGTTGGTCGACGAGGTTTTCGCGAATCAAAACGTGAGCAATACCGGCAACCAGAGCGGCATCCGTACCCGGACGAATCGGCAGCCATTCATCTTCGCGCCCGGCGGCGGTGTCTGTGTAGCGCGGATCGATAACGATCATGCGTGCGTTGGAGCGCTCGCGAGCTTGCTCCAGATAATACGTAATCCCGCCGCCGCTCATGCGCGTTTCGGCAGGATTATTACCGAACAACACCACCAGTTTGCTGTTTTCAATATCAGACGTGCTGTTGCCGTCGTTGCTGCCGTAGGTGTAAGGCATCGCGCAGGCAATTTGCGCGGTACTGTAAGTGCCGTAGTGGCTGAGGAATCCGCCATAGCTGTTCATCAGGCGGGCAACCAGCGAGGCGTAAGGCGACGAACGCGTAATATTCCCGCCGACGATCCCCGAGGTGTAGTTGATATAAACCGCTTCGTTGCCGTACTTTTCCACTGTGCCTTTCAGGCTTTTGGTGATGGTGTCCAGCGCTTCATCCCAGGAGATGCGTTCGAATTTCCCTTCACCGCGAAGACCTACGCGCTTCATCGGGTAGTTCAGGCGTTCCGGGTGATTGATACGGCGACGAATCGAGCGTCCACGCAGGCAAGCGCGTACCTGATGATCGCCATACACGTCATGCCCGGTGTTATCGGTTTCAACCCAGGTGACTTCATTATCGCTTACGTGCAAACGCAGGGCGCAGCGACTTCCGCAGTTCACTGAACATGCGCCCCAGACCACTTTATCTTCAGTATTTTGGTTTACCGCAGCGCCAACAGCCGTGGCTGCGGCCCGCAAGCCAAAGGGCAGGGATATTCCACTGACCGCAAGGGCAAGCCCACCAATGGCGCTGGTTTTCACCAGGCTTCGACGGGTGATTCCATCAGGGCAACTTTGGTTCGACATAACTCACTCCATGACATTTTATTTCAGGTCGGGATGTCATTGTTTTTGTAGTTTTAGGTGTAATGACAGCGGCGCGAAAAATTGCTTATCAGGCGAATATTTTCGTCAGGAAGGAGTTTTACTCATTTAGGAGTAGCGTTTGTTAACACGGGTCAAAGTAAGTGCGGAGTTTTGAATGAAAGTTGACTTGTATGGTGCGAGGGAGAGAGCGGGGCTGTGATGCCCCGGTTTAAGAGATTACTGCGGCTCGGTTTGTGTTCCATCCTGAGTGGTGCTGCCACTTGCCGGATTGTTGCCGCTGCTGGTGCGCGTATATAAGATTTTCTGCGTATCATTAGCGCAATGCCCTACGACTTGCGCATCGGGTTGGTCGGCCTGGTCGTTAGGGACAATCGTCAAACTAAATCCCGACTCAGGGACACCGTTATTAATAATCTTTTGCTGAATGTCGGCCTTAACTTTATCGCATGATGTCTGCGCGGCTAACACTGGAGTGGTCGCGATTAACAGACATACACCCAGCCAAATCGAGTGTTTCATGATCTCTTCCTTATGTTGAGAGTGCTATTAAAGAATAGTCGCTTTAGTGTAAATCGCTGTATTTGCTTATATCATGATTGTTACCTATCAAGTCGATGACAGGATTTACGTGAATAAAATCATTATCCTCTGTGCTCTGGCGGTGTCTATTGCCGGGTGCGACAATCAGAACAGTACCCTTTCCTACACGCCTGAAATGGCGAGTTTCTCTAATGAATTTGATTTCGATCCGTTGCGCGGGCCGGTTAAAGATTTCAGCCAAACGCTCATCAATGAAAAGGGCGAAGTGATTAAACGCGTGGTGGGTTTGGTGTCAGAGGAAGGGTGTTTCAACGAACTCGAATTTCACGATCTGGAAAATAATACCGGAGCCACGCTGGTGCTCGACGCCAATTATTACCTTGATTCGGTGAGTCGGGAAAGGCGAGTCAAGCTACAAGGGAAATGCCAACTGGCTGAATTACCCGGTGCTGCCGTAACGTATGTGACGGACGATAACGGTTTTGTGGTCGCGGCTCACGGCGAAGGCACCGCCATCACTTATCAATATGATGCGCAGGGCTACCCTTTAGGTAAAACGACCACGGTAAAAACCGAGACTCTCGCCATCACCGCGAAAGCGGGTAGCGACGATAAGAAAAAACTCGATTACACCTCTGAAAGTACACTTAACGGCAAAGCGATTGCGGTGGTTAAGCAAACCTGCGATTACGATGGCCATTTCAACCCGCTGGAATGTGTGTTGCGCATTACCGATGAAAGTGTCGAACCGCCTAAAGTTGAAAGTTACACCATCAAAAACAGTATCAATTATTATTGATGCTAAGCGTTTTTAAGGAAGCCGGATGAATTGGTTGCAGCGTCTGAAAATTGACACATTTTTGCTGATTATGATTGGCGTGGTCGTGGTGGCTTCACTCTTCCCCTGCGAAGGGGCCATCAAAACGATGTTTGAATATCTGACAACCGCCGCGATTGCGCTGCTGTTTTTCATGCACGGAGCCAAACTTTCGCGCGACGCCATTGTGGCGGGAATGGGGCACTGGAAATTACACCTTGTCGTGTTTCTCAGCACCTTCGCACTGTTTCCATTATTAGGCCTGGCGATGGGTTTTCTCTCGCCCGCCATTCTTAATCAGCCGCTGTATATGGGCTTCCTTTATCTGTGTGCGCTACCTGCTACGGTGCAGTCGGCCATTGCATTTACTTCGGTCGCGGGCGGCAACGTTGCGGCGGCGGTGTGTAGCGCATCGGCCTCCAGCATTCTGGGGATTTTCCTGTCGCCCGTTTTAGTTGGCGCGCTGATGAATACCCAGGAAGGAAGCACTGACACGTTACATGCGATTGGGAAAATCGTCCTGCAATTGATGGTGCCGTTTGTGGTGGGACATTTGTCGCGTCCGTTGATTGGCCGCTGGGTCGATAAACATAAGAAATTGATCAGCCTGACTGACCGCTCATCCATTCTGCTGGTGGTGTATGTGGCGTTTAGCGAAGCGGTGGTGGAAGGCATCTGGCAGCAGGTGAATGGCACCGCGCTGCTCGGTGTGCTCGGTTGTTCCATCGTGTTGCTGGCGATTGTGCTGGTGATCAACACCTGGGTTGCACGCTTAATGGGTTTCAATACGGCAGACGAAATTACCATTGTGTTTTGTGGCTCGAAGAAAAGCCTGGCTAATGGCGTGCCGATGGCAAACGTGCTGTTCCCGGCGAGTGCCGTGGGGATGATGGTGCTGCCGCTGATGATCTTCCACCAGGTGCAATTGATGGTTTGCGCGGTGCTTGCGCAACGCTACGCGAAAAAAACGGCGAAGGAAAAAAGCGAGCTTGAGTCAGTTTCCTGACCCAAGCTGTAACAGGTTTAAGCCGCGCGAACTTTAGCGATCAGCGCCTGCTTTTCTGCGTCGGACAAGAAAGCAATTTTCAAACCATTCTCTTGTGCGGTGCGAATCTGCGCCGCACTCAAACCCGCCTGCGGTGCGGCAACCGTGTATTCATGAATAATATCGATGCCCTGAACCGCCGGGTCATCGGTATTAATCGTCGCCAGTACGCCTTTCTCAAGGAAGGTGATTAACGGATGCTTATCCAACGACGCGATGGTGCTGGTCTGGATATTCGACGTCAGGCAAGACTCAATGCCAATACCGTGTTCGGCCAGGAAATCCATTAACGCGGGATCTTCGATAGCTTTCACACCGTGACCGATACGCTCGGCACCCAGTTCACGAATCGCCTGCCAGATACTTTCCGGCCCTGCGGCTTCACCTGCATGGACGGTAATATGCCAGCCTGCGTCACGTGCGCGGTTGAAATGGTTCAGGAACAGGCTTCCTGGGAAACCCAACTCATCACCAGCCAGGTCAAGAGCAGTAATGCTATCGCGATGGGCGAGCAGCGCTTCGAGTTCGGCAAGGCATGCGGCTTCACCGAATGTACGGCTCATAATGCCAATCAAACGGGCTTCAACACCAAAATCGCGGCAGCCCTGGCGCACGCCTTCAATAACGGCTTCAACCACACCCGCAACCGGCAGGTTATGCGTCATCGCCATGTAGCCCGGTGAAAAACGCAGTTCAACATAATGCAGGCCGTTACGCGCGGCATCTTCAATATTTTCCCACGCCACGCGGCGACAGGCATCAAGGTCGGCCAGGACTTTCACGCCCCAATCCAGTTTTTGCAGGAAACTCACCAGGTCCGGCGCAGTTTCAACGACTTGTACATGAGGACGAAGGGCTTCAAGGGAATCCGCCGGCAGCGGTAAATTAAACTGGCGGCCGAGATCGAGAATGGTTTGTGCACGAATATTGCCATCAAGGTGGCGGTGCAAATCAGTTAGCGGCAGGGTGGTATCAATCATGGTCGCACTCTTTTTTTGATTAAAGTGCGTAACAGTATAAAAACAAACGCACCTAAATAGCTACGTTGCGCAAATAATAAAGGGGAAGTTTAATTCCCCTCGTTATTATGTCACGGCAGATTATTGCAGGGATTTAATCGCTGCAATCAAGCGTTTCACGCCTTCTTCGAGCTTCACTCGCGGGCAACCGGCATTCAGACGCACAAAGCCTTTTCCTTCCTCGCCGTAGGTATATCCCGGCATGATAGCGACTTTTTGCTGCTCGATTAACGCAGTTTGCAGCGCATTGTCATCAATACCCAGCGGGCGCAAATCAATCCACGCCAGATAAGTTGACTCTGACGGCTGCCAGTTCAGTTGCGCAAACTCAGTGTTGAGTGTATCGGCCACATAACGCAGATTACTTTGCAGGTAAGTCCGCAGTTCATCCAGCCATGCCGCGCCTTCCTGGTAAGCAGCAATATGGGCAATCACCGCAAGAATGGCGGGTGAGGAGAGACCGTCCTGGCCTTTGAGCACATTCAGGTATTTCTGGCGTTCATCGGCGTCATTAATCAGGCCATATGCCCCGGTTAATGCCGGAATGTTGAAGCTTTTGGAACCCGAAGTGAACAGTGCCCACTGGCCTTTTCCGACTTCATTCCACGGGGTATGACGGTGGCCTTCCCAAACCATATCCATATGGATTTCATCGCTAATAACACGTACACCGTGGCGTTCGCAAAGCGTTGCCATGGTATCGAGTTCCGCGCGCGTCCAGACTTTACCGGTTGGGTTTTGTGGGCTGCACAGCAGCATGATTTTGCATTCAGGCTTCGCCAGTTGTGCTTCAAGCGCTGCCATGTCGCACATCCAGCCGCTTGCGGTTTTTTGCAGCGGCGCGCTAAATACCTGGCGCTTGTTGCCCTCAATGGCTTTATAAAAGGCGTCGTAGGCCGGAGTGTGGATAAGTACGGCGTCGCCTGGTTCAGACCACTGGCGAATCAATTGTGAGACCATATAAATCACTGACGGGCCGTACACCACCGATTCTTTATCAATGACGCTGTTAAAACGGACGTTGTACCAGTGAGCAATCGCCCCGAGGAACTCTTCATTCTTCCAGCGGCTGTAGCCTAAAACGCCGTGAGACAACCGTTTTTGCAGGGCATCGAGAATGACCGGAGCGGTAGGGAAATCCATATCTGAGATGGTGAAGGGCAGGAGATCGGCGGCACCGAAACGGTCTACGACATAATCCCACTGGGTACACCAGGTTCCGTGACGGTCAACGGGGGTGGAGAAATCGAACATATCACCTCGCAACAAACGGGCGCCGAAGCGCCCATTGTGGTTTACGCCTGAGCAGTTTGCATCAGGTGTGCCATTTCATCTTTCACCGATTGGACCTGCGGCCCAATCACCACTTGCAGATTATGCTGATTGAGTTGCACGACACCAATGGCGCGCAGATTTTTCAATGCAGCACTGTCCACCAAAGCCATATCTTTCACCGACATACGCAGACGCGTGATGCAGTTATCGAGTGAGACAATATTATCCGCGCCGCCAAGGGCTGCCAACATCGCTGGGACATTGTAGCCAGATTTACCGACCTGACCGGCTATGGCTTTTTCCGCGCTGGTGGTGGTGTCAATATCACGACCTGGCGTTTTGATATTGAAGCGCGTAATGGCGAAGCGGAAGATGGAATAGTATGCCCCGAACCAGATAGCAGCGACCAGTGGCACCAGATACCATTTCGTTGCCAGACCGTGCAGGATCCCAAACACCACGAAGTCGATGATGTTGCCATCAGTATTACCGATAGTCACACCCAACACCGCCATGATGGTAAAGCCAAGGCCAGTCAACAAGGCATGGATGACATACAGAACCGGAGCCACGAACAAGAACAGGAATTCCAGTGGTTCCGTGGTGCCGCCAACTACGCAGGCAATCACACCGGAGATCAGCAGGCCTTTAATTTTATGACGGTTTTCCGGGCGGGCACAGTGATACATCGCCAGTGCAGCACCAGGTAACCCCCCGAGGAAGGCAGGCATTTTACCCTGAGAAAGGAAGCGGGTCGCACTTTCGGAGAACCCATGAACACTCGGGCAACTCAACTGCGCCTGGAAGATTGTCAATGCGCCGCTGACGCTATGACCACAAACATCCATCGTGCCGCCTGCATCCGTAAAGCGAATCAGCGCAACGAGGATATGGTGCAAGCCAAATGGCAGCAATAAACGCTCGCCCGTCCCGAAGATCATCGGGCCAAACATGCCTGCGCTATTGATCATATTGCCCAGTGCGTTGATCCCAGCTGCAAAAACAGGCCAAATCAACGGGATAACCAGACCTACCAGCCCCATAACGACGGTAGTAATGATTGGCACAAAGCGCGTACCGCCGAAGAAGGCTAAAGCATCTGGCAGGCGCACATTGTGGAAACGTTCGTGAAGCAGGAAAACGATGATCCCGACAATGACCGCACCCAAAATACCGGTATCAATAGACTGAATACCGAGGATATTTTGAATGTTGTTTGCTTTCAGGATTGCTGCGTCAGTGGTTGGCAGAATGCCTTTGGCGGTTAGCCAGAAGTTCACCGCCAGGTTCATTACCGCGTAACCGACAAAACCGGCAAACGCAGCAACACCTTTGTTTTCACGCGCAAGGCCAAGTGGGATGGCGATACAGAACATGATTGGCAGGAAACTAAAAGCAAACGAACCGACTTTGCCCATCCAGGTGAAAATCAGTTGTAAAACGGGATTACCTAAAGCCGGAAGTAATGTAACAACATCGTGACTGCTTAGTGAACTGCCGATACCGAGCATGATGCCGCAGAATGACAACAATGCCACTGGCAACATAAACGTTTTGCCAAGGTTTTGAAAAAACTCCCAAAGCGTAATTTTTTGTGGTGTATTAGCCGCCATAACGACTCCTTTAACCCTGGTTAATAAATGAGTAGTAGTACAAAACGAGACGGATGATAAAACGTTTTACCAAGCTTTATTGCGTGTTAGTTCACAGATCCAAAGCGCAGTAGAGTGCCTAATATGCTCATACGGGTTAAACGTTTTATCACCTAATTTGCTTCATGGAGGATTCGTCTGACTAATGACGATTCAAGAAAAGAAAATAACCATTCACGAAGTCGCTGAAGCCGCAGGGGTTTCTGTCACGACAGTTTCGCTGGTGCTTAGCGGCAAAGGTCGCATCTCTCCGGCGACCGGGTTACGCGTGAATGAAGCCATCGAAAAATTAGGATTCGTGCGCAATAGACAAGCCGTTTCATTGCGTGGCGGCCAAAGCGGCGTGATTGGTTTGATCGTGCGCGATCTTTGTAACCCTTTCTATGCGGAACTGACGGCAGGCCTGACGGATGAACTGGAGAAGCAGGGCAAACTGTTGTTTCTGACGCAAAGCGGCGCGCAAGGGCAGCATATGCAGCGTTGCTTTGACATGCTGGTGGCGCAGGGCGTGGACGGGATTATTGTGGCAGGCGCGGCAGGACAGGGTGCAGATATGCGCGCCATTGCCGAACAAAAGAACCTGCCGCTGGTGTTTGCCTCCCGCGCCAGCTATCTCGACGAAGCCGATATCATCAGGCCTGATAACATGCAGGCTGCACAGCTGGTGACCGAGCATTTAATCAAACGCGGGCACCAGAGGATTGCGTGGCTGGGTGGCGACGGATCGTCATTAACTCGCGCTGAACGCGTCGGCGGCTACTGCGCCACATTGCTGCAATACGGTTTACCATTCCACAGCGAGTGGATTATTGAATGCGAACCGAGCCAGAAAAAGGCAGCAGATGCCATTACCACATTGTTGCAGCATAACCCGACCATTACCGCCGTACTCTGCCACAACAGCATTGTGGCGATGGGCGCATGGTTCGGTTTACTGCGCGCGGGGCGGCAAAGCGGCGAGGGAAGTATCGACAGTTACTACGACAGGCACGTGGCGCTGGCAGCTTTCGCGGAAGTGATGGACGACGAACTGGATGATTTGCCCTTAACCTGGGTGTCAACACCGGCCCGAGAAATCGGCCGCAGTGCCGGGCAGCGGATTGTCAAACGAGTGCAAAACGATAACGAAGAAGCTCGGAGCCAAATTATGCCGGCGAGATTGGTGATACGTAAAAACTAAATTGAGATCCCTGATGTAAATACCCTGCGGCATCGCTGCCGCAGGGTATGCATTTATGGCGTAACGATATTGAACCAGAACTCAAACTTGTCCATATAGCCCAACATCTCATCGAGCTTCGCACCATTACCGGTGACTTTAACCTCGCCTTTATCTTCAGCCTGCTTCAGGGTTTCTTCTTTCAGGATGATTTTATTCAGCGTGTCACGGTTCAGGGCAATCGTGGCATCAGCATCTTTCGCTTCGGCATTAGGCGTGTGGTTTAGCACGCCGTTTTCCAGCTCCAGCTTGTACTTACCGCCATCGCTACCCAGGTCGATATTAAATACCGCTTTGGCATTACCGGCTTTTTCACCGTTGATATGTACCGCCAGGAAATCGAAGAACATTTCAGGCGTCATCGCACGAACGGTATCCGGGCTTGCCGTATTCGGTGTTGGGCCTTTAACCACACCATTGCGCAGCTCCTGAGCACCGGTCAGGTAGAAGTTACGCCATGGGCCGGACTCAGCCTGATAACCCAGTTGTTCCAGTGCGTCCGCTTCCAGGTTACGCGCATTCTGGTTATTTGGATCGGCAAACACCACTTTACTCACCACCTGAGCAACCCAACGGTAGTTACCCTGGTCAAAGTCGGTTTTCGCTTTCTGAAGAATCGCATCGGCACCGCCCATGTACTCAACAAATTTCTTAGCCGCTTCTTCCGGCGGTAATTCATCAAGCGTTGCCGGGTTGCCATCGTACCAGCCGAGATACAGCACATAGGTCGCTTTTACGTCATGGCTGATGGAGCCGTAATAGCCGCGGTTAGCCCAGGTCTTCGCCAGGCTGTCTGGCAGTTTGAAGTTGGCAGCAATTTCATCGCGTGTCAGGCCTTCGTTAGCCATGCGCAGGGTCTGGTCGTTGATATAACGATACAGGTCACGCTGGCTTTTCAGCAGGCCAACCACGTTTTCGTTACCCCATGTCGGCCAGTGGTGCTGAGCCATAATGATTTCGGCTTTGTCACCCCAACGCACAATGGCTTCGTTGATGTATTTCGACCATGGTAGCGGTTCACGAATTTTCGCGCCGCGCAGGGAGTAAGTATTGTGCAGAGTGTGAGTCACATCCTCTGCGGCTTCGATGAGTTTCTTCTCTTCGATATACCACAGCATTTCAGACGGGGCTTCTGAACCCGGTGCCAGCATGAAGTCATAAGTCAGACCATCAATGACTTCCTTCTGGCCATCTTTCTCGATGATGTTCGTTGGGGCAATCAGCGTCACGGTACCCGCTGAGGTGGTGGTGCCCAGACCCGCGCCGACCTGGCCGGTGGCTTCAGGTTTCAGGAGGTTGCCATACATATAGCTGGCACGGCGGCTCATGACATTGCCCGCCATAATGTTTTCCGCGACCGCTGCTTCCATGAAGCCTGCTGGCGCATAAACTTTTACCTTCCCGGATTTCACATCCGCTTCATCTACCACACCACGCACGCCGCCATAATGGTCAACGTGGCTATGGGTATAAATGATGGCGACGACAGGTTTATTGCCGCGATTTTTGAAGTACAAATCCATGCCGACTTTTGCTGTTTCTGCTGAAACCAGCGGGTCAACGACGGTAATCCCTTCTTTACCCTCAATGATGGTCATGTTGGATAAATCGAGGTTACGGATCTGGTAAACGCCCTCAGTCACTTCAAACAGACCGCTGATGTTGATCAACTGAGACTGTCGCCAAAGGCTCGGGTTTACGGTGTCAGGGGATTTTTCCCCTTCTTTGATAAATGCGTACTGCTGTGGGTTCCAGATAACATTTCCCTGCTCGCCTTTAATCACGTCCTGCGGTAAAGCGGCGATAAAGCCTTTGTGAGCATTCGTGAAATCGGTGTTATCGGAGAAAGGAAGCTGGTTATAAAGTGCATCGTTGGCTTGCTTTGTTGACGCTGTGGCACCTTTTGGTGCTTCCTGCGCGAACAAAGGTGTCAGTGCAGTGGAGGAAAGCAACCCTGCCAGTGCAAGACTTTTGACGATCAACGTAAGTCTCATTTGTACCCCTCATGTTAAAACCTTCTAACTACTCAGCTTCTTCGAGTAATCACATCTGGAAATTATTTGGTCGCTTAAGTGATAAGAATCACTGCTCAGCATTTTCGTTTTATAAATATAACCAAAGAGTTACATTTCGCCACTTAAGGATACAAATAATTTATGTTTGTGCTACTGAGGGGGATTCTGTTTAAAAAGATTTTCAAAAATGCACCATCAACGGAAACAAAAGCGCGTTATCGCCAGTGCCAGAATGTGAATTGAAGGATGCGATAAACGAAAAAGCCTCCCGTGGGAGGCTTTAGACTGCGGGCAAAACAAATAATTACTGCTGGGGAACCGCTGGTACCGCCGGAACGACCGGTGTTTCCAGTTCAGGTGCTGGAGCTGCTTCTGGTTCGCCAGGGGCCGCCATACCAAACATGCCTAACAGTTCGCCAAGCGGCATTTTCTGGCCGTTCAGTGTGACCTGACCGTTTGAATATTGCAGGCTGGAAACGACTTTGTTGTCTTCCATGGTGGTCACGCGGAACATTTGTCCCATCGCCGCCAGGCCTTTGATTTGTTGATCGGCAAGTTTTGCGGCTTCAGCAGGCTGGTAACCTTCAAGCTGCGCGACCTGAGTCATCAATTCAGTTGCCATATCCACAGGAATAACCAGTTTGCTGTCGAGTGATTTTACGACGCGATCAAGCTGCTGTTCTGGAGTGGTTGGCTCGCCAGCCGCCTGCGCCGGATCTTTCAGGAACAGGGAAAGATTAAAGCTGCTTTCGCCTTTCGCATTTTTCCAGCTTAACGGCGCAACGGTAATGACCGGGTCACCTTTTAACAGCATCGGCAAGTTTGCAGCAAATAGCTCCACAATACGCTGCTGATAAGCTTCTGGATTCTGCGCAAGATTCGGATCGGCCAGCAGTTTTTGCGATTCAGCGTTATATTTCTGGCTGAACTCATGCACCGCTGCACCGTCGAGATTGCCGATTTTGATCGTTAACTTGCCGCTACCAATATCTTTATTCTGTACTTTCAGCGAGTTCAGGGTGTAATCAATTTGCCCGGAAAGATGTTTTTTATCTTCCTGAAGCTCAGATTTAGCATTGATATTCAAACCTTCGAACACCGCCATTTCTTTGCCTTCAACAGTCACCGCCAGCTTTTCAATAGAGGCTTTTTGGCTGCCGATGCGTTCGACAAATTCACTGCGCGAGCTTTCACCGTCGGTTTTGATGCCGTTGAACGTCATCTGCACATGCTGACCGTATTCATTAACGGTATTCACCAGCCCGCTTTGTGCTTCACCGCTGACGGCAATTTTGTCACCCTGACCATCAACATCGGCCTTGAACTGACCGCCGCTGAACGCCACTTTCTCTTCGCCTTTTTCGTAATTCAATGGCAGTAAATCGATATCGGAAGAGGTGTCGCCGTTGTAGCCAATACGCGTTTGTGCATCAATAAAGGACTGACCTTTAGCGATATCAAACAAAGGCTTAGTGGTTGGGTTATTCACCAGCGTGGTGTGAACTGATGCCATAGACGGAATCAGATTGAATTTTTTCAGTTGAGCGAACGGGAATGGACCGTGATCGATTGTTTCGTTGAAGACGATACTTTGATCAGGTTTCAGAATGGCGCTTGTCTTCCCGGCGGTCGGTTTCACGACCAACTGCATGGAACTATGGAACAGGCCACGATGATAATCCTGGTAGCTCAGCGTCAAACCAGCTTCCGGCGAGGCTTTGTTCAATTCGGCGTTAGCGTTACTAACCATTTCAGCCATGCGGCCTTCGAGCTGCTTACCGGTGTACCAGGCTGTGCCCGTCCACACCACACCCAGAGCCACAATAACACCTACAGCAACCAGTGATTTTTTCATTCTGTCGTAGTCCATATTAAGTGCACCTGCCGGGAGTCCTCCAGCAGGCGAAAGAAATACCTTTTACCCGGCATCGTGTAGATGCCTGGGTAGAGGCATTTAAGAAACTCATCTTAAAGCTTAGCAATCTTGCTTCAAAAGATCAGTAAGTTGCTTATAACTCAGATTTTGGAATAAACCCGCGCGACACGACCCACACCACTGATTGAAACCGGAGATTCCTGTGCAGAAATAAAGGCCGATTCGCCAGGTTTAAGTACCAGCTGCTGCCCATCTTTGCTCAACACCGCTTCACCTTCAGTACAGAACACAATAGCGGCGCTCGGCTGCGCAAGATTTGTCTGCTGCGTACTCAGGTCGTGTAAAGAGAAAGCAAAGTCATCAACCGGAATAGGGAAGTCGAGTTCGCCCGCATGTTTCTCAGGCTGAGTCAGTAACTCAGCGGCTGGCTTTGGTTCGAACTTAACGTTGGCGACCAGCTCTGGAATGTCGATATATTTTGGCGTTAACCCTGCACGAAGGACGTTATCGGAATTCGCCATGACTTCGAGTGCAACGCCTTTGAGATAGGCATGTGGGGTTTCAGCGAACAGGAACATCGCTTCGCCTGGCTGTAATTTCACCACATTGAGCAACAATGGCGAGAACAAACCGCTGTCGTCCGGGTAGAACTCGGAAATGACGCGAATGGTTTCCCACGGTTCGCCTTGCTGATTATTCAGTGCGGCTTTCAACACGCCGAGTGCGAGTGATTTCTCTTCACCTTTCATGTTCAGCAGGCTGGCAAAAAGCTGCGACAGACATTCAGCATTCGGCTCTTGCAAGAAATGAGCAATCGCCGGGTGCGCGCCGGAAACTGGCTGTAACAGAGAGACAATATCGGAGAACTCGCGGAATGCGTTCATGGCGAGGAAGGGCGTTAGCGCAAACACCAGCTCTGGCTTGTGGTTTGGATCTTTATAATTGCGCTCGGCGGCATCCAGTGGAATGCCCGCGGCATTTTCTTTGGCAAAGCCTAATTCAGATGCCTTTTTGTTAGGATGGACCTGAATGGAAAGCGGTTGATCGGCACACAGCACTTTGAAGAGAAAAGGTAACTCACCAAAACGCTCTGCAACGGCCTTGCCTAAAAGTGTCGGCTTATCAGCGTCAATCACATCACGTAGCGATTGCACCTGGCCGTTATTAAGAATCTTTGAGCTGCTTTTTGGATGTGCGCCCATCCATAGTTCTGCCATTGGCAGATTTTCAGGATTTTCCACACCATAAAGTTCTGTTAACGCAGTTTTACTTCCCCAGGCATAGTTTTGCACTGAGTTAATGAGTTTTTGCATCAGTAAGCCCTATAGTAATCTAAACAAAGTTACTGCTATTAAACCAATTATCCGCAGTGAAGTAACCAGGGGATTAAAAAGTCGGTTTAGTCTCAGTTTTTGTTAAAAAATTGTGTAGCATGTTAGGCCCGTTATCTTTCAAGCCACAGCGGGGTTGGCTCAGGCTTGAAATCTAAAGGGTATAAAAGATAATAATTAACGTAGTAAGTGAGAGAACAATGCCGAATAAAGACTTTCATTATCAAGAACCGTTCCCGTTAAAAAAAGACGAAACCGAATACTACCTGCTCAGCAGCGATTATGTTTCCGTATCAGAGTTTGAAGGGCAGGAAGTCCTGAAAGTTGACCCTAAAGCCCTCACGTTACTCACCCAACACGCCTTCCACGATGCCTCGTTTATGTTGCGCCCGGCGCATCAGCAGCAGGTGGCTGATATCCTCAATGATCCCGAAGCCAGCGAAAACGATAAGTATGTCGCGCTCCAGTTCCTGCGTAACTCCGAAATCGCTGCAAAGGGCATTTTGCCAACCTGCCAGGATACCGGCACAGCCATCATCATGGGTAAAAAAGGCCAACGTGTCTGGACCGGGGGTGGTGATGAGGAAGCGTTGTCTCGTGGCGTTTACAACACCTTTATTGAAGATAACCTGCGCTACTCGCAAAACGCGGCGCTGGATATGTACAAAGAGGTGAATACAGGCACTAACTTGCCTGCGCAAATCGACCTCTACAGCGTAGATGGCGCTGAATACAAATTCCTCTGCATCGCCAAAGGTGGCGGTTCAGCGAACAAAACTTATCTCTACCAGGAAACGAAGGCGCTGCTGAGTCCGGGTCGCCTGAAAGAATACCTGGTGGAGAAAATGCGTAGCCTCGGTACGGCTGCTTGCCCGCCGTATCATGTGGCGTTTGTGATTGGTGGAACCTCTGCCGAAGCAACGCTAAAAACCGTGAAACTCGCGTCGACTAAATATTACGACGGCCTGCCAACAGAAGGTAACGAGCATGGCCAGGCGTTCCGTGACGTTCAGCTGGAAGAAGAGTTGCTGAAAGAAGCGCAAAACCTCGGTCTGGGTGCGCAGTTTGGCGGTAAATATTTTGCTCACGATATTCGTGTTGTGCGCCTGCCACGCCACGGTGCGTCTTGCCCGGTAGGCATGGGCGTATCGTGCTCTGCGGACCGAAACATCAAAGCCAAGATCAACCGCGACGGTATCTGGATCGAGAAACTGGAGCACAATCCTGGCAAATTTATTCCGCAGGAATTACGCCAGGCGGGTGAGGGGGAGGCGATCAAAGTCGATCTCAACCGCCCGATGAGTGAGATCCTCAAACAGTTGTCGCAATACCCGGTTTCAACTCGACTTTCCCTGAGCGGGACAATTATTGTGGCGCGTGATATTGCCCACGCTAAACTCAAAGAGCGTATCGACAACGGCGAAGGTTTGCCGCAATACATTAAAGATCACCCGGTTTATTACGCTGGCCCGGCTAAAACGCCAGAGGGTTATGCATCAGGTTCTTTAGGGCCGACCACCGCCGGACGTATGGATTCCTACGTGGATTTACTCCAGTCAAACGGCGGAAGCATGGTGATGCTGGCAAAAGGCAACCGAAGCCAGCAAGTGACCGACGCCTGTCATAAACATGGCGGGTTCTATCTTGGCAGTATCGGCGGCCCGGCGGCTGTACTGGCGCAACAAAGTATCAAGAGCCTGGATTGTGTCGAATACGCAGAGTTAGGAATGGAAGCCATCTGGAAAATCGAAGTCGAAGATTTCCCAGCCTTTATTCTGGTCGATGACAAGGGCAACGACTTCTTCCAGAAAATACACGCCTCCCAATGTACGCGATGCGTGAAGTAAGACACTCAAGCCGCCCATAAGGGCGGTTTTTTTTACCCCAAATTCTTTGGGGATGCTCAAATCTAAGGAGAATGAAATGGTAGCCGTTCGTAGTGAAAAAGACTCAATGGGCCCAATTGACGTCCCGGCAGATAAACTGTGGGGCGCGCAAACTCAGCGCTCCCTTGAGCACTTCCGCATTTCCACGGAGAAAATGCCCACCGCGTTGATTCACGCGCTGGCGCTCACCAAACGCGCTGCGGCGAAGGTGAATATGGATCTGGGTTTGCTGGTATCCGATCGCGGCAAGGCGATTATGGATGCGGCAGACGAAGTTCTGGCCGGTAAACACCCGGATGAATTCCCGC
Source organism: Buttiauxella sp. BIGb0471 (assembly GCF_024807715.1). Lineage (NCBI taxonomy): Bacteria > Pseudomonadati > Pseudomonadota > Gammaproteobacteria > Enterobacterales > Enterobacteriaceae > Buttiauxella > Buttiauxella sp. BIGb0471. The sequence goes on from NZ_JANUEU010000002.1 coordinate 893,884, forward strand.
TGGCAATCTGGCAGACCGGCTCCGGTACCCAGAGCAATATGAACATGAACGAAGTGCTGGCAAACCGGGCGAGTGAAATTCTCGGCGGTGTGCGCGGCATGGAACGTAAAGTTCACCCGAATGACGACGTGAATAAGAGCCAAAGTTCGAACGACGTCTTTCCAACGGCGATGCACGTTGCGGCGGTGATTGCGGTGCGCGAACAACTGATCCCGCAATTAAACGTGCTGAAAGAGACGTTGCAGGGTAAAGCCGTGGCTTTCAAAGATATCGTAAAAATTGGCCGCACCCACTTGCAAGATGCCACGCCGTTGACCCTTGGGCAGGAGATTTCAGGCTGGGTCGCGATGCTTGAACACAGCCTCAAACATGTTGAAAACAGTTTGCCGCACGTTGCCGAACTCGCCTTGGGTGGTACGGCGGTGGGGACAGGGCTGAATACGCACCCGGAATACGCTGTACGTGTAGCAAAAGAGCTGGCTGAAATTACTGGCCAGTCGTTTGTGACGGCCCCCAATAAATTTGAAGCGCTGGCGACTTGCGATGCCCTGGTTCACTCTCACGGTGCATTAAAAGGGCTGGCCGCGTCACTGATGAAAATTGCCAACGATGTACGTTGGCTATCTTCCGGGCCACGCTGCGGGATTGGCGAAATTGCCATTCCTGAGAACGAGCCGGGGAGTTCGATTATGCCAGGTAAGGTCAATCCGACGCAGTGCGAAGCCATGACCATGCTGTGCTGCCAGGTGATGGGCAACGATGTGGCGGTCAATATGGGCGGCGCATCGGGCAATTTTGAGCTTAACGTCTATCGCCCGATGGTGATTCATAACTTCCTGCAATCGGTGCGTTTATTGGCTGACGGAATGGAAAGTTTCAATGAGCATTGTGCGGTGGGTATCGAGCCGAATCGTGACCGCATCACACAATTGCTCAATGAGTCGCTGATGCTGGTGACGGCACTCAATACGCATATTGGTTACGATAAAGCCGCCGAAATTGCCAAGAAAGCCCACAAAGAGGGGCTGACATTAAAAGCCTCGGCACTCAAACTCGGTTATCTCACCGAGGATGAGTTTGATGCGTGGGTACGCCCGGAAGAAATGGTCGGCAGTATGAAGCAGTAAACTTCACCGCGTCTGCGTTTATGTCTCGCAATACAAATGCAGACGCGGGATCACCAGCTGTAGCGGCTGTGCATCAGGCTTATAACGATGGCGAATATTATCCGCATCGTAATTCAGCAATTCCCCCATCTCTGGCGGCATTTCGCCATTATCCCGGTTACACAACACAATTAATGGCGATGGGCATGCGTGCTGCACCTGCTTTTTGCGCTCCTGATACCAGGCGCGTGCGACGGGCTGTACTTTCACCGGGCGCTTAATCTTCAGGCGCACGTTATCCGAAAGGCGGGTGATTGAATTTAGCTCGCGGGTGATTTGCTCTGCCCATTGTTCGCGGGTGTATGGGGGCACCGAACGATTCGCCTTCAGGCTCTTTTCCAGAATGTCGATAACTTCGCGGCGGGTGTAATTCTTGATGATTTGTTTATTCGCCCAGCCAAAATTCAGCGTGTCAGGGTTGTCGAGTAACGTAATCGTGCGATAAGCGTTGAGCGTAATCAGCCCTGGAAGCTGGCGGTGAACCCATTCAAAGCGTTGCACGCTGGGCAATCCCGACTCCACGCTGATAATGTTTTCCAGCTCTTGTTTTAATTGATTAATCCGCCCAACCAGCCTCTGAGTCTCGCTGCGTTCTGTTTCGTCTACCTGATAACAAAGAGCTCCCGGCAGGCGAATCGCTGCTTTGCTGCTGGTTTTTTCCGACTGTTGCTGAATAAATAAACGAGTGAAATGGGTGAGGGTTGCCTGATGCGCCGCTTTACCGAGCAGTTGCGTCACCTCGATTTTAGTCACCGAATCGTGCTCTTTACCTTTATCAACAGCGGGTAACTGAAAGACGCGGCCAACCAATAAACGATAACTATCAAGCTGTTCCTGCAACTGGTGCAGGTCGTGTTCAAGCTCGCGAAAAGTACCGTTCAATCGATCAATCAAATCATACTTTGCCATTTCACCTTCACCATCCATTAGTTACAACATACTAAAGATTTATAACACAGGGAGACGAACCTGGCCACCTGCGCCGTTTTTGGTCAGGCAGGTGAGAATGTGTTTTCTAGCGGCGAGGTGTGATGGATGCCAGTGGCAAAGGGGATTCAGTTTTTATCGGCCAGCTAAAGCGGAAGCGAGCGCCCCCCAGCGAACCGCTATCGACGACCACGGATCCTTCCATCGCTGTTGCAACAGAATGAACAATCGCCAGGCCCAGTCCGCAGCCACCCGTGGCACGGTCACGACTTGGGTCCAGACGAACAAATGGCTCAAATACCCGTTCCCGTTCCTCAGCTGGAATGCCGGGGCCGTCATCTTCCACCTGCAAAATCGCGGTATCAGCATCCAGCCATAAACTTACGCGAAGCCGTTCTTTGCTATAGCGCAGGGCGTTATTGATCAGGTTATCGGTGACCCGTTCCATCAGGCGCAGATCAATAAGGCCAAAATTACCAGAGGCGGGCGTATCAAGCTGAATATCGAGATGCGGATGAATAATTCTGACATCGGCGATGTGTTCATCAAGCCAGCGCGGAACATTCACGTGCGCCAGTTGCAGCTCGGTTTGCGGGCGATCCAGTCGGGCATAGGTGAGTAACTCTTCAATTAATGCTTCCAGTTGACCAATGTCGCGATTGAGCGCCAGCAGTTCGGTTTCGGTCAGGTTGTCACTCATCTCAAGACGGTAACGTAAACGCACCAACGGAGTACGTAACTCGTGGGCAATACCGTCAATCAGCAGCTTCTTACTGGCGATTTGCGCGTTGATGCTGTCAGCCATCTGGTTAAACGCAACGCCTAAACGTTCAAAACTTGAAGCACTGTCGAAATGGATGCGTTCATCAAGATGGCCTGTTCCTAATCTTTGCGCGGCGGTTTCCAGTTTAAGCATGTCCTTCCAGTGCGGACGCATCCAGATAAACACCGGGAAGGCGAGAGAGAACGCAATAAACGCCATCAGCGCAACATCCAGCAACCGCATTTGATGCAGGAAAAACAGATACGGTATCGGGCCGACCGCCAGAACATAATGGCTGCGGGGAATGCGCTGAATAAAAGTGTATTCATCGTCGAGGGCGACGATTTCCCCTGCACGCAGATGGTGCATGGTCATTTCGTCGAGTTTGAATTTATCAATCGGTTCAATATTAAGCTTAAAGGACAAATTCAGGTCGAGATCTTTAATCGTGCGGTTCCAGTCCCGTGGCGGGATCTCTCGTAATTCGCTGCGCATCAAATACAGCGAGCTTTTCATTAAATCATCGAGTGACTGGCGACCCGCGCGTTCAGCGGTAAATTTATAGACCAGGCCAACCAGCATGGTCATTACCAGGAAGCAGACGAACAGCAGAAGATAAAACTGAATAAACAGCTTTTTCATCAGGCTTCACTTTCCCAGGCGTGAGGTGCGAAAAGGTAACCTTTGTTACGCACGGTTTTGATACGGAAGGGTTCGGTGGCGCTGTCGTAGAGTTTTTTTCTCAGGCGCGAAATGGCGACATCGACGCTGCGATCCAGACCATCGTATGTCACGCCACGCAGGTTTTTAAGTAACGCGTCGCGGTCCATAATTTGCCCCGCATGAGTGGCTAATTCCCACAACAAATCAAAATCTGCAGTGGAAAGGGTAATGTTTTCAGCACCGAGCGTGACCTGGCGGTTCACCGGATCGATGCATAGCGTCCCAAAGCGCATGGCTTTGTGAGGTTTGAGTGCACTGGGATTGCTTTCAACGGTATGTTGCGCCGAAACGCGCTGGCGCAAATGCAGACGTAAACGCGCCAGCAAAACAGCAGGCGGAGTGGTTTTAAGAATATAATCGTTAGCCCCCATCTCCAGCGACAAAATATGGTTCATATCGCTGTCCAAAGAGGTGAGAAGAACAATCGGGCCATCCCATTGCGGACGCAGATCGCGGCACAACGTCATGCCATCTTTGCCGGGTAACATGACATCCAGCAACACAAGGTCAGGGCGTTGTTGTTGAATTGTTTCTTCGGCGCGGTCGCCACGACTTTCAACAATCACATCAATGTCATGTTTGCCGAGATAAGCGGCAATCAACGCTCCTACTTCTGGATCGTCTTCTACGTATACGATTTTATTCATAGCCCGGCACTTCAGATCAAAAGGGAAACATACACTGCTAAATGTTTTTACACCATAAATCATGGGTAAACAGATTTAACGCAGTGGGCGGCCGCCGTCTACAGCATGGGTTCGGCCCGTCACATACTCGCTATTCAACAGGTATTCTACCAGCCCAATGATTTCCTGCTCGCCCGGGGCGATTTTCATCAACGACTTATTCAACGCTGCCTTGCGGTATTCGGCATCGTCATGTTCGTTAAACATGATCATCGCAGGCGCGATGGCATTCACTTTTACCTCGGGTGCCAGCTTTCGGGCAAACGAGCGCGTCATATTATCCAGCGCCGCTTTACTGGCCGCATAAGCAATATGCTTATCACTGCCACGTTCCACGACATAATCGGTGAAATGAATAATGTCCGAACCCGCCTGGCCATGGCCGCGCAATAACGGCTCAAGATATTGATTCAACAAATAAGGCGCGTTGACGTGAATTTGCAACATGGCGGCCAGGGTTTCCGCAGGGGAAAAGTTTGGTGATTCCGCAAGCCAGGCGCTGGCATTATGTACAATGGCGCGCAGCCCGTCGCAATGTTGCTTTACCTCAGCGGCAAATTGTTTGATGCCGTCATTGGTAGAAAAGTCACCGAACAAACAAATTGCGCCAGCCTTTTCCAGTTCAGCGACCGCCGGATAACGTGTGCGGTAGCTGATAATCACAGGCTGTTGCTGGGCTAAAAAGTGTCGTGCTAACGCGAGGCCAATCCGTTTACCAGCACCGGTAATCAGAATGGGACGAGCTGATGTTTTAATCTCCATCGACGACTCCTTAATGTACTTATTTCACCAACATCCACGTTGCAGGGAACGCTGCCACCAGCATCAGGAAAATGACTGATTTTTCCTTTAAATTCAGTTTGATGTCATGCTTATGCGTGCTGCGTGTATACATAAAGACTAACAAGCCCGGCGCATACAGTACCACCGAAAGAAGTAAATGCATTGGGCCTGACGCATAAAGCAGCCATAAGCCATAAATACATGCACCTAATCCAATCGCTTTATGCAATGGGCGAGTCGAAACTTTCAGCAAAAATGCACCGACCAGGAAATAGGGCACCAGTATCATTTCTGAGGCAATCGTCAGCAGCGTATTGTAATCCGAACCCGTCAGCCAAATCAGCACCAGGCAAATCTGGATACTAATATTGGTGAGCCAAAGAGAAGCCGAAGGCGCATTGTTTTCATTCTGACGCGCAAAAATTTTCGGGAAGGCTTTATGCGTGGCGGCAAGAAAGGGCACTTCGGCGGCCATAATCGTCCAGCTCAGATAGGCCCCACATACTGAGACAATCAGCCCGGCGGCGATAATTATCTCACCCCACGGCCCCATCATTTCGACCATCAACCCAGCCATGGAAGGATTGCGCATTCCGGCAAGTTCAGGGCGGGCAAGCACGCCCAACGAAAGCAATGTCACCAGCAGGTAAACCCCTAACGCGGCAATGACTGCGAGAAGGGTAGCGCGACCGACATCATTTTTATTCCGGGCGCGAGCTGAAACGACCACGGCACCTTCCACACCGATGAAGACCCAAAGGGTAATCAGCATGGTGTTTTTGACCTGCTCCCAAACCGGAACACCCAGCGCGATGCCGCTGAAATCGAGGCTAAAAGTCGAAAGTTTGAAAGCCATGGCGGCCAGAACGACAAACAAACCTAACGGCAGCAGCTTAGCGAGAGTGGCGACCAGATTAATGCTGGCTGCGGTTTGCACGCCGCGAAGCACCAAAAAGTGCACCATCCATAGCAATACCGATGCACCCACAATCGACTGCCAGGTATTTCCGTCGCCAAACAGGCGCAGTTCAGGCGTATCGGTGAAGAAACTGAGTGCAGAGAAAACAATCACCAGGTACGAAACGTTAGCGATAACGGCGCAAAGCCAGTAGCCCCACGCCGAGAAGAAACCGATAAGCTCACCAAAACCTTCGCGTGCATAAGTAAAAATGCCGCCGTCAAGGTCGGGGCGCAGACGGGTTAACACCAGCATTGCCAGTGCCAACAACAGAATGCCCGCACCGGTAATCGCCCAGCCAATCAACAATGCTGCGGGACTCGCCACGCTCGCCATATTTTGCGGCAGGCTAAATACACCTGCGCCGAGCATGGAACTCAATACCAATGCCGTTAACGCAGCGAGGCCAAGCTTCTTTTCCATAGCAGTCCCGTAAAATTCAAATTAAAAACCCAGAATAATTATTATGCTTTTGTGCATAAAAATGGTGGGTAACACTAAGGCGCGGGATTTTACGGAGTGTAAGAGCTGCTTGCAATGACATGAGCCATAAAATGCTCGGCGCAATAAAAAAAGGGCGGCAATGCCACCCTTTTTAGGATTATATGAAAGCTTATTTGTACAAATCAGCGCTGACAGTCAGGTTGCCGCCACGCTCTTCCCATTGACGGGTGATGTGGTAGAACTTAGCACCTTTCTTAGCGGCACGTTTCGCCACCTGGTAAGACACTTCAGTGCTGCTACCGTAATGGCCAGTGAACTTCACGCTATCGAAAGGAACCATTTGCGCCGCGGTGATTTTATTCACTTCTTCGATTTTGGTGCCATCAGGAAGCGTTACAGTGTAACGTCCGCCTTTAGTAGTTTGTGTTTCAAAGAAACGGCCTACGTCAGAAGTTGGGGTGCTGGTTGTTGCAACGCCTGGGATTTCAACTGCGGCTGCCGCAGCGCCACCAGCTGCCAGCGCGGCTTTACCTGCCTCTGAGTTCGCAGGGATCGCATCAGGGCTTTGCAGAACACGTTTCTTAGCGTCTTTTTTATAGATGAAAGCCGTAATGCGCTGGTTGCCGCCTGAGTTTGCGTCAATCTGGCGCACGATGTAGAACGAATCTGCACCTTTCTCTTTAGCTGCGCGGGTGATTGCTGCGTTAACATCGGGCTGACTGCGATAAAAACCCTGGACTGTCACGGTATCGAACGGCTCAAGAGCATAAGCTTGATCTTTCGGTAACTCAGTCACGCCGTTGATCACGCGATTGGTGTTTTCTTCAGCCTTAGGGGCATCAGCGTGATAGACATCTGCAACCACACGCCAGTTACCGCTACTGCCAGTATCGTTGGTGTCCTGAACATAGAAAGAAGCTGCGCCAATTTTATCTGCACGTTTGGACACGGCATTTACCGCTTCGCCAATCGAGTTAAAACGGCCAGTGATGGTAATGCGATCAAATGGTTTAAGAGCAGCAGCTTGATCAGGAGTCAGTTCCGTTGCTGCCTGAGCGGACAGCGTAGTCAGGGAAATCAGTGCTGACGCCAGAAGGGTGTTCTTGAGCTTCATAAAAATAATCCTTCGCCTTGCGCAAAATGAATACAAATACCGCATTCTCTGTGGGTTACTTGCTAGCCGCCGATTATGGCATTGAACACTGCAACTGTCTGCGGCATTTTTAGGGTTGCAACGGTTGGTTGCAGATATTTTTCATAACTAAAATTTATATGTTAATAAAAGAACGCTTTGACCAGTAAAAGCGGTAAAGCTTACAACTTAATTAGTTAATACAATGTTAAATATGCAATTTGCACCGGAGCAGAATCGTGAATTGCGGCTTCGCTTAAGCGGATTATCAGGTCTCACAGATGAAAATCAGTCAGAAATAGCTGTCTGAAGCGCATAGCGCTAAACTTTTACGATAATGATACAAATACTGAGATCCTGATCTGGATCACAGGCGTTATTTTCAGTAGGTTATAAAAAGTTTTACAGATGTATTTTTTCATTGTTTTGGACTTGGCCACGCCGATTGCCAGGACGATGTCTGACAAACCATCAACAAAAAACAGATGGAAGGGAATACTATGCGTATTGGGGTACCAAAAGAGCGGTGGGCGGGTGAATCCCGAGTGGCTGCCACGCCAAAAACAGTGGAGCAATTGCTGAAGCTGGGTTTCACCGTCACAGTCGAAAGCGGAGCGGGCAAACTGGCTAGCTTCGATGATGAGGCGTTTGTCCATGTTGGGGCAACCATTTCAGATACCGCTGACGTCTGGCAATCTGACATTATTTTGAAAGTGAACGCTCCGCAGGATAGCGAAATCGAACTGCTGCGTGCGGGTTCGACGCTGGTGAGTTTTATCTGGCCAGCCCAGAATCCAGAATTGCTGGAAAAACTGGCTGCCAAAAATGTCACCGTGATGGCGATGGACTCCGTGCCGCGTATTTCTCGTGCTCAGTCTCTCGATGCTCTTAGCTCAATGGCAAACATTGCGGGTTATCGCGCAATTGTTGAAGCTGCTCATGAATTTGGTCGTTTCTTTACCGGGCAAATTACCGCTGCGGGTAAAGTACCGCCGGCAAAAGTGATGGTTATCGGTGCTGGTGTTGCAGGGCTTGCGGCAATCGGTGCGGCGAACAGCCTTGGTGCGATTGTGCGTGCGTTCGACACGCGTCCGGAAGTGAAAGAACAAGTGCAAAGTATGGGCGCTGAGTTCCTTGAGCTGGACTTTAAAGAAGAAGCAGGCAGCGGCGACGGTTATGCCAAAGTCATGTCCGAAGCCTTCATTAAAGCCGAAATGGAACTGTTTGCTGCGCAAGCAAAAGAAGTTGATATCATCGTCACCACGGCGCTGATCCCCGGCAAGCCTGCGCCAAAACTTATCACCCGCGAAATGGTGGATTCCATGCAAGCGGGCAGTGTGATTGTCGATTTGGCCGCGCAAAACGGCGGTAACTGTGAATATACCGTTGCTGACCAGGTGACTGTTACGCCAAACGGCGTGAAAGTTATCGGTTACACCGACTTGCCAGGCCGCCTGCCAACGCAATCTTCCCAGCTTTACGGCACAAACCTGGTTAACTTGCTCAAATTGCTCTGCAAAGAGAAAGACGGCAATACCGTGGTTGATTTTGAAGATGTCGTCGTGCGTGGCGTGACCGTCATTCGTGATGGCGAAGTCACCTGGCCGGCTCCGCCAATCCAGGTGTCTGCTCAACCACAGGCTGCTGCCAAGAAAGTGGCTGCACCGGTAGAAGAGAAAAAGCCTGCCTCTCCATGGCGTAAATACGCGTTTATGGCGCTGGCGATTATTCTTTTTGGCTGGCTTGCAGATGTGGCTCCAAAAGAATTCCTTGGCCACTTCACCGTATTCGCGTTGTCATGCGTGGTGGGTTACTACGTGGTGTGGAACGTTTCTCATGCTCTGCACACGCCACTGATGTCGGTCACTAACGCCATTTCAGGGATCATTGTGGTTGGCGCGTTATTACAAATTGGCCACGGTGGCTGGGTTAGCTTCCTGAGCTTTATTGCTGTGCTGATTGCCAGTATCAATATTTTTGGTGGTTTCACCGTCACTCAGCGCATGCTGAAAATGTTCCGGAAGAACTAAGGGGTAACACATGTCTGGTGGATTAGTTACAGCAGCATACATTGTTGCCGCAATTCTGTTTATTTTCAGCCTGGCAGGGCTGTCAAAACACGAAACATCTAAACAAGGTAACTTGTTCGGCATGGCGGGTATGGCTATCGCGTTAGTCGCGACCATTTTCGGGCCTGAAACCGGCAATGTTGTCTGGATTATTGTCGCTATGGTGATTGGTGGTGCCATCGGTATTCACCTAGCGAAGAAAGTTGAAATGACCGAAATGCCGGAGCTGGTGGCAATTCTGCACAGCTTCGTGGGTCTGGCGGCGGTTCTGGTGGGCTTCAACAGCTATCTGGATCATGCGCCGGGTCTTGAGCCGGTGATGGAAAACATCCATTTAACGGAAGTGTTCCTCGGTATCTTCATCGGTGCAGTGACCTTCACAGGTTCCATCGTGGCATTTGGCAAACTGCGTGGCAAAATCTCCTCTAAACCGTTGATGTTGCCAAACCGCCATAAACTGAATCTGGCGGCAATCGTGGTTTCCTTCGCGATGCTGATCATCTTCGTACGTACCGAAAGCGTTGGCTTGCAGGTTCTGGCGTTGCTGGTGATGACCATCATCGCGCTGGTTATCGGCTGGCACCTGGTGGCGTCGATTGGCGGCGCAGACATGCCGGTTGTCGTTTCCATGCTGAACTCCTACTCCGGTTGGGCAGCGGCAGCTGCGGGCTTTATGCTCAGCAACGACCTGCTGATCGTCACTGGTGCGTTGGTAGGTTCTTCCGGTGCCATCCTGTCTTACATCATGTGTAAAGCGATGAACCGCTCCTTTATCAGCGTGATCGCTGGTGGTTTCGGTACCGACGGTTCCTCAACGGGTGACGACGAAGAAGCAGGCGAACATCGTGAAATCACGGCGGAAGACACTGCGGATATGCTGAAAAACTCGACCTCGGTGATCATCACTCCGGGGTATGGTATGGCGGTGGCACAGGCACAATATCCGGTAGCTGAAATTACCGAAAAACTTCGTGCGCGTGGCATCAAGGTTCGTTTTGGTATTCACCCGGTTGCAGGGCGTTTGCCAGGCCACATGAACGTTTTGCTGGCCGAAGCGCGTGTGCCTTACGATGTCGTTCTGGAAATGGATGAAATCAACGATGACTTCGCTGATACCGATACTGTTCTGGTTATCGGTGCGAATGACACCGTAAACCCGGCTGCGCTCGAAGATCCTCGCAGCCCAATCGCGGGTATGCCAGTGCTGGAAGTGTGGAAAGCGCAGAACGTTATCGTGTTCAAGCGTTCTATGAACACCGGTTACGCAGGTGTGCAGAATCCGCTGTTCTTTAAAGAAAACACTCAGATGCTGTTTGGCGATGCCAAGGCGAGTGTGGAAGCGATTCTTAAAGCGCTGTAGTTGTTCGCTAAGATTGCGAGCCGTATTCCAAAACCGCCTCTCGGGGCGGTTTTTTTTACGTCTGAACATCAATAGCGTGAATGCAATATTACATTTAACACACTGAATCTATGGAAAAATAATGTATGCGAGAGACAGGGCGAAGAGTAAAGTATAGCCGGGTGCTGAAGCTGTAGGCTTCGATCCCAATGGTGAAAAGCAGACAGAAAAAAGCCCCGAGTTAGTTAAACCAACCTGCTGCACTGCACCCATTTAGTTGGACTATAAAATGGAATAGTCCCTTATATGGCAAAGCCAAAATACTCCTTTGAGAAACGTCTTGAGGTTGTTAAG